>NZ_JBWKQH010000001.1:0-889352 GCF_059418665.1 Undibacterium sp. GW821-FHT07F11
AAATTCGAACCGTTGACAATGGGCGGCTAATGGGTGACCCTGTCAGTTTGATCCACCTTCCACTTCCTGGCGAAGGCGGCCTCCCGGTCATACGACGGGGTCAATTTTCAGTGCAAACAACACACTTGACTTCGCCTCAGTCCCGGCCACCATCGTAATGACGCCCCCTCTCCCTCAGCTTTTCCCTTTCATTCCATCACGAACTTCATAAATTTCCTTTAACGTTAAATTAAAAAAAACTAGCCAGTTTGCATTTCCAGATGTACCAACAATCTCATTTTTTAACTTAACAAATGAAGAATAAGGACCATACAGTTTCAATTCTGGATTTAGAGGGGATGCTTCATGAAATTGACCTGCAAACAATTTTTGACTTGTCTCACTTTCAAGATTGGCCCAGATATCTTTCGCCTGAAGAAAAATATCTTCACGCTCGTTAACCGGAAATTCCGATAAATTAATTGATATAACCCCCCATTGAGGCTGGTTATATACTGTCAGGTCGTCGGTATCTTCGGCAGAATAAGTCATTCCGCAATTCTTGCAAGTACCAACGCCAGTCTCTATCTGGCTACCGCATATGTCGCATTGACGAATCATGAATTTGGTTTCAAAAAATAAGTTCGAGTTAAATTATACTTTTGTCGTGCTTCTTCTAATGTCATCGCACCTCCACCAATCTGTGGATCATAAAAATAAAATTTCCCATTTGGCAGTACTTGCCCATAGAGAACATGGCCTCCGTTTTCTGTTTGAGCATATACTGCGTAATTACCTACAGGTGCACCTTCAGCGGCAATAGGTGTTTTCACTGCAGTGGTGTTCGTCGCCCTCTCAATATAACTTACAGATTGACTTTCCGAAAGGGCTGCATCTCTTCCCGCGTTTGCAACTTTTAATTCAATTTGTTGTGCCGTAACTAAATCTTCTACGCCATTCTTTTCCAATTTATTTAAAACGTTTGCAGAAACACAAGCCGTACAATTATCCATACGACCTGCAGGATTAATTAAATTTGGCTTTCCTGCTCCATTTGCAGCACCAATCACTTCTTCAGCTTTAATCACTGTGTTGGAAACAGTTCTTACAACTGCCAATATTTCCGCACCTGTCTCAACAATCCTAGTAACAATCTTAATTCCACCACTGTATGCAAATGGACTAAAAATCTCACCGCCAACATTACCTAATTTTTGCGCATCATTCGCAGGATGGAACACCTCACCGTTTGTCCAATTTTTTGTAGTACTTCTCGCAATATCATATGCTTGCAATGGATCATAACCAGCATCAATCAGCGCTTGCATCTGTGCGCCTTCAGAAGTAGTTATTGCAACGCTTGCTACGAATTTAGTTGTGCCGTTGACTAGGCCTTCACCAAATCCGATACCGACATCCCCCACCTTTGACATTTGGTCTTGGTGCGTCATGTTAGAGGTGTTTGCAGTTTCCACGGTTCCATAAAAATCTCCCGATGGATTGTCAATTGGAACTGTCACCGTTTGAGCTGCATTATTGAGATTAGTGTTAATCGTACTTGTATTACCCTGGGTGGTTTGCACCTCATTTTTCGCGGCTTGCACATCTGCTTTTGTTCCAGTGTGCTCCCACCTTTGAATGGTTGTATCAACAATAACGACATTTCCTCCTGTATTGCTGCCAGTGCTGGAAACATTTTGAATTTGATCCAATCCATTATTGATCGTACTCAAACTACTTCCATCAACCTGAATATCAATCCCATTGAGCAAACTACCAATATCTCCGACATCAACTGTATCGATATCCGAGTTTTGTATCAACAATCCATTGCCACTACCACCCTCACTGTCAGTATCATCACCGCCACTATCACTATCACCACCTAATTTGCCAGCATTAATATTGCTCATTATGAGACCAGCTTCTTCTCGCGTAACAACGCCACTATCAATTAACTGTTGAATTTCCGCCGGATCACCACCTGCAATAATTCCACCAATATACAAGTCTCGACTGCCTCCCCCACCTTCCGTATATTCATCCCTCCACTCCTGGTGGAACATGTTCGTACCATCAACATCCTTTGATGAATTACCAATCTTGATGCGTATGTCTTTCAAAGCCGGGTCATTGAATCCGTCAAGTACATTATCCTTTGTCAAGGTAGTAAGCACATTCGTTTGGGCAATCGCATCCAATACGTCGCTTGCCCCGGTCACATTGCTCACATCCGTCCCACCCAACGTCGGATTAACAAAATTACGGTTTCTCTCCGCTAACATGGCATCCGTCCTGTCCTGCGCCGCATCCGCAGTCCCCAGGCTCACCGCATTCTGGTAATTGTTCACCGCATACACCGCATTCCCCGTCACATTCGCATTGGCCGCATTTTTCGCTTCCACATTTGCTTTAAGCGAAACACTAGCCACGGTTGCCGCAGCAAGCGTCCCCGCCGGTGCAGGTGGCGCCGTTGGTGTCGTCGGTTGCAAAGACGCGATCTTCGCATTGATGCTATTGATCTGCGCTTTTAAACCATCGATATAGGTCGTCCAAGCCACAAGAGTAGAAGCTGCCGTCGGATTGGACGCCGTCAGTTGCTGCAACTGCGTAGTTGCCTGTGCCAACAAACCAGCGCGGTAATTCAGTTCTGCTTGCAGCATGCCGAGGTCGTTGGAGTCAACAGCTGGAGGCAAAGCTGGTGGCTGCGGCAATGTCGGTGTTGTTGGCGTGGTCGGATTCGTCGGGTTTGTTGGATTAGTTGGATTCGTCGGATTGCCCGGATCGGTTGGCGGTGTCTCTCCCAGCAATACAGAAATCTGCGCCCTGATGCTGGTAATTTGATTTTGCAAGTCAGCAATATAGGTCTGCCACGCAGCGATTGCTACCGCCGCATTCGACGGATTGGTTTCCATGATTTGCTGTAACTGCATCGTTGCAGAGGTGTACATGCCAATGCGGAAACCCAGCGCTGTCTGCAGTGTATCCATAATCGTTGATGTGACTGGTGGCATTAAAGCCGGTGGCATCGGTGCCTCGCCTTCACCTGTGGTAGCCGCGCTATTGCTGTCCAATGGCGGTGGGCCACCATCGGTCAGTGGAGTGTTGCTTTCTGTGCTGCTCATACTCATGGCCCGCATCATCATAGGCGCAGGACTGAGGTCCTCACCATCATCTTCTGCAACCAGATTCACCTCACTGCTATCGATGACTTCAGTGACCTCACTCTCATCACCGGCCTCATCCACCGCCATCATGCTAAACATGCCGCGGGCTGCAAACAAAGCCGATGTTGTTGGTGCTGAAGCTTGCGCCGTTGGTGCCGGAGCCGGCTCCACCCACACATCCGTCTTACCCGTCCCATTCCCGCTATTGGCCGCAAAGTTATTATGGTTCGCCCCCGTCCAGCTATTAAACACCTGGCCGTTCACGATCAGGTTACTCGTCGCTGTATTGGCCTGCTCACTGATAAGGACCTGACCACGCGCATCCGTGACTTGATGCTTGTAAGACGTCACTGTCGTGTTGTTCGTGAACCTCTCTTCATGCTTGACCTGGGTTTTCTGGCCATTGACGTCATAGCTGATTTGCTGGGTGACCCAGCTATTGAGCGTCGACCAGTCACCATTGGTGTAAGTAGACTTGATCTGACTTTGCAAATACCCTTCACCCAGAATCAGGTCGAGGGCGACGTTGACGCTATTACCAGTCATGTCACTGCTGCTATAACCACGTAAGTGTCCCGCCGCATCGTAGTTACTGTAGCGGCTTGATTGTGTACTTTGTCCTTGCACGTTGTAGCTCAAGTCTCTCGTGAGCAGTCCATTGGCATCGTAATAATGCGCTTTTCTGGTGTTTGCTTCCGCAAAGGCGGCAAGCTGGATATCCTGCAAAGCCTGCAGATAGCCTTCCGTTAAATTGCCGTTAATCCCTTCCTGCAGCAAACGCCCCGCACCGTCATACATACGTTCATCCACAACCGTCGCAAAGTATTGCGGCAAACGATTCCCCTGCTGGTCATAACTGGCGACAGCCACTTTGCTAACCCGGTTCGCGACGTCATAGCTGAAGTAACGGGTAATCATGCCTTCCCGCACGATATAGGTGGTGCGGCTGGTATCTGGCTGGCCGTTGGTACCCAGCGGTATCTGGGCGACCAACTCTTTGCCCCAGGCAGTGTCGCTGGCAACATTGCCATTCTTGTCGTAAGTCAGCAGATGTCCCTGACTTGCCGTCAGACTGCTCTGGTCGGCGGTGCTGCTGGTGCCTTCGACCAGGGTCTGCCTTTGCATGCTGTCATAGGCATAGCTGTTGTTGTGGACAATGGCATTGGTTTGTACCGTTTCATGGCTGACGGTATGGCTGCTGCCACTGATGCTGACCTGGCGTGTCGTTGTCCCCGCTGTCTGTGCTACCTGGATATTGACTTCATGGCTGAGGTTACCGGCTTTGTCGTACTCAAGCACACTGGTATAGCCCTCATCCAATGCTTCGATGAGGGAAACCTGGCCCTGGGCGTTGTAGCTCAGGCGGGTGTTTTGCAGGCTGATATCAGCCTGGATAGTTTGTTCCCTCGTGTGCTTACCTGCCAGGTTATAACTGTACAGGGTGGTCTTGTCGGTAGCCAGGTCACGAATCTGGGTGACTTGCCCTGCTTCGTTGTAGTGGTAGTTGAGGTTCTGGCCACGGGTATTGGTTTGTTGCAGCAGTTGGCCAGCGCTGTCATAGCGGTAGGTGTAGGTGGCACCACCGATGTCTTTGTGGCTTTGCAGTTGGCCCTGGACATTATATTGCCAGGTGCTGATGTTGCCGATGGCATCGCGGTGGGCGATCTGGTTGCCCTGGGCATCATAGGCATACTGGTCATACTGGCCCATGGGTTTGGTCGTGAGGATGAGATTGCCACGCAGGTCGTAACCATATTTGGTGGTTTCGCCATTGGCATTGGTCTGGGCGGTAACACGTCCTGCTTCATCGTAGCTGGTGCGACTGACGAGGCTTTGGATTTTACCGGTCACATTGCCGGTCTCGGTGCTGTAGACGCCAACCAGGTCGCTGGTAGAGGTAATCAGACGGCCCAGTTTGTCATACTGGTAGCGGATGTGGTTGCCATTGGCGTCGGTCAATTGAACCTGTTTACCAAAGTTGTCGTAAGCGTGGCTGACGATGCCGCCATCAGCATGGGTTTCCTTGATCAACTGACCGCTGGCATCATAGGCCATACGGTTGACGTTGCCATTGGCATCGCGGTTGGCGATCTGGCGGCCCAGGCGGTCGTAATAGATTTCAGTAATGGCGCTGTTGACGCTTTGCTGGCCCGCCGCATCCGGGCTGATCTGGCGGATCAGCTGGTTGTTGGCATCGTACTGGAAGGTCGTGACACCGTTGTAGCCATTGAGGTCACTGCGGCTGGTGAGGTTGCCCCAGCGGTCGTAGCTTTGGCGGATGACGGGCGTTTGACCATCGCGGGTCGGCAACGTCAGGGTGACGGCACGGCCCAGGGCATCGTACTGGCTGGTGCTGCGGCGCAGACCGGCGACGCTGTCTGCCTCGTGGGCGGTACTGATGTTGGCCAGCGGGTCGCCATTGCCCAGGTTGAGGCTGGCGGTGCTGATGCCAGCGCTGCTTAAGCTAACTGTCTGACGGCCCTGTACGTCGTATTGCATGACACGGGTGACGCCACCGCTATTGGTGCGCCAGAGGTGACCAGCATTGTCATAATCGAAAGTAGCTACATCCTGGCCATTGCTGCGTTCGCGGATGGCTTCATCGAAGGCGTTGTAGATGACTTCATTGCGCACTACCGCTGCCTGGTTCTGGTTGACGGTATTGAGCTGGCTGCCGTTGGCACTGAGTTGTACATTGCTGCCTGGTGTGATGCTGGCGGTGCGGCGACCCAGGGCATCGTATTCATAGGCAGTGAACAGCGTGTGTACGCTGCCATCTGCGTTGGTCACGCCTTGCCATTGCTTGCGCAGGTGGTTTTGTGCATCGTAGGACGCAAAGTGGTTGATGCCATTGGCGTCGGCATTTTGCACGACATTGCCGCGCACATCATAACGCGCCAGGCTGATGTGGTCATCGTTGCTGATGCTGATCGAGGAATAACTATACTGGCCCACGGAACTTGCAGCATTGGCATAGTCACGCTTGGTAACGACATTGCCATAAGCATCGCGGCTGTATTCTGTCAGTGTGATCAGAGTGGCGCCAGCTTCTGTCGTAGTCCCTGGCTCTGCCACTGCTTTGAGGCGGTTGAGGACATCGTAATAGCGGTAGCTGCGGTTACCTTGAGCATCAGTGCTGCTGATGACATTGCCCAGGGCATCGTATTCAACGCTGGTCGTGACATTGCCACGGCTGCGCTGGCCGGTGCTGATATCGTTGGTACCATCACTGAACCCGACGTTGATGCGGGTCTGGCTGACCTGGCGGTTGGCCTTGTCATAGGCAAACAGTGTCGTACGGTCATCACTGCTATTGATTGGGAAGACCAGTTTGCCATCTACATTGACGCTGCCTGCATTGGCATATTCCGTGCTGCTGCTGACATTGCCCTGTGCATCGTAAGTCCTGAAGCTGACGTAGCCGAGTGCATTGATGCTGGCGGTTCTTTGGCCTTGCTTGTCATAGAAATAGCGGCTCACTGCCCAGCTGTCGTTTGCCGGATTGCTGAGTAAGGCAGTCTGTGACAGGTTACCAAACACATCGTAGCTATAGCGGGTGACTTTGGAGGCCAGTACGCTGGTTTCATTGACCCCGCCACCGTTGACCCAGGTGGCAGGTTCAGTAGTTTCTACCGCACGGCCGAGTTGGTCGTAACGGCTGGTGGTAGTCCTGTCCTGGCTATGGTCTACACCAGCCAGTGCCGTGGTGACCTGGCTGCTGACTGGTGCCTTGCCTGCCTGGCCGCTGAGCGTACTGGCACTGATGGCTGTGGCATAGCGGGTTACTGAGGTTGTGTTACCAAAGCTGTTGCGGCTATAGCCGGTGACGTTGCCAAGGGCATCAATGTCATAGCTGACGCGGCCCAACTTGTCATAAGTGCGGTAGCTGTAATTGCCAGCCACATCGCGGCTGGCAGTGACATTCCCAAAGCTGTCATAGGTGACTGAGGCTTCCAGGGTGACGGACTTTTCTGATGCGAATGCCAGGCTGTTGGCACCGTTGACTGCCAGGGTGTCACCAGCACCATCATAGACATTGGTGGTCTGGTAAATGGTCCTGGTCTGGCGGCCCAGTGCATCGTATTCAAAGCGGGTGACGCGCTGCTCTGGGCGGCCTGCTGCTTCGGTACGACTGGTGAGGTTGCCGAGTGCATCGTAGCTCATGCGGCTGACGAGGGCTGCACTGACCGTGGTGCCTATCTGCAATTTGCCACCTGCATCCAGGGTGACACTGGCCATGCTGACGACAGGCGAGGTTTCGCTCAACAAGCGGCCAGCAGCATCGTAGTCATACGTCCAGGTGGCACCGATTTTATTGCTATAGCTGATGCGGTTACCCAGGCCGTCATAACTGAAACGTTCTGTATTGTTCAATGCATCGGTATGGGCGATCAAGCGGCCATCGGCATTGTACTGGTAGGTCTGTATCTGGTCTGCCGCGTCCGTTGCCGGTACAGCATTGCCAGCATTAAGCGGTGCTGATCCATTCTGCGTGGCCGCTGGCAAGGCCTTGGCGTATTCTGTGGATCTGACCAGGCGACCGAGGGCATCATAACTATAGCCCTTGACATAACCGAGGGCATCGATGCTGAACTGCACACGACCACTGGCATCATAGACCTGGCGCTGGACATGGTCGTTGAGGGGATCGGACTGCAGTAAGCTGCGTACCGTTGCTGACGACACCACTGCTGGCAGATTGGCCGTATTGATGGTGTGGGCATAGCTGATCGTGCCAACCAGGTTGCCATTGGCGTCATAGCGGTTTTCTGCTACAGCGCCTTGGCTGTCGATCGTGAACAGGAGCCGGCCTGCACTGTCACGGGTGTAGCGCACATTGCGGTCTTGCGTGCTGTCAGCCTGCACCTGGCTGGCAATCTCGCTGCTGTTCAGTTGGGTGTTCGCATTAGGTGCGGCTATGGTATTGGCATAGGCAATACGTTGTGCCAGTTGACCATTGGCATCATAGATGTAGTGACTGACGCTACCATCGGCATTGACCTGGTAAGACAGGCGGTTGGCATCGTCGTAGCTCATCAGGGTGACGCGGTCGGCATCACTGGCTTGCACTGTTTCTGCCGCGGCGTTTGCAGCAATAGTCTTGGCGTAACTGACTTGTTTGGTGAGGTTGCCGTTCTTGTCGTAGACCAGATGGGTAACGGCACCATTGGCATCGACACTCCAGCTCAGACGGTTGGCGGCATCATAAGTACGGTGGACATGGGCGTCATGGGCTGCATCGGCCAAAGCTGCTGTGGCTGTTGCCAGCGCGCTGGCCGTCATTGGTGTATTGGCTGGCAGTGAGGCGGCGTAACTGACGACATCAACGACGTTGCCATTGGCGTCGTAGCTGGTTTTGGTGACAGTACCGGTGCCGCTGACGACGTACACTGGACGATTCAGTGCGTCGTAGACGGTTTGTACGCGCTGGTCATGGGCAATATCAGGCACCACAGTTGGCGTGGTGCCGGGAACCCAGCTTGCCAGCGAGATTTCTTTGGCGTAGCTGATGCGTTCTGTGACGTTGCCATTGGCATCATAGGTATAGCGGGTGACGCTGCCAGTGCCATCGATGCTGAAACGGACATGGCCATCTTTGTCATACACACGGCTTTGCTGGACATCGCGCAGGCTGTCTGCCTGTACTCTGGTCGCGATGTCGGCGATTGTTGCTGTCTCGCTTAAACCTGTCAGGGAAATCGCGGTGGCATAGTTGATGACGGTGGTGACGCGACCTTCCTTGTCGTAGGCGTTTTTCTGGACTGCGCCACTGGCATTGACGGTGTAGATCAGACGGTTACTGCTGTCGTAGACATAGCGGGTCAGGTTGCCATTGGCATCGCGTGCCGCCACGACATTATTATTGTCATCGTACTGATAGCTACGGGTGATGTTCTGGCCTGCCGGATCAGTGTGTTCAGCAATGCGGCGGCCCAGGGCATCGTAGTCGTACTGGACGACATTGCCTGCGGGGCTGGTGACGATCAGTACCTGGCCACGCTGGTCATAGCTGTAGTAGGTGATGGCATTGAGACCTGTTGGATCAACCACCTGGCTGATGACCTGGCCTTTGAGGTCGTAATTAGTCAGGGTGACGATGCCATTGGCGTCCGTCATACGGATTTGCTGGCCTTTGGCATCGTACTGGTAGCTGGTGGTCAGTGCCAGGCCATTGGCGTCGACTGTACGGGACAGCAGACGATTAGCGGCATCATAGTGGTAGCTGACTTTGTTGCCATTGGCGTCAGTGGTTTCGATCAGGCGGTTGGCGTGGTCATAGACATTGCTGACGCTGTTCAATTCACTGGCAGAACTCAGCAAGGCACCGTTAGTGTCGTACTGGTAACTGGTGACATGACCATTACCATCGGTGACGCTGCTGGTTTGTCCCTGACGGTTATGGATGCTGCTGACCTTGACGCCTTCTGCCGTGGTGATGGTGACACCACGGTGGACGGTGTCGTAGGTGTAGGTCACGGCATTGCCGTTGCCATCGGTCTGGCTCAGGATGCGGCCTATGGCGTCATAACTGATAGTGCGTTGTACATGGCTAGCGTCAGTGCCACCAACGGCACGGCCCAGGCGGTCATAGCTGACCAGGCGTTCATTGCCATTGCCGTCGACTGTGCGGGTGACACGGCCAAAGGCATCGTACTCGACACTGGCAACGACTGATGCACCCAATGGGTCTGTAGTGGAACCAATTTGCAGGCCACGGTGATCATAACGTGCCAGTTGGGTCAGGCTGTGATTGGCGTCAATGGCGCTGGTGCTGCTGATACGTTCACCAAAGGCATCATAGCTAAAGCTGGTGACGGCACCGAGTTGGTCGGTCACGCTGGCTATCTGGCCGGCAGCGTTATAGCTGATGCTGGCCTGGCTATCAAGGGCACTATTGGCAATGCCAGCAAGCGCTGTGCGCAGATTGCTGTCAACCAGTCCACCATTCATGCCTGCCAGGCTGGACAGACGGCTACCATACTGGACTGTGCTGATCAGTTGGTTCAACTGGTTGTATTTGCGTTCCTGCACTTCACCGAGGGCATTGATGGTGTGCGTCAGGTTGCCGCTCTGGTCATAGTAGAACAGGGTTTTATTGCCGTTCGGATCGGTCATGCTGACGCGGCGGCCAGCCGTATCATAGCCATAGCTGCTGCCATACTGGGCCCAGATGGCATCGATTTCTGACTGACTCTGGTTACCGGTCAATAGGGAACTGCCGAGGCCAGAGAGGGTGGCGATGACGCGGCCTAAGGAATCATAGCGCTGGTTGCTGATGCGGATGTCGCCTGTACCGACAGCATCGATGACTTTAACGAGGTTACCGGCGACATCGTACTGGTATTGCTTTTGCGTGCCTTCGGCATTGGTACTGGTGATGACACGGTTGAGGGCATCATAGGTCTGGCTATTGGTCTGGTCTTCTGCATGGACTGCAGGACGCAAACTGGCCAGAGTGGATGTCGCAGTGACCGGGGTTTTAGCTTTGTTGATGTAGCGTGTGCTGCTGAGGGCATTGCCATTGGCGTCGTAACGTATTTCGGTCAGATAGCCTTCGGCATCGACATTGCCTACCAGTTGGCCTTTGTTGTCGTAGATGGCGTAGCTGTGCTGGTCGGCGGCATTGGCAGACGGAATGAGGCTGGCGAAGTTGCTGCTTGTGACAGCGACGTTGACTTTAGTGGCGTAGCGGATGACTTCAACGCGGCGGCCAGCGCTGTCGTAGCGGTATTGGCTGAGATAGCCTTCGCCATCAACAGTACCTGTGACCTGGTTGTTGAGGTCATAGAAGTAGGTCACGTTTCTGTCATCGGCATGCGCGGTCACAACAACATCCTGGGCACGAGTATTGACTGTCAGTGTTGCAGTGTTGATGAGCGTAGCTCTTTGTACTGTCGCCAACAAGTTGCCTGCGCCGTCGTACTGGTATTCAGTAACAGCACCAGCAGCGCTGACTGTTTTACTCAGGTGACCAGCGGCATCATAAAAGTTGCGGCTGATGAGGTCATTGGCGGAACTGGTCAGCATGGGCAGCAGGTCGTAGAAGACGCGGGCTGGTGCTGGTGGTGTGACTGGTGGCGTCACGGGTGGGGTATCAGGTGCGACGCCTTGCTCTGCCCACACGTAGGAAGACTCTGCACCTGGTGTTTCGCCTTTGTTGAACCATTGGGCCAGCCACAGGTGGCCGTTGTAGCTGATGGTCTCGCCACCGATGTAGGTGACGCCTGCTCCCCATGGGGCATAGGTGCCAGCTTCCGGGGCCTGGGCCCAGACCTGGGTCTCACCCGGTATATCGCCATGGGTAGGCCAGCGTGGTGTCCAACGCTGTCCATCATGGATAACGATCTGGCCTTCGACATATTCAGGGCCAGCGGACCAGGGTGGATTGCTGCCAGCAGGTACTACCTGACTCCAGACATGCTCTACACCGGGTGCATAGCCAGGCGTGGTGGTCCAGTTGGCTTTCCAAAGCTGCCCATCGTGGGTAACAAGCTGGTTGACGACATACTCAACACCTGCCATCCACGGACGTACCGTGCCTGGTGCGGGTACTTGTGTCCAGACCTTGTCGACACCCGGTACATTGCCTAAGGCAGTATCCCAGCGGGCAAGATACACTTGTCCTTCAAAGCTAACGGTCTGGCCTTCCAGGTAATATTGGCTTGCTGACCAGGCTGCAACGCTGCTGGCAGGTACGACTTCCAGCCAGAGAGCATTGCTGGCCGGTTCGCTACCCTGCGTATTGCTACGTGCCTGGTACACCTTGCCGTTGTAGGCAACCTGGTCACCCATCAGATAGGCAGTGGCGACGTTCCAGTCTGGCGTACTGACTGGCTGCGAGCCTGATGCAGGTGCCGCTGGATTAGCGGGGGTTGTTGGCGCAGTCGATGTTGGTGTGCCTGGCGTGGTTGGCGTTGTTGGTGACGAAGGCTGAGTAGGTGCCGTTGCTGGTACAACCGTATCGGTGTTGCTGATCAGTTTGGCGATCTGCGCCGTATTCAACGCCACGCTATGTTGTATGGTCTGGATGCGCTGGCCGAGGGCATTGTAGACATACTGGGTGACTTTACCATCCCCATCGACCATGCCTTGCAGATTACCGGCGGCATCGTAGATATACAGTTGCTTGACACCCGTTGCATCGGTGCTGACGCTGAGGCGACCGAGGGCGTCATAGCGGTAGGTGCTTTGTGCCTGGCCACCAGCGATGACGGAGATCAACTGACCTGCTGCATCATAGACGGCGGTATCGATGCGGCCATTGGCCTGGGTCTGGGTGATGGTGTGGTTGGCATCATCATAGAGATTGATGCTGCTGTGCCCCAGGGCGTCGGTGGTCGACAGGACACGGCCTAAACCATCATAGGCATAGCTGGTCTGGTTATTGTCGGCATCGACTTTGAACAGGAGATTGCCACTGGCGTCATAGCCATAGCTGCTGGTGGATTGCTTGCCATCGACGATACCATTGCCGTTCGCATCGACAGCGCTATAGCTGGTCATGCTGGTGAGTTGACCACGGCTATTGTATTGGTAGTCAGTGCGGCTGGTCTGGGCTGGGTTTTGTGCGGCGGCCCAGGTTTCCAGTTGGGCCTGGCTCAGACTTTGGCTGGTGCTTAAGCCAGTGAGATTGTAGCCGGCTGCCGGGTAGACGATGCTGGCAATGCGCTGCCCCAGATTATTGTAGCGGAATTCGGTGACGCTGCCCTGGGCACTGACGACGAAACGCGGGTTCAGGTGGGTGTCGTAAATGGTGCGGGTGGTTTCGGGCAGGCTGGCGGCCTGGCCATTGGCCGCAGGTGTACGGTAGACCGTGGATGTCAGTACCTGGTGCTGATCACCATAGGTACGCTCGACACGGTCACCCAGGCTGTCAGTCTGGCTCAGCAGGTTGCCATGGGTATCGTAGGTGTTGACGGTGCTGTTGCCGAGGGCATCAGTCGACTGGATGAGTTTGCCCGCAGCATCATATTGGTACTGAACCTTTTGGATGACGCCATCGACAGCGGGACCGGTAATTTGGGTAAAGCGCTGTTTGTCGTCGTAGGTATAGGTATTTTTATTCCCTAAAGGATCGGTGACGGTGGTGCTGCGGGTCGCGAGATCGTAGCTGAATGTGGTGACACGACCCAGTGCATCGGTCATGCTGGCGATGCGGTCTGTGCCTTCGAGTTTGATATAGGTAAAGCTCAGTTGTGTACCATCGGTCTGGCTGATGCCATTAATCAGGTTGCTGTTGCCGACATAGCTGTAGTTGGTGACATAGATATTGCCATCGGTGATGCTGTTGTCTGCCGGGCTCAGGTCAAGCTTGACTTGGGTCAGGCGGTTTTGGGCATCGTAGCCGTAGGTGGTGTTGCTTTGGATGCTGCCGTTGGCGAGCGTGATTTTTTCTTGGGCGAGATTGGTGCCGACATAGCTGAATTCGACTTTGTCGCCATTGGGGCTGGTGATGCTACTGAGGTAGTCGCCTGTATAGGCATAGGTGGCGCTGTTGCCATTGGCGTCACTTGATGAGGTCAGACGCCATGTGTCGCCATGGGCGGCGTAGCTTTCTGTGCTTTGGCTGGCAGGATCGGTCCAGGTCCAGCTCGTGGTACCTGCATCGTACTTCAGTGTGTCAAATTTACCGGAACCGGCGCGGGCAACATATGCATTGCTGGTGGCATCAAAGTCGTAGGTCTGGACGGAGTTGTCGGCACCAATGCGCTGGATGCTGCTACCGGCCTGGTTAAGGGTGCCGGTAACATTGACGAGGCGGCGGTAGCCGTTGATCCACCAGCCGTCGGCGTTGTCGTCTGTGAATGTGCCTTGGCTGTTGTAGGTGCGGACGACCGCAAGGTCATTGCCGCGACTGGCGAGCAGGCCGTCTTTGTCTTGGAGGATGAGGTTGCCGGTGGCGATGTTGACGATGCTTTGTTCATTCGTTTTGCCCTGGCTGGCGGAACCTAAATTACCGCGTTGTCCGAGGTTGGACGAAGATGCTAAGTTCAGGCCTGTGCTGTTGCCGCTGACGATCGCTACCATGTAAATCCTTTACGTTCTGACTATGAGTATTCACACAACGACGCTAATTCTCTTACAAGCGCCGTTTCTTGAAGCAATAGTCCAAACATTCGGGAATTTGTTTAGGTGAAATCGGAAATAAATTGAAAATCCGTTTTTAATTCTTAAAACAAGCTAAACACATATGGATCGTTAATTACAAACAGAGAAAACTCAAAATAACGTTCGGCATGAAATTTAAGGAAAAGTGAGGCAACAGCACGCAGAAAGCATTGTTAATCCAATATTTAATGATGTTTAGGCACCCATCGTAAGTTGGATTGAGGCGGGGCGTATGGCGGAAGAGATGACAGTTGTGACTAGTTGCATTGGCGCGAATGAGGCGTTTGTTACGTCGCTTCGCTCCTCAGCAAACGCCTCATTCACCAAAAAAACAATAATAAAGAATGCAATTAAGATATCTAATGCAGTCATTACAGACCTATATTCTTGCAATATGGGAACTATGGGCAAGACCAGTAAGTTTTATTGATCCGGTCAATCGTCTCCGGCACAGATGGTCAACTTCACCGGAATATGCATCAAGATACGGCAATATTTGATCATCATGTTCATGCAAAACTATCACATAGGGAAACATCGACGTTTGCTTCTTGAAGATGAGGGTAAAGCCATCGCCATAAAGGTAAATACCTTTCAGACAGTGAGTCCAGCCAAATGATTTTTGCCCAAGGCCTGTGTGGCGGCAAATAAGTATATTGTCGCAAAAGGCATATTCAGCAAAATGAGGTGTAGCCCTCTTTGCCATTTTTAGCATATAACCCGCGACTTTCTGAGAAAGCCAATTCAGCAAAAAGCTTTGAGTTCTGCCTTGTTCTTGCTTTGCATTGTTGCGCCAGAACTGCCATGTCGACATGACAAAGAACGCTATACAACCAAAGTTAAGTAAATATGCGTATTTAGAGGGATTCCAACATAAAAGCAACACCGACAGTATAACGGAGGTTAAAGGAATCAAGCGACTCAGTCGAATATTTAGCCATGGTTTGCTTCGCGAAAGGTGCTCACTGAGAGCAGCACTAACGTCTGCTTCTATGTCAATGATTGCCTCGGGGTTAACTTTGCTGGTGATATGCAATTGCTTCATTGCTTCGTATGCAAGGATAGATTTGTTATGGGATTCGGCGATTCTTTTACTCGTCTCCTACCTTGCAAATAATTACCAAGGTTGAGAACTAACAGCTATTCCAATTTTTTAGGTCGCCTTGGCACTAAGTTAGATGACTCCGTTGAATTAAAGCAAGTCGTGACATCGATAAATGCGATGTCAGGTTGCGGCCCTGTGTGAGATTCACGGCGAATATTAGCGGCCATTTCACGGAGATGGCGCACAAGACCATCTACCTTTACGAACTTCTTATTTGCCAATCTCCACCCTCGCGGCCGCGGTTTCTGGTGCACAAGCAACAGAACGCCATGCCTTGCACCTTGGGCACGCAAATACTGCTTACAAAGCTGGTTAATTAGGGCGGCTTCTAGTTCTGGCAAGGTCCAACTCTCTATAACCTTGATTTCGGTTGGGACGCTTGCATTGCTAACGTTTGCTATGAAACGCAAATCTGGCTCCTTTTCTTCTGCAACATGCGGTTCACGTACTACCGAATAGACGTCTCTACCAACTTGCTTAAGTCGGTCCGCCATCCAATTCTGGACATCAACTTCTTTCGGCAGCAAACACAAAGTTTTGCCTTGCTGAAAATCTCCGTGGATAAGCTCATGTTGCATATCTTCGAGACGCCGAAGTACCAATAACTGTAATTCCTGTGACGTCTTTGGACTGGCCTCAAATTGACGTTCGACTTGGTAAGCCTCACCAGCTACCCAAGCGGAAGGTTCAGCATCTTTTGCTGCACGTTCGTATGCCAAAGCGCGTAAGCGGGACTCTTTAATCGGAAAATTTGGAGCACCTATCAGTTTCATGATTGTCTCGAATGCCACCTCACCCGGTGAATCGACCAGGGCCTTGAATACCGCCGAACGGGCTTCTTGTGCATTGTCACGTGCGTCCGGTGAGTATACACCGCGGCCAGCACGATCATGATCGTCCTCTATACGTACCGTACGGAAGGACATCAAAACAAGACGCTTCAACGATTCAAGATCAATCTTTTCGGTCTGCGGCACTACTCGCGGCCAACGTACGCCAAAAATTTGAGGTAGCGCCAGTTCAACAAGTGCAGTCTGTTCAAACTCGCTAAGTTGATCTAACTTAGAAGTCAGTGAATCTGTCGCGCCACGGGCATTAATCGCATAAGCAGTGCCCAGGTACAGTGCACAGATCTGGGGGTCATCAATATGATTGAATCTATCAACTGCTAGCGAATACAAACCACCTTTTCCGCTTTCAGACAATCCATGCACAAGAATTGGTAACAAGAAGCGAAGAACTTGATGGCTCAGGGCTATACGAGACTGTAGCTCCTGCAATAGTGTTGGTGCGATTAAATGGGCAAGGCTATCAGCGCGTCGATAGACATCTTCCAAAGTTTGATGGTGAATGCCCGGTTTAGGGTTGTTCAGCTCGCTAATGGCTTCTTTTGTAAGAACTTGCTCGACTGCTATGGGCCACGCTTCAGCAAGCGAATCAATCCAGGCTGGATAGCCGTTGATTTCGAGCGTCGCATACTCGGCTGCACGAATTGCGTGCTCCATTGTCAACTTGCTTGCCCATCCCTGTGTACAAGAAGCTTCAATGGAAATTCCTGCGATTCCGATACAATCATAGTTTTTAATATAGTTGTATTCATCTGGCGGACGCTCACTTCTAAGTGTTGGCTTCCAATTTCGCCAAGTTGCTGATAGACCAGCAGCAAACGCCTTCGTCACCTCCTGACCAAGAATTTCAGCAATCGGTGCGATGCTGGCAATCGCATAGTTTGAACTGCCTCGGGTGGACTGACGCAGAAGTCGCCAAAGATCATAAATACGATGATCAACGCTTTCAGGGGTTACCGGCGCCAACGCATAGAGACCCGCAGGAGTTGCCTGCAATTCAGAGACAAAATCTATCCATGATTGCATCTGCTGTCTTCTTCTCTCATTGTTTACGCGTGTAGCTTCGGCGAGTTCTACTTCCAACTTGATTTCTTCCGCAGATTTAATCCAAGGTTTCATCCTGTCGGCAAAAATCTCTTGCATATCGCTGTCTTTGGCAGCAACTTCAGCGATACGTGCAACGAACGCTTTGCGTTGTTCTTCTAGTGTTGGGCAGAGGCTCAGGGCTACACTAATGACCAACTGCCGCTCAGATGTGCAAGGACGTAATGGACCATCAATCAACAACCAATCAATGTCATCTACCAAAAGTCCATGTGGCCAGCCGTGGCGCCTCAACTGGTAAATATCGAGCGATGGTCTGTCAGAAGTGCTATTTCGATTGCCAAAATGCTCCACTGCACGCAAAAAAGTTGCCCTGCGACGCGCCGATGTGAGGTTCAGCAGTTGAATTGCGTTAGTCCCATCGTTACGATGTCGAGGAGGCCAATTCAATTCTTTATCACCCAGCCTAAAAACGGCATCAATAGCTGCAATGGGCGCGATATCTGGAGGGGACAAAATCAGGAGTTTTTCAGTTGCGGTCGCAAGTGACGATGCAAACTGTAAAAATTTTGATGAGTTGTCGCCCATGTCAAGGTCATTTATTTCATCTCCAAGCAGGCTCAAGAAGCCTTCAATCAACCTGGTCAAGTCGGTGGTTGTTATTAATCTTGCGACCAATTCACTTCCATACCATTCCAGATTGAACCCGCCACCTTCTCCATCTCCAAGTGCTACGATGCTTAGGATAGTAAGCAAATCTTCAACCTCAATCAGTGTAGGAAACAAGTTATCGACTGCTTCCCATACGACGGCCGGCGGTATTGATTGACAATTTTGCTTAATATAGCTGGCGTATTTTTCTTTTTGGGAATTGTTACCTATGGCAACTATCGCTCGGCCAGCAAAAATTGCAATGTAAAGATCGGAATCTTGACCGAAACAAGCAGAATCGACAATATCGATGCAATCGTTGAGTTTTCCAAGCCAAATTAAGCGCAGAACGAATCGCCGAATCTCAACATTGGTCATCTCGGCCGTCCAGATGCTAATCAACATCGGAGAAATATCTGGCTGCGCAAATCGAGTCAGACTGTGCGAGTCCAACATCGGTATCTCCATACCTTTGCGCAACTGCTCAATGAATGAACCCAGTACAGCTTGTCTGATCGGCGCAGAAAGACTTGCTGGATCACCGGCAGTTAAAAGGAGAAAAGGAGCACGCCTTACAACTTCACTCGCCACACTGTCGTCCCAAAGACTCAACCAAGCTGCGGTTTCGAGCATTGAAGGCTTGATCAATTCGATCTTGTAAGTACATGAAAATAGCAAATCATGCAGCCGGCGTTGAGGCATATTCACTTTTTGCAATCGCTGCAACCAGCGCGCAGTTAAATACGCTCTGACGACACCCTCATTGTCATTGTGTAACCTAGCCCGACCAAAGGTCGCAGGATCAAATGCCGGACGCATCAAAAGCAATTGTCGATCTTCAGGAGACCAGTCCGGTAACACATCCCTGATCGAAAGCGCTATCTGACAGTCTTCAACTGGAGATTCGTTGTCCGGTATTGCGATAATCGTTTGCCGCCCAAACACCATTGCTGCACCAATACGTTCAAGCCCTTGCCGAGCCCGTACATCATCTAAACGATCACGGCGTGCACGCGCTAAATCGTGCTCACGAACTCGATCAGCCAGGCTGGCTTCAATCATTTCTGCGAAACGGCCGAGACGGCCATTGACACGCCAATAATCGACGATCCAGTTAAGGTCGAGTGGGCGCAGCGCAAATTCCCACATATTCGCGACTTGAATTGCTTCTACAAGTTGATCGGAATTAAGTACTTTTTTTTCCGTTGCGTAGGCTTGAACTCTCTTGATATCTAGTGGCGCCATGACGACGATTAAAGAAGTCTCAGCGGGCGGTGGATCAACGAGTTTTTCATGGCCCAGAACGCCACGGATAAGAGTTTCAAGAGTAGAAACGGACTCAACTTGGGATTCAAGCGGGATTGGCAATATCTCTTTCAACCAGCGCGCGTCGCGTACGAATTCCCAATCGGTATGACGGCCGGAGAGGATGATGTGCGCCCGTCCTTCTGCACCAACTATACCATCGGCGATTTCTGACAGGGCTCTCTCAAGTCGTACGTTGTTTAGCTTTCCTTCATCAATCGAGTCAATGAAAAACCATCCTGGTTCAGTACCGCTTTGCCAAGTGACAAGCCTTCGCCGATCCGCAGGCAGTAAGGCTCTTTCTAACCCGAATTGACCAACGTTCTGAACAGTTGCGTAGAAAGCAAACTTTCCCAAAGCTGATTGCTCGCGTGCTTGCTCTGTCAATTCTTCGGTTTTACCACTTCCGGCTTCTGCCAAAATGACAACACGGCGCCTGGTAAGTAGATCCCTCCAGCCAAGCATTCCGCCGAACATCCCTGCCGTACTCCGCAGTAGCGAGTGTGCAAGGGCGTCCTCGTCTCCACTCCATTCATAAAATTGGCGATCAAGGGGAATTGTAGTCACTCAATTGTCTCTCTATCGAATTGGCCGGTGCCGTACCAAGCTACATTATCAACTATGAAATGGCGCAACGTATCAAAGATATCACCGCAAATATGCCATGGAATGTGGAAGAGCAGGATGCTTAGGTAGTAGGATATGCCTATGCCAATACCTAGACGTTTACGTAAACGAAATGTGCAACCGGACCGGGAAAATTGGCTACAACGAAATATCGACTTCCCCATCCAGGAAACGAAAGTGGAACTTTTCCTCAATAAGAGGATTTCCCAGCACTGTATGTGTTAGTTTAATGACAAACTTCTGTTTGTCGCTTGATGACGGAGTGTCCGCTGTAGTGGCAACAAGGCGAGATATAGTAGCAAGAGTGGGGCCACATGTCATTCCCGCTTGAACGTGGTGTTGGGGTTACCCAACTCAGTGATTCTGAGATTATTTCAGAACATTGCGGGCGCCGTTCCGACAATATTTCACCCAAAGCCGCTTATTCAAGCGGCTTTCTTTCTCGGCTCATATGTCACGCGCGGTCTTGTTTCCCAATTTTTTTGCCAAACTGTGAACCAAGTAAGGTCAATTTACAGTGCAAATCCACAGATTAGTACTGGAAGGATATTAGGTTTAACACCTCGAATCTGAGATCCAATAATTCTGGCATAGCAGAATTATTGTTAAAGTACGACCTTTTTCCCTCGAAAATTCTACGATAATGGAATTTAAGAAAATAGATAACTGCGTTTAAATCCGGTGCGTCGATAATAGCTTTGTGTTTTCGATGATGTCAGTACACCTGATTCACTTGCTGGGAAAGTTCGGTCATGTCGTTACCTAGATGATGACGATGGTGTCCCAAATAGGCCCAATGCAATTAGCTGGCCGCTTAGGCTAAAAGGCTGTCGCCAGACATACCTTATCGAGTACTGTCGGAAAGTGTATGTTTACGTCGATACTTCCCTCTACTTAGTCTTACGCGATGTGCCAAGGGCAAACATTTACCGAATCACCAAGATGGAAGATCACTTTTCAGCACGCTTTATAGAAGATCCTAAAGGGTTCGCTATGTTGCACGAACGATTGAAGGAAGTTGGATATGTGACTGAGGATGATGAACCCTTTCTAAATCGTCCGACCCACAACAGTCTGAATGAGGATCGATATCAAAAAATATTTGAGATGCATTACCCTTCAGACCACACAGAAATCAAAGCTGCTGCGTGGGCCTTTGACGCAGGTACAGGCTTCCCCTTTTTTTATGTCATATATGATAGAGCGAGGTTTGAAAACTTAGAATCAGTTGAGAGCGAACTTAAACAGATGGGAATTCTGTGACCTTAGCGCCGGGCAGTGTTGCGAGAGGTGCTGAGACGGTTTGAGTAGAATCTGTCACGAATGGGCCAGCGTCGAGTAATACCTAATAGTGCCAAGTCAATCACTTCCACCGCTACTCGTCAAGAAAGGTACGGTTGTGTGCTAAACGCGAGTCACAATCGATGCAAATTATCGGACAAAGGGGGTCAATTTTCACGGCAAATCAATTACATTGCTGGAGTGATCGTCAATGCCCAAGTTTCTGCTTGTCGTACGCGATGGAATGACTGAGAGCGTCGTAGAACTTGACTCTACTCATGAAATTGAAGTTACTACGAGATTCAAAATGGCATGGCTGCCAGCAATCTCTATTGGAAGCTGTGATCATACGGCGCTGGAATTCACACCTGCGAATTGACTGGGCCTATGACCAGCGGCGGAGTTCGCCTGGAAGAATGAGGTGGATCAAACTTATTTATCAATTCAGCTGACAAACGAACAACATGAGGCACAGTATTGTAAGATTGCCTGCTGAATTGATGCAAAAATTGAGGATGACAAAAATCTCCATGAGTTGAAAGTGCAGTAGCTAAAAGTAGGTACCAGCGATTCTCTGTTTAGCACATTACATTTAAAAGTTTTTTCAAATTCAAATAATTATATTAATTGAATAACTTTAGAACTGTCTGTACTTTCGTCTTTGTCGAAAAGGACATCACCTGTAAGCTCAAAATTAGTCTTCAACTTAAAATCATCAAAATCAAATAAATTCCGGTCCAACATCTGTGACGGCTTTATGTTAGACATGGCAGTCATCATACTTTTGATCCAAAGCGGATTAGTTTTTTCCCATTCGTCCAACATAGATCTCATCGCTTGTCTTTGAAGATTCGGCTGAGAACCACACAAGTTGCACGGGATTATTGGGTAGTCCATAGCTTGCGAATACTTCTTAATATCAGCTTCACGGCAATATGCCAGCGGGCGTATGACGATATTCTTGCCATCATCGGCAATTAGCTTTGCAGGCATTGTTTTTATACTTCCGCCGTAGAACATATTGAGCATAAAAGTATGCAAAATATCATCGCCGTGATGACCAAGGGCGATTTTGGTAGCACCAATTTCCTCAGCCGTCGAATATAAAATTCCTCGTCTTAACCTTGAGCAAAGTGAGCAAGTAGTCTTACCAGGCTCAATTTTAGATTTGACAATACTATAGGTATCTCGTTCGACAATTCTGTATTCTATTCCTAGCTTTTTTAAATATGTAGGAAGTACTTGTTCCGGGAAACCTGGCTGTTTCTGATCCAAGTTCACTGCAACTAATTCAAAATCAATAGGTGCAACAGATTTGAGGTAAATCAATGTATCTAACATTGTAAAGCTGTCTTTCCCTCCAGAAAGACAAACCATTATTCGGTCACCTTCTTCGATCATATTGAAGTCAGTTATGGCTTTGCCTGCTGCCCGTCTAATTTTCTTCTCAATGGAATCAAAACGTCTTGAGTGCTTTATAAGCAGTTCATTTTGCGGTTCTCCTGAAGACTCCAACTTTATCTCAGGCCTAATATTTAAAACGTCAAGTTCCATTTTGAAAAACTTTAATAGGATTAATACCAAGAAATAATGCAGAGATTCGAATTTTCATGCATCACCCAAAAGCGCATTGTCTCATGGCATACCATCAGTTCAAAATTTGAGTATGTAAATACCTTTAAAAGGCCAAAAATTGGTCATTTAATTAATTAAAGAATATAGTCGTTGTGAATTTGCAACTCATGCAAATTTTATAGAAATGCCGAATATGTAAAGATTCATTGAAACTTTAGCGAATCACGTCAATCCTTCCAGATATCAAAGTATTGTAAACTTCAATAAAGACAATTTCATATATTTTAATATGCAAAAAGCGATAATCGGGGAAAATTCCATCGAGAATCTATGCAGATATGTGTAGACAGTTATGCCCTGCTGGATATACTGATGACACTGCGCGAACGTGCCCCCATCAATTTCGATATTGTCGCGGTCAATCTCGATCAAAAGCAACCGAACTTCCCTGACCATATCCTGCCAGCCTATCTGGAAAAATTGGGCATACCCTATCATATAGAAAACCAGGATACCTATAGCATAGTCAAACGCCTGATCCCTGAGGGCAAGACGACTTGCTCACTGTGCTCACGCCTGCGCCGTGGTATTTTGTACCGAGTGGCTGATGAACTGGGGGCCACCAAGATCGCGCTTGGCCACCACCGTGACGATATCCTGGAAACTTTTTTCCTGAACATGTTCTTTGGTGGCAAACTCAAAGGCATGCCCGCCAAGCTGCAGTCTGACGACGGCAAACACATCGTCATCCGCCCTCTGGCCTATGTCAAAGAGTCGGATACTGAACGCTATGCCGAAGTAAGAAACTTCCCCATCATCCCCTGCGATTTATGCGGCTCACAAGAGAATCTGCAACGCAAGCAAATCAAGGGACTGATGCGTGAATGGGACAAAAAATTCCCTGGCCGCGTGGACAATATCTTTGCATCATTATCGACCGTCGCACCCTCACATCTGATGGACAAGAACTTGTTCAACTTCAAGGATTTGAAAATCGATGGTGAGGCGAATCCGAATGGTGACATCGCTTTTGATGATGAGCCTTGCGCGACACCGGCTGCGGGTGTGATTTCTTTGCACCTAGATCAGGATTAAGCTGTAATTTGTAAAAACACAGGCTGCTTGCTGGCAGCCTATGTTTCATTCAAAACTATCAAGCTATTCTGTTGCCCGCTTTCCATACCCCCATGACTACGGGTATGCCACTGACAACGCGTACACGCATGTAGTCAGCCCGCAATCCCACAGCAATCTCCCCTCTGTCATGCAGACCTACCATGCGCGCCGGATTGCGTGTCACGGTCGCCATAGCCTTGGGCAAGTTAAAGCCTTCATTTTGCAGCAGGAAAGCTGCATGCAAGAGGCTGGCTGGTACATAGTCTGAAGAGAGTACATCCAGCAAATCCAGCCTGGCCAGTTCTGCTGCCGATACATTGCCGGAATGTGAGCCACCACGCACCATATTTGGTGCGCCCATGATGATGCCCAGGCCCTGTTCACGGGCAGCCCTGGCAGCAGCAACGGTGGTGGGAAATTCAGATATCGTCACGCCATCATCGACGCCTTCGTCCACATGTTCCACCGTTGTGTCGTCATGCGTAGCCAGCGGTACAGGCACATCCAGTTCACGGCAACTGGCGACGATGGCGCGGCGGTTGGATGCTGCATAAGCCACTTGCCTCACCAACAAACGTTCCAACATAGAATCGACTTTTTCTTCACTCCAGCCACGCTTGCCGGATACATAGATGCGGTAATGGGTCAGGTCTGTCCATTGCCTTTGGCCTGGTGTATGGTCCATCAGGGAAACCAGCTTCAGGCGCTCGTCATGCAGATAAGGGGCGAACATGTCCAGCAAGCCTTCTTCTGCCAGCTCCAGGCGCATGTGCAGGAAGTGATCTGCACGCAAGATGCCTGAGTCTGCGGCCATGCGCAAACCCTGGGTGCATGATTCGAGAGTGTCATTGCGCAGGCTGTCTGAATCGATATCACCAACTGAAATTGCATCGAGCACAGTCGTGATGCCGGATGCAGCGATCTGGGCATCATGCGCCAAAATAGCAGGCAGTGTAGGCCAGACTACCTTGGGGCGCGGCATCAGGTGTTTTTCGAGATTGTCGGTATGCAGCTCTACCATGCCGGGCAAGAGATAATCGCCTTGCCAGTCATCTGCATCTGTGACACTGGAAGCCCGTGCGGCTTCAGTCAAATCAGCTATCCTGCCCTGCTCTACCAGCATGGAGCCAGTGATGACTTCATCGGCCAATACAATTTGTGCGTTTTCTATTCTGTTCATCATGCCGCCACCAAGGAGACTGCTGCAGGGATGGAAAAAATTCTGGTTGCTAACGCCTGACGCACCACTTCATCATGGAAGATGCCGACGACAGCAGCGCCGCGTTCGCGTGCTGCATTGATCATGTCGATAACAGTAGTGCGATTGGCTTCATCCAGTGAGGCAGTTGGTTCATCAAGCAAGAGTATGGGGTAATCGCAGATCATGGTGCGTGCAATATTCACGCGCTGTTGTTCACCACCAGAAAAAGTCGCAGGCGGGATTTGCCACAGGCGCTTGGGTATGCGCAGGCGTGACAATAATTCTTCTGCCCGTTCATAGGCAGCCTGCTTTTCCACGCCGCGCATGAGCAAGGGTTCCGCCACCAGATCGAGCGTGCTGATGCGGGGTATCACACGCAGGAACTGTGTCACGAAACCCAGGGTACTATGCCTGACTGCCAGCACCTGTTGTGCAGGTGCCGATTGCACATCGACCCAGCCACCGTCATCCGCATCACCCTTATGCCAAACATTTACGCTGCCACTGCTAGCACGGTAATTCGCATACAGGCAGCGCAGCAGGGTACTCTTGCCTGCACCTGAGGGCGCATGGATGACTACACATTCACCAGCATCCACCTGTATGTCGATTTTGGAAAGGATGGACATTTCCTGCCCGCCTTGCAGATGCAGGGTAAAGTCCTTGGAAAGACCTTCAACTACGATACGTTTCAACATGTGCTCCTCAAGCCTGCAAGACGGATGACACCAGCAACTGGGTGTAAGGATGCTGCGGATCATCGAGCACCTGATCAGTCAAACCCTCTTCGACTACCTGCCCCTGACGCATGACCATGAGACGGTGCGCCAGCAAACGTGCCACCGCCAAATCATGGGTGACGATGACAGCTGCCACCTGCAATTGCGATACCAGCTGACGCAATAAATCCAGCAGACGGGCCTGCACGGAAACATCGAGGCTGGCCGTCGGCTCATCCATGAAAATCAGACGCGGTTTGGTCACCAGGTTGCGGGCGATCTGCAAACGCTGTTGCATGCCGCCTGAAAAATCACGCGGCAAGTCATCTATGCGGGCAGCATCAATTTCCACCCTGTGCAACCAGTCCTGCGCTTCGGCGCGTATCTGGCCATAATGGCGGGCACCGACGGCCATCAGGCGCTCACCGACATTGGCACCGGCAGAGACTTCTACCCGCAAGCCATCCCTGGCACTCTGGTGGACAAAGCCCCAGTCTGTGCGTGCCAGCAAGCGGCGACGTGCCTCGCTGATGGTGAACAATTCCACCACGCCTTCATCGCGGGTATTGAACAAGACTTCGCCCCGCTCTGGCTGTAACTGGCCTGCCAGGCAATTCAGCAATGTGGATTTTCCGGAGCCGGATTCACCGACTATGCCCAGCACTTCACCCGGATACAGGCTCAGGTTGACTTGTTCGCAAGCCGTCTTGCCACCATAAAATTTACTGACATTGCGTGCCTGTAGCAGGGGCAGGACATTATTGACATCGTTATTGCTCATGCCTGTTCTTCCCTGCGAGTACGGCAATAATCAGTATCACTACAGACAAACATGCGTGACCCCTGGTCGTCGACGATGACTTCATCAAGGAAGCTGTCATTCGCATCACACATGGCACAGCGGTGATCCCAGTCTTCTATCTCGAATGGATAATCTTCAAAGTCCAAGCTCTTCACAGGCGTGTAAGGTGGCACGGCATAGATGCGTTTTTCGCGACCGGCACCGAATAATTGCAGAGCGGGATTGTTATCCATCTTGGGGTTATCAAACTTGGGTATCGGTGAAGGGCGCATCAGATAGCGCTCGTTGACGATGACAGGATAATCATAAGCAGTTTCTATCTTGCCCAGCCTGGCAATATCTTCATACAGCTTGACGCTCATGAGGCCATAGTCGGCCATCGCATGGTATTTGCGTGTCTCGGTTTCGCTGGGTTCCAGCCAGCGCAGGGGTTCAGGGATAGGTACCTGATACACCATGATCTGGCCTTCAGCTAAAGGTGTTTCCGGGATGCGGTGGCGGGTTTGTATGACGGTCGCTGCTGTGGTTTTCTCCGTCGTCGCCACACCCGTGGTGCGACGGAAGAAGCGGCGTATATTGACCGCATTGGTAGTATCGTCAGACCCCTGATCGATGACTTTCAGGACATCATCCTGACCTATGATGGCAGCAGTGACTTGTATGCCGCCTGTGCCCCAGCCATAAGGCAAGGGCATTTCGCGCCCGCCGAATGGCACCTGGTAACCGGGTATGGCAACTGACTTCAGAATCGCCCGCCTGATCATGCGCTTGGTTTGCTCATCGAGGTAGGCAAAGTTATAGCCAGCTTCAGGCTCAGCCCTGGCAGGCGCGGCTTGCTCTGTAGTCTCTTGATATTCCTGAGTTTCCATGGTGTCCATCTCCATCATCATGCAGCCTTCTTGCCGGATTTTTCAGCGACTTGTTCATCTGCTGCTTCAAGCTTGCCAGCTTCAGCAGCCTTGGCATCAATGGCTGCGCGTATGCCACGCAAGAGGCTGAGTTCGGCCTGGAAATCCACATAATGCGGCAGCTTCAGATGCTGCAAAAAGCCAGATGCTTCTACATTGTCGGCATGGTAGAGGACGAATTCTTCCATCTGTGCCGGTGCTGTGATTTCTTCTTTCAATTCACTGGCGCGCAAGGCACGATCTACCACGCCCATGGCCATGGTCTTGCGCTCGCAATGACCAAAGCCCAGGCCATAGCCGCGTGTGAACTTAGGTGCTTCATTTTGAGAACCGACGAACTGGTTCACCATCTGGCATTCGGTGATGTCGATTTCACCGATGTCTATGGCAAAACCCAGTTCTTCAGGCACGACTTGCACGCTGACCTTGCCATAACGTATCTCGCCAGCAAAGGGATGGTTGCGGGCATAACCGCGCTGGGTGGAATAGGCCAGCGCCAGCAAGAAACCTTCATCACCACGTGCCAGGCTTTGCAGGCGCAGGGCACGGCTGGCGGGGAATTGCAGAGGTTCACGTGTCAGGTCAAAAGGCTCGGGATCACCTTCAGGTATCAGTTCAGGTTCGATTAAACCTTCTGCATTCAAGAAGTCGAGTACACGCGGGCAAGCTTCTGCTGTTATGTTTTCCTGCGCCACAGGCTCAGACTCACCACTACTCATGGCTTCTGCCGTCAGTGAAAAATCGAGCAGGCGCTGTGTGTAATCATAAGTAGCCCCCAATATCTGGCCACCCGGCACATCCTTGAAAGTCGCCGAGATGCGTCTTTGTATCAGCATATTGGCGGTATCCACAGGCACGGTCGCCATCAGGCGTGGCAAGGTTGTGCGGTAGGCACGCAGCAGGAAGATGGCTTCGATCAAATCACCACTGGCTTGCTTGATGGCGAGTGCCGCCAGATCTTTGTCATACAGCGATGCCTCACCCATGACGCGGGCCACGGCCAATGACATTTGCTCACGTATCTGGGCGATGCTGAGTTCTGGTACAGCAGTATCGCCACGGCGCATTTTCGCCAGCGCTTCATAGGACTGCGCAATGGCTTTTTCGCCACCTTTGACGGCTACGTACATGGCAACTCCTCAGACTGCACTGCTGCTATCTTGCTGGTGCGTGGTAAACCCAGTACTGCGTCGCCACTGCAAAAAATCACATCCACACCTTGCGGGAAAGCGGCATGATTGATCTGCCATTTGCTGACAAAATCTGCGGGCAAGCCACTGATGCATATGCTGCGCTTATCCTTGATACCGGGGCCAGTGAGCTGGTATTCAGTACCATTGGAAAAATCATCCACTTGTATCAGCAAGGTCGCGGACTTGTCCGGGTAAGTCATGCTGCCCTGGGCAAAGCCCTGCAAATCCAGTTGCAGTAATGAGCTACCCAGTACTGCAAAATTTGCTGAGGATTTTTCATGTACCAGCGGCAGGCCACAATGGAAGCGCAGATAAGTACGCACCGCATCATTATCCAGCTCATCTGCCAACCAGGCTGTGGTTTCATAATCCATCAGGGCCAGGCAGGCTGCTGCTGTCGCCATATGCAGAGGAGCAGGGGCTTGCAGGTTCACCCTGAGTTGCTGGATAGTGCCAGGCTCTGACAAGGCTTTCAGCAAACTACGGAAAACAGTCTGCGCATCCTGAACCGTGTCTTCCCATGCGGGCAAAAGTTGCTGCATGGATGACGCTGCAGTTTCCAGTGTATATGTCATGCATCTTCTCCTCTGACCATGGTCATGAATTCCACCCTGGTGGCTTGCGCTTCAGCCTGTAATTGTTCACGCTTCCGTTGCAACAACAACTCCAGTGGCTTGATGACATTTTCTTCGACCACTGGCCTGTGCTCGCCTTGCATCAGGGCATCAAAAATCGCAGCCCATTCTGCATGACGCTGGTCGCGGCCAGCCACATAGGCCACGCCAGTTTCACCCGTCGCCAGACGCAGGGCGCAGCGCGTCACGGACATTTCACCGAGATTGAACTGGCTGCCACTGCCACCGGTTCTGGCACGCACCATCGCCAGGCCAGTCTCAGGTTTTCTTAACCATAAATAGGAAGGCAGTTCACCGAACTGGCGCGCACTGGCAGCCAGTTCTGGCGCAGGCGTTTTCGCCAGTATGGACATCCAGCGGGCACGCTCTTGCTGGGCAGAGTTGGGGGTTTGGTCAGCATTCATAGCCCCACATTACAGCAGGCTTACATGAAGTCTTGATGACATCTGAGCTAGAATTTTCTTGTCAATTTCCAGTCACATTTCGGGTTTATGATTTGTCATCGCGACCAAGGGGATCAGGATGGAAACGCATATCGCAATACAAGGTGGCAAGTATCTGCAACAAGACCAGAACGGTCACGCTGGCTGGTCTGAAGACAGCCTGTATCTGCAAGGTTTACACATTGCCAGCACAGGCAGCAATCACTTCCAACACCATGACAAGCAACAGTTTTTTGATGCCACAGGTTTGCTGATACTGCCCGGTCTGGTTGATATCCATGGTGATGCTTTTGAGCGCCAGTTACAGCCGCGCCCGGCCACCAGTTTTTCCTACGATATTGCCTTCGCCGACACAGACAGACAACTGATCAGCAATGGCATTACCACCGCCTGCCATGGCCTGACCTTTTCATGGGAAGGTGGTTTGCGCGGACGTGAAGCAGCACTGGCCACACTGGAACAAATCGCAACACAAAAGTCCCGTGTGCATGCCGATCATCTGATACATCTGCGTTTTGAAAACCACCATCTCGATGGCTTGCATGACGCATTGAACTGGATAGAATCTGGCCTGATTGCTTTCTTTGCCTTCAATGAACACCTGCCATCCATCCTGAAAAAAAGTACTTCCCCAGAAAAACTGGTGACCTATGCTGAACGCGCACGTTGTGACGTTGCAGGCTTTCTGGAACGTCTGCACAAGGCGCAATCACGCTCACCCAAAGTAGCGCAGACGATCAGCCAGTTGGCTGCAGCTTGCCGCCAACACGGCATCGCCATGGCATCGCATGATGATGAAACTCGCATGGACAGGGAGCGCTTCCAGGAACTGGGCGTCGATGTCAGTGAATTCCCCAAGACAGAAGAAGCCTTGCAGGCGGCTAAAGCCCTGGGCAACCATGTCGTCATGGGTGCGCCAAATGTCTTGCTCGGTGGCAGCCATTGCGGTGGCTTATCAGCCAGCGATGCGATACGCCGTGGCCTGTGTGACACGCTGGCATCTGACTATTACTATCCAGCCTTGCTGCATGCGCCTTTCCACCTGGAACAGGAAGATGTTTGCAGCCTGGCGCAGGCATGGCAACTGGTATCATTGAACCCTGCCCGCGTACTGGGCTTGCATGACAGGGGCAATATCGCTGCTGGCCAACGCGCCGACATTCTCATGATAGAAAAACAGGCTGATGGCAGTCCGCGTCTGATCGCCACCATCGCAGCAGGCAAGCTGGTATTTTGCGCCGAGCCGCAACGCCTGCAATATCAACAGCCTCTGGAACTGGCAGCCTGATGCGCTACGCCCTCTACTTTTCCCCGGCACCGGACAGCCCATGGTGGCAGGCCGGTGCCAACTGGTTGGGACGCGATCCCATGCACGCAGGGAAAATACCACAAGCACACATTAACGGCGTGCCAGATATCCTGCTCAGCCAGCTCACAAGTGAAGCCCGACGTTATGGTTTTCATGCGACGCTGAAAGCCCCATTCAACTTGCTCGAAGGCTTCCAGGAAGCAGACCTGATACAGATGGCCAGCGCTTTTGCCCAGGTGCAGCCCGTCATCAGCATCCGGGAAATGCAGATACGCATGATGGGTAACTTTCTGGCAATGCGCCCGCAAGGTGATGAAGCCGAAATCAATGCTCTGGCCATGCGGTGTGTCAGTTATTTTGACTTGTTACGCCGCGCCCCTGATGCGGCTTATCTGACCAAGCGCCGTCATGCCGGTCTCAGTGCAAGGCAGGAAGCGCTATTACAGCAATGGGGTTACCCATACACGGAAGAAGAATATCGCTTCCACCTCACACTCAGCGACGACTTGCTGGATGTGGATGTGGATGCCGATGCACAATACGCCTTGCGCAAGGCAGCAGAACAGCAGTTCTCGCGCCTGCTCGACAATGCACCTCTTGACATTGATGCGCTGACGATATTCCGTGAAGAGCGACCTGGTGCGCCTTTGAATTTCTGGATGCGCTTCCCCTTCCAGGCCAGGGTGCAGCAAAAATCCCTGCCTGCCGCTGGCCGCCTGTATTTCGTTGTCGGTCCTTCAGGCGCTGGCAAGGATACCCTGCTGCACTGGGTCAAAGAAAACCTGCCAGTCAATGCAGCACTGGAATTTGCGCAGCGGGCCATCACCCGCCCCGCTCACGACAGTGAAGCGCATGAAGTATTGAGTCAGGAAGCGTATTGGCAAGCCGCTGCCGCCGGTCACTTTTGCATGCAGTGGCAAGCTAATGGGCTATGCTATGGCATACGCAGGAATATCGAGGCCAAGCTCAAATGCGGCCAGGATGTCATCGTCAATGGTTCGCGTGAATACCTGCCACAATTGCGCCAGCTATTCCCGGATGCGCGCATTATCTGGATCATGGCTGACCCTGAGCAAATCAGGCAGCGCATGGAAAAACGCCAGCGTGAATCTGGTGCAGCCTTGCTGAATCGTCTTGACCGCGGACTGAAATTTACTGTGCCTGATGACCAGGATATTATCTGCATAAACAATAGCGGCCCTATACATGTGGCTGGACAGAAGCTGCTAAAGATATTTGCCAAAGAATAGTCAGAGACTATCACATGGTAGTCAACAGGCACTGCTTTAGTCTGACTTATGCTGTTTCTGTCTGGGCGAATTCCAGACTCAGCTTTTCCATCATCACGACGAAGACTTGCAAGTCCACAGTCTTTGCACCGACTATTTTTGCAGCGTCATCCCAATGCCGCAACCTGACTGCATCTTCTGCATATTCCTGGCCTATGAATTCAGTTGCTTGCGTCACTGAGTATGGACCACCCTGCCAGATCAGGCTGCGCTGTGACGCATGGGACAAACCAGACCAGTACAGGGGATCTGCCGCGCACAAGTAACGCTTGGCATCGACATGCATGCGTATGGGTTCTGTCACATCCCTGTTAAACAATTCTGCCAGCAACAACGCTGCCAGTTCGCCGTGCGGGAAGGTCTCATCCGTTTCATCGTCAGCCATATGTGCCAAGTCATGCAAAAGCGCGGCGATGACCAGGGAATCGCTTGCACCTTCTTCCATGGCCAGGCTGGCGCATTGCAAAGCATGCTCCAATTGCGTGATCGCTTCGCCGCCATACAAACCACCGGCACGGTTTTGCAACCAGTCTATGACTTGCGGGAGGTTGATCCCTTGAACAATTTGGTGTTTCTGTGTTTGCATATCAGCTATATCCGCTATATATCAGATAAAAACTTTTCTGAGACGGGAAGAAATCACATCTATCATGCTGACGGTCAGCACAATCATCAATAAAACGGCACAGGTTTGTGCATACTGAAAAGCGCGTATGACTTCCCACAAGATCACGCCTATACCACCGGCACCAACCATACCGACCACAGTGGCAGAACGTACATTTGATTCAAAGCGATACAGAGCGAACGATACCCACAGCGGCATCACCTGGGGCAGGACACCATAGACTATTTCTTCCAGCGCATGCGCACCAGTGGCACGTATGCCTTCTACTGGCTGCGGATCTATCGCCTCAACGGCTTCAGAAAACAGTTTGGACAAGATGCCGGTCGTGTGCACAAACAAGGCCAGTACACCGGCAAAAGGACCAAGGCCAACGGCCACCACAAACAGCATGGCGAATACCATTTCATTAATGGCACGCGCAGCATCCATCAGGCGCCGCACAGGCTGACTGACCCAGGCTGGTGCAATATTCGACGAACTCAGCAAACCCAAAGGAATTGCACAGACCACGGCCAGAGCTGTGCCCCAGGCCGCAATCTGTAAAGTCACCAACAGCTCTTGTAAGTAAATTCGCCATTCATGAAAATCTGGCGGAAAAAAACTGGCAGCATAAGTCAGCATATTGCCGCTGTCGCGCAACAATTCCAGGGGGCGCATATCAGCGCCCTGCCATGACATGGCAAGAATGGCGAGGACTATGCCCCAGACCAATAATTTACCGGTGTCACGCTTCGGTGCTTCCGGCAAATTCATGACGACTTGCGGGCGGGCTGTTGGTGTGCTGTTCATGCTATCAAGACTTGGCGATGTCATTCAGCTTGCGGTTGATGTCGTCAAGCTTGGCTTTCTTTTCCTCTGCGTTCAGGGCAACGTCTGCTTCAATCTTGACTTTTTCCTTGAACAACTCAAGCTGACGGATAGGTTTCAATTGAGCATTGCTGGAATCCTGAAAACCACCCAAAGTCAGCTTGTTCAGCTGCGCTTTTTCACGTGTTGCGTCAGCGCCATTCTTGCCATAGCTGATAAAGAAATCCTTGATCTTGTTTTTAACATCGGCTGGCAAGTCTTTACGCCATACCAGCGGATCAGCAGCGATCAGAGGTGATTTCCAGATCTGACGCAATTGACTGGCTGTTTCTGGCTGGCGCGCCTTGATACGATCCAGCACATCGGAACTATGGACGGCTGCGTCTACCTGTTTGTTGGCTACGGCCAGGATATTGGTTTCATGATTGGCACCACGCACAGTCTTGAAAGCTGTCTTGGGATTCACATTGTTTTGCGCAAAAACATAATAGCTGGGCACCAGGAAGCCAGAAGTAGAGTTTGGATCACCTATGCCAAAATTGAGGTTTTTGGCATTTTTCAAGACGTCTTCCACAGTTTGATAAGGGCTGTCTTTATGCACGCTGATCATGCTGTAATAACCCAAAGTACCATCGGCATTCACCGTTTGCGTAAACACTTCAGAATTGGCACGGTCAACAGCTTCGATAGCCGATTTGTTACCCACCCAGGCGAAATGCACTTTATTGAAACGCATGCCTTCGATAACGCCGGCATAGTCAGGAGCAAAGAAGGCATTGATCTTGATGCCCAGTTTTTTGCTCATATCATCCAACACTGGCTGCCAGTCTTGTTTCAGGTTTTGTGAAGACTCGGTAGAGATGATGCCAAAGTTCAAAGTCTTGACTGCATCTTCTGCCATGACAGCATTGGCAGTTGCGGCCATCACCAGGCCCAGGGTCAGACTGCGCACGAATTGACGAAACATGGAAATACTCCTGAAGAGAAAAGAAACTCAGGCGGCAGCCGCGAGAGTGGGTAAAGAGAGGGTATCGGCAACAGGTGTGGCGTTAGCAGTATTGACTGGTACAGGATTGAGCAATTCTTCTGCCTCAGCACCATACAGGTCGCGCAACATGGCCACCGTCAGTTCGCTGGATGGGCCGTCATAGACGACACGGCCACGCGAGAGTGCAACAGTGCGCGGGCAAAAACGAAAAGCCACATCAACCTGGTGCAGAGATACCACCACCGTCGTACCATCCTGGCGATTCAAATCAGCCAGGGTCTGCATGACGCGGCGTGCAGATTCAGGGTCCAGCGAGGCTATTGGTTCATCTGCCAGAATGACCTTGGCTTGCTGAACTATGGTGCGGGCAATCGCTGCACGCTGTTGCTGTCCGCCAGACAAGGCCGATGCGCGCTTGTAAGCATGTTCAGCGATACCCACACGCGCCAGCGCGGCCAGACCCAAAGCTTTTTCTTCTTTTGTAAAAATACGGAAACAACTGCGCCACAGCGGGATGCGGGCGATGCCACCAGTGAGAACATTGGTCAGCACAGGCAAACGTCCGACCAGATTGAATTGCTGGAATACAAAGCCGATTTGCGAACGCAGGTGACGTATCTGCCTGCCGACTACCCCATTCGCCTGCAAGACCTGCTCGCCGAGACGAATATCATTCTTGTCGGTATTGGCTGTGATCAGGCCAGAGATATGACGCAATAAAGTTGATTTTCCAGAACCGGAAGCACCGATGAGCGCGACCATTTCACCAGGCTTGAAAGTCAGAGCAATATTATCCAGCGCCTGATAGCCACCTTTAAAGGTTTTGGAAATCCCGTTGATTTCTATCTTCATCGCATTTACCCCGCCTGGACAATTGAGCTAATCCACGGGAGTATTGGACAAGAATATGTCAGGCGTATGAAGGCAAGATTACAGGACGATGAAACGACGACATTCCCACACAAAAAACAGCGAATTTGCCGTCAGACAAATCCGCTACTTCAACTATTGCAATTGAGAAAAATATTCCTGATCAGGCTTTGCGGCCATCCAGACTCCAGCCGTCACTACCATGTATCAGGACATACAACAGGCCACCCGCCATGGAGATATTCTTCATGAAATGTATCATCTGGTTTTGCGCCGCATCTGCTGGAACACCCCAGAAATTATGGAAGATGAAAGCTGCTGCCAGTGTGAACAAGATCATTGCCGCTGCAGCCCAGCGTGCACGCCAGCCAACGATGACCATGAGGCCACCACCCAGTTCCACCACGATGGCAGCAATTGCGCCCAACGCTGGCAAAGGCAGTCCCTTGCTGGCGATATAGCCTACGGTTTGCTCAAAGCCGGAGATCTTGCTGGCACCGGATGCCACGAAGATCAGGGCGATCAAGACGCGGGCTATGAAGGAACCGAAAACGGGTCCTATGGTTTCTGTTTGTTTCATTTTGTTTTCCTTACATGTAGATTTTTATTATCGGTAGTGAGAGCCTGGCTTCGTAGGTTGGGCTACGGTTTACCAGCCCAACACTGGGCTTTTAATAACGTATGCGTGTTTCCGGGGCCGAGTGTTGGGTTGATGAAGCGTAGCCTAGCGAGGCCTGGCCCAATCTACAAATAGCCACCGCTTCGTCAGCATGACGAGATCGTTTAAAGCAACTCTCATCAATCAACATCCACCAACTTACCCTCGCGAAAATCGCTAATCGCTTTAAAAATTTCCGCCTGACTATTCATCACAAACGGCCCATACTGCACGATGGTTTCACCCAAGGGCTGACCGGCAATTAACAACAACCTGCTATCGACTTTGGCATCAATCACCACTCCATCCACATCCGGCGATTTTTTCAATATCGCCATGCGTTGCACTGGTACCTCACGCTCGTCTATCTGCACGTCGCCTTCATACACATACACAAAGGCATTAAAACTGGCAGGCAGACTGTGACTAAAACTGCTACCGGCTGGCATATGTATATCCAGATACAGCGGTTGAGTGACTTCACGCTGCACGGCACCTGCCACGCCATGACTGCTACCGGCGATGATGCGTACCTTAATGCCAGCTGCTGTCAGCAATTCAGGGATGGTGTCGCTCTGGATGTCGCGGTACCAGGGGGCGATCATCTTGTCTTTTGCTGGCAGGTTCAACCAAAGCTGGAAGCCTGCCATGCGGCCTTCTTCCTGTTCCGGCATTTCTGAGTGAATCACGCCACGACCTGCCGTCATCCATTGCACGCCACCGTTTTGCAACAGGCCTTCATTACCTGCACTGTCGCGGTGGCGCATGCGGCCCGCCAGCATATAGGTGATGGTTTCAAAACCACGGTGCGGATGACTGGGGAAACCGGCGATGTAGTCACCTGCCTCATCACTGCCGAAAGCATCCAGCATGAGGAAGGGGTCCAGCCGGTATTGCAGTGGCTGCGTCAATACCCGTGTCAGCTTGACACCGGCACCATCTGAAGTAGGCTGCCCGGCGACCAGTTGCTCTACCGTGCGCGATTTGCTCACGATTTCAGCCTGCTGAACTGTGTTGCTTGCAACTACATCTGTCGTTTCCATGATCCATCGTCCTCGTAATTGGCCCGTTAATGTTGTCGATTAAGCAGGCAGTAAATCATTAATTTGCTGGTGTGCTGAAGCCAGTGATGCTTTTTCTGCATCCGGGCCCATGGCCAGGCCTTCTGCATAGACAAACTCTACATCGGTCATGCCCAGGAAACCAAAGAAGGTTTTCAGGTAGGGCATTTGTGTGTCATTTGGTGTATTGCGATACAGGCCGCCACGTGTCAGTACTACATACACTTTCTTGCCAGTCAGCAGACCTTCAGGGCCATTGGCGGTATAACGGAAAGTCACCTGTGCGCGGGAAATCGCATCTATCCAGTTTTTCAATTGAGCAGAAATACCAAAGTTATACATCGGTGCGCCAAGTACTACTACGTCTGCTGCCTGGATTTCAGCAATCAGGGCATCATCCAGAGCAACGCGGGCTTGCTGTTCTGCTGTGCGCTGGTCTGCCGGAGTGAACAGGGCTTGCAATGCTGTTTCATCAAGTATGGGGTGGGGTTTACTGCCCAGGTCACGTACATTCACGGTGGCACCAGAAGATGTTTCCAATAAAGCCTCAACCAGGCTATTTGCCAGTTGCGTGGAATGAGAAGCTTGAGCACGGGCGCTGGAGTTGATTTGCAGGATGTTCATTTTGTGTTCCTTTCAGATAAAGAGTTGATGGACGTACTTTAATCGTTCCAAAAATATTCCGGAAGGCGTTAAAATGGATATCATTGTTCCAAAAATAGGAAAATAGAGGATCAGTATGAGGATGCGATCATGACCCTGGAAGCCAATGACCTTTTGCTATTTGCCCGCGTGGTTGAAGAAGGCAGTTTCAGCAAGGCGGCAGAGAAGCTGGGGGTGCCCAAATCGACCTTGTCGCGCCGCATATCTGCTCTTGAAGCCGAGCTAGGTGAGCGCCTGATCTTGCGCACCACCCGCAAGCTGACGGTAACTGACTTGGGACAAAGTGTCTTGCAGCATGCACAACATGTGCAGGAAGAAGTAGATGCAACGCTGGCCCTGACCCAGCACAGGCAGGCAGAGCCGAATGGCAGACTGAAAGTATCGATGCCTGGTGATTTTGCCAATCATCAGATGGGTGAATTGTTATCTGATTTCATCAGCAAATACCCTTCCGTGAACCTGGAGCTGGATTTGTCACCACGCCGGGTGGATTTGATAGGAGAGAATTTTGATGTGGCCATCCGGGTGGGTGACCTGCCGGATGACGCTTCACTTGCAGCAAGGGGACTGGTGCGCTTCAGCATAGGCCTGTATGCCTCACCCGCCTATTTGAAATTACATGGCGCGCCCGCAGAACCAGAAGCCCTGATGGAGCATGATTGCCTGCGCCTGACGGCACGTAATGGCGAACCTTCGATCTGGCGCATGGAAAAAGATGGTGCGGTCTGGGAAGGCATACCTCCTGGCCGGGCCAGCGCCAACTCACCCGAATTGCTGACGCGCCTGGCTGTTCGCGGCAAAGGCATCATCATGCTGGCGGATCATTTCGCTGGTCAGCATGTACACAAGGGTGAGCTGGTGCCCTTGCTGGAAGACTGGAAACTGCCTGAAATCACTGTCTGGGCAGTATTCCCTGGCCGTCGTCTGATGCCTGCCCGCACACGGGTTTTCCTGGATTCCTTGCAGGCTGAATTCTCGGGCCCACGTTGCCAGAAGATGCTGGAAGAAGTCAATGATTGCAAGACTGGACGTATAAGCATCAAGTCTTATTGAGCATGCTTATTGACCAGGACTTAGGTCAAGTTTCGGTACTGACCTTGTCCCAGTCATTTTCTTCTTCATACTGGCATAGCCAGTTAGCCGCCTGGTGCCATTCGCGCACCGCATCTGCATTCAGATTGCCGGGTGCATCCCGCCCAGTGATATGTGCGTGGCGAACTGCCCAGTGCAGGCGATACAATAAGTCCGACCAGTCCAGTACCTGTCCCTTGCGGCGCGGCTTCATGGCTGCCTGTAAACGCTCGGGCGCTTCCATCGCATGCGGGAAGAATTTCAGGATTTGCTTGAGGTTTGCTACTTGCGTAGGTACCGCCAGCTTGTCGGTCAAACCCGCAGCCCATGCCAGGAAATACAGAGCTTCCTGCCTTTGCAGAAATTGCGTACGCAATTCTTCAGTGATGTTATCTGCAAACAGAAATGCGTTTTCCTGCGCTGACAAACAAGCAGCCAAACCATGCGCCTCCAGATAGGAGCGATAGTGTGCCACATCACCACCAGTAGCTACCGCAGTCACCGCCCACAAGACCAGCATGCGCTGCATCAATTCTTCAGGCGTGCGCAGTTCCACTTCTTCATCAGACTCAATCACATGCAATTGCACATTGATGCGGATACCACGTTTATGCAATTCCAGTTCGGAAGCTTCTTTGCGTTGCTCTGGGCTCATTATTTCTTCAATATTGTTAATCAATTCACTCGCTGATAACGAGCAGACGGATTATCCCAGATTTTGCTCTGTTAAGGAGTTACGGAACAGCGCAACTCCATGCCTCTACAGGCATTAGAATGTCTGATTGTTACCTGTTATTGCAAAGCTTATATGCCTGAAACCAAAACCTTCCCCGCCCTACAGACCGCCAACTACCAACTACGCCGCATCGTCGCCACCGACATGCCCGCAATTTTTCGCGGATTATCCGACCCGCGTGTTACTGAATATTATGGCATCAGCTATGACACCCTGGCATCAAGCCAGGAACAAATGGACTGGTATGAACAGGTCTGGCTGGACGGCTCAGGCCTGTGGTGGGGCATTTGCAGCAAAGAGGAACCTGAACAATTAATAGGCACTTGCGGCCTGCACGAATGGGAACAGGAACACCATTGCGCCGAAACCGGCTTCTGGCTTTCGCCCGACCACTGGGGCAAGGCTGTCATACCGGAATGCCTGGACGCCATGATCACTCACTGCTTCCAGCACCTGGGCCTGCACCGCTTGCAAGCCATGGTAGAGCCAGAGAATATCGCCAGCTGGCGCTTGATAGAAAAACTGGGGTTCCGGCTTGAAGGAGTGTTGCGAGAGTGTGAATTCAAGCATGGGCGCTATGTTGATCTTAAATGCTATTCCTTGCTGGACAGGGAGTTTGGTTTTAAGCAGGATAGCCGCTGATTTGCAAGGACGGCAGGCCAGGCTTTGTATGGGGAGTACGCAGCTGGCCTGCCGCTTGCAAAAAGCTAAGGGACAAAATCACGTGAATCGGTGGTGTTGCTTTTGGGTTTGACATTGCTGTTGCTGTTGCTGTTAGCAGTTCCCATGTGTCGATGCCGTTTGTGCTGTACAGAAAATGGATCAAGAAGGACCGCTGTTTGAGCAAAGCGAGTTTCGGGCCTTCCCATTTTTTGTATTGCACAAACGGGAACCCCGCAGGGGCGACTACGCCTGGGTCGCCTTTCTTTGAGTACTTTCTTTGGCGACCAAAGAAAGTACTTCGGCCGCCGGGCCGAGACCCGGCTTGTATCCACGTAGGGCAATCGCTTTAATCAAAGTACGGCAATACAACGAACGCCATTGGGCTCCAGCCTACGCTGGAGCGACGACATGTAGATTACAACTCATCGACATGCAATGCCACCAATCAATTCCTCTTCCCACTACCTCTCAATTTCCCCACTATCCCCACTGGAAAGAAATAAATCGACACCACAAACAATACCCCCAACCACAACATCCACCGGTCCGGATGCAAAGCACTCGCCAGCACTGGCACGTCAGCCAAAGACGACGACGCCACCCCCATCAAACTCTTCAAATAATTCTGCGCAAGTATGAACAAGGTCGCCCCAACCACCGCCCCATACATCGTCCCCATACCGCCTATCACGACAATCAATAAAATGTCTGTCATGACTTCAAAACTCAGCATAGTCTTGGGTCCTACATAGCGCAGCCACAAAGCCATCAGGGCACCCGCCATTGCCGCAACCAGCGCCGCGATGCAATTCGCCAGAATGCGGTAATACACAGTGCGGTAACCCAGTGCCTCGGCACGAAAATCATTTTCGCGTATGGCCTGCAAGACCCGGCCAAAAGGTGAATTGACAACGCGCAGCAAGAACAGGAATAACAGGGCGCAGCCTATGAACACGATGTAATAGGTAATCACCTTGCCATCGACAACGCGACCAAATATCTCAGCCTCGAACAGGCGGTAAGCAGGTGACAGCAAAGCAGGCGCGCTGAAAGTCTTGCCGTCTTCACCGCCTGTAAAATCTGACAATTGCGATGCCAGCACAGCAAAGGATGAAGCCACCGCCAGCGTGATCATGGCATAGAAAATCGCTCTTACACGCAAGGCAAACAGGCCGACGATCAGGGCCAGTACCAGCGTCACCAACAATGCTGCCAGCAAACCCAGAGCAGCCAGCCCCCATGATGGCGTGCCACTGGCCAGCGCCAGACCTATACCGTATGCGCCTATGCCAAAAAACATGGTGTGAGCAAAAGAGACTATGCCGGTGTAACCCAGCAACAGGTCATAAGATGCAACCAGGACGATGTAGACGCAGATGGTGGCAGCAGTGTTCAAAGGCCGCGCACCGCTGGTGATGAAGGGCGCGCAAGCCAGTCCGAAAAATATCGCCACCAGGATCAGCGCCAGCCAGCGGTTACGCGGAAAATCATCCGACAGGATTTGTTTCATTGCATTCATGTCTTAACGCCTTACCACGGTGTACAGGCCAGTCGGACGCCACAGCAACACGGCGATCATCAGCAAGATATTCGACACCAGCGCCAGCTTGGGCACCAGGAAGCCGGCATAATTGGCCACCAGTGCCATCAGCAAGGCGCCAATGAAACAACCACCGACCGAACCCAGGCCACCAATGATAATGACGATAAACACCATGACCATGATGTCACCGCCCATGGCTGCAGTCAGGCTCTCTTTATACAAACCCCACATGACACCACCGAGGCCAGCCAGTGCCGAACCGGCAGCAAACACCAGCACGAACAGGCGGCGTATGCGGTAACCGAGCGCTTCCACCATCTCGCCATTTTCTACCCCTGCCCGTATCAGCAGACCCAGCTTGCTGCGGTTCAACACCAGGAACATGGCAACAAATACCAGCAAGCCAACCACGACTGCAATCAGGCGGTATTTTTCTATGGCGGCATCACCCAGCAGGATGGAGCCACGCAAGCTGGTCGGCAGGGGCAGCGGGATTTGCTCTGCACCCCAGATGACATTGATCATCTGTTCTGCGACTATCATGCCGCCCATGGTGATGAGGATTTGCTTCAGATGCTGGCCATATACGGGCATGATGATAACGCGCTCGAACGCCCAGCCCAGCAGACCGGTTGCCAGCATCGCCAGCAGGATAGCCAGGCCAAGTGCCGTCAGGTTCATGAGCAGCGAATCAGCTTCCATCCAGCCATGCATGGGCAACAAAACCAGCGTGGCGACAAAGGCACCGACGGATACAAAAGCACCGTGACCAAAATTCAATACATCCATCAAGCCAAAGATCAGGGTCAGGCCGCTGGCCATGATAAAGATCATCATGCCCATGGCCAGGCCTGCGACGGTCAGGGTGATCCAGGTCGGGAAACTGCCCACCAACGGCAGCATCAGCAAGGCCAGGGCCGGCACCAGTACCAGCGGCCAGATATCGCGTGGCGCTGTCGGCAGGCTGGCAACTTCTGGCTTTGCGGTATTGTCCAGAACAGTATCTGTCATTATTCTTCCTCTTGCTTTATTGATGCGCAGCCAGTGACAGGCCCAGCAAGTGCTGTTGCAAGTCATTGTCTTCAGCCAGTGCCTGCATGCCGCCGGTATGGACGACACGGCCATCATCCATGACGGCCACAGTATCCCCCAGCTTGCGCACGAAATTGAAATTCTGCTCGACCAGCAAGATGGTGGTGTCGCTAGCTTTCAATTCATTGAAGGCGGCCATCAGGCTAAGGATGATGGCGGGTGCCAGGCCCTTGGTCGGTTCATCCACCAGTATCAATTTGCGCGGCTCAACGATGGCACGGGCAATCGCGACCATTTGTTTTTGGCCACCGGACAGATTGCCTGCCGGGTAGTTCCAGAATTTTTTCAAGGCCGGAAAAAAGCCGCATATCCATTCAACACGCTGATTATCGAGCGGACCATTGCGTGCGGCCAGCAGCAGGTTTTCCTTGACTGTCAGGTCTGAGAATATCGCCATGCTTTCAGGTACATAGGCAATGCCCAGCTGGGCAATGTCTGGCGTTGCCATGGCAGTGATATCGCGGCCATCGAAATGTATCTTGCCCTGGCTGGCTTTCCACAAGCCCATGATGGTGCGCAAAGTAGTAGTCTTGCCTGCGCCATTACGCCCCAGCAAAACCGAGAGACCGCCACGCGGCACCTGCATGTCCACGCCTTGCAGGATATGGTATTCACCGATATGGGTATGCACACCGGCCAATGTCAGTAAAGCTTCAGACATGTTGCTCTTCCTTGGTTTCCGGGGCAACGCCCAGATAGGCTTCCTGCACGATGGCCGATGCCATGACACTGACAGGTTCACCATCTGCCACCAGCGCGCCGTTATGCAGGACGATGATGCGGTCAGCGAGTGAACGTACAACATCCATCTTGTGTTCTACCAGCAAGATGGTTTTCTTGCGTTCTGCCTTGACCTGATGGATCAGGTCCAGCACTACCGGCACTTCATCAACACTCATGCCTGCCGTGGGTTCATCGAACATCATGATTTCAGGCTCCAGCGCCAGCAGGATCGCAACTTCTAATTTGCGCTTGTCGCCATGTGAGAGTGCGGCGACTTTGTCTGATTTGCGGTCTGCCAGTGCAACCTTTTGCAAATAATGCTCTGCACGTTTCAACAGGCTGGCATGGGATGACCATAGAGAAAAAATATTCAAACCCAGGCCTGCCCTGCTTTGCACAGCCAGACGCACATTTTCTATGACTGACAAATTAGGAAAGAGATTGGTCAGTTGAAAAGCCCGGCCTATACCTCTGCACGTGCGTTCAGCCGCCCCCTTGCTGGTGATGTCCACACCAAACAGATGCACGCTGCCTGCACTGGCAGGCAGTTGCCCAGACATCAGGTTGAAGTAAGTGGTTTTACCCGCACCGTTAGGGCCGACGATGACAGTCAGGGTGCCGGGATAAAAGTCTGCCGTTACCTGGTTGACGGCCACATGACCGCCAAACCTTATGCTGAGATCACGTGTAGATAGCGATGGTGCACCACTCATAGCTTCGCCTGCCATCATCAGCGCTTGTTCTTGACCGGGACTGGCAATTCGCTGGCGGGTATTTCCCTGACCAGTTCCAGCAAATCCCATTCACTCTTCTGGTCTTTCTTGATCTTGAAATGGTACATGGATTGCATGGCCTGGTGATCTTCCTTGCGGAAATTCATCTTGCCTTTAGGTGTGTCAAATTCCATGCCTTCCATTGCCGTGATGAGCTTTTCAGTATCAGTGGACTTGGCTTTATTAATCGCGGTGTACACTGCACTGGCGGCAGCAAAACCACCAGCGGTGAAGAAGTCAGGCGGTGCTTTGAAACGCTTGGTATGTTCGGCCACCAGCCAGTCATTCATCTTGTTTTTAGGGAAGTCGTAGTAGTAATAGATCGTGCCCTGGGTACCTACATAAGTCTTCCAGTTTTTCATGACGGGAAGGATATTGCCACCGGGAGCCAGAGTAATGCCGAAGCGTTCCGGCTTCATGTCAGCCAGCTTGTTCATGGGATTGGGACCCGCCCAGATGATTTGCAAGACTCGCGGTTCTGGCTTGTCTTTCAGCACATCAAAAATGCGCTGAGCCGCTGCGGTAAAGTCGGTCGTGTTTTGTGCCGCATATTCTTCATGGACTATCTTGGCCTTGGCACCGACTGCACTCAATGCATCCTTGGCTGCTTTCACGCCATCACGGCCAAAAGCATAATCCTGCGCCAGGAAGGCAATACTGCCACCGGACTTGATGGTGCTGGCAGCAGCCAGGCCATCCTGCATGGAATTGCGGCTGGTGCGGAAGATGTAGCGGTTCCATTTTTCACCTGTAATCGCATCAGCCACTGCCGGTTCTACGATGAGTACCTTTTTATATTCTTCTGCCACTGGCAGCATCGCAATCGCCGAACCAGAAGAACTGGTGCCGACTGCGATATCAGCCTTGTCATCACCAAAGGCTTCGGCCAGTGCAGTGCGTCCCAGGTCAGGCTTGCTTTGGTCATCCTTGACGATGACCTTGAGCTTGCGACCATTGATTTCCATCTTGCCGCCGGTCAGGTATTCCAGGCCCATCATGAAGCCGGTTTCGGTTTCCTTGGCATAGGCTTCCAGTGCACCGGTCTTGCCTGCGATCAGGGCAATTTTCAAATCTTGCGCCAGACTGCTGGCTGAGGCGAATACGCTGCTCAGGGCCAGACTCAGACAGACGAGTTTAAAGCTGTTTTTTTGTTGCATTTTGTCTCCTGCTAGTTTTACGTTGTGGTCACTGTGGTCACTGTCATATTACGCAGATGTTGTAGACGGCATTTTCCATGCTCTTTTTTTGACTGTGCCCATAAGCATACTGCAAATCGCCTAATCCACTGTGGCTAAAAATTCCCTGATGGCTTTTTGTGCCTGCGCTTCCATCAGCATCGGTGCGTGGCCTACGCCATTCACTTCGGCATATTGCATGTCGGGTGCCAGGTCTTGCATATAGGCGAGTTGTTCAGGTTCGACCAGATCCGACAAATCGCCGCGTATCAACAGCACAGGCCGGTTTCTGGCAAGACGGCGGAAAGCAAAATTGGCGACCCAGGATTTGCTTTTCAACTGACCGGTTTGCAAGGGCCTGGCAATATTCGGATCATATTGCAGTGCCAGCTTGCCTTCGACATTTGCCGCAAAAGCCCGTCTGGCCCACTTGCCCCATTCTTCCACACTGTTATCCGGGAAAGCAGACAGATTGACCTGACGTATATAGTGTGTAGCCTCTTCCCAGTCATTCACTTCCACTGTCTTGCCAGCAAAGCCGGCGATCCTGCCTAATCCCTTGGGAGACAAGGCTGGCCCCACATCATTGAGGATGGCGGCAGCAATCAAGTTCAATTTGCGCGCTGCCACCGTCATGGTGATGAGGCCACCCATGGAGGTACCTATAAACACTGCCCGGCCTATGCCCAGGTCACGGGCGAGCTTGATGACATCATTCGCATACATGACCGTATTGTAGTGTTCGGGGTCGGCGTCGTGCTGAGAGCGCCCGCGCCCCCTGACATCGACCGCAATCACACGCCTGCCCTGCTCTGCTATCCACGGTGCCAGCTCTTCAAAATCGCCAGAATTGCGGGTAAGGCCATGGATGCAGATGACTGCACATTTGGCCTGGCCGCCACGCGACGGATAATCCCGCGCATACAACTGCAGGCCATCGCTACTGGTAAAGCTGATGTCAGTGAAAGTAGTCACGCAATTTCCTCTCGCTGTCACAGACTAGAAGCGGTATTCAACCGTGGCCGAGACTGTCCGTGGATTGCCATAGAAGGCAGTGGTAGTGCCTTCCAAACCCAAAGTCGGGAAAAGATAACCGGCAACCTTGTATTTGGTATTGCTGAGGTTCTTGCCATGCAGGCCGGCACGCAGACGCTTGTCTGTGCTGGTCCAGACCAGGCTGGCGTCCCACAGCGAATAAGCATCCTGATCCAGCAAGGCATTCGGTGTCTCGAACTGGTTGGTCGCGCCACGGTAAGAATAGCTGGAGATCAGTGACAGTGTGCCATTCTTGCCTATCATGTTGAGCGGCCAGTCATAGCTCGCTGTCAGGTTGGCGGATTGCTTCGGCGTATTCTGGAATACTTTCTGGCTGGCGACATCGACACCGGCCACGATGAATTGCGTGTACTTGGCATCGATATAGCTGAACATACCAGACAGGCGGAAAGCGTCAGTAACACGCGCTGTCGCTTCCAGCTCAAAACCCTTGATGCGAGCCTTGCCTGCATTGGTGGTGACGCCAGCAAAATTATCATCCTTGCCGTCACCATCTGTATCCACCGCGACCGAGCCAGGTATCTGCACGTTCTTGTAATTACTGAAGAACAGTGCGGCATTGGTCATGATGCGGCCCTTGTCGAATTGCGACTTCAAGCCCAGTTCCACAGTTTCGATTTCTTCCGGCTCGTAACCCATTTTTGCCTTGGCCAGACTGATCTTGGTGCCAACCACATTCATGCGCGGATCAAAGCCACCGCCCTTGAAGCCTTGCGACCAGGATGCATACACATTGTTATCGGCATTGGCTTTCCAGTTCAGCGACAGGCGCGGGGTGAACTTGGTATCCGTACGGTCAAGATCACTCTTCGTCAGATTGGTGTCAGTGCGGAACAGCACTGCACTAGGATTGCCCATTTCAGGTGAACTCTTGGTACCCAGATACAGTTGACGCAAGACTGCGGCCTGGCGCGTATCCGAGGTATAACGGCCACCGGCAGAAACGCTGATCGTGTCCGACAAACTCATGCTGCCATCGGCAAACACCGCCCAGGCCTTGGTATCAACGTCACCCATGGTATACACCGACAGGGGCAAGGCACCATTCAGGAGGGTATCGAATTTGTTATAGGCATTGGCGTCTATGTAATACACACCGGCCACACCCTGTATCGTCTTGCCGCTATAACTGAGTTGTAATTCCTGACTGAACTGGCGGTTTTTGTAGACGGCCGGTGCTTCCAGATCAACCACAGGCAGGGAATCAAAATCGATAGGCGCATAAGATGTATCACGGCGGCTGGCAGTGATGGATTTCAAGGTCAGCTCATTATTGATCTGCCATTCAATCAGGGCAGAACCACCGCTTTGTTTTACTTGCTGCAAATGACCCAGCGCCGTCGTCAGATTGGCGCGGGTATCAAATACATTGTCGAGTATCGGTGCCTTGCTGGCATTGCTGACTGTCAGGCGATGGCCGTTCTTGGGGCTGGAATCATCCTGGCTGGTATCGGCTGATACGCGTATGAACAGGTTATTAGTTGGTGTGAATTCTGCACTCAGACGGGCAGCGGCTACGTCCTTGTCATAATTTTCTGCACCGGTCAGCAGATTTTTACCAAAGCCATTGCGCTTGAATTTTGCCAGCGATGCACCAACCCTGAGGCTGTCTGATACCGGAGTACTGGCCGTCAATACGGCATCGGTCTGGCCATATGTGCCTACCGTGGCTTTCAGGCGTACATCAGTTTCCGGGCGCAGTTTGCGTGTCACATATTTGACGGCACCACCTATGGTATTGCGACCGTACAAAGTACCCTGAGGGCCACGCAAGACTTCTATGCGTTCTACATCATAGATATCAGCCACGGCACCCTGCGGGCGGGCGATATACACATCATCCAGATAAATACCAACACCGGCTTCAAAACCGGCCAGCGGGTCTTGTTGACCAACACCGCGGATGAAGGCTGTCAGCGTTGAATTCGTCGCACGCGAAGCTTTCATGGTCGTGTTTGGCAAACTTTGTACCAGACCGACGATGTCAGGTATTGCCGTTTTAGAGAGCTGATCAGCAGAGAAAGCCGTGACGGATACTGGCACATCTTGCAGGGATTCTTCACGGCGGCGGGCAGTCACGACTACCGTGGTCGGTTCTGCATTGGCTGTTTCAGTCGTTGCCGGAGGCGTTGTTGTTTGTGCCTGGCTGATGCCACTGCCTGCAACGGTTCCTGATGCGACCAACAATGCAGCGGCGGACTGACGTAAGAATTTCTGCTTTCTCTTGCTCTGGTTCATTTATGTCTCCTGTATTTTTTATGTGCGCCTTTTAGAACGCGTTTACGATCTGTAGCGAGCGAGCGTCAGCGGGGTCGGGGTAACAAAAACGCAGCGCAAAAAGCGGAATGTACTTAAGTACATGAGCATTTTGAGCAGCGCATGAGCCCCGATCACGCACGCACAGTAAGATCGCAAACACGTTCTTACATGTTGTATGTCGCATGGCAGGCAGTGTGCACGGAAAGGAAAAACCCAGAAAGCGTATGCACGCCCACCGTTTGTGCATAAATGCACATCAGAGTGAAGTTAGCACTATTAAAACTGCCCACTTGTTGTGCAAAACCCCCAATTCTTTCATTCTTGCAAAGAAGAAATGGATTAAACCTTGCCGCTGTATGTGCTTTGTCGCACAATTGGCTGCATGAATAGCATGCCTGAATGGACTGACCTGCGTTACTTCCTGGAGCTTGCCCGTGCTGGCACGCTTTCGGGTGCATCGCGTCGGCTGGGGGTCGAACATACAACAGTGGCACGCCGCATAGACAGACTGGAAAGCCAGCTTGGCTCCACCCTGTTTGACCGCAGCCGTGAGGGCTATGAGCTGACCGAGATGGGGCATGCCCTGCTCCCCCATGCCGAAGCCATGGAAAGTGCGGCCCTGACTGCCACCGATCAATTGGGGGCTGCCAGTGTCTCAGCCCACGGCGTCGTCCGCCTGGGAGTGCCGGAAATGTTTGGCACCCTGGTCATCGCCCCTTTATTGGTACATCTGCTCAAAGACCATCCAGAACTGAGTGTGGATTTATTGGTACAACCCCGTTTCGCCAACCTGGCAACCCGCGAGGCAGACCTGGGTGTCATGCTAGACCCGCCGAATACCGGGCGCTATGTGTTTACCCGTCTGGCTACCTTTCGCCTCAACCTGTATGCCTCGCCTGATTATCTGGCGCGCCACCCGCCCATACGCAGTGAAGCTGACCTGGCTGAGCATGAATTTGTCGATTATGTGCAAGATCGCCTGGCCAGCAATGAACTCAATTTCCTTGACAAGCTGGGTTTTACGCCAAAAAGGCGCTTGTGCTGCACTGGCATGATGGCGCAATGCGAAGCGGCAGCGGCTGGCATGGGCTTGATCATGGCACCGCCGTATGCCATCCCGGCTAGCGGTACTCTGGTACCGGTTTTGCAGGACAGTTTCTTTACCGAGCGTTCTTACTGGCTGGCTGCACCCAGTGACTTGTACCGTCTGCAAAGAGTGCGTGTGGTCTGGAATCTCTTGCGTGAATATGCCGAGCAACACCCTTCCCTGTTTATGCATACGGAAAGCAACAAATCCTGATACACGCACTGTGTACAAATTGGAAATCGACTAAAATCAGCGCATCTCTACCCACGTCAGCCTTATCACTTATAGGGCCAGCCAAGATTGGATAAGCAATTGCCCACTGCCGCTCTGGATACCAGCCAGTTACAACATTGGCTAGCCGCCGTCGCCCGCAAAGACGCGCAGGCATTTAAATTACTGTATGACGCCACTTCAGCGAAACTGTTTGGCTTCGCGCTGCGTATATTAGTTAAGCGTGAGTTGGCAGAAGAGGTTTTACAAGAGAGTTTTGTCAACATCTGGAATAACGCAGGCAGTTATCAGGCCGGTTTGGCAGCACCGATGACCTGGATGACAACGATAGTACGCAATCGCGCTTTCGACCTCCTGCGCCGTGTTGATCACGATGTAGAAATAGATGCTGACAATTTTGATATGGGAATCATGCAAGCCATGGAAAGCACTGAACCGACACCAGCACAGACGCTGGAATTGACTGAGGATGCCAAAGCACTGGCGTCTTGCATGTCACGTCTGGAAGGTTTGCACAGGCAGGCAATGGCGATGGCATTTTTTCATGATCTCTCGCACAGCGAAGTGGCAGAACATATGAAACTGCCGATAGGCACAGTAAAAACCTGGATCAGGCGCGGACTCGACAAATTGCGCACCTGCCTCACACGTCTGGAGGCATGATGAATTTGCACCAGATAAAAAATAATCCGGCTTTGCAAGAAAAACTGGCCTCTGAATATGTGCTGGGCACCCTGCGCGGTGGCGCACGCCGCCGCTTTGAAGCATGGCTCAAACAGGATGCGGCCCTACGCCAGGTGGTAGGCAAATGGGAGGCACATCTGGTTCCCATGGCTGAATTTGCACCTGCTGTCACAGCACCTGCAGCCGTCTGGCCAGCACTGGAAAAGCGCCTGAACCTGAGTACCACCAAAGATCCATTTGCCTACTGGCGCAACTGGGGCAAATTGCGCGAGGATCTGGCCTTCTGGCGCGGCCTGGGCATGTTCTCAACCACTGCCGCCGTGGTGCTGGTATCAGTCTTGCTAAGCAAACAGGCGGATCAACAGCAAGCAACACCACAAGCTAATTATGTCGCCACTTTGTCGGATGACAAGGCACAAGCTATCGCAGTGATTACCGGCGACAGCAAGCGCGGCCAGTTACAGATACGTATGGTGACAGCGCAAAACATCGCTGCCGACAAGAGCCTGGAACTGTGGGCTGTGGGCAAAGACGGCAAGGTCAAGTCGCTGGGCCTGGTGGCCGACAAAGGCATCATCACCCTGCCCATGCCTAAAGACATGACCGCAGACAGCGTGCCTTTGCTGGCGGTGACGCTGGAACCAAAGGGTGGATCGGGCAATCCTGAAAAACCATCTGGGCCAATTATATTCAAGGGAAATTGGGTGCAGATTTAAAAGGACGAATGGAATCGCGATCTTTACTGGAGGGATGAATAACCGAGTCCCTGAGAAATATAAATATCGGTCGCGATGACGTTGCAGTTGCTTTGCAGTTGATTTTGACGTCGAATTCCGATGTGTCGATGCCTTTGATGCGAGGCGGAAAATGGATGAAGAAATACCGTGTTTGAGCGAAGCGAGTTTCGGGGATTTCCCATTTTTTGACTTGCAGCAAAGGGAACCCCGTTAGGGGCAGCGACGCCTCGGTCGCCTTTTCTTTGGATACTTTATTTTGGCGAAGCAAAAGAAAGTATCTCGGCTGCCGGGCCGAGACCCGGCTTGTATCCACAGAGAGTAATCGCATTAATCAGAGTACGGAGATGCAACAAACGCCACTGGGTTCCAGCCACAAGCACGCTGAAACGACGTTAATAAGAACACGGTTGATCTATCTTGTTCTATCGACGGCCAGTCTCAATCACCGAGCGCTGATTAAAAAACGGCTATCAAGTCCTGGCCGGCAACAAAGTCCCCACCACCTCACCAAACCCGATTCGCGCACAACCCTCTTTCTGTGCCCAGCCACGCATGATGATGGCATCCCCATCTTCCATGAAAATACGCTGTTCACCATTACTCAAAGTCAGTGCCTTCTTGCCACCTTCAGTGAGTTCCAGCAACGAACCAGCCTCTTCTGCCAATGGCCCAGATTGCGTACCCGACCCCAGCAAATCACCAGGATTGAGATTGCAGCCATTGACCGTATGATGGGTGATCAGTTGCGCAATCGTCCAGTATGAATGACGGAAGTTGGACAAGGACAAACGCTCGGCAGGTGCACCTGCTGCGCGCATTTTTTCTGTCTGCAACAAGACTTCAAGCTGCACATCAAAGGCACCGCTGTCACGCAAATCAGGGTCATCCAGATAGGCCATGGGCTGTGGGTCTTCTGCGTCGCGGGTCCAGGCATGGCGATACGGTGCAAGTGCTTCCAGTGACACTACCCAGGGGGAAATGGTAGAGGCAAAATTCTTGGCAAGGAATGGGCCTAGCGGCTGGTATTCCCAGGCCTGCACATCGCGGGCTGACCAGTCATTCAACAGGCACAGACCAAAGATATGCGATTCTGCCTTGTCCATATTGATGACATCGCCCAGCGCATTGCCGGGGCCGACGAAGATGCCGATTTCCATTTCATAATCCATGCGTTTGGCAGGACCAAACACCGGCGTCTCGGAAGTAGGTGGTTTGGTCTGAGCTACCGGGCGTCGGAATTGCTGACCGGAGACGCCGATAGATGACGCGCGGCCATGGTAGCCAATAGGCACCCATTTGTAATTTGGCAGCAAAGGATTATCCGGGCGGAATAATTTACCAACCGCCGTTGCATGATGGACAGAGGTATAAAAGTCAGTGTAATCACCGATCTGCGCAGGCAAGGCAAACTCTGCCACGCTTTGCGCCAGCAAGCAGGCTTGCAATGCACCTTGCAGGTTTGCACCTTCACGCAAGACACGCGACAGGGCCAGGCGCAAGGCTGACCAGACTGGCGCACCCAGGCCCATCAGGGCATTCAGGTTACTGGCATTGACGGCATTACTGAAATGCCCGCCCTGCAATTCGGTATAACCGGCAAAGGCATGGGCTGCATGCGCGGCTGCCAGATCAAGTATCTGATCACCGATGGCAATACCAATGCGAAATGCCTGGCTGCTGCCCTGGCGACGAAACACGCCATACGGCAGATTTTGCAGCGGGAAATCCGTGCCAGCCTGGTTGGCCGATGCTACCCAGCTGCGCAAGGCGACATCATGGGTTTCGTTGAGTTGTACCGTCATTTATTTTTGCTCCGGATTAAAATTTTTCTTGATACCTTGCCAGCACTGGTAATAGTCAGCCTGCAATTGCGCAGCTTCCATGGCAGCGCGGGTAGGTTTGATGATATTACGCGTTTCTATCATAAAGGCCATCGTATCATCGACTTTATGTGGTTTGCTGGTATCTGCCGCAGATGCCTTGTCAAAGGTTGGAGCATCGGGGCCATGGCCACTCATGCAATTGTGCAGGCTGGCACCGCCGGGACGGAAACCGGTAGATTTGGCATCATACTGACCATGGATAAGACCCATGAATTCACTGGCAATATTGCGGTGGAACCAAGGTGGGCGGAAAGTGTTTTCTGCCGCCAGCCAGCGTGGTGGGAAAATCACAAAGTCTATGGTATCCACACCCGGCGTATCGCTGGCTGCCTGCAAGACCAGGAAAATCGATGGATCAGGATGATCGTAACTGATGGAGCCTATGGTATTGAAGTGGCGCAAATCATATTTGTAAGGCGCGAAATTGCCGTGCCATGCCACCACATCCAGTGGTGAATGGCCTATTTTTGCCGACCACAGATTACCGCTGAACTTGGCCAGCAATTCAAAATCACCTTCCTTGTCTTCATACCAGGCAACCGGGGTCTGGAAATCACGTGGATTGGCCAAACCGTTGGAGCCGATGACGCCAAGGTCAGGCAACTTCAATATGGAACCAAAGTTTTCACAGACATAGCCACGCGCTTCACCATCTGGCAGATGCAACTGGAAGCGCACGCCACGCGGTATCACGGCAATTTCTTGCGGCTCTATGTCCAGCAAACCCATTTCGGTGCGAATGTGCAGGCGGCCTTGCTGGGGGATGATGAGCAGTTCAGCGTCAGCGTCATAAAAGAACCGTGTCGTCATGTCACGGTTGGCCGTGTAGATATGGATGGCACAACCTGTCTGGGCATCGGCAGAGCCATTGCCCGCCATGGTCATCCAACCATCGACGAAATCAGTTGCTTCTGCCGGTATCGGCATGGGGTCCCAGCGCAATTGGTTTGGCGTAGTCGGCGTCGCGCCAAAATCATTTGTCATGCAGCCATTACTGGCTTGCTGGAAGGGCTGGTGCATGGCGGCCGGGCGTATGCGGTATACCCAGGAACGACGGTTCACATGGCGCGGGGCAGTAAAGGCCGTGCCTGAAATTTGCTCGGCATACAGGCCGTAGGCACATTTCTGTGGAGAATTCTGACTCTTGGGTAAGGCATCCGGCAATGCCTCGGTTGCGAATTCATTGGCAAAACCGGTCTGGTATTGAAGCTGGACTTCTCTTGCGTCGTGCTTGCTCATGGCGTTTCCTGCAATCTGAGTTTTGTACAGATGCACTTTAATGCAAAGTCTCCTGTTTTACGATATAAATACAAAAATGTACTACATTCATAAAATCAATAGTACTGGACAATAGTACTGGACAATAATGCTGGACGATAAAAGTGGAATATTATGCTGGAACCCAAAGACATAGACTTGAACCTGCTGGTGGTCTTCCAGGAAGTCTACCAAGACCGCCAGATATCTTCTGTCGCCCGCAAACTGGGCTTGTCACAGCCTGCGGTCAGCAATGCGCTGGCGCGGCTGCGGCGCAGTTTTGATGATGAATTATTTGTGCGAACGGCAACAGGCATGCAGCCTACGGCGCTGGCAGAACAACTGGCAGAACCCGTGGCCCTGGCACTAACGCATATCACCCAGGCGCTGAACCGCCAGGAAAACTTTGACCCGGCCAGCAGCAAGCGCCATTTCACCATCGCCATGACCGATGTCGGTGAAGTGTATTTCATGCCCATACTGGCTGAGCACTTGCATACCCAGGCACCGCAAGTACAGTTATCCACTGTACGCGCCAGTGATATCGATTTAAAAACGGAAATGGAATCAGGTCGTGTTGATCTGGCGATAGGTGCGTTTGATCATTTGTCAGATGCCTGGTACCAGCGCCGCCTGTTCCGGCAAAATTATGTCTGCATGTTCCGTCAAGACCACCCGCTGGCAGCAGACAAGCTGGACATGAAGGATTTTCTGGCCGCACGTCATTTGATTGTTGCGTCCAGAGAAAACCCTTATGCCAAAGTCAATCAAAGCCTGGAGAAGGCTGGCATCAGTGCAGCCAGCCATTTACGTGTACCACATTTTGTTGCCGTTCCATACATAGTCAGTTGCAATGATTTGCTGGTCACCGTGCCACAAAAACTGGCCGAGCGTGCTGCCGTACCGTTTGGTTTGCGCTATGTCAAACCACCCTTGCGTTTGCCCGCCCTGCAAACCAATATGTTCTGGCACAGGCGCTACAATCAGGACGCAGGCAATCAATGGATGCGTAGTCTGATATCTGATCATTTTCTTGAGTGAATGAGCAGTTTTCTTGCCTGATATGAGAATGATGCTGAAAATCCTTCATCGTAAGTCTGAAAGCTTTTCCGCCATGGCGTTCTGCTTATCCTCTACACTTGCCGTATTGTTTAATTAGCCGGAGTAAACCCATGCCTGTCATTACCTGTGTAGAAGACCTGCGCCTGCTCGCCAAGAAGCGCGTCCCAAAAGCATTTTATGATTATGCAGATAGCGGCTCTTACACAGAATCGACTTACAAGGCCAATAGCAGTGACCTGGCTTCCATCAAGTTGAGGCAGCGGGTTGCCATCAATGTTGAACACCGCTCTACCCGCACCACCATGATAGGCCAGGAAGTCAGTATGCCGGTAGCAATAGCGCCAACTGGCTTGACAGGCATGCAATGGGCCAATGGTGAAATGCTGGGTGCGATAGCGGCAGAGAAATTTGGCGTGCCATTCACCTTGTCTACCATGAGCATCTGCTCGATAGAAGATGTGGCCAGCGTCACCACCAAGCCTTTCTGGTTCCAGCTGTATGTCATGCGCGACCGTGGTTTTGTGAAAGAAATGATACAACGCGCCAGGAATGCTAAATGCTCAGCCCTGATACTGACACTGGATTTGCAGATTTTGGGACAACGCCACAAAGACTTGAAAAACGGCATGTCGGTACCGCCAAAACTGACGCTGGCAAATATTCTTGATCTGGCGACCAAGCCTGCCTGGGCCTTGCGCGCCTTGTCTGGCCGCAAGACCTTTGGCAATCTGGTCGGTCATGTCAAAGGTGGCGACGGCATACTGACGCTTAGCCAATGGACTGCCAGCCAGTTTGACCCGACCCTCAGTTGGGACGACGTTGCCTGGATCAAAAAAGAATGGGGTGGCAAGCTGATCCTGAAAGGCATACTCGACGTAGAAGATGCCAGGCTGGCGGTAGCCGCCGGTGCCGATGCCATCGTCGTAAGTAACCATGGTGGTCGCCAGCTTGACGGCGCGATGTCTTCCATACAGGCCCTGCCAGCGATTGTTGATGCAGTTGGCCATCAAACTGAAGTCTGGTTTGATGGTGGCATACGAACAGGTCAAGATATCTTGAAAGCCACCGCACTCGGTGCCAAAGGCAGCATGGTAGGCCGTGCCTTTTTATATGGCCTGGGTGCCATGGGCGAAGCCGGTGTCACCAAGATGCTGGAAATCTTGCAGAAAGAGCTGGATGTCAGCATGGCTTTGACCGGTACCAGGGATATTCGTGAAGTGAATGCCTCGAACATCATACGGTCTTAAAAGCGGTCTTAAATTTTCAGAACGCCACGTCCGTCCTTAAGCTCAGTACCCAGGCTTTTTTCAGACTGGCATCCATATTCGGATTGAAGACACATTGCACCACTGGCTGTATTACCAGCCAGGGGCGCACTTGCATTTTATAAGTCGCCTCTACGATAGATTCAAAATTATCGGCCTTGTTGAGCTTGCGGTATTTTTCACTGGCACGGGCATAGGTCATTCCCAAGGCCAATTGATCCTCTGCATGTCCATCGAAAAAGCCAACATAATTCAAGCCCAGATTAACTGACCAGTCAGATTGATTGATATCTTTTTGTGCCGCACCAAAGCGCAAGAAACCTTGCAAGCCCTGGCCAGGATGGCCCGCTTTTGGCAGCAGCGTGCGTTCAGTCAAGACATACCAGCCATAATTCTTGCGTTGCAAACGCCTGCCATTTGCATCCACACTGCTGAGGTCATCAAAGCTGGTGCTGTAACGCCACATACCTATGGCAGTCTTGTTGAGCGCCTTGTCGTCACCACCAGGTTTTTCGCCAAAATGCCCTGCCTCTGCCATGAGCAGAACACCATCACCCTTGTCAAACCTGATATGGCTGCCGCGTGGATTGGCAGGGTCACCAGGCACACCATCGAGCACGGCCATTTGCACATAGCTATTCTTGTCCGCCGACCTGTAGCGCAGACGTGTACCAAAAGAAGCCATGGGGTAGATAGGCGGGCCATTCTTGCCAGTCTGCCCGACTGAGATATTCATGCCCATGGCAGGTTGCAGAAATACACCTGAACTGTCGGTGACATAAAATTCTGAATCGATGGCATATAAGCCGACCAGCACAGCCAGCCTGTCATCGAGCATGTTCTTTTCCAGCCACAGTGCAGAAAACTGGGCAGTATTGGTCCTGACTTCGATATTATCAACGCCAATGAAGCTGCCGGTTTTTTGCAGGTTTGGTTTGCCACCGAGTTCACTATGGTATTGGGTATAAGCAGTCCAGCCTTCCCATCCCATCAGTTTGTTCAGGTCAAGGCGTATCCTGGCATCGGTATACGACAGCCATCTGGTGCCGGTGGCGATACCACCATCCTGATTGCGCACGATGTCGCTACGATGCGTGAAATCCAGACTGATACCCTGGTCCAGCCAGGCCTGGCGCTGGCCATTCCAGTCGCCGGTGAGGGTAGTCAGATTCAAGTCGGTGCCGTCTTCCGCTGCATGAGCGGATATATGAATGACACAGTTCAGACATAGCAGCAGTCCCATCGAGAAAATGCCAGACTTCAGGGTCTTTCTCATAGGCAGCTCTATAAAATTATTCTGGGCATCAGGAGATCACTTTGTATGCACTTGGTCACCATCAGGTCATAAAAGTATGCTCTTTTATTTTTGATGTGACATGCGCCAAGCCCCTGATTTTCGGCGCTATTCTACCCAAAAATGAAAGACTTGCCTGTAAAAATTTTGTAAACCCTGAACGATATTTTTTTGAGGTGCAGATAATAAAAAAGCATGGGCAAGCCCATGCTTTTTTATTTCATTTTTGAGGCCAGATCCATGCATCAGCATGGATCATGTTGCCTGATTAAGCGACCTGGCGCTGCAATTGATTTTGCGCCTGGTTTTGTGACTCTACCAGTTGCAGATTATCGCCATCAATCAGGATGCGGCGTGGTTTATGTGCTTCTGGAATTTCACGTACCAGTTCGATATTCAGCAAACCATTGTCGAGACGGGCGCTGATGACTTTAACATGATCGGCAAGACGGAAACGATGTTCAAAATCGCGTGAGGCAATGCCACGGTGCAGGAAGTTACGTGTGCCTTCGGCCTTTTGACGGCGACCAACAATTTTCAGAGTATCGCGTTCGGTTTCGATGTCGATTTCGCTGCGGTCAAAACCTGCAACTGCCATGGTGATCGCATACTTATCTTCCGCAATCAGTTCAATATTGTAAGGGGGATAGCTGGGTGCAGTTTCAGCACGTTGAGCATCATCAAATAACTGGGCCAGACGGTCAAAGCCGATAGCGGAACGATACAGAGGAGCGAAGTCAAAATTACGCATGATAATATCCTTATAAATTGAAGCGATATAAATTAAAAGTTTAGAAACTATTTTTGAAAATCTTACTACGGTGATGCCTGTTACTTCTTGGTTTGCAGACCTCAGCTTCGAGCATCTGCTGAGTAGAAAATGGCGCTGGTGCCAAGAGTTTCAAGACCCCGATATCAAATTTTTTTTCTTAAATAAAATTTATTCATTTCAGATTATTCTCCGCAGCAATATTTACAACAGTCCAAAGAAAAACAGGAAACAGGCATGGCCAAGCTTTACTTCAGATATTCAGCAATGAACGCAGGAAAATCCACAGCGCTTTTACAAGTCGCCCACAACTACGAAGAGCAGGGACAAAAAGTCCGTCTCTACACAGCAGCCATCGATAACCGTTATGGCGCAGGCAAAGTCACTTCCCGTTTGGGCCCACAAAGGCAGGCTGAAGTTTTTGATGCGCATTTTGATTTTTTGGCAGAAACACCCAAGGTCAGTTGCGTGCTGGTGGATGAAGCACAATTCCTGTCGGCTGATCAGGTAAGGCAATTACATCAGTTGGCGCAAGTACGCGGTGTACCTGTTATTTGCTATGGATTGCGCAGTGATTTTCTGGGTGAGCCATTTACCGGCTCCAGTTATTTGCTGGCACTGGCGGATGACATAGAAGAATTAAAAAACATCTGCGCCTGCGGTAAAAAAGCCACGATGAATATCCGCGTTGATGAAAATGGCAGACGCATGAAAACTGGCGAGCAAATAGATATTGGTGGGAATGAGCGCTATCAACATGTATGTGGCCGCTGTTTTTACGCTGGCTAAAATAAAAGAGCAGGCCCTTGAGCCTGCTCTTTTCACCTCATCCAAACCGGCTTTACAGCACCTTCAAAAACTCCGTCAAATCATTAATTTCCTGCGGAGTAAATCCTATATTAAAACGCTTGTCATAAAACTTCACGACATCACTTATTTCTACCATGCCACCATTATGGAAATAGGGTGACCGGGCTTCTATGGCACGCAGGCTGGGTACTTTGAAGCGACCTATATCTTTCCATTTACCAGTCGCCATGGCGCTGCCGGGATCAGTGGTTTCCACTATTTCACCAGTCAGTTTATTCCTGAGCGTGTACAAGGGCATGTCTGGTGTGCGCAGGCTGGCATCTGATACACCGGTATTGAACAGACGTGGTACTGAATGCGAACCCACGTTTCCTACACTATGGCAGCTGGCACAAGTCCCACGCTGCAAGGGCAAGCGCAATTCATCATTGAAGCCAGCAACACGGGTGATATTAAAAGGCTTGTTATTAAATATTTGCTCGCCCCTGGCAATGGAACCCCTTGCAAGATTGATCGCCGTTGGTGGCTGGGGCGGCTGTGGCGGACGTCCCTGAACGGGTGGGTTAGGTGGCGTTGGCCTGTCGAGACCACGCCAGGCCGTAAACATGGTCATGACATTGCGGTCGAATGGAGCACCTGTGACATAGTCACCAACATCCAGGTCATTGATACCGAAATAGAAATTATTTTTTGCCAGTTCAACAGGGCCACCTTTGGCGCCCGCATCAGTCAGATTTCCCGCGACCAGACTGGTGATCTGCGCAGTAAATAATGTCTTTTCAAAATCGACGATGCTACGTTGTTCAGCCGCAGTCAAACCTTGTGCCGCTTGCGCATGACCAGTGACTGCGCTATTCGATTGATGCAACAAGTCAAAATCGGTGGAAGAAAAACATTGTAATGGGCGAGTATTGCGTATGCACAAATTGGATCTGGCATCGATGAAGGTTTCACGACCATCCCACATGACTGTGCTCAGGAATTTCAGGTTGGTGGTTGGCATAGGACGACGGAATAGCGATATCTCTTTGGCGCTGGCATAGCCATAAGGATCATCTACCTTGACCAGGGTAAACTCGGCATCGGCAGGCACTGGCAAGCCCACCCTGATGAGGCCTTTGGTCAGCAACATATTGTATGCCAGGCGTTTTTGATCTATGGTTGCCACCAGGGCATTGGGTGAGTTCGCACCATCCACCAATCTGAAAACTGGATCATCACCATTGGTCTGTGCGAATCTGTCTTTTAAATTGTCAGGACTGATACTCCAGCCCTGGCTTTCCTGATGACAAGTGGCACAACTGCGGCCATTGCCAAAGGCTTTGAAGAAGGCGTTATTTTTATCTATGCTGCCAGTGGTGGAAACGGTCAGAACTGCGCCCTCCTCATTCGCGAAAGGCACCAGCGAAGGCGGATCAGCAGGCGGTGCTGCTGGCGCAGGTGTAATAAGACTTGATGATGTGGCAAGCAGCGGTACAGCTTGCACCGCTGCGCTATTGTTCGACCCTGCCGTGCTGGTATCACCGCCACAGGCAGCCAGACTCATCAGGACGAATATGGCGCCACTTATCTGCACCCTGCGATACATTCCATGCATGTCTGGCAAATTCAATTCTGTATATGATTTCATTTGAAGTCCCTCTTGGAGTTTGATTTTTTCTACTCTGGAAGCCCGGCATTCTCTGCACTAAGTTCTGAGACTGGATAGAGGATGATTTTTGAATGTGAAGAAAAAATGAAGAAAAGGGCTTTTTTAAAAATAGCTGGCACAAAATTCACAAAAATATTTTTTTTAATGATTCTCGTCTTTACTTCATGATTCCTCCATAATTGGCTGGCATCATGGCAAATCAATACAATTCAATACAGTCTGGGAGCCTTGAAGTATGCGTCTGACCATCGCCCGCAAGCTTGCTTTGGCAATTACGGCAATTGTGATTATCAGCATAGGCACGCTGGCCTGGGTCACCAGTCAAAACCTGAAAAGTGGCTTTATTGCCTATCTCAGTGATCTGGAGCGGCAAGACCTGGTCAGGCTCAGTAATTTGCTGGCAGACGATTATCGTCAATATGGCAATTTTGACCGCTTCCAGGCTAACCGCCGCCCCATGCGTGACTTGCTGGATCAGATACGCAGCAAGCCACGTCCAGAAAATGAGGATGCACCTCCGCCACCACCACCGAGAAGAAGACAACGTGAAGGCGAAGCTGAAGATCACAATGACCAGCGCCCGCCTCCCCCGCCACGGAGCCAGGACAGACCGCCACGTGATGCACCACCTGAACAAAGACCGCCAATAGATCCGATGAACTTTGGGCAAAGACTGTCACTGATCGATAAGGATGGACATGCACTGATAGGCCCAGGCGACGCTCCTGGTGGCAGCATCGTGCCTATCATGCTAGGCAATGAGAGAATAGGGATGCTGAGGCTTGCCCCCTTGCGACAAATCTCAAATGCCAGCGCCATGGATTTTGTCAGTGTGCAAATACGTCATACCTTATGGCTGGCGCTGACGTTGATACTGGTATCGCTGATATTTTCGCTATGGCTGGCGAGACATTTATTACGGCCTTTAAAATCGCTGCATCAGGTGACTGCAAAAATTTCCAAGGGTCAGCTCGACGCCAGGGCAGAAATGATCAGTCAGGATGAACTCGGTGACCTGGCGCGTGATATCAACAGCATGGCGCAAAATCTGGAAAGGAATGAAGCACAAAGAAGCAAGATGCTGGCTGATATCTCACATGAATTGCGTACCCCGCTGACCGTGATCCAGGGTGAGATAGAGGCGCTGATGGATGGGGTGCGCCATATCACGCCTGCGGCACTGGAATCTTTGCATGCGGAGGTACGTCACCTGAACAAGCTTGTGGATGATCTGCGTCAGTTAACTTTAGCCGATGCCGGTGACCTGCACTATCAATTCCAGGCCATGGATTTGCGCCCCATGCTGGCAGACTTGTTGCAGCGCTTTGGCTTGCGCATAGAGCAAGCAGGTCTGCGCCTGGAAAGCCAGTTGGGTGACATGCCAGCCTGGATCAATGCCGATGGTGGCCGCCTGACCCAGGTACTTAGTAATTTGCTGGAAAACAGCATACGCTATACCGATAGTGGTGGTGTTATTTTATGTACGCTGATACGCAATGGTGCCTTACTGGAGCTACGCCTGGAAGACAGTGCACCTGGTGTACCAGATGCCAGCCATGCCCTGTTATTTGACCGTTTATACAGGGCCGACAGTGCGCGTGACCGCGCCAGTGGCGGCAGCGGTCTGGGGTTGGCGATTTGCAAGGTCATCGTTGAAGCACATGGTGGACGTATCAGCGCCTCTGCCTCACAATTGGGTGGTGTGAAAATACTCATGCAATTGCCTTTTATCAAGACACCAAACTAATCCCATGGATACCAAGGCCCACATATTCATTGTTGAAGATGACTTGAAAATCGCTGCCCTGCTCAAGGATTATTTGCTGGTAGCTGGATATCAGGTCAGCCATGAAACCAATGGCAGACTGGCGCTGGAACAGCTGCGACTGTCAGCACCCAACCTGATCTTGCTTGACCTGATGCTGCCTGAACTGGATGGCATCAGCATTTGCAATGAAGTGCGCAAATTCAGCCAGGTGCCCATCATCATGCTGACTGCGCGCGTTGAAGAAGTGGATCGCTTGCTGGGCCTGGAAACCGGGGCAGACGACTATGTCTGCAAACCCTTCAGTCCGCGTGAAGTGGTGGCGCGTGTCAAAGTACATTTGCGCCGCAGCATGGCTGGTCAGGATAAGCAGTCCACTGCTTCGCAGTCACGTTTTTCTATCGACAAACAACAACTGCGCATACTGGTGGATGCCCAGCCCTTGAATCTGACACCAGTAGAATATCGCTTGCTGGCCGAATTCATCAGCCATCCTGAACGTGTGTTCTCACGCCAGCAATTACTGGACTTTGCCCATGAAGACCAGCGCGACATCAATGACAGGACAGTAGATACGCACATCAAGAACATACGCAAGAAGATACAGGGAAAACTGCCGGGTAATGAATGCCTGCATTCTGTGTATGGCGTGGGTTATCGCTTTGAACTGCCGCTGTAAATTATTCTGAACACTCAAAAAGAGGCAAAGCGGCGTTTTTGCGAGCCAATACGCCGCTTGCCTGCATGATGGAAAAGCGAGAATAATGTTTTGACTGTTACCCTTGTTAAAACATGACTCTGCACATCGTCACCTTAAAAAAACTCTTCCATATCGACCCGGCCAGGACTAATGCGGTCTGTCATCCGCTGAGTTCCCTGTTGTATCAAACCCTGTTACGCATCAATCGTTCAGGTGATAGCCCTGTTGCTGACCTGGCCAGCAGTTGGGCACATTCTGCCGATTACAGAATATGGTCGTTTGCCATGGCACCTGCCTGCTTCCGTGATGGCAGCCCGCTACAGGCTTCGCATGTAGTGAACAGCTTTGCCCGTCACATCTGGCCATCATCCACCTCCATCTTTGCCGGGTTGTTGCGTGACTTGATTGTGGGTGCCGCAGATTGCAAGGAAGGTGACATCCCGGCGGGCCTGCATGCCGATGATGAGCAGCATCGTGTACTCATACAATTAAAACAGCCCTATTGCCCTTTACTGGAAATCATCGCTCATCCCGCCATGGGGATTTGCCTTTCAAGTGACAGCAATGAAATGACAGGATCTGGCCCTTTGTCTATATCGTCCGCCAGCAGTACAGAAATACAGCTGGAACCTAATCCTGCTTATGCAGGTCTGCGCAAATTGCCAGAGCGAATCTGCATACAGCTTCATGATAAATTTGATGATGTGCTGCTTGCCATGCAAAACGGTAAAGTGAATGCAACCTTACTTGAACGCAAGCATCAACTCAGACTCGATACCATGCCAAGCATGCATTCCACCAGATTGCGTGACCGCTGGTCAGGCATGTTGATCCTGAACGCGGCAGGCGTATTCAATGAGCAGGCCATGCGCAAGGATTTTCATGCACTGGTACAAAAACAAGCACAAGAAAAGCTTGGCAATTTTTACTACACTGACTTTATTCCAAATGACATTTTGGATGTGCCTGCGGCACCAGTTAGCAACATAACGCGGGAAGAATTTCACCAGCGCTGGGCCGGGCGTTTTGCCGCAAAGCCAGTCCGCATCCTGTATGCCACCGGGCGTGGGGCCTTGACCATAGCACTTGATTGCGCCATTGAGGTATTGAAAGCCTGTGGCATACACTGTGAATTGATACATACGACAAATGCGGAGCAAGTCTATGATTTCGTTGCCAAAGGCGCGTTTGATATAGTCGCACGCGGCTGGATACAAGACTTTGATGATGCTGACGAGTATTTTGGTGTCTATAAAAAACAAGCGCCGCAAGTTGAGGCACAGGCTGCTTATCAGCGCTTTTACGACACTGTAGCGGCGAATCGGCACTTGGCAGATGTGCATGCCAGATCAACTGCCTACGCGCAAGCTGTAAAAGCACTGGATGAAGAGTATCTGTGCATCACAGTGTGCCGCGATCATCACCGGATTTTTCATGACAGCAATCTGCATTTGCAGGCGCTTTGCCGCGATCCTTTCGATTTATAAGTTGCAGCCATCATTCCTGCTTGAAGATCACGTCCAAAAAATAAATCCTGTATGCTTGACTTGGAGTGCACTCTAACTTCTATGATCAAACCGTGACCAAACAATTTATTTCCATAAGCGAACTGGCTGCCCTGATAGGCTTGTCTGCGTATACCTTGCGCTTCTATGAAAAAGCCGGGGTATTGCAGGCCGCAAAAAGGGCAGATAACGGCCACAGACGTTACAACAGCCAGGATGTCTTGTGGCTGGAGTTTGTCCTGCGCCTGAAGCGAACCGGCATGCCGCTTGCGGACATACGTGAGTATGCACAGCTCAGGGCAGATGGGGAAATGAGTTTGCAACAGCGGCTGACGATGCTGGAGCTCCATCGTCAGCGCCTGGCCACCACCATGTCTGAGCTTGCAGCAAATGCCAGCGCCCTGGATGACAAGATTCAGGTTTATCAGGAAATGATACGCAAGTCTGGCAAGAAAAAGAGAGTCTGATCATGGATCAAAACAGAAATGAACTTACTAGTGAACGTTACCGGCGCGGCTGGGAGAAATTGAGAGAGATAGATGGCGAAGCAGGAGAAAAAGTCATTGCATCACTGGCTGATATCGCCCCCGACTTTGCCCGTTACGTGATTGAATTCCCATTCGGGGATATTTATTCACGCCCACAACTGGATTTGAAATCACGAGAAATTGCCGTGGTAGCAGCGCTGACGGCACTGGGAAATGCTACTCCTCAGCTCAAGGTGCATATACAGGCAGCCTTGAATGTGGGATGTACGCGGGATGAAGTGATTGAGGTCATCATGCAGATGGCGGTGTATGCTGGCTTTCCAGCCGCCTTGAATGGCTTGTTTGCAGCGAAAGAAGTGTTTGCTGCGCTGGATACAGTCGATTAAATCGGCAGACAATAGCTTTGCTTGACGGTATCCATGACGACCGTGGTGTGGAACTTGAGGATATTGTCGTTAGTGAAAAACACGGCGCGGGTGAAGCGCTCATAGGCAGCCATGTCTGTGGTTTGCACGATGAGCATGAAGTCAAATTCACCCGCCAGATAAAAACATTGTTGGACCTCTGTCAGGGCTTGCATGTCTTGTTTAAAGCTGTCAATGACATCGCCCAGGCCTTTTTTGAAAGCCACTTCAACCATGACGGTCAAAGGATAACCAACCGCCTGGGGGCTGACTATCGCGACTTCAGCGCTGATCACGCCTTCATCGCGCATTTTGCGTATGCGCCGCTGCACGGCCGTGGCAGACAAGCCTATGTCTGCCCCTATCAGCTCTGCTGAATGGCGGCTATTCTTTTGCAGGTAGCGCAAAATGGCGAGATCAAAGCCATCCAGTATCATTGCTTGAGGATAACAAGTTCATAAAGGGAGACCTATTATGAACCCATATGGAAATCAAATCCTTAACTGGCAGCAATAAAGCGGCAATTAATTTGCTTTAAAGAAATAATATGTGGCTTTATAAGGCGTACGTGTTTCTGCGCCGATCTGGAAATCCGAGCATCCCGTCAAAGGAGCTTTGCCGCCGACAGTGACTACACGCTGTATGCTCGTCACCTTGGAAAAAGTCCCCGTTGCAGAGCTGGACTTCGCTTTCAACAGTAACCAGGGAATGGCGTTGGTATCAACGCTGTCACTCTTGGCGACCACTTCAGCCACTACCTTGCTGCCATCAGCAGCTTCCCAGGTTGGACCTTCATAGTGTTTGCCCAGTTTAGGGCTGGTCGGGTCGTGGCTGGCGTACAGCTCGGCTTCTGGTGAGCGGAATACCCATTCAAACTTCTTGGGGCCGCCTTTATTGGCTCTGCAGTCATAAATCTGCACGCCGGTTGCCGCCATTTGAAAGGCCAGCACTTCACCAGCAGGCGCTTTCAGACTGACTGGCACGCTAACGACCTGCACAGCAGGCACCACAGGGCCAGCGGTATGTTTGACAGGCGCGGTCGAGCAGGCTGACAGGATGGCGGCAGTGGTAATGCTGCCAACGATAGCGATTTTCTTCATTTCTTATACCTTTCAATAAGATGTTCAAGGCGCTCACTCACCGCGATCAACAGATAATTTGATATATCCAGGTGCTCAGGCTTGCATCAAGCACTCGCACGATCATACTCTGCAATGGAACATGCCATTGCTATCATTAGCTGCTGGGGGGAGTGTAAATCTGGATCGGGCAGATTTTAGCAATGCTGTTTTAAAATAAATAAAACACTTACTGAATTTTACATCCTCGTCACAGGAGCACCAGCCCTACTTAAGTATGGCTCGCCATAATGCTGTTTATTCTTGCTCCATATAAATTTGCCTTATGGTTTAACAAACAGCAATGCGTCCTTCATGGGACAATAGGGCTTAGATACCCTGCCTGCATCAGGCATGACGAATTTGTGGATTCAGGCTTCATGAGCAACAAAAACAAGAAGGAAACAAGAAATCAGGGTGGCAGGCCATTGCTGCATGCGCGCAATCGCCATCAGGGGCGCTATGATTTTCCTGCCCTGATCAAGGCAGAGCCAGCGCTTGAGCACGTCCTCATCACCAATCCTGCTGGTGAGACAAGTATCAATTTTGCCGACCCGCTGGCAGTCAGGCTGCTCAACAAGGCGTTATTGCAAAGTAGTTATGGCGTGTGCGATTGGGATATTCCCCCGGAAAATCTTTGCCCACCGGTGCCGGGTCGTGCTGATTATCTGCATTATCTGGCTGATTTGCTGGCTGGCAGCAACCAGGGACGTGTACCGAAGGGTAAGCAGATACTGGCTTTGGATATTGGTACAGGTGCCAGTTGCATCTATCCCTTACTCGGTATCAGTGAATACGGCTGGTCATTTTGCGCCAGCGACATTAACCAGGCTTCTTTGGCAAATGCCCAGAACATACTAGACCGCAACCCCAGCCTGGGCAAACAGATCCAATTGCGTCATCAGACGAATGAATTATCCCTGTTCAAAGGCATAGTAGCTGATGATGAATGGTTTGATGTCAGCCTATGCAATCCACCATTTCATGCATCCGCCGAAGAAGCAAGGGCGGGCAGCATACGCAAATGGGAGAATCTGAATAAAAACGGCAAGCCAGAGCAAACTGAACCGGTGCTGAACTTCAGTGGTCAGGCGGCAGAACTCTGGTGTAAAGGTGGGGAGCTGGCTTTTATCGAGAAAATGATCAGGGAAAGTGCAGCTATACCCACAAAAGTCTTATGGTTTTCTACCCTGGTATCAAAATCAGCCAATTTGCCCGCAATCCATACGGCATTGAAGCAAGTCAAAGTCTGTGATGAGAAAACCATTATCATGAGCCAGGGTAATAAAGAGAGTCGTCTGGTCGCCTGGACTTTCTTGAATGCAAGCCAACAAGCTGCCTGGGTTAAATTACGTTGGTCAAATGGCAAGAGATAAGGCCTGCACCTGGGTATTTGCCTCTCTTACAGAATATAATCTTAGCTATAGCGCCTAGCCCTGGCTTACAATCTCGTTCGACTGCCGGTTTGCAGCCTGGAATCAACAAGAAATAACAAGAAGTATGCAATATGTATCTGTAGAGTAAGAGTACTACGAGTATTGAGAGAGTACTAAATATAGCGTCGCGTGATTTACTTTTGAGCAAATGTGTCAAGGATAACAATGAAACGTGTAGATGATTTCCGCCTGAAGCTGGGCAAAGATGAGCTGGTTCCTATCATGATCGGTGGCATGGGCGTCGATATTTCCACTGCTGAACTGGCACTGGTTGCTGCACGTCTTGGCGGGGTTGGTCATATTTCTGATGCCATGGTGCAGGATGTCTCTGACCGTCGTTTTGACACCAGCTTTGTCAAGGAAAAAACCAAATTCTACAAATACAATATTAACAACTCTGACAAGACTGACGTCAAGTTCAACCTCGAGCAACTGGCAGAAGCAACCCGACTGCACATAGGCAAGACCATGGAAGCCAAGCAAGGCAAGGGCATGATCTTTGTCAATTGCATGGAAAAACTGACCATGAACGGCCCGCGCGAAACCCTGAAGGTGCGTCTGGAGTCTTCACTCGATGCTGGTATTGATGGCATCACCATGAGCGCTGGTTTGCATCTGGGTTCTTTTGGCCTGATTGCTGATCACCCGCGCTTCCGCGATGCCAAGCTGGGCATCATCGTTTCTTCAGTACGTGCGCTGCAGTTGTTCCTGCGCAAGAATTCCCGCCTGAATCGCCTTCCTGACTACGTCATCGTCGAAGGGCCGCTGGCTGGGGGCCATCTTGGTTTTGGCATGGACTGGGCAGAATATGATCTGCAAACCATCATTACTGAAATTGTACAGTTCCTGAAGGCAGAAAACCTGGATATTCCACTGATTGCCGCTGGTGGTATTTTCACCGGTAGCGATGCCGTGTCCTTTCTGGAAAACGGCGCTGCCGGGGTACAGGTAGCAACCCGCTTTACCGTCACCAATGAGTGCGGCTTACCAGCCAATGTGAAGCAGGAATATTTCAAGGCCAGTGAAGGCGACATCGAAGTCAATAATATCTCGCCTACAGGCTACCCTATGCGCATGCTGAAGAATACGCCAGCGATAGGTGATGGCATACGCCCAGGTTGTGAATCTTATGGCTACCTGCTCGATGGCAATGGCAACTGCGCCTACATCACATCGTATAACCGTGAAGTGGCAGCACACCCTGATGCCAAGAAAATCTCAGTCATGGACAAGACTTGCCTGTGCACCCATATGCGTAACTTCAATTGCTGGACTTGTGGGCAAATGACTTACCGTCTGAAAGACACGACCCGCAAACTGCCGGATGGCACTTATGAATTGCTAAGCGCAGAACATGTGTTCCGCGATTACCAGTTCAGTGTAGATCACCAGATTGCCTTGCCAGTGTAATCTGGCAAGCTGAAAACAAGACGCCGCTTTAGCCTTTGCGCAAAGCGGTGTTTTTTTATGGATAGCACAAATTGCTTAAAACTGGTTTAGCACCCAGTCCGTGCAAACTCATGCCGCACGGTAATATTTGCTTACATTTTGGTGCGTCCATTTCCCCTGACTGGTATCACAAGCAATATATTTCCCTTTAATAGCCCGCAGTTACACAAATCCACTGATATCAGCCTTGGCATGAAAAATGCTGCATTGCACATGCCAGTGAACCGTCACAGTGGAGTCGAGAGTGAGGGACATGTGCCCGGCGAATCAGGGCAAGGCACAAAGCACAGCGATAGCGGGGCTATCGCGAGCATTTGCCACGCCGCCATGATCGCTCTGCGCACATGGCAGGCACTCCGATTTTCACTGTGACAGTCCACGTCATTGACGATGTTTTTTGAAAAGGCTAGCTTGATGAAAATACGCGTGCTCTCCAGCTTATTGCTCTTCCTCTCTTTCAGTCTCTTGCTGTGCAGTGGCACTTGCAATGCGCAGGCAGAATCCCCCGTGACTGCGTCGGTGAGTGCAGCAACTACAACTGCGCCTGTGCTTGCTGCAGTAGCCCCGCCGGCCATGAGCAAGCCTGGCATGATCGCCGCAGACAAGATCAGCGCTGGCGACACCGCGTGGATGCTGACCTCGACTGCACTGGTATTACTGATGACCATACCCGGCCTGGCCCTGTTTTACACCGGCATGGTGCGCAAGAAAAATGCCCTGGGCACGATGGCACATAGCCTTGCGACCACCTGCATCGTCACGGTCTTGTGGGTAGTGCTGGGTTACAGTCTGGTATTCACTGCGGGTTCGCCTTATCTGGGCAGCATGGACAGGTTCATGCTACATGGCGTGAGCTTCTTGAAAGAAGCCGGGCAGCTCAGCGTACATCAACTGGCACCGACGATACCGGAAAGCGTGTTCCTGATGTTCCAGATGACGTTCGCCATTATCACCCCTGCGCTGATTACCGGTGCCTTTGCTGAACGCATGAAATTTTCTGCGCTGCTACTGTTCATTACGCTATGGTCATTGCTGGTATATGTGCCAGTCGCACACTGGGTGTGGGAACCGGCAGGCTGGCTGGCAGCGCGCGGCGTGCTGGATTTTGCTGGCGGAACTGTCGTGCATATCAATGCTGGTGTATCTGGCCTGGTAGCTGCCCTGATCATCGGACCACGCCTGGGTTTTGGTAAAGAACCCATGCCACCGCATAATTTATTGCTGACTGCGATTGGCGCATCGCTGCTGTGGGTGGGCTGGTTTGGTTTCAATGCAGGTTCTGCGGGTGCAGCAGATGGCCGCGCCGGTTTGGCCATGCTGGTGACACAGGTAGCAACAGCGATGTCCGCGTTGGCATGGATGATCGTGGAGTGGCTGCGCCGTGGCAAACCATCGGTGCTGGGCATAGTCTCTGGTGCGGTCGCCGGTCTGGTGGCAATCACACCTGCATCCGGTTTTGTCGATCTGACGGGTGCGCTGGTGATAGGCGCAGTGGCTGGCGTAGCATGTTACTGGGGTGCGACCTCTCTCAAATCCATGGGGGGCTACGATGATTCACTGGATGTATTTGGCGTGCATGCCATTGGTGGCATAGTCGGCGCGCTGCTGACAGGTGTATTCGCATTGAAGAGCATAGGCGGTGTCGACGGCAGCCTGGTGACCCAGGCCTTTGGTGTCATCGTCACGGTGATTTATTCTGGCGCTATGACTGCCCTGATTTTGTGGCTGGTCAAAGTGAGCATAGGCTTGCGCGTCACCAATGAGCAGGAAAGAGAAGGACTTGATCTTGAACTTCACGGGGAGCATATCTTATGAGTACCAGCAGCCAGATACAGAATGCGATGTCGGATAATCTTGCCTTCTCCCTCATGGCAAGACTGCACGTGATTTTACGGCGGCAAAATGGCCGCGTCACTGACATAGAATACATGCGCGTTAATCCTGGCTATTGCCGCGCCATACTGGATCTGGCGCTGGAACTACCGAATCAGGACTTGCATGAAATCTGCCAAAAGCTTGATGAAATCTATTTTGGTGAAGATGGCCTGTTCGTCGCGCCACCACCAGCCGATCCGCTAATCAACAGACTGGTCGTCAGAAAACAGGTCAGCAACAGGCTGAACGATAGTCCCATGCTTAATATAGCCAATGTGCCCGCGCCAGTACTGGATCACAATGCCATGGTCGACCAGACTTATATAGGTCGATTGCGCTAGCAGGCCAACAGTATATTCAGGCGGTGGATAACTCTGGAATTGCGGGATGATCCAAAAGTGTTAAGACCCGACGACTACCATTTGGAAAAGTGGTCTTCCGTTACGCCCACCAGGTTTTCTATCTGCCGCTTGGGTGCATCCAAGCTGGCCCTGACCCAGCCACTAAAGACACCTATGGGTTGCAGGTAACGGCTGCTGGCGATGATGAGGTTTTTGTTTTCTGCGCGAAAACCTTCGGGATGGAAATGCACATCCAGCAAACCATCATCGGTATGGATATGCCAGTCAGCCATGGCCTGAGTGGCATCAAAGTCAAATTGTGCCGCGCCAAGTGGAATAATCTTTCCATCCAGCCACAGGGCATTTTCATGACTGGAAAAATATCCTGCCTGCAAATTAAAACCTATGTCCAGCGCATGTGCTGATGCCCAGCGCCAGCCTGTTTCGCGTGCCAGAAATCCATTGCTATGGTCATAGCTGCCAACACCATTTTGCAGACTGAAGCTACGGCTACCAACACGTACTTCGCCGGTCAATTGCATGCCTGCCGATTTGACGGTTGCATGCACAGTGCCACCCAGCACCTCACCCACCGCCAGCAAGGAAGGCGCAGCAGGTCTGGCATCCAGCAGAGTATTGATGTTGAATGAACCGCATTGCAGTTGCAATTCATATTGCCTGCTTGCAGGCAAATGTTGAAAGCGAATGTGCTTGCCGAAAAATCGAAACTCCGAACTTGCCTGCTCTGCCGGATGTGCATTCAGTTTTGCAGTCAATCCCGGCAAGCCATCCTGGGAATAACTGGCAATGAGCTTGCCTGCCAGCCTATCGAACACATAGGCAAAGGCAGTGTTAGTCCATCCCACATCGACAACGGCGATGCCGCAAAATATTTCGTCTGTCGCCAGTGCCACGTAATGCCAGTGTTTATGGTGCAAGGCTTGCCATAGCTTGCCACGCCTATGCGGGATGGCCAGCGCCGACCAGTCTATGACTTCAGGTGCACCGGCATATTTGCCAAATCGTACCTGACCGTCAGGATGCAGGACTTGTGTTGGAGCAGGTGGCAGAAAATTGGCTGGCATAGTGTCTTCATTGTTTTTATATGCCAGCGATTCTGCAGTAAATCAGTTAGAGGGTCTATTTCAAACTACACTCATATTCTGCACTACCGGAATACCCATGAGTTTCAACAGAGCATAGCCCCATAACAACAGGCCCGCCCCCAGGCAGCCATAAGGATCAGCAGCACCTTGGGAAAGCACGAAGGGATAGCTAAGCGCAAACAGACTCATCACCAGGCCGAACCAGAAATGCCCGGGAGCATTAAACAATTTCGCTAACGGCAAAAAATGCAGACCAACTACCAGCATGGCAAAGGGGATGACCCAATCAGCCAGACCCATATTCGCCAGTACATTTCCACCGACCAGGATGGTGATCCATTGAGCGGCATTAATCAAATGGAACAAACGCCCTGCTCTTTGTGCGCCTGGACTATCGTCGTCAGCGTAGGCCTTGTAGTGATGATGACGCTGCACGGCCAACCCCGCGAGAGTCAATCCCAGAACAGCGATGACCAGATAGACCAGCCAGTTGCCATGCATGCCACGCTGATTCCATAAAGCCAGCCAGGCAGCACCAAAAACAGCAAAGAACATCGCGCCCTTGGCACGGGCAGCGTGAGAAGAAAATGTGGCAGCGTTGATTTCAGACATGATGGACACTCCTTGTTGAACTGTTGCCAGTATGGCGAAAGAGAGTCAGCGATATCAGAGCAAAGTGTCAGGACTTGCGAATGACAAATGTCACGTCTGCGAGTGTGATGTCTGTTTTGGGGTTCAAAATACGGAATTAGCATGGTTGGTACGACTTGCATGCATAATATTGCTTTTGCAATTGCTTGCAGAATTGTTTGCAATGCGGTCCGCGCAGGCGACAAAGGACAGGAGATTCTTAAGTGCACTTACTCATTATTATCATTGCCTTGTTGGCCCTGGCCTATTTTTTGAATCAGGCCATGCAAAAAAACAAGTCAACGCAGGACGGAAAGCCTCTGCCCACAGCTGGCCATGATGCCGCGCATCAAAGCCATCTTGACCGTGCTGCAAGTGCGCAGGCGGTTGCTTTTATCTCGGAAGGCAAATTGTTTTACCGTGCTGCCCATGGCGAAACCAGGCAATTGCACAGTCCGTATGTGCAAGAGATGCTGGACAAGATGGAAAAACACAGGGAAAGGCATGCCTGGAAACAAAACACCAGCTTTGGTGTTTCTGCCTCAGGTGCCTGGCGCCAGTTTGACGGCGAAGCTGCGCAGATTAATGCAACGGCCATGCAATTTGATGAGCAGGGTCGCATCCTGTATTTTTTGCAGGACGCAGGCATGGGTGGCCTGTTTTCATATGATCTGGAAACTGGCACCGAAAAGCGCATATTGCACAGGCAAAACCTGGCACTGACAGACATGCATCTGGACCAGAGCAGTGGCAAATTGCTGGCCTCATCAATGAACAAAACCGGCATCGCCAACCTGGTCATGTGCAATCGTGAAGGTGATGAATACCGCGAATTGACGGGTGGCGATACCCTGGACACCAGCCCCTGCTGGATACCGGATGCAGAAAAGCAGATCCTGTATCAATCAACCGGTATCGCCCGCAATCAAAGTGGTGTCACACTGGCTTATGGCAATGCCAGCATACAGATGCTGGATATTAAAAACGGCGCTGTCACGCCAGTGCTCGATGATCCACAATATGATTTCCTGCATCCACGTGTCTGCCCGCAAGGTAATCTGCATTTCATCCGGCGCCCCTATGAAGTCCCCAGGTACGACACCAGCAATGCGCTGCTGGATACCTTGTTTTTTCCTTTCCGTTTATTGCGTGCGGTGTTTCATTATCTGAATTTTTTCTCCATGATGTATAGCCGCAAGCCTTTGACCAGTGCATCCGGCCCGGCCTTGAATGCAGACTTGAAAGAAATCATCCTCAAGGGCAAACGCATAGATGCTGAAAAAGCCCTGAAAAAAGAAAGCATGGTCAATGGTGTACCCTCACTGGTACCGGCTTCATGGCAGCTGGTGAGCCGCAACCGTCAGGGCAGTGAAACTATCCTGGCGACCAATGTGGCCGCTTATGATATGCGTGCTGACGGCAGTATTGTTTACTCGAATGGACGTGGTGTGTTCTTATTGGGTAGCGGCAGACAATCAAGTCTGATATTGAAAAGTGAGCTGATTGCCGACGTTATCTCACAATAAAGGCCAGAGAAACACGTTATATGTTGTCATACAACTTTGCACTGACTTTTTAAGTTAAAATCAGTCTATAGCCATCAATCACTCTTCAGTACAATACCCGCTTCATGGAAACTCAAGACTACGCCAACGCTCTACCGGCCAAAAGACGGCATAAAAGCCTGTCACAGGGGCTGGTAGAAAGTATTAGCAATAACATCAAGAACGGTATCCTGAAGCCGGGTGAAAAACTGCCCACTGAGTCTGCCATTATGACTTTATATGATGTCAGCCGTACCGTAGTGCGGGAAGCCATATCGCATTTGCAGGCAGCAGGGCTGGTGCAAACCCGTCATGGCATAGGTACTTTCATCCTCGAACCTAGCCAGGCGGCCAGCACAGGCATGTTGCGCGAAGCCATCGTCACTGTCAGGGACGTGCTGGATATACTGGAACTCAGGATCAGTCTGGAAACTGAGGCAGCCTGGCTGGCCGCCTCACGCCGCACTGAAGAACAGGCGGTGGCGCTGGGTAAGGCATTGGAAGATATTCTGGCGAACAAGACGGAAGAGAATGCCTCTGTGAATGCCGATGTGCGTTTTCACTTGCTGATCGCCCAGTCCACTGGCAACCGTTACTTTGTTGACATCCTCAGCAACCTGGGTACCACCATTATCCCGCGGGCCAGATTAAAGTCTGCCATGCTGACGCTTGAAGGTAGCAATAGTAATAACTCAAGCACCAGCTACCTGGAAAGGGTCAACCGCGAGCATGAGGATATCTACCTTGCCATCCAGCGCAAAGACCCGGAAGCAGCCCGTGCTGCCATGCGCACCCACCTGAGCAATAGCAGGGAAAGATTACGTCAGGCACAACAGCGTATAGAGGCACCCACAGTTTAGTCCCGGCTCTTCAGCTTAAATAGGACTTACGCGAAATTGTCCCAGCAAGGCGTACAGTACTTTTATAGTACGGTTAGGAGCTGCAACGCAGCTGGGGCGGTTTTGCGTAAGTCCAACCAAATTCAAATTTTTTAAAAGTGTGCTTGTCTTCTCTTATTTTAAGTTGTACGATGACGTATGACTTAAAGAAACAATGACGCAAAACAATTACTTAGTACTTACTTTTTTAAAACACGATCAAACCTGGTCATGACGCACGCCAGGTTTCCATTTCCGGAGCTACCATGCATCCTCAAGAACTGAAACAAATCCTGTCCTCTGGCCTGCTGTCTTTCCCTCTGACTGACTTTGACGCGGCTGGCGACTTCAATGCCAAGACTTATGCAGAACGCCTTGAGTGGCTGGCACCCTATGGCGCTAGTGCCTTGTTTGCTGCAGGTGGCACGGGTGAATTTTTCTCGCTGACTGGCAGTGAATATTCCGACATCATCAAGGTCGCGGTAGACACTTGCCGTGGCAAAGTACCTATCCTGGCTGGTGCCGGTGGCCCTACCCGCCAGGCAATTGCCTATGCACAGGAAGCAGAACGCCTGGGTGCACACGGTATCTTGTTGCTGCCACATTACCTGACCGAAGCCAGCCAGGACGGCCTGATCCGTCACGTAGAAGAAGTTTGCTCTTCCGTTAAATTTGGCGTGGTTGTGTATAACCGTGGCAATTCCCGCCTGACTGCCGATTCCCTTGAAAAACTGGCAGCACGCTGCCCCAACCTGATCGGCTTTAAAGACGGTATAGGTGATATCGAATTGATGGTATCGATCTGGCGTCGTATGGGTGACCGTTTCAGTTACCTCGGTGGTCTGCCTACCGCAGAAGTTTATGCTGCAGCTTATAAGGCATTGGGTACACCGGTTTATTCTTCAGCCGTGTTCAACTTCGTACCAAAACTGGCAATGGACTTTTATCACGCCATTGCAGCAGATGACCATGCCACATCAAATCGCCTGCTGGACCAATTCTTCCTGCCTTATCTGGAAATCCGTAACCGCAAAGCTGGCTATGCAGTGAGTATCGTCAAAGCTGGCGCGCGTCTGGTTGGTCATAGCGCAGGCCCGGTCCGCGCACCGCTGACTGACCTGACTGAGGAAGAAGATGCCATGTTGCACAAATTGATTTTGGCGCAAGGTCCACAATAAATTCAGAAGCAAAGGGAGTACAGAATGCAAATCACCGGGCAAATGCTGATCGGTAAAAAAACGGTTTTTGGTTTGGCAGGCAATGTCAAAGCCATAGACCCATCCACCAATCAGGAAATCGAGCCTGTTTTTGGCTTCGCCACGAAAGATGAAGTTGAGCAGGCTTGCCAACTGGCTGAGCAGGCATTTGACAGCTACCGCACGACCAGCCTGGAACAAAGGGCGCGTTTTCTGGAAGCAATAGCCACAGGCATCATGGATCTGGGCCCTGCACTGATAGAACGTGCAGCGCAGGAAACTGGCTTGCCCATCGCCCGTCTGGAAGGCGAACGTGGCCGTACCGTCAATCAATTGCGCCTCTTTGCCAAGGTAGTACGTGATGGAAACTGGCTGGATGCGACCATAGATAGCGCCCTGCCAGAACGCGCACCACCACGCCCGGATTTGCGCTTGCAAAAAATTGCCCTGGGCCCGGTTGCCGTATTTGGTGCAAGTAATTTTCCGCTGGCGTTTTCAGTGGCTGGTGGTGACACGGCATCTGCCCTGGCTGCTGGTTGCCCGGTCATCGTCAAGGTACACAATGCACACCTGGGCACAGCCGAACTGGTTGGTCGTGTCATACAAAGAGCAGTGGCAGACTGCGCGCTGCATGAAGGTGTGTTCTCCATGCTGGTCGGTGCTGGTAGCCAGGTAGGCCAGCAACTGGTTGATCACCCATCCATCAAGGCGGTGGGCTTTACGGGTTCACGTTCAGGTGGCCTGGCACTGGTTAAAACTGCCGGTCTGAGAAAAGAGCCCATCCCCGTATATGCAGAGATGAGCAGTATCAATCCGGTATTTTTGCTGGATCATGCACTGGCTGCACAAACCACGACACTGGCGAAAAACTTTGTTGATTCATTGGCATTGGGTGCTGGCCAGTTCTGTACCAACCCTGGTTTGGTGATCGCCATAGAAAGTCCAACAGCACGTCAATTCTTGCAAGATGCCGCCAGAGCACTGGAAGATAAACATGCGGCAACCATGCTGACACCTGGCATACACCAGGCCTATGTCAAAGGCACCACGCATCTGGCTGACATCGCGCAATTGCAATTGGTGGCCAAAGGGCAGCAGGCAGAATCCCCATGTGCAGCACAAGCAATGTTGTCTGTCTGTTCAGGTACTACCTTTCTGAATACACCCGCCTTGCAGGAAGAAATTTTTGGTCCTTCTTCCATCGCCATCTTGTGCAAGGACTTTGATGAAGTAGTCGCCGTCGCATCATCACTGGAAGGACAATTGACAGCAACCGTGCATGCCGTGGCCGACGATCATGCCCAGGCCAGGAAGCTGTTACCAGTGCTGGAAAGAAAAGCTGGACGCATCTTGTTCAATGGCTTTCCTACTGGCGTAGAAGTGGCACATGCCATGGTACATGGTGGCCCTTTCCCGGCAACTTCAGATAGCCGCAGCACTTCAGTTGGTGCCGCAGCAATCGAGCGTTTCTTGCGCCCGGTTTGTTATCAGGGCTTCCCGGCAGATTTGTTGCCAACGGCGCTGCAGGATAGCAATCCCCTGCAACTTGCACGTATGATGGATGGAAAATTGACACTCGCTTAAACAGAGTCGAAGAGTCGAAGAGTTGAAGCGTTGAAGTTTTGGAATGGCCCGGGCATGCCCGGGCTGTTCTGCAAAATAAGCACATGTACACAGCACACAAAAGAGGTGCAGACATGGCGACAAAAATCATGATCAGGAGACGCTCGCATGAGCCAGCAAACTATAGGAAAATACCGGTGGACTATCTGTGCCCTGTTATTTTTTGCCACTACCGTTAATTATCTGGACCGCCAGGTACTCAGTTTATTGGCACCGGATCTATCGAAAGAATTTGGCTGGACCAATACTGACTACGCCAATATCACGGCTGTATTCCAGTTTGTCTACGCTATTTCCATGCTGCTGGCTGGCCGCTTCATCGACAAGATAGGCACCAAGAAAGCCTACCTGATCGCTATTGCAGTCTGGTCGGTCGGTGCGGTCATGCATGCCTACTCCATCATGCTTGGCGATGGCATGGTCAGTGCCTTGACAGCGCTGGGCATCGCTGCGGTTCCGGTATCAGTCGCAGGCTTCATGATTTCACGTGCAGTACTGGCAATAGGTGAAGCCGGTAACTTCCCGGCAGCGATCAAGGCCACGGCAGAATATTTCCCCAAGCATGAACGTTCTTTCGCCACTGGCATTTTTAATTCAGGTGCCAACATCGGTGCGATTCTTGCGCCTTTGACTGTCCCTTTGATTGCAGCTCAATGGGGCTGGCAGGCAGCGTTTATCGTCATCGGTGCGATTGGCTTTGTCTGGATGATTTTCTGGCAGATGTTCTATGACAAACCCGAACAGCAAAAATACCTGTCAGCAGCAGAGCTCGCTTACATCAACAGTGGTGACATACAAACAGCAGAGACAGCAGCCACAACTAACGATGCCGGTAAAAAAGTATCCTGGTTCAAACTACTGTCTTACAAACAAACCTGGGCCTTTGTCATCGGCAAGTTCATGACTGACGGTGTCTGGTGGTTCTTCCTGTTCTGGTTGCCAAAATATCTGGAAGCACAGTACAAGATGCAAAAAACAGAAATCGTCGTGCCACTGGCAGTCTTGTACAGCATGACCATGATAGGCAGTATAGGAGGCGGTTATTTCCCCAGCTATTTCATGCGCCGTGGTGACAGTGCCTACAATGGTCGCATGAAAGCCATGTTGGTGATTGCCCTGTTCCCCCTGGTGGTCTTGCTGGCACAGCCATTTGGATACCTCGGCTTCTGGGTACCGGTATTACTGATCGGCGTAGGCACTTCTGCCCACCAGGCCTGGTCTGCAAATATCTTCACTACCGTATCTGATATGTTCCCGAAAAAATCGGTGGCATCCATCGTCGGCATAGGTGGCATGGCAGGTGGTCTCGGTGGTGTACTGGTCTCCAAAACGGGTGGCTGGCTGTTTGATTATTACGGCCAGCTGGGTCATATACAAACTGGCTACACCATCATGTTTACTTTCTGTGCAGTGGCTTATCTGCTGGCATGGGGCATGATGAAGGCTCTGGTGCCGACACATAAAGAAATCACTGACCTGTAAGATGACTGAATTTTCCTATATAGAGTCGATACCAGCTGTGAACTGCACAGTCGGTGAAAGCCCTCTGTGGTATGCGGAGCAGGCGGCCTGGTATTGGGTCGACATACCGGCGAAAACCATCTGGAAACTCGATACCAGGAATGGTCAACTGACATCCTGGCTGACCACGGAAATGGTCGCCTGCATCGCCCTTAAACAGGATGGCGATTTCATTGCAGGAATGGAAAGCGGTATTTTCAACCTGCATCTGGGTGACGGCCCGCGTGCCTTGCAAACCCGTCTGGCAGTACCTGCAGAACTGGCAGAGTTGGGGGCTGGGATGCGCTTCAATGATGGCCGTTGCGACCGTCAGGGGCGTTTCTGGAGTGGTACCATGTTCATGGACATGGCTGCCGCGAAAGCGATAGGCAATCTGTATCGCTATACCGAGGAGCAAGGCTTGTCAGCACCTGCCGTCAGTAATCTGCTGACCCAGAATGGTCTGGCCTGGTCACCTGATGGCAAGACCATGTATTTGTCTGATTCTCATCCTGCCAGTCAGACTATCTGGACATTTGATTATGATGTGGAAGAAGGCGTGCCACATAATAAACGCGTCTTTGCTGACATGAAACCCATGGCGGGTCGTCCTGATGGCGCGGCCATGGATGTCGATGGCTGTTACTGGATATGTGGCAACGATGGTGCCTGCGTACTGCGCTTCACGCCTGCCGGCAAGCTCGACAGGACGATAGCCCTGCCCATGAATAAACCCGCCATGTGTACTTTTGGTGGGCCGGACATGAGTACCTTGCTGGTGAGTTCTATCGGCGCTGGCAAGGCCGAACATGATCAGTGGGCGGGCAGCCTGGTGCTGGTCAGACCAGGGGTGGCGGGAGTCCCAGAAACAAGATTTTCCAATTGAATTTGCATCAATCCATGAATACCTGAAAGCGCAGCGGTACTTGAGCGCATAAGAGAGACCTTTCTCTTATGCGCATTTTTTTGCCCGGCTTATTCTGCCAGGATTATGCTGAGAGTTGACTGTTGTGCAGCTTGTCACCTATCTGCACATTTTTCAATTCCAGACCCTGCACGTTATACAGATACAAAGGACTGGCGGCATTTACCGGTGTGCCAAACTGGCAATCACTGATGGTCACGTTGGTGACCGGGAAGATCATGGGATTTTTCTCGTCGCCGTTATAGTCCGACGCTACCGGACCAAGAATAACGATGGCCTGGAAACAGGAGAACTTGCCATTTTTGGTCGTGACATTACCCACTTTGACATTCGAGATATGCACATTCGTCACTACTGGCGGCCTGGTCCTGACGTTGTCGCTGACCGGTGCGTAATCGCAATCAAAAGTAATCACGGCTCCAGCTGCCGTAGCCACCGTTTTTGACTGTATCGGCGAGCCAGGCAGAGAAGTGTAGAAGGACGGGCTGGTCTGTACACCATTCGGTATGTTGATATTGCGTACAAAGAAATTCTTAAGGTAACCGCCACGGTTCATATTTGTCTTCAGGCGTATCGCCGTATTAAGCGGATTAGTAGCCCAGTTGATATTCTCAAACAAGAGATTTTGCGCATACACATTCTGTATGCCTCCCGCCATTTCACTACCCAGTGTCACAGCACCATGACCACTTTGCATGGTGCAATTCTGGATGACGATATTTTGCGAAGGCCCATACTGTGTGTCCAGATTCTTGCCCGCCTTGATGGCTATGCAGTCATCACCAGAATCAAAAGTACAGGATTCAACCAGCACATGGTCACATGCCTCAGGATCAAAGCCATCGCTGTTGGGGCCATGACTCTTCGCCAGGACATTGCGTATCACGACATTACGGCAGTGCACAGGGTGATGCTGCCAGAACGGCGTATGATTCACCTGATAGCCTTGCATCAACACATTCGTGCAGCTGATGAACTGTATCATCGGTGGACGCAGATTATGCCCCATGCCAAAGATACGCTTGCCCACGGGTACGCCCGCTTCAGACAAGGATGGCAGGTAATTGGCATCGGCACGCCATTTATCATTGTCGCCCTGTATGCGCAGCCTTTGTTTTTCATCCAGTTGTGGTGCAATTTTTTCCAAGCTGGTGGCATTCAGGTCATTCGCGGTATTTTCTGAACGCTTGCCATGCTTGTAATTGGGCGTAGTATTTTGCCCGACTGAATTGATGGTTTTTTGTTTGCCTTTCCAGGTCCACCAGCAATCGCCATTGTCATCAAAGGGGACGCCGCCCTGACCATCGAGTATGCTGCTCCAGTCATCACCAGTCAGCGCAATATTGTCCTGACCATAGGCATACACCATGGGTGAGAAATTCAGGCAGTCATTACTTTGCCAGCGCGAAATCACCAGCTTGCCGTTAGGCCCGCAATCGAAGCTGCCATATCTGGCATAGTCTTCGGGGTTATTACTGAAATAAATATGCGCACCCTTTTGCAAATGCACATTCACGTTCGACAATAAAACAATGGGGCCAGCACAATACCAGTTCCCGGCGGGAACCAGCACACGGCCACCACCGGCTTCATGGCAAGTCTTGATAGCCTTGGTAATGGCAGGATGGATATCCCTGGAATTTGCCGCTGGCGTGGACAAGTTATCCTGTTCTTCAAAAGAGATCCAGGACTTGACCTTTTTCAACTCACAAGTGACCGCACCAAAATCGGTGATGCGGTAATCAGCACTGCGAAATTTCAAAGGTTTGGAAAGACGATCAACGATATCCTGGGCTTTTTGCCATGGGTCTTCTATCAATGTTGCTGCAAGCGCATTGCCTAAGGGTAGCGCGCTGCCAGCAGTGGCAGACAATCCCGTCAGCGACATTTTCTTCATAAAACTGCGGCGCGCAGTCTGGCCCGCGAATGTATTTTTTTCTTGTTTCATCTCGTCTCTCTTTTTCTGTTGCCAGCTACAGGCTCATTCTTCAGTGTTATTAAATTCAGCCAGGAATATACGGACGGGCGAAAACGGACCCGCATATCCCATCTGATTTATCGGATCAATCTTTGCGGCCAGTAAATTCGCCCAGTAATCATCGCTGGAAAATTGTGCAGGGCGATAAGGCAAGGTGCCTTTCTTGTTCCAGTCTGACCAGGGTTGCTTTTTATTGATATGCGCGCCGATGACAGAGTTCATGACCACCATCTTGCCTACTGTTTCCAGCGTCTGTCTCCTGATCGTGCCTGTCGGAGAATTGAATACGTCCACATCGCCTATCTGGCAATCATATCCAGGGACAGGCACGGGCGCATACGGCGTGCAGCGTTCGTTGGAGAACCACTGACGGGCGAGGCTGAATTTCCCCGCCAGGGCATTGCTGCTGCCGTCGTGGGTGAAGCGGCAATGATCAAACACAAAACCATAGCGTGTCTTCACATTGGTGCTGGGTGCGCCGACATATGCTGAGTTACGGTCACCCAGGGTCTTGATTTCGGTCTCCAGAAAAAAGGCTGTGGCATCACCAAAAATAAAATCCACATCTCCTTCTACGTAGGAGCGCTGGAAAAAATTCCTGGCAGTCTGACCATCCTTGCCTGATTTCATATACAAGGTATCCTGAAAGCCCAGCATGCGCACACTGTCAAAATGGATTTTGTCTGCACCGTCAAGCATGACGGCAAGCGCCTGATGATGGACCATCTGGCTACGCGCATAGATGCCATTTTCATCGGGACAATTACCTGGCTGGCAATCTGCCCTGGCATTACCCCTGTCCTTATTGTATGCATTTTCTATGGTCAGGTTTTTTGCCTGAAAGCCGGGGCTCTTGACCCATAAAACGGCAGTACCAAAAGTACCCAGCGCTGGCCGGTCTTTGAGGCTGTTGTACATGGCAGCGATATTGCTGTGCACGCCCGTAAATTGTGCAGAAAATTGCGTAATGTAAGTGCTGCCTGTCGTTGCTGCATCAAGATTGGCGCTGATGCGTGTCGTAGCGGCATCGCTACCATACAGGGTGATGGGAATAGTGCTATCAGGTACATACACCAGTTCACGGTAAGTACCAGGTTTGATGAAGATGTGAATACGCTGTTTGTTTCCCTTGCCTTTGTCTATATCGCTAACAGCCTGATTGACTGCAGCCTGCACTTGCCTGAATAAGCTGACGCCATCGGGCGCAGCATTGGCATCGACGATATAGTCAGGTGTTAATTGCGGGTCGGCTGCAACAGGTTCAGACAAGGGATCCCAGGGTGCAACCTGTTCCTTACCCGGAAAACCTGCATATTTCAAGACTTCGGCATAGGCAAAGTCTTTGGCTGCCCGCGCATCGAGTTGTGGACGTTTGTTATTGTTCCCCACGACATAAGCATCTGGATAAGCGGCAAATGCCTGCTCACATTGCCGGGGATTAGCTGCAACAGCATTGAAGACAATTTTTTCATTTCCTGCCAATTGTACATGCTCAAACTGGCTGTTACTTTTATCAGCCAGACTGACATCTTTCATATTCAGTTCTATGGGATGTGCGGCATCGTAGCCTTGTAAAATGATCTTGCCTGGTGTCAGTGACTGCACATGTTCAAGCGTGATATTGCGGTAATGTGGTATCAGATTGCCGGTCGCAGTCTTACCATAATGAGTATCAAAATCGATGGGGGCTTTGACATTGCGTATGCAAACATTGCGGTAACTGATGTTTTGCACCAGGCCGCCGCGTGAGACATCGCTCTTGATGCGCAGGCCAGAAGTCGTACCGTCCATGCTGAGATTTTCTACCAGCACATTGCTGACACCGCCATTGGTTTCACTACCTATGGACATACCGTGACCAGAATAAAAATGGCTATTGCGTATGCTGATATTTTCGGTAGGACCATTATTGCCAGCCTTGATGGCGACGTTGTCGTCACCGGTGCGGATATAACTATTGGCGATGGTAATATTGCGTGAAGAAATCGGGTCTATGCCATCGGTATTCCTGGCGTTAGCAGGTGTATCTATGCGCACACCCCAGGCAGTGAAGCCATCAACCTGATTCAACGTGACATGGAAGTTCGGCGAGTTTCGCAGAGTAATATTATGCAAGGTGAAGTCCGTTGATTGCGCGACCTCAATTAGCCTGGGTACATTCTGGCGATTATTTTCTTTCTGGGCGCGCCGGGCAATCTGCCACCATGTTTCTTCTTTACCGCTGATGCGCTCCCCACCCTGACCATCAATGACACCCTCGCCATAGATGCCACTGCCTTTGGCACGATCAACTGTGATGAAAGGCTTGCAACCTCTGCCCTTGTCATCATTCGTGCCACAAATACCTGAGCCGCGGTCATAGTCCAGCGGATGTGTGGATGCATACAGGGTCACACCGGCATCAAGCAATAGCGAAACACCGCTACGCAATTGCAAGGCACCGGATAAGAATGCAGCCTTGCCATTACGGCTGCGCAAACGTACTGCCTGCCCAGGGTGGCAGGCATCTATTGCCGCCTGCAGGGCCTGGGTATCGGGTGCCCTGCCCGCTGTTGCATCTTGTCTGCCACTATCCCGTTGTGCTGCAAGCACGCTGCAGATTGCAGGTATCTGGGGTTCTTTTACCTGGCGGCTGTCTTGCGCATATATGGTGTTGGCAAACAACAAACCTGATATCGCAACAGCCAGGCGAATTGCCGGCAAGTCTTTTTCCCTGTCCATTATCTACTCTCCGCATTCACACGTGTTTGCAAGGAGGGCGCGGCCATCAGTAGTTCTTTCAATACCATGGCAGAGAAATAAGCTGCACCTTTGCTACCCAGATGGGTACGGTCAAAAGCAGATTTTGCAGCACCCGCTCTTTCAGTCTTGGTCAGGTCAGTTGTTGCAGCCGGTTGTACAGCAGGTGGTGGTGCCATTGCCAGCGTATCAGCTTCAGCCTCACCCATGGCTTGTACAGCGCTGTAACTGATGGCATTCAAATCTATCATGGGCACATGCTTGTCCGCTGCTACTTTTATGCTGGCTTCTGCCCACGGACGCAAGTCATTTTGCAATTGCGTGCCTTTGAAGCTGCGCCTGGTCAATGGCGTTACCAGCACGGCTTGCGCACCCGCTGCCTGTAAGTCGTCAATATAGCCTGCCATATTGACGGGAAATTCTGTCGCCAGATCAGTAGATCGCCCTGGCTTGCCGGGCTGGTCATTATGCCCGAACTGTATCAGTACCAGGGTCTGGCTGAATTGTGCATTGCTTGCCATTAATTTCTGTACTATTTCCCATGAACCCTCGGCACGATAGCTGCCAGAGCTACGCCCGCCTTTTGCCAGATTCAGGCAGGTTACATCAGGCTCGAAGCGCTGGCACAAGGCATCACCATAACCACTTTTGGGTGCCATGGTAGAGTCGCCGACGAGTATGATACGGCTAGCTTTTGTGGCCAGGGCTGGAGTCTGGGATTCAGCCTGTTTTGGTTGACTGCAAGCGCAAAACAACAGTGCGCTGATCCCGGTCATGGCGATAGTGCGGAGTATAGGTTTCATGGGATTTCTGAATTCTTAAAAAAAACAGGGTCTGCGAACAAACCCTGTCTCTGTCAAATAACTACATCTACACTTAGAAGTTATACGTCATACGTGCATTGAAAGCGCGACCGATAGGGCTGGCTGCACTGCTCAGGTAACCGTAGGTATAACCACTATGATTGGTGACAGGTGGTTTGGCATCCAGCAAGTTGGTGATACCAGCTGACAAAGTCAGATTTTTGAAACCACGATAACTTGCTGTCAGATTCCAGACCTGGTATGGCTCGATGTCCCTGAAGTATTCAGCCGCAATCAAATTCTGGTCATGGTAGCCAGTGTTATAGTTTTGCGTCAGTTGAGAACTCCAGTTACCATAATTCCATGCCATCGTCAGTGTATGTTTCCAGCGGAAGGTAATGATAGGCAAGCTGCTGGTCGTACCATTGCTGGCTACACCAAAACGACCCACGTTGGAGACATAGGCGCTGTCCTTTTCCAGTTGGTTATCGAACTGCGTCAGGTAAGTACCATTCAACTCAAACTTGAAATTACCCAAGGATGTTTTAGGAATGGAATAGGCCAGGGCAAGGTCAATACCAGAAGCTTTTTGACCACCCAGATTCATCGTGATGTTCTTGATGTAAGCCAGTGAGCCATCAGCATTACGCACAAACAGGTCTGCATACTTGGTTGGGTTCAGGAAGTAGACTTGCTCAGGCAGGTTAGCCAGCATGTCCTTCATCTCTATATGCCAGTAATCCGCAGATACTGTCAGATTTTGCACTGGTTCAGCAGCGATACCCAGAGTAAAGCCCTTTGAAGTTTCTGGCTTCAGATCAGGGTTACTACCGGTTTGACGTGGCAGAGATACATTACATACCGCTGACGCCACCAGACCAGGCAAGGCTTTACCGGTGCCCGCTACGCCAGGCGTGCCGCCTGGACATTGCAGAGGATCATCCCATTTGGCAGCAGTGGTGGTGTTCGCACCTGCTACGCGATAACCATAGCGGTCAAACAATGTCGGTGCACGGAAACCGGTATTGGCAGAACCACGGAACATCAAAGACTTCATGGGCTGATAGCGGAAGCTGGCCTTGGGATTGATGGTATTGCCAAAATCACTGAAATGATCGTCACGTACGGCCACGTTGAAATTCAATTCCTTGGTGACAGGAATTTCCATTTCAGCATAAAGCGCCGCAACATTGCGTGCACCCTGACCATGCGATGGCCCAGAAGCTGCATAGGTAACAACAGAGGTGATATCGGTCTTGGTATCTTCTGTTGTATCCCTGTGCAGATCAGCACCCAAAGCAAGTGTCAACGGTCCGCCAGCGAGTGTAGTCAATTCGGTGGAGGCCGTCAGGTCTATGCCTGTAAATGTACTGATGGAGTGGCGATTCAATGCGCCGTCTACCGAGATACTTGCCAGGTAAGCTTTACCGGCAGCATCTTGCAAACCGAAAGGATTGAGTGTGCCATTGGCAAGACCGGTCAACAGGCCAGGACCATTCACATAACCTGCTTCGTAATAATTATCACGCTGGCTGTGTCCGTAGACAAAACCGGCTTTGTAATCCCAGTTACCAAAACGGCCTTCATCATTCACGCTGATTCGTTGGTTGACTTGTACGTCCTTGGTGGTGGCTTCGGCCAGGTCTGCCGCACTCCAGGTAACGGTCAGCGGCTCCCCCTTCAAGCCAGCAACTGCGGGTACGCCACCACTACCACCGGGGTACCATTTACTGGTCGATGGCAATAAGGCAGCAACGCCATTTGCAGCCAGGCTGGTAGTCGGATTTTTTGTGCCGAGTATGTGTTCCTGACCGCGCATGTAATCAATAGTCAGGATATGGTCGTCACTGAATTTCTTCGTGCCCTTGGCATAGAAAGTAACCTGTTCGTTACCGTACAGTGCCGTGCCGTAGTAAGCCGCGTTCAGGATGCAAGTATTTTTTGCACCTTGTATGCTGTATGGGCCCTGGCAACCAGTTGCATAGTAAGGATTGGCAGCAGTTTTATTGGTGGCTGTGGTGAAGTTGGCAGGCATGGCATAGCCACCGCTGCCCAGTGTCGGTGCACGGCCTATACTGGTCAGTATTTCTGTTGTACTCAGTTCGGCGCGGTCAGAAGCCAGCAAGCGGCTGCGGCGATGTGCATCTACCGTACCATACAAATTCCAGCCATCTTTTTGCAGATCACCGACACCAACCGTAGCGCTAACGCGCTGCTCATCACCGCCACCAGATTTCTGTGGTTTGACATATTGTGCAGATACGGAATTACCGACGACGGTACGCTTGGTGATAAAGTTAACCACACCACCGATAGCATCAGATCCATAAATTGAAGAAGCACCGTCGCGCAGGATCTCTACCCTGGCGATCGCACTCATCGGGATGACATCCAGATTGGCATAGCCATCGGCAATCGCTTCATTGGCGAGGCGACGGCCATTCAGCAAAACCAGAGTACGGTTGACGCCCAGACCACGCAGATTGATATTGGTACCGGAACCGGCATTCGATGGTGCCAGTGAGCTTGACTCAGGCAAGGACATCATCAAATCAGCCAGAGTGGTCATGCCGCGTTTTTCCAGCTCTTCACCAGTTACCATGGTGACCGGCAGTGATGCTTCTGATGCCAGACGCTTGATGGATGAACCTGTTACTTCCACCCTTTGTATTTCTTGTGCCTGTGCCTGATTGACCATAGTCAGCACTGCCAGGGCAATGGATGACAGTACAAACATAGGTCTTTGGAATTTCTTATCGTGTTTCATTATGCAGTCTCCTCCAGTTTTCATAGAATTCTCGCGTCCATGCCTCGTGGGACATGGAGCACTAGTTGGAGCACCTCGCGTACTCTGTGCCACTGCGACGAAGATGGGCGCAAAAAGCCCCGCCGGGGTCGCAGCCGGTCAAAAAATATAAAACCCGATTACTGCAGATAGAGTCGCAAATGTTTTCTTTGCTTTATGACTGACCTGCTTATTTGTATATGCACTTGGGCGCTTGTGCGCTTATTTGCTCATCCGCGTGAGAAAGTCCTTGTTACCCTTTCCAGATGCGCACGCATCGCTTTGCGTGCAGCTGCCGGATCATGAGAGGCAATCGCCTCCAAAATATTTCTATGATCAGTCAGTGTTTCCTGCCGCAAGTCTTCTGTCTGGAAATGCTCCTTCAATTTGTGCCACAAACGGCCCCGCTGATTCCACAGATACTCCACCGTACCTACCAGTGCGCTATTACCTGTCGCCCTGGCGATGGCCAGATGAAAATTCCTGTCAGCGTTTTCATTACTGGAGTAATTGGCATGATGCTTTTCCATCTCCAGTACTGCCTTCAAAATCTCATCAATCGCAGAGTCAGTTGCCACTCTCGCTGCAATTGCCGCTACTTCTGCTTCTATCAAACGCCGGGCCGAAAGTACCTCAAATGGCCCCGGCCCTGCTTCAGGCACATTAGCCTGCGCTTCTGGCAGTTCACTGACATATACACCTGAACCACCACGTACCTCAATCACACCACCCAGCTCCAACGCAATCAGTGCTTCACGTAAAGATGCACGGCTGACACTGAGCTTGGTCGCCAGATCGCGTTCGGACGGCAAGCGCTCTCCAGCTGCAATATTCTCTTCAGCGATCAGGGCTTGAATCCTGTCTGCCACCACGCGGTACAACCTTGGCTCATGTGGTGGCTGTTCGTTCTGTGAACTATTTTTTTTCATCATGGTGTTTGCTACTCATAGAAAAGCTTAATAAAAGCAATTCGGTCAGGCCATTCTAATGTGGTCAGACCAAATTTGCAATGTGGACTAGCCAGATTTTTTATTTGGTGGCATACTCGCCACAAATGATACGAGAGGGATTATAGCGGACTCTGCATTTCCTCCCGTAAAAAAAGAAAAATCTGACGGTATAAAAAAACGGATTTTCATAGGAGAAACTGGTTTCTTGGTAGTAACGATACAAATTACCAACGCGGCCACAAGTCTCTTTGTAAATGTTCAAGTCAAAACCTTTTTGGTATGACCAATTTCATGAAAATCAGATTTCTCGACAAAAATAATTATGCGCAGCTCAACTCTTTGTGCATTGAAAGCCACAATTGGCAAAGAAGGGGAAAAGAAAATGACGATATCCAGCACCAGCCTGCCTGTCAGTTCACCACTGTATATACGCATGCATGGTAATGACAACGTTGCCATTGTTGCCAATGATGGCGGCTTACCTGCAGCCACGGTTTTCCCCTGTGGCCTGAAATTGCTGGAGCACGTCCCCCAGGGCCACAAACTGGCCTTGCAAGACATAGTAGAAGGCACAGCAATCACCCGTTACAACGTCACCATAGGTTATGCGGTGCGCAACATCCCCCAAGGCAGCTGGGTAGAAGAATCCTTGATACGCATGCCTGCCGCCAGAGAGCTGGTGGATCTGCCTATCGCTACCGTATCGGCCCCTGAAACCGAGCCACTGGAAGGCTATACCTTCATGGGCTATAAGAATGCGGACGGCAGTGTAGGCACACGCAATATCCTGGCCATTACGACGACAGTGCAATGCGTATCCGGTGTGGTGGAACATGCTGTCAAACGCATCAAGGAAGAGCTTTTGCCCAAATACCCCCACGTCGACGACGTGATCGGTCTGGAACATACTTATGGCTGTGGCGTTGCCATTGATGCACCAAATGCCAATATCCCGATACGCACTGTGCGTAATATAAGCCTGAACCCGAATTTTGGCGGGCAAGCCATGGTGGTCAGCCTGGGCTGTGAAAAACTGCAACCAACACGCTTATTCCCAAAGGGCAGCATTCCTATTAAAAAGGGAGATGAAGGCAGCGGCGAACCTGCGCTGGTATGTCTGCAGGATCAGGCACACGTGGGTTTTAATTCCATGATCGCCTCCATCATGCGCACGGCAGAAAAACAGCTGGCAGAACTGGACAAGCGCCGCCGTGAACCCTGCCCCGCATCAGAGCTGGTTGTGGGCGTGCAATGTGGTGGCAGTGATGCATTCTCAGGTGTGACAGCCAACCCGGCAGTCGGTTTTGCAACCGATCTGCTGGTGCGTGCTGGTGCGACAGTGATGTTTTCTGAGGTGACAGAAGTACGCGATGGCATAGACCAGTTGACTTCACGCGCCGCCAATCCGGAAGTGGCAGCAGCCATGATCAGGGAAATGGCCTGGTATGACGAATACCTGAAACGTGGCGGCGTCGACCGCAGCGCAAATACCACACCGGGCAATAAAAAAGGCGGGCTGTCAAATATCGTTGAAAAAGCCATGGGCTCTATTGTCAAGTCTGGCAGCTCCACCATTTCTGGTGTCCTGTCGCCGGGTGATAAGCTGACACAAAAAGGCCTGATCTATGCCGCTACGCCTGCCAGTGATTTTGTCTGTGGTACCTTGCAACTGGCTGCAGGCATGAACTTGCACGTATTCACCACTGGACGCGGCACACCCTATGGCCTGGCGGCAGTCCCCGTCATTAAAGTCGCTACCAGAAATGACCTGGCCAGACGCTGGAATGATCTGATGGATATCAATGCCGGCAAAATCGCCAGCGGCGAAGCCACGATAGCGGATGTAGGCTGGGAGTTATTCCAGATGTTGCTGGATGTCGCCAGTGGCAAGGAAACCTGGGCCGAACACTGGAAATTGCATAATGCACTGGTCTTGTTTAACCCGGCACCGATCACCTGATAGCCTGGCCTGAGCATAGTTGCGCATCAAGAATTCAATAGAAGAGAAGGAATCCCATGAATACCAATATTACTGAAAAACCATTTAACCGCATCTTACTGACTGGTGCTGCGGGTGGCCTTGGCAAGATTTTGCGTGAACGTATCAAGGCCTGGGCCAACATCGTGCGCCTTAGCGATATTGCCGATCTTGGTCCTGCAGGCGAAGGCGAAGAGGTCGTACAGTGTGATCTGGCCGACAAAGCTGCTGTGCTGGCATTGATGGAAGGTGTGGATGTGGTACTGCATTTTGGCGGCATTTCTACCGAAGCCAATTTTGAAGCCATCATGCATGCGAATATTCAGGGCACTTACAATATCTATGAAGCAGTGCACAAGCACAAGGTAAAACGCGTCGTGTTTGCCAGCTCGAATCATGCCGTTGGTTTTTACCGTACTACGGATTACATCGATGCAGACATGCCTACCCGCCCTGACGGCATGTATGGCATCAGCAAATGTTTTGGCGAATCACTGTCCCGTTTTTACTATGACAGGTTTGGCATAGAAACCGTCTGCATACGCATAGGTTCATCCTTCCCTGTGCCAACTACACGCCGTATGCTGGTGACTTATTTCAGTTACGATGATCTGGTTGAAATGCTGCGCTGTTCTATCTTTGCCCAGCGTGTGGGTCACACCATCGCCTTTGGTGTTTCTGAGAATCCGGGCAAGTGGTGGGACAATAAAAAAGCCGCACATCTGGGCTATAAGGCAAAAGACAGCTCCACGGTGTTTTCTCACCTGTACCCAGACAGTAGTGAGTATCCTGAAAAAGACGACATCACCACCATCTACCAGGGTGGTGGTTTCTTGCTGACTACCCCACAGTACAAGTAAGCGGGGGCTTAAATCAAAAAGGCAGACACTTTATCGTGCCTGCCTTTTCTTTATTCACCAGCCGTCAGATTAAGAAACTGATCAAGGATATGGAAATGATCGTCAAAGAATAATTCCTCCATCCCTTCTAACTTGTCTATGCTGACCCAGGCTGCCTGGGCAGCATCGTCAGCGGCGCGGATATCGGGCAAGTGATCAGTCTGCAAATCAAAATAATGTGCATGGGTAATGGTACGACCACGCAGGCTGCGGCCTGGATGGTCAAACACTTTGACATCGACCAAAGAATGTTCAAGCGTAGAGGCCAGCACCGCCAGATTGGTTTCTTCAAACAATTCGCGTATCGCCCCCTGGAACAGGCGTTCATTCTGGTCAAGGAAGCCACCAGGCAACGCCCACAAGCCCTTGCCAGGGAAACCGCCGCGCTGGACCAGCAAGATATGACCAGCCGCCTTGACCACTGCATCCAGTGTGACGAACATGGGGGCGTAAGGTGCCGGTTTCCACGCGGCCTGGTAAGCCAGCAATTGTGCATGTTCTTTCACCAGCACGGCATAATGCGGCAAGATGCTCCAGGCTTTCAGATATTGTCGTATGCTCAGTGGCAGGTAATGGGCAATCACATCGAGTGACACGCGCATGTCTTCCGCCTCGAACAATACCCGGCGTATGACTGTGGCATCAATCGCCAGCAACTGCTCTGCCGCGACCAACTGCCATTGCGGGAAGCGGTTCAGGTAATAGCTGGAAGCATCCTTGAAGTGGCCTATCAAAGCGATGCGCTTTGCGTAAGGGAAGTGTCTTTCCACCTTGCCACGCACTGCTGTTGCCCAGCGTGCATCATCATAATAATCACGTACGGCAATATACGATACCCTGTCACGCTCTGCGGGTGTGAGCGTTGCATTGATCATGTCTGCCCGCTCTTGCCAGGTGAAAGGGTTCTTGGTACTGCGTGCATGGAAGGATGAACCAAGTATCACGACCACTTCTTCGGCAGTTTCCAGTGCCAGCTGCAAGAGCGTGGCATGGCCATTATGAAAAGGTTGAAAGCGTCCTATCAGTACTGCAACGTCGATTTGCATGGATGACTTCATAAAATAAAACTTTGATTAATCTTAATTGCTGTACTTTGCCGCAATCGGCATCTGGCGTCCACTACCAAAAGCACGGGCACGTACGCGGATAATGGGTGGCGCCTGGCGGCGCTTATATTCATTGCGCGCTACCATGCCTATTATGCGGCTCAGGCTTTTCTGGCCAACTTCTGTCTTTTGTAATTGTTCTACAAAAGCCTGCGCTTTGGCAAACTCAAGGGCAGGCAGGCGCTTGCCTTCTATATGCCATTTCAGCATTTCATCGAGCTCATCATACGGTGGCAAGCTATCCGTATCAAGCTGGTCAGGTGCCAGCTCTGCTGAAGGTGGTTTGGTCAATACATCTTGCGGGATAATCTCGCGCCCGGCGGCATTGTTGACATGTTGCGACAAAGCATACACTTCTGTCTTGTACAAGTCGCCGATCAAACCCAGGCCACCATTGGTGTCGCCGTACAAAGTACAATAGCCGACCGAGATCTCGCTCTTGTTACCCGTCGTCAGCAAAAGTGCGCCAAAAGCGTTTGAGTATTCCATGAGGATGGTGCCGCGTATGCGTGCCTGCAAATTCTCTTGCGTCAGGCCGCGCAAAGGCGAGGCAAACGCATCCTCAAAACCCTTGGCATATTGCTCTACCAGACTGAGTATAGGATGCGTATGCAGTTTGACTTGCAGGTTGTCGCATAATTTGACTGAGTCAGATACTGAGCCTGTACTTGAATACGCTGATGGCATGGTGATGGCGATAACGTTTTCTGCACCCAGTGCCTGTACTGCCAGGGCGATCGTCAATGCCGAGTCAATACCACCTGAAGAACCAACGACGACCTGCTTGAAACCACAACGGCGCGCATAATCTTGCAGACCCAGGACGATCTGGCGGCGGGTAAATTCTGGTACGGATAAACCTGTGCTATCCGGCTTGGCTAATGCTGCGCCATCAATTGCGGTGAAATGGAGGTCTGAAAATCCCAGCAACTGAAAGTCCTCTTCAAAACGTGCTGCCTCAAAAGTCACCCCATGATCAGGTGTGACCGCAAATGAAGCGCCATCAAACACCAGTTGATCTTGTCCGCCTACCTGGTTCACATACAGCAGGGGTAGTAGATGATGCGCTGCCGCCTTGGCAAACATCGCATGTCTTTGCTGGCGCTTGCCTATATCCGAAGGACTGGCATTGATACTGATGATCAGATCCACCTTGGCTGCTGTCAATGCGTTGAAGGGATTAACCTGGTAATCATGTTCTTCATCATTCCAGCCATCTTCACAAACCATGAAACCCAGCTTGAAACCAGCCACATCCAGTGTGCTGGCAACTTCCTGCCCCGGTTCAAAGTGGCGGCGCTCATCAAAGATGCCGTAAGTGGGCAGCAATTGCTTGTAGTATTCAGCAACGATCTCACCATTGCGTATCGCCAGCAAGGCATTATGCAAAGCTTTGCCCTGAGCTTTGTTTGGACGCACGGTACCAATCACGCTGACGAGATCGGGGTTCTCTCTGGAAGCCTGCATGATGCTGGTCAATGCCTGCTCAGCCTTCGCAAGGAAAGCACTGTCTTCGAGTAAATCACCGGGGTAATAGCCACAAACACAAAGTTCACTAAACACTGCAACATCGGCATTTGCCGCCGCAGCTTTTTGCATATGCATGATGATCGCTGCAGTATTGCCAGCAAAGTCACCAACCATATAATTTAATTGTGCAACTGCCAGTTTCAACATGATGATATTCCTGGATACAACTTCATTTACATTACGGGATGATTGAAAACCTGACGCATATAAGCAAGGAAGGTTTCATCCGTGCACAAGGTCTTGCCAGCAGAGTCAGATAATTTTGCTACTGGCTGTCCATTGCATGACTTGAGTTTCATGACGATATTCAGCGCCTTGATACCAGTATCATTCGTCAGATTGGTGCCTATGCCAAAACCTGTCATGGTGCGGTCAGCAAAATGGCGGTACAGGCTAAATGCAGTTTCCAGATCCAGCCCATCAGAAAACACCAGGCGTTTGGTATGCGCATCGATACGCAATTTGGCATAATGCGCCAGGGCTTTTTCACCCCAGACCACAGGATCACCAGAGTCGTGTCGCAAGCCATCAAACAGTTTGGCAAAGTAGAGATCAAAGTCAGACAGGAAGGCATCCATGCCAACAACGTCTGTCAAGGCAGTACCCAGGTCGCCACGGTATTCCTGCACCCAGTCTTCCAGCGCCGCTTTCTGGAAATCACGCAGACGCACGCCAAAAGACTGATAAGACTGCAGGTACTCATGTGCCATCGTACCGATGGGCACCAGCTTGTGTTTCTTGGCCAGGTACACATTCGATGTGCCCTTGAAGAATTGTGGCACTTCACGCGCCAGCGTGGCGACGACTTCATCATGCCATTCGCCAGAGAAACGCCTGCGCAAGCCAAAATCAAAGAATTCAAATGGATGGGCTTTGGGTGCTTCTTTTCCAAATTCACGGATTTGTTCTATCTTTGCTGCCAGCCTGCGCCTGCCTTCGTCCAGAGTATCTGCTGTTTGCAAGCGGCGGAAATATAACTCATTGACGATATGCAGTACAAAAATTTCAAAGCCCATGACATGCACTTGTGGGCCTGTTGCCACAATTTGCAAATTGTCGCCATCGGCACTGACCTTGATGAATTTACGCTGGAAATGAAAGACCGTCAAAAAGTCAGTAAAGTCACTTTTGATGAAGCGCAAGGAACGCAGATAATCGAGTTCATCTTCCGTAAAATTAAGCGCGCACAAATGATCGATTTCACGCTCAACATCTTGCTTTAATTCTGCCAGCGGATAAGCCGTAGAATTGCGGCAAACGAAAGCATACTCAGTCTGGGTATTTGGATGGCTATGCAGCAATGCCTGCCACATGGTGAATTTGTATAAATCAGTTTCCAGCAAACTTTGAACTACGGGTTTCATATTTTTCTTTTCTAGTATCACTTAAGTAGGGTGCGCCATGCGCACCATTGTTTGACGCACCAACAAACAATCATCAGCTCGCAATTTTTTGACAAAAGGGTGAAGCGCACGGCGTACCCTACACATTTATCTTTTTTCGGCCTCTATGCATTCGCCAATAACTCAGGCAATACATCTGCCATCTTCGCAATCTGCACGCCCCTGGCTGCCATGTCGCGTACAAAGCCTTCGAACTGGGCATCAAAACCAGTGACTGCACTCATGCAATCAGTTACCAATACCAGCTTGTGTAAATCGGCTGCGGCAAAATTTTCTACCAGATGTTCAGTGGTCGCTTTTACGCAGTGGCTGCCTGCTTCGCCAGTAATATACACGCGGTCAGCTTTACTCAGTTCAGTAATCAATTGCTGATTCAGTTGCGTATCCGGGTCACTGGCATCCGGCACTTCTGCTTTGACTGCCGAATAATGCTCAGTCCAGGGGTTGGAACCCTTGTTGATCTTGTTGACCACACCCAGCTGTTTTTCTTCCCAGGCATTATAGGCTGCACGCACATCTGCATGCACATTCTGCCCCCATGAACCAATTTCACAGTGCACTGGCCATATCATCAACTGATAACGGCCTTCAGCTTCCAGTGCATCCAGGTAGGCCAGCGCACGTGGCAAGGCTTCAGGCTGGCGTGGCTGATATTCGCCAGCGCGTACTGCCTCTGCAGAGATGCTGGTGAAAGGAGCCACTGCCGCGCCCTGCCCTTTCATCCAGAAAGTGGGATGGGCAATGTCATAGCGATGATGTGCGTCCAGAGTGATGCTGATACCGCTGATGCCATCTGCGCCTTTATTGATAAGTTCAGCCACGCGCAACATGTCGGCATGGGCACCAGGCACAGGCAATGCCGGCGATAATGGCTCTGCGCTATGCACATCCCTTGCCAGATAAGCTGGCGGCAAATCACAGAAATCATTTTGCGGATCAATGATAAGGACTTGCAAATTGCGTTTCATGATATTTCCTTTTTCTTGTGAGGCTGATTCCATTGTAGGCTACTTAGTTATTTTTCGCAACTAAGTGGCCGTATATTCTTTTATTTCATTAATCGGTGTCAAAGACGCTGCTCGCAGTCAAGAATAAGTTATTATTTTCAATAACTTAGCATAAATCGCTAGTTTCGCTCTGCGCCTGCATCTCGCCTCTAGTGATTACAATTTCTTGCAAATTCGAAAAATGCAATAAATACATACTCAATGTATTTACCTTCCAATGCCGCTTAATTGTGATCGGCTATTTACTTCCATCTCAAACATGCGCGAAAACAACAAATGGGCAATCTTAGTTACATTACGAAACTATCTTAGTTGATTTATATAACTAACTTGATTTATAGTGCGCTTAATCCTGCAAGACAGGTAACTCATAAAAAGAAAAATAAAATGCAAATAACTCAATCTCAAAAAAACTTCAGCAAATTCCTCAGCTACGTACTGCGCCACCAGCCCGACTCCATAGGCATCACTCTGGATGCACAAGGCTGGACAGAAATATCCACACTAATGAGCCAGGCCGCGAAGCATGGCAAACGCTTCAAGCTGGAAGACTTGCATGAAGCAGTGCGCATTTCTGACAAGCAGCGCTTTGCCATCAGTGAAGATGGTTTGCGCATACGTGCAAACCAGGGGCATTCGGTAACGGTGGATCTGGCCTTGCCTGTGACAGTGCCGCCAGACGTTTTATATCATGGTACGGCCAGCCGTTTCATTGCTTCCATCATGAAAGATGGACTGCGCCCGGGTTCGCGTCATCATGTCCATCTTTCGGCAAATACGACAACGGCGCATACCGTTGGTGCGCGGCACGGCACGCCGGTTATCTTGCAGGTCATGGCAAAACAGATGCAGGAAGATGGCTTCCATTTTTTTGTATCGGCGAATGGCGTATGGTTATGCGACAGCGTGCCACCAACATATTTGATCAGGATGAATTGAATGATGATGACAACCAAGCGACCACATCAGAATACTTACTGGGTAAGGCCAGGACAGTTACTGGCAGGCGAATACCCGGGTGCACTGGATGAAAAAACGGCAGCACAAAGACTGGGGCAATATCTCGATTGCGGCGTCGATTATTTTATCGACCTGACAGAAGAAGATGAACTGGCCCCTTATGCACCGCTGCTGATGAAGCTGGCGAAAGAACGCGGCATGCAGGCCCAGCACCGCCGCTTTGCCATACCAGACCGACATACACCATCGTCGCTAGGGCAGATGCAGGAAATCCTGCGAGTACTGCACGAAGCAATTGCAAAGCAGCATACCGTGTATGTGCATTGCTTTGGCGGCATTGGCCGCACCGGCACGGTCATAGGTTGCTATCTGGCAGAGCAACATCAGAACAGTAAGGCAGGCTTGCAGGAACTGGCGCAATTATGGCAGCAGATGGAAAAGAAACGCTACTGGCCAGAGACACCTCAAACCACAGAACAGCATGCCTGGGTACTAACTTGGCCTGTGGACAGCATTCCAGACAGTACAGGAAAGACATGAATACGCTAGAAGAATTATTAAAGCAGATAGGCGCGGGAAGGCAATTCGACTATCTGCATTTCTGGGGTCATAAGCAACGCGGCCTGCAAGCAGACAGGGCCTGTTTCAGTCAATGGTTTGTTGCGCCGTTCCAGATCGATGGCATCACTTACCCTACTGCTGAACATTACATGATGGCTGGCAAGGCCAGATTGTTCGACGACAAGGTCGTGCTTAAGGAAATCCTGGCGACCAATGATCCGGATATGGTGAAACGCCTGGGCAGGAAAGTGAAGAATTATGAAGAGACATTGTGGGTAGAACATCGCTTCCAGATAGTAGTCGATGGTAACTATGCGAAGTTTTTACAAAACCCAAAACTGAAGCAGTACCTGTTAAGTATCGGTGACAAGATCATCGTCGAAGCCAGTCCGCTGGATAAAATCTGGGGCATAGGTCTGGCACAAGACCATCCTGACAGCAATAGCCCGCATCTTTGGCAGGGATTGAATCTGCTGGGCTTTGCCTTGATGGAAGTCAGGAGCAGACTACTCGCAGAAAACAGTCGTTAATATTTTTAGCATCTCACAGACTTAAGTATGCATTCGCATGCATTTCAAGCATGCGAATGGCGCAAAAATCTCGTTTGAATATCAGTCTCACATCCGTTTAAATATCCATAGACGACAGCCCTGAACTTACCATCCGGAAGCCCGGCTTCGTCACAATATGGCCGGAGGCAATATGGATGTCTTTACTGAGCATCAAAGGGAATTTTCACTACCAGTATCAATGCCAGGCAGCAGCTACGTGCTGGCGCCGATGAGCTATGTCCTGCCTGGCGAGCAGCGCCCTGTCAGCTATACCTTTGAACCACCCACTGGCATCCCATGGGAGAACGCCACTTATGATTTGCGTGAAGTGGCGATACATGATGCGCGGCAGGTAGAACAGGAACCGCAGCTTGAACGCGAAGGTTTTGAATTATGGGATGCGCCTACGTCCGTGAAAAATTTCATGGATCACGAAGAGGTCAGGTCTGATTATTATCAGGAAGCGCGTGAACTGGCGCTGGCAGTTACTGGTGGCAGACAGGCTTATGTCTTCGATCATCTGGTCAGAAGGCGCGAACCCAGAGAAACCACTTTATCCTTCGGCAAGCGGGCAGAGAATGGCCTGGCAGCAGCCAATGGGCGCATACACAATGACTACACCGAGCAATCAGGGCAAAAGCGCCTGGCGCTTGTTGTCAGAGATATGGAAGTGATGGCTGAGATACGGCGCTATTGCATCATCAATATCTGGCGCCCTACCCACAATACCGTGCTGGATACACCGCTGGCGGTGTGTGATGCGCGCACGGTCAGGCAATCCCACTTGCTGGCTTGCGATGTCAAGTACCCTAACCGCACCGGTGAAATTTACCTATCCAGATTTTCACCAGGACATCGTTGGTCTTATTTCGCCGAAATGCAACCGCATGAGGCGCTGATTTTCAAGCAGTATGACAGCCAGTTCAATGGCGTTTCGCGCTTTACGCCACATGCTGCATTTGATCATCCACATGCACCAAATGATGCACCGCCAAGGGAAAGCATAGAGCTGCGTTGCCTTGTTGTATTTTGAAAAGGAGTCACGATGGATACGCCCGTCACCACCATGCCCGTCATCGATTTTTGGTTTGAATTTGGCAGCAACTACAGTTACCTGAGCGTCATGCGTATAGAGCAGGATGCAGCCAGGGCTGGTGTCAGGGTGCGCTGGCAACCATTCTTGCTTGGCCCCATATTTCAGGCTTTTGGCTGGAACACTTCGCCCTTTGTTTTGCAAAAGGCCAAGGGTGATTATGTCTGGCTGGACATGGAAAGACAATGCCGCAAGTATGACCTGCCCTGGAAAAGGCCTGGCAATTTCCCGCGTTCTGCCATCTTACCATTGAGGGTCGCTGTGTTGGGTGCGGAACAAAGCTGGATAGCGGAATATTGCCGTCGCATGATGCAAATGAATTTTGCGTATGATCGCGATATTGACAACAAGGATGTCGTGACTGCTGTGTTAAACGACATGGGCTTGCCGGCAATTGAGATCATTGAGCAAGCGCTGAGCGATGAAAACAAATTGAAGCTGCGCAAGCAAACTGAGCTGGCCATGCACAAAGGCATATTTGGTGCGCCTACTTTCTTTGTTGGCGAGCAGATGTACTGGGGCAATGACAGACTGGATGACGCCCTTGCCCATGCTCGTGATCTTTTGATTTATCCTGATGCATGATTTGGTGTCCGGATCAGGCTATTATTGGCACATCGGCCTGTATCTCAGGTTTTTGCACAGCTTGCGTCCTGATGAACATACTTAGCAAAGAAGTCAATACACCACCCGCAACCAAAAAGAGATAAACATAGCGGAATTGCTGCAGATTCTGCACCTGTCCCCCCAGTATGGTCACTGTGAACGCCACACCCAGAGCAGAACCAAACTGGCGGATTGCCTGATTGACTGCACTACCCACACCAAAACGTTTTGCAGGCAAACGCGCCACGGCTGCACCTGAAAGCGATGGCAGCACCAGCCCTACGCCTATGCCACTAAGCAGCATGCCAGGCAACCAGACCGTAAGATAATCAGCTGTCAGACTGGTGTTCAGGTAAAACCATAAGCCGCTCAGGGCATAGATCAATCCACCTGCTACCAACAAAGGTTTATGACCAAAGCGGGCGACACAACGGCCAGAGATAATTGCCACTGGCATGACCATCAAAGGGCCAGGTGTGATACCAAAACCAGCCTTGGTGAGACCGTAATGCCAGATCGCCGTCATGAATAAAAAGAAGCTCAGGAACATGGCGGTAAAAGCTGCACCAAATACCAGGGTGGCAGCATTCACAAAGCGATAATTCCTGTCCTCGAACAAACTCAAATCCACCGCTGCATGTGGCCTGCCTTTAGCCCAATAAATAAAGACAAGAAGTATTGCTACGCCAACGCTGATGGTGGCAAGAGTCGCCGGTGCCTGCCAGCCCCAACTGTCGGACTGGACTATGCCCAGTATCAGCAAGCCACTCCCTGCAATGAGCAAGAATACACCTGGCCAGTCAAAACGATGGCCGGTTTCCAGGTTGCGCGATTCTGACAGGCTTAGCGCCGCCCTGATCATGGCGATGATGCCTATAGGGACATTGATCAAAAATGCCCACTGCCAGTTGATGCTCTCTATAATGAGCGCACCTGCACTTGGCCCGACTGCCGCTGCCAGCGCAGCAACCGCACCCCACAGGCTGACGGCAATGGCACGTTTCTCGATAGGGAAAGCCTGCAATACCAGCGCCAAAGAAGTTGGCGTCAGCAAGGCCGCGCCTACAGCTTGCAAGACACGGAAGAAGATCAGCATGCCCGTGCTGCCAGCCACACCGCACAAACCAGATGCCAGGGTGAACACGCCTACACCAAGTATGAACAAACGCTTGCGCCCCAATAAGTCTGCCAGGCGACCGGCGGGTACCAGTAATGCAGCATAAACGATGGTATAGGCATTCAACACCCAGGACAGCTCACTGGGCCGTACATCCGGGAAGGCGTGGCGCAATGCGGGAAAGACAGCGAAGCCTATGGTGGCATCAAGCGACACCAGAAATACAGCAACGCTGGCCAGGGCAAAGGTTGGCCAGGGACTGATATTTTTCATGATGTCTCTCCGGCTTCTATCACTCGTTCAACAATATCAGCGGCAAGTTTGTTGATGATGAAGCTGACTGCTGCCGCATGTATCTCTGGCGTGCGCAAGATGCGCCTGTGTCCGGTTCCTGCACTTGCCACCAGACTGGCTTGCGGCCAGGCAGCCGCCAGTGCCTGGCTTTCGGAGTAGGGTATTTCTTTATCTTCAGGGTCATGCAGGATCAGGGCGGGGTGATGCATGCCATGCTGCAACTGGGACAAATCCATGGATGGCAGCGGTGCACCTATGCTGCTTGCCAGCATATCTTCCAGCTGCTGCCTGGCTGCCTCATCCAGGCCACCTGCCCTGGCTGCATGCTGGAATACGCGTGTTAGCGAAGCCGGGCCGCACAGATGCACACTGGCCTTGACTTGTACGCCTTGAGCAAATGCATGCAGACTGGCGGCTGAGCCTACTGAATGGGAGATCGTGGCGGTGAGTGCTCCCAGATGCTTTGCTACTGCGACAACGGCCTTGCCATAGTCGAGTACATTGGTCGTTTCGCCTTGCGATGCACCGTGTGCCGGTGCATCCAGCGCAGTCACGCTAAAACCTGCCCGCAGCAAAGGGGCGACAAAACCTGCCATGTGGCTGGCACGGCTTTCCCAGCCATGCAGGAGCAGGACTTGCGGCCCCTGCCCCCAGGTCCAGGCACGCAATTCCAGCCCTGCATAAGGAATACTGACGGGTCGCGCCTGCGCCAGTGCCTTTTTATCATCTTCAGTTTCTGCCTGCCTTTGCGGCCGGGTGAATGCCTGCAAGATCATGTCCATGATGGGCTTATTTGTTGCATTATTTATTGCTCTGGCTGGTGTATTCATACTTCCCCCGAAATTAGATGACGAATATAATCCAGTAGATGTTGATTATCATCTAAAATAGAGATTCATGTCAAACCTGATTAAAACCAGTATTAAAATGAAAACTCTGGTTGGCAGATTTTTTAGGAATAGAGCAAATGAGAACTACCCGCGAACAAGCCGCGCAAACCCGTGAGCGCATAGTGGAAACCGCTGCCCGCCTGTATCGTGAATATGGCATCAATGGCATAGGTGTGGCCGACCTGATGAAAGAAGCCGGGCTCACGCATGGCGGTTTTTACAAACACTTTGAATCCAAGGAAGCCCTGATTGCCGAAGCCTGCAGTGCCGCGCTGGAAAGCACGCGCTCAGAACTGCTGCGTAAGACAGAGCTGGTCAGCGACGAAGAAGCCATCGCCAGCCTCGTGCATAGCTACCTGAGCCGGGCGCATAGTGAACATCCTGGCCATGGTTGCGCGATTGCGGCAATGGGGGCAGAAGCCGCGCGCGGCGAGACAGCAAGCAAGGAAGTGATGGCGCAAGGGGTTGATCAATTGCTGGCCATTATCAGCAAACAATTACAGCGTTCAGGTGTCAAGGATGATGCTGCTACCGCGCACGGCGTCTTGTCTTCGCTGATAGGTGGCTTACTGTTGTCGCGCATGATGGACAAGCCAGCAAACGCCAAGGCAGTATTGCGTGACACCAGCGATTTTGTATTGAAGGCAGTACAGAAATAATAATGAAGTAAAAAAACTGCCCGTTATTTCTAACGGGCAGATAGTGCATCAAATTCAATTACCTCACTTACTAATTTCACTTGCGATTATTCGCCAGCCTGCGTACGACAGCCAGCAAGCGATCTATCTCTTCACAGGTATTGTAGAAAGCAAATGAAGGCCGTACCGTTGCTTCTACTCCAAAGCGACGCAAGATGGGTTGGGCGCAATGATGGCCGGAACGTACCGCGATTCCCTCTTCATTGAGCGCCTTGCCCACTTCTGCCGTTTCATAACCCGCCAGCACGAAAGAAGCAACACTGGCTTTTTCATGCGCCGTACCGATCAGGCGCACACCAGGTATGCTCTTCAGCCCATGCGTTGCGTATTCCAGCAAGGCATGTTCGTACAGGGCGATATTTTCCAGACCTATGCGTTCGACATAATCAATCGCCGCACCAAGGCCAACTGCATCGGCGATATTGCCAGTACCGGCTTCAAAGCGGGCCGGTGCTGGCTGATAACGGGTGTGCTCGAAAGTCACATCTGCAATCATATTGCCACCACCCTGCCAGGGTGGCAGTTGTTCCAGCAAAGCCTTCTTGCCATACACCACACCTATGCCAGTCGGACCAAATATCTTGTGACCTGAGAAGACATAAAAGTCAGCATCCAGCGCCTGCACATTGACGCGCAGATGTGACACGGCTTGCGCCCCGTCTATCAGCACGCGGGCACCAGCGGCATGGGCCAGAGCCGCGATCTCATGCACAGGGGCGATAGTACCCAGGGCATTTGACACTTGCGTTACTGCCACCAGACGGGTCTTGCTGTTCAAGAGTTTGCGGTACTCGTCGAGCAAGACCTGGCCACTGTCATCGACAGGAATGACACGTATGACTGCCCCCTTCTCTGCCGCCAGTTGTTGCCAGGGCACGATATTGGCATGATGTTCAAGCTCAGAGACAATGATCTCGTCACCAGCACCGATGAACTTCTTGCCGAAGGTTTGCGCGATCAGATTGATACCTTCAGTCGCACCGCGTACGAAAATGATTTCCTGTTCAGTGGCAGCACCAAGAAACCTGGCGACCTTTTTACGCGCAAACTCATAAGCATCGCTGGCACGTGCTGCCAGTTCATGTGCCGCTCTATGTATATTTGAGTTTTCATGCTCATAGAAATAACTGATACGGTCTATCACAGCCTTTGGCTTGTGCGTGGTGGCGGCATTATCAAACCACACCAGTTGCTTGCCATTGACACGCTCGGCCAGGATAGGAAAGTCCCTGCGCACAGCATTGATGTCGAAGGGTGCTGCCAGTGATGGATTAGCTGCCCTTGGTGCCTGATCCCAGTAGTCTTGTTCCCCTTGCTGGAAATAATAAGCCGGGTGCGCAGCACTACCACCAGATTGCTGCGCTGGTGCAGACGTGGCCGGATACAGTTCACCCAGTATGCGTTGCAATTGCTCTTGCCCCGGCACGTTGAAAGCATTGGCCCCGGATTGCTTACCCGTTCCCTGTGCCGCCAGGCTGTCAAGATTATTGTCAGCAACCGGATAGCCGTGTTCTTGCCCGACAAAATAATAGGGCGTGCTGGAACTGGCTCCACCGGCTTGTGGACGCGAAGGTGCAATGCTGCTACCACCATTTTGTGGCACGCCACTGACAGAGACAGAAGGCTGGCTTTGCACCGAACTGCTATCGTGCACAGGTGTACGCGCTGAAGGCGGTGCTTCAGGCGTACTGCCCTGGCTAAAGCCCGGCAAGAATTGCGCAGCGGCTTGCGCCGCACCGGGCACCAGCGCAAAAAATTCTGATGCCATGCGATTCAATGCAGCCTCATCCGGCAAACCGGAGTTTGCCGAGCCCGCATTATTTGTAGGTGTCAGGATAGTCATGGTATTTACCGATCTCTACGTCGTCCAGAACAGCCACTGCATCATCCGTCAATACTGCCAGCGAGCAGTACAGGGAGATGAGGTAAGAGGCAATCGCATTGCGGTTGATGCCCATGAAGCGCACGGACAAACCAGGGCTTTGTTCACCCGCCAGGCCAGGCTGGAACAAGCCAACCACACCCTGGCGTTTTTCACCAACGCGCAACAAAATTATTTTTGTCTTGCCATCTTCGATCGGCAATTTGTCAGACGGTACCAGCGGTACACCGCGCCATGTCAGGAATTGCGAACCGAACAGGCTGACTGTTGGTGGTGGTACACCACGGCGTGTGCACTCACGGCCAAAAGCGGCAATCGCCAATGGGTGGGCGAGGAAGAAGCCAGGTTCTTTCCAGACCTTGGTCAGCAAATCATCAAGGTCATCCGGTGTAGGTGCACCTGTCAGGGTGGAGATACGCTGATCGTCATGCACATTTGCCAGCAAACCATAATCAGGATTATTGATGAGTTCACTTTCCTGTCTTTCCTTGATAGTTTCTACCGTCAGGCGCAATTGTTCCTTGATCTGGTCATGCGGACTGCTGTACAGATCAGAAATGCGCGTATGCACGTCCAGCACAGTAGCTACCGCATTGAGGAAATATTCGCGCGGCTGCTCGTCATAATCGACAAAGGTTTGCGGCAATTCAGACTCATCACGCTGCGAGCAGGCTACCCGCACGTCCTTGGGATTTTTTACCTTGTTGAGGCGATAGATACCTGCCTCTACCGGCAACCATTGCAGCAGGTGCACCAGCCAGCGTGGCGAGATGGTGGATAACTGCGGGACGGTCTTGGTCGCGTTCGCTAACTGCCTGGCGGCGTTGTCGCTAAGCGCAAAATTACTGGAAGTGACATCTGTCATTACTCTACTCCATTAAAGTCAGTGCATCGAAAAAATAAACATGAACAGGCGTGCGAGAATAAGGTGCCCGGTATCAGATACCGGGCACCTTATTTGAAGCTCACTTATTCAAACCAAAGAAACGGGATTTTGCTGTTCGTGCCGCAAGCTGGCCTGGCTGACATGGCTGCCTGCAGCGACATCGCTGGTGACCCAGACATTGCCACCGACGATGGCACCGCGGCCTATGGTGACGCGGCCCAGCACAGTAGCTCCGGCATAGATCACCACATCATCTTCAACAATGGGGTGGCGCGGCAAACCTTTTTGCAGCTTGCCATCATCATCGCTGGGGAAACGTTTTGCACCCAGCGTGACAGCCTGGTAAATACGCACACGCTGGCCGATGACAGCGGTCTCACCTATCACCACACCAGTACCATGATCGATAAAAAAACCTGCTCCTATGCTGGCGCCGGGGTGGATATCTATACCCGTCTGACCATGGGCAATCTCGGCAACAATACGTGCCAACAGCGGCACACCGAGCTGGTAAAGTTGATGCGCAATACGGTGATGTATCATCGCCAGTATGCCGGGGTAGCACAGCAAGACTTCATCGACAGTGCGTGCTGCCGGGTCACCCTGATAGGCTGAGATGACATCGCTATCCAGCAGTGAACGTATGCCTGGCAAGGCACGTGAAAATTCGCGCACTATCGTCAGGGCACGGTCATCTATATGCAGGCCCTCTTCTTCGTGATAGCGCGAGGCATAGCTGAGTTCCAGCCTGACCTGGCTCAGCAGAGAATGCAGGACAGTATCAAGCGTATGGCCGACATAGAAATCTTCACTCTCTTGCCGCAATTCAGGCGGCCCCAGGCGCATGGGGAACAAGGCTCCACGCAAGTCATTGAGGATTTTTGCCAGTGCATCGCGCGATGGCAACTCACGCCCGCCAGGTTCCGCCGATCTTTGCTGACGCCGCCGCCAGGCATGGCGCACTACTGCCAGTTCGCTGACAACCTGTTCTATACCGAATAGCGAAGCGCGTATCTCTTTAGTCTGTTGCAATGCCTGTCCCATGATGCTCTGCCTTTTCAATTCTTCAATTATTTCAATCCTGCACCCAGGGCAACTTATGAAAGCGCCAGCCACCGTTATGCCCACGCTGCAACGCTTCATCCAGGTCACCTTCAAAACCCTGTTCTATATTGAAGACATTTGGCAAACCCGCCTTGCTGGCCGCTTCGGCTGCCAGTGCCGAGCGTTTACCACTTCGACACAGAAGCAAGACCACGGCCTGCTTATCCTTGAGCTTACCTTCCAGTTCCTTGACAAAACGCGGGTTGCGCGTCAGTGCCGTGCCCGTCGCCCAGGCTACATGCAGGCTGTCCGGCAGGTGGCCAACAAATTTGCGCTCTTCATTGGTGCGCACGTCAACAATCACTGCCAGTCCTTGCTGATGTAATTGCCAGGCGTCTATAGGAGAAACGCTGCCAGCAAATGTCAGGCTGGCGTCGGTGGCACGCTGACGGGCTACAGCAAGCAGAGGATGCTCAACAGACTGCAGGATTGAGGATGCAATTAATGTGGTAGCTGTCATACACGTTCTCTGTATTCATGTTTTTCGTCACAGAGATTGAATGTACAGAAAATACCTAAGACAGAAAACGAATAAAAATGAAGTTAATTATCCGAATTTCAAATATGCTGTGATTAGTGCCACTTACTAACTCAAGGCAGATACTTGCTGCGGTGCGCAAAATATCGCATCGCGGCTCGTTAAGCGTATGATGTTAATGAGCAAGTTTAAAGACCCGACTACATTATCGCTACTATGGTTACAGATAAATCTACTTCGTATCCTCGACTGGCGACTTTACTGACCCTGGGGGTCAGTGCCGTAGTTCTGATTACTGTTTTATCTGCCCTGTTGCTGGTAGACCATTTTGCCAAAAATTACGCACAGAAAGAAGCAGAGCAAAGACTGCAGCAAGTGGCATGGCAAATGCGTGATGCTCTTGATCAGGTCATGCAAAAATCCGTCAGTGATGTGCAATTACTGTCGCAACTCAATGAAATCAAGGATGGCAAAGACCCGGCTGATGCACGCCGCATCCTTGATCATCTGCAGCACAACTTTTCCGACTATGCCTGGATAGGCCTGGCCGACCCTGAGGGTAAAGTGCTGGCGTCCACCAAGGGTATGCTGGAAGGCCAGGACGTCAGTAAACGGCCCTGGTTTATAGAAGGGAAAAAAGCCCTGTATGCAGGTGATTACCATCCTGCCCTGCTGTTGCAAAAACTGCTGCCTTACAGCGTGGACCCCTGGCGTTTTGTGGACGTATCTATTCCCGTATATACCTCGGACGGCAAGCTGCGCGGTGTGCTTGGTGTACATCTGAGCTGGAACTGGACACGTAATCTGGTACAAAACATACTGGCTCCAGCAGATAAACAATATGCGGCAGAAGTCCTGGTGGCGCGTGAAGATGGTACCGTCCTGCTCGGTCCACTGAAGATGGAGGAAAGCAAAATAACAGCGAACAGCCTGAAGTTGTCACGTTCAGGCAAGAGTGGTGTTACCGAAGAAGTTTGGGAAGGCAGCCAAAAGTATCTGACCGCCTATACCATGACAGGTCAGGCACGCAATTATCCAGCCTTGCAATGGAGCATACTGGTGCGTCAGCCCAAAGACGTTGCCATGGCAGCCTTGCGTAATCTGCAGCGCGAAATCATGATATCTGGCGGCATACTGTGCGTTGTACTGGCACTGCTGGCGTCATTGATGGCGCGCCGCATGTCATCCTCATTGATCAAACTCAGCTCCTTCATGGAACAGCGTAGCCAAACCCGTAACGCTCAGACAGTGCAAGCCAGCCTGCCCGTGGTTCACGGATTTCATGAAGCCCATCTGCTGTCGGCAACAATAGCCGGAATGCTTAAAAAAGAAGAACAATACCTGACCAAGATCGAGCGCAGCAACCAGGACCTGGAAGCCACGGTGATCGCACGCACCCGCGAAATTGAGCTGAAAGCCAGCCAGTTGGAACATGCCTTGCAAGAACAACGCAGCGTGCAAAGCCGCCTGCAGGCAATAGCCGACAATCTGCCCTGCATCATCACTTTCATGGACAGACAGGAACGCTATTTATTCGTGAATGCTTTCGTGACGACGGAATTTGGCGTCAAGCCCGAACATCTTTTAGGCAAGACCTTGCGTGAAGTCGTCGGCGATGAATTCTATAAAGCCCATGCGCCACAAGTGCAAGCAGTGCTGGCAGGCGAGCGGGTCAGCTTCGAAGGCGAGGGCAAATTAAACAAGCGCACTTACTATTATCAGTCTGTGTATGTACCTGCTTATGACGATACCGGGCAAGTCACTGGTTTTTATGCCATGAGCTTTGACATCGCTGACCGCAAACGGGTAGAGATGATGATGAATGAATTCGTCTCCATGGTCAGCCATGAACTGCGCACACCACTGACATCCATCAATGGTGCCCTGCGTCTGGTAGCAGCCGGTGTAACCGGGCAGGTTCCAGAGAAAGCCCATGAATTGATCACGGTGGCAATGCGCAATGGTGACCGTCTGCTACATCTGATTAATGATATTCTCGATCTTGAAAAAATCGCCTCGGGCAAAATGGAATTCAATTTCCAGATCAGCCAGATTGGACCATTGATCCAGGATGCCATCAGTGCCAACAAGTCTTATGCCGATGAATATGGGGTCAGCATCAACTGGCATGAGGCCTATGCCGGGATGATGGTGAATGTAGACCGCCACCGCGTCGCCCAGGTACTGGCCAATTTACTGTCAAACGCCATCAAGTTCTCGAACAAGGGTGGCGAAGTGGAAGTAACGGTAGAAATGAACTTGCCAAAACAAAGGATCAAGGTCATCGTCACCGACCATGGCTGCGGCATTCCGCCTAATTTCCATAGCAAGATATTCCAGAAATTCAGCCAGGTTGATGGCTCCAATACCCGTAAAAAAGGTGGTACTGGCCTGGGCCTGAATATCTGCAAAACCATCATAGAAAAAATGGAGGGCAGCATAGGCTTCACCTCCACTGTGGATGTTGGCAGCCAGTTCTTTTTTGAATTGCCGTTGGCTGGCACCGCTACAATTGATGACAACTAATGACAGTGAATGCTGCCAGCCTTATTTAAGGGAATCAAGCTGCTGCCAGTGCCTGTTCCAGGTCAGCAATCAAGTCATCGACGTGCTCTATGCCTATCGACAAACGCACGGTGTCTTCAGTGACACCGGCTTTTGCCAGTTCATCAGGATTCAATTGACGGTGCGTGGTACTGGCCGGATGGCAAGCCAGGGATTTGGCATCGCCGATATTCACCAGACGGGTAAATAACTGCAAGGCATCCTGGAAGCGACCACCGGCATCACGTCCGCCTTCCAGGCCAAAGGTCAGGATGCCGGAAGGTTTTCCACCCAGGTATTTTTGCGCCAACGCATGATCTTTGTGCTCAGGCAGGCCAGCGTAATTAACCCACTTCACCTTCGCATGCTTGTCCAGATAATGGGCAATCTTGATGGTGTTGTCGGTGATTCTATCCAGACGCAAGGCCAGGGTTTCTATGCCCTGCAAGATCAGGAAGGCATTGAAGGGCGACAAGGCTGCACCAGTATTACGCAAAGGTACGACGCGGGCACGGCCTATATAAGCAGCTGCACCCAGTGCTTCGGTATACACCACGCCATGATAAGACACGTCAGGCTCGTTCAGGCGTTTGAATCTCTCTTTATGCTCAGCCCAGGGGAATTTGCCTGAATCAACAATGATGCCGCCTATGGAATTGCCATGTCCGCCCAGGTATTTGGTCAGCGAATGAACCACGATGTCGGCACCGAACTCTATGGGCCGCAACAGATAGGGCGACGGTACCGTATTATCGACTATCAGCGGCACGCCGTGCCTGTGAGCTACCTTGGCAATCGCTTCGATATCAGTAATATTGCCGAGCGGATTACCTATCGATTCAACAAACACCGCCTTGGTCTTGCCGTCAATCAGTTTTGCAAAGGATTCAGGATCACGGTAATCAGCAAAGCGGGTCTCTATGCCGAATTGCGGAAGTGTATGGGCAAACAGATTGTAAGTACCGCCGTACAGGGTAGAAGCAGAGACGATATTGTCCCCTGCCTCAGCAATGGTTTGTATCGCATAGGTAATTGCTGCCTGACCTGAAGCCAGCGCCAGACCAGCAATGCCGCCTTCCAGTTCAGCCACGCGTTTTTCCAGCACATCATTGGTAGGGTTCATGATGCGTGAATAGATATTGCCTTGCACTTTCAGATCAAACAGATCAGCGCCATGCTGGGTATTATCAAAGGCATAGGCGACTGTCTGGTAGATAGGCACGGCAACTGCGCGCGTAGTCGGATCAGGCGTATAGCCACCGTGTACAGCTATGGTTTCCAGCTTCATCAAAATGTCCTTTTGTTTGTAAGTGCGTTTGGAAGTGAGTTTGAATAATGAAATTGATCATAAAAATACTGCCTTTAAATAACAAGGAAGCATTTCGAGTTTGCATATTAAGAAAATTCAAGAAAATGAAGCTGACATCACTCTGGCTGTGAGTTGCCCTTCAGGCAAAGTTTATAAAGAGCAGTTGATGCCATCACCGCCCCCTATTCAGCAAAATGCATCGTCAAAAAAATGATTTATATTACAATAATATCATTATAAAAAAGTTCATTAATCATGAATTTGAAATACAAACTTACAATATAAAACGACAATTATTTATAGTTTGATATTTATAATAGCTTGGAAAAACACAATCAAATTTCCATGAAATCCCATGAAATCCTGTATAAGGCTGCTATATAAATGAAAAAATATATCCCGCTGGCAATGTTTATTCTCGCTGCATCGGCTTGTACAACTACGCCTGCACAAAATGAACCCCGCAATGTCAGGGCGGGGGGGTTTCAAGATCAGCAGGCTGGCGAAGTAGGCGACATCCAGGACATGCGCAGGACTACACTGCAAAAACAAGGCAGGACTGGTGCCACTGGCGCCGTAGTAGGTGCAGTGACAGGAGCAGCACTGGGCAATCAGATTGGCAAGGGTAACGGCAAAAAAGTCAGCACTGTATTAGGTGGTGTCGTTGGTGGTGTAGTTGGTAATGCCATCGCAGAGCAAAATTCCATGGTGAACGTACCAGGACTGGAAATTGTGGTCCGCCTCCGCAGCAACGGCAGCCTGATCACTGTCACCCAGGAACAACAGGGGCGCGATTCCTATTACATAGGTCAGCCAGTGCGGGTAATCTACACGCAAAATATGGCGCAAGTTCTGCCCATGTAAAACACCCAAGGTAGCGCGATGATTCTGAACTTATTCAAAAGCCCGAACGTGCGGACGATATTGATTGCCCTGGTTCTGTTCTATCTGATTGAAAAAATCAGCAGCCAGCAATATGTACGCAATATGCTGGCTCTACCTGTCCTGATCTGGATAGTTTATAGTTTTTATTCAAATTATCGTAAAGCCAGGCAAGCGCGTCTGGATTTGATTAAGACAATTCATGACTTGTCACAAGTCAGCAATGAATCCTGGATTGATACCTGCAATGACAGCGCACTCGCCGTAAACTACAACAACAATACTATTTATCTCATCGATGGAAAAATCAGAAAAACCATACCAGCTGGTGAACTCTTGCGTTGGGAAATGTTTCCTGCGCAAGGTACGGAACTCACAGGTATCGTGGTTGGCGGCTCAACCAGCACGCCGCAAGGTCAGGCTGCAGCCGGTGCTGCGATGGGCTATGGAGTGTTTTATATTCTGGGCAGACTGCTATTCAAGCGCAAAGACATCGGCTATATCAAATTCTGGATCAATGATGCTGAGCGTAGCATTGTCAGCGTCTATATTTCCAACAAAGCTATCCTCGATCAGTTACAGCATTTCTCGATGACGATAGGTCACAAAATACTATAGCTTTTTTATCGGTACAGAATGAAAATTTCACACAAGTCGATAGCAGTTGCTTTCTGTAGCATGAGCATTACTGTGCATGCACAAATGTGGACTGACATGCCGCGCATGGATCAAAATGCCAATGTCATCACGCAACGTGCTGACAGCCCCATTTATAGCCGCATGGCCAGCGACAAAAAATACCGTGAGTTTGCCTACAATGCCATCAACGTCAAGGGTGAGCAACTTGGCTATAAACTTGTACTTGAATCACGCGAGGCGCTGTTCGCAGACAAAAAATTACGCAAAGTCTTTGAAGCCAAAGCAGGTACGTATTTTGTCTCTTACTGGATCAGAGAAAGTCCCAACTTTCGCAAAATGCCCTTCAAGCGCAATGCCGATGTATTACTGGTCGTCGTTGACACAATGCCAGCAAATAAAGACAATCCAGAATTCAAGGCTGCCGCCAGCAAACTACCGTATGTAACGTATCAAATTCGTTGGGAACAATTCAAAAGCAATCATAGTGGCGGCATAGTCGGTGACGACACAGGTTCAGCAGTCAAATGGAATTGCAAAACCAAGGAAGGCCAGATCATGCCGACCATGATACAAACCATTATCATCCACAAGCCCAACTTCAAAAAAGAAGAAGAATGGTATCGCACAGCGTATTACATTACCGATGCGGGTGAACTCAAGGACAATGGTGCGGGCAGAAGAAATATCTGCACTGAACGCAGTATCGGCCCTGATGATGAAGTATCTAGCTGGGTGCGTTTTTTTGGTGGTGTTGGTGGCTGATACTAACCAGGGAAATGAAGCTTGCTGAGGATGCCGTACTTTATGCAACGAACATCCTCACCCATCCCCAGCACTGTCAGATTATTTGGCAGGCACGTCCGGCAAACTCAAGGCCAGCTCAGCAATCTGATCCTTGCGCATGAAGACCACGCCCGGATGCTGCAAAGCATACTGCAAGAATTCCCCCATGATCTTGACACGCGACGGGGTGCCGCCTATGCGGTCATGCAGGGAAACCGACATCATGCGCCGCCTGTATCCTGACTCCATATATAGCTGATCGAATTCGTCCCGCAATTCCTGGCCAAAGGCTTGCGCTGTCAATGGCCCCTCCGCCCCAAAGCGGGCAATATCGTTATTGCGCAAAGTGTAGGGAACGATGGCAAAATCCTTGTCATTGACTATGCTCATCATCGGTTCATCCGCACTGAGATCATCGATGTGATAGGTGAAACCCAATGACTGCAATATCCCCAGGGTACGTGGCGTGCCACGCAACCAGAAGGCATTAAAACCGACAGGACGCGTGCCTGTTGCCGTTTCTATCGCTGCGATATTGGCGATATACGATGTACGCTCTTCAGCCTCACTCATGGTCCAGTGTGGCGTCCAGCTATGTCCATGCGCTGCTGCTTCATGACCGCGCTGCACGATCTCCCGGGCAAGTTCTGGTCTTTGCAATACTGCCTGCCCCACCATGTGTGAAGTCACGGGTATCTTGAATCTGTCCCACAAATCCAGCATGCGCGGTATGCCTTCACGTGCGCCATATTCAAACCAGGTACGGGCTGGCAAGTCAGGCAGACTGGTGTCTGCCATGGCAGGGAAAGGTGAGCCATTCTGGTGTTCTGATTGAGCACCGGCTTCAAACTGCATAGAAACAGAGACCACCATGCGTATACCATCTGGCCAAAAATGACCATCAGGCAGATTGATTTTGTTTTTCATTTCAAGCTCCTTAGAACCTGTTTACGATCTGTAGCGAGCGTGCGTCAGCGGGGTCAGGGTAACAAAAACGCAGCGCAAAAAGCGGAATTTACTCTCTAGTACATGAGCACTTTGAGCAGCACATGAACCCCGATCACGAACGCGCAGTAAGATCGGAAGCTGGTTCTTATATCACTGTTTGATGACGCCCAATTGCTGCAACAGCGTCAGGTTATCTTCGAGATGCCAGTTTTCTGCAATACGGCCATCGGAGACGCGGTAGATATCAGTTGCAATAAAATCGACCTTGCGGCCATCTCCTTGCTGACCATGAAAGCTGCCGCTGAAGTGTCCGGTAAAATGCAGACGACCTATGACACGGTCACCGATCAGCAGCATTTCCTCCACTTCCAGTGTCAGGTCAGGCACAGCAGCACGAAAATTTTTTGATGCAAACAATGGCCCCTGCGGGCCTTGAGGCCGGCCTGCGGGTAAATTTCTGTCCATAAAATTATCTGCCAGTGCGGCTTGCGCAAACTGTGCCTCACCGGTATTCCAGAAAGCGTAATAACGCCTTGCTGCGAGTGACATGCTTTGCTGTTGCGCTACCGGGATGGACTGATCAGCAATGATGTGGCGCGGCTGCGGCAAGTTGTCTTGCGCATAAGCGGTGCCTGCGTAAGTGTTAATGGCTAGTAACAGACCGAGGCCTGCTAAAAATTTGACATGCATGATATTCCTTTCTGTTTGGTTAATCCTGATATGTAAAGCGAATTTCGCCTGAACACTACTGTGCTACCATTCCAATTTATTGAAAATAGGCTTAATAATTAAAGCATCTATTCCAATTTAGAAAAGATAGGTGGTTTGTGCATGATAGAACTGGCTGATATGAAGCTGTTTGTGCAGGCGGTAATCAGCGGCAGCCTGTCTGCTGCTGGCCGTGAATTGGGGTTTTCACCAGCCGTAGGCAGCAAGCGCATGAGCCGGCTGGAAGCCGCCTTGGGGACGAGGCTGCTGCAACGCAGTTCGCGCCGACTTAGCCTGACGGAAGAAGGCGCACTGTATTTCGAGCGCTGCCAGGCCATTTTGCTGGATGTTGCCAATGCCGAGGCAGAACTGGGACAAGGCCAGGCAGAGCCACGTGGCATGCTACGCGTCTCCTCGCCGGTCGCTTTGGGCAGGCACTACATAGGCCCCGCATTGGCAAAATTTGCCAGTCAATATCCAGAGCTGCAAGTACAGCTTTCGCTGAGTGACCAGTTGATTGATCTGCTTGCATCCGGCTTCGATTGTGCCATCAGGATAGGTGCAAACAACGATTCACGCCTGGTCGCACGCACACTGGCAGCCAACCGCCGTGTCATTTGCGCGGCTCCCGCGTATATCGTCAAGCATGGCAAACCAGATACACCAGCCGATTTACTGCAGCACAGTTGCATACTCATGCAATCGTCCAGCGTCATGTATGCAGACTGGCATTTTCATTCCCTCGCATCACAAGAAGAACAAACCATCAGGGTACGCGGCAACTGGCTAACCGATAATGGTGAGCAGGCGCATGACTGGGCAATCGCAGGTCTGGGGTTGGTCAGACGATCAGTGTGGGATGTGGCAGCAGCTTTGGCAAGCGGTGAGTTGATTGAAGTTTTGTCAGAATGGGCAGATATCAGCGCACCGATACAAATCATGTATCCATCGCGCCGCTATTTACCGCTGCGCACTCGCTTGTTCATAGATTTGCTGGTGGCAGAATTTGCAGCAGCAGAAAGTAACAACCATCCACAGAGAAATAAATAAAAATATCCACATCATTATTTTGCATACTTGCCGCTGGCTGTCGCTTATGCATGGCCACACCCGCAGACACTGCGCATGCCATGGTCGTCATCAATGAGGATGATGTCAAACGTGATGAGCCACCACCGCACGGTGCAATTGGCATGTCAACGGCTTACCGCATCAGTGATGCCGCACCTGCACCACGCAGCATGGAATTCAGGAAACGCATCCTGCATCCCAAGGCAGAGATAGGTTTGCACCCAATTGCCCATGACGAAATTTATTACGTGCTTTCTGGCGAAGGCATAGTCAGTTCAGACGGCAAGACTGCAGCTTTAAAAACTGGCATGGCCGCCTACTTATACAAGGGTGCAGTAGTTGGTATAAAACAAGTGGGGACTGTGCCGTTGAGCATTATTGTCAGCTATCCCAATGCTGCACATTAAAGCTCAGTCGCCCAGCTCTATCAGGTCAGACAAAGGCAGGCCTTGCGGCTTGACATACATGGCAAGTATCCAGGCCTTTGCGGTATCTGACGCATATTGATTGAGCATACCCACAATAAAATCAATGGATGACTTGTCCAGGGCAGCGAAGGGATCATCAAGCAAACTGACTGTGGCACCAGCAGCAAAAGCCGCGGCCAGCCAGACCTTGCGTTTGCTCCCGGTAGACAGCATGAATATCTGCTTGTTGATATGTGGAGTCAAACCAAGGCCCTCAATGGCTTGCGCCAAAACAGCATCATCAAACCCTCGATATGCGCTGCGCACGGTAGCGAAATATTCAGGCACAGGCAATTGGTCAAACTCATCTGTACGTGGGTCTACCCAGAATACCTGGCTGCGATAGGTATCAGGCTGTGCATGCAAAGGTGCATCTTTAATCTGTAATTGCCCGCTTTGTGCACTTAAGTCACCTGCCAGCAATTGCAACAAACTGGTCTTGCCGCGACCATCACCACCCAGAACCAGCGTAATGCCTGCGGGTATATCGCAAGACCAGTTGGTGAACAAAGGCTGGCCGGGATAATGAAAAGTCAGATCAGTCGCTTGCAGGATCGTGTTTCTCTGGTTGCTCGTGGTTGTCATTGCGCAGGCATCTATTTATTTGGTGATGACGCATAGTATAAGCTGTCATCACGAAAAGACACTGGCAAAGCGGCAAGCCCTGACTGCTTCACTCTTTGACGAGGTAACCCCGCATGATCCAGCTCAGCGTTGCATTACCACCATTTTGTGGAACATAAGCATTCCAGAACATGCCATAACCACCGGGAACACGGATACCAGCTGCCAGTAACTGGGTTTTCATGGGATAGCCGGTACTGGCCTCCAGCGGCACCCGTGCCAGGGTGACAATGCCAGAATTTGCTTGTCCGGGCGGGCTCAGATACAAGGTGGCTGTGCCCGCCAGTGCCAATGGATTCTGTATCGTTTCTATCTCCAGTATCACCAGTGAATAGCCGTTAGGGACGGAATATGAACTGGTAGTCCCTGGCGGCAATTGGCCACCTTGCCACACACTCCATTGTGCGATACCGCCGCCATAAAAAGATTTGTTGCCGTTGATGGCGATCATGCGGGCGGCGGGTACACCGAGATGCGTCAGCTCCTGCGCTTGCACAGCCGGGCTGGATAAGAAATAAAAGCTGCTTGCCAATAACAGGCATTTAAGTTTGTTCAACATTGGGAGTGCCCAGATAGAGATGAATAAGTGACTACAGCAGTCAAGTACTTCGCATGGTCACAGAGTTCATGGTCTGCAGTAAGTGTTCCTTGTCACAAGAATGTATGACTAATGTCATATTCTCATTTTCAATTGCCTTATCCGCCTCAATCTCTGTCTTGCCCTGAATAAAGCGTGCTAGACTTTTTTGAGTTTGTTTCTGATCCACTTAATCCAATTGCACCTGTCTGCGGTGACCATGAATACACCATTCTCTCTATCAAAAAGCACCGTTTGCAGTTTTCTGCTTGTAATGGGCGCGCTGTACGGCAATGTGGTACATGCCGAGCCTGAAGTGACCGCATGCAAACTCAAAGTTTTTTCCATTGATCCTGACACCAGGGGCAGCAATATCCGCAGCGGCCCGGGCTCCGAACACAAGGTGCTGGCCAGCATCAAAGACAGCGATTCACAAATGGACATCACAGGCTCAGCCGGGAAATGGCTGCGTGTTCGCCAGGTCAGTGGCATGGGTGGCGAGGTGTATTTCAAAGGCGAGGGCTGGGTATTCGCACCCTTGACTGGCGTCAATGCGCGGACAAGTGTGAGCCTGCGTGCCAACCCGCTTACGCAAAGTGCCATGACAGGAAAAGTTCCTGCCGATGCAGGTGCATCAGTGCAAAGCTGCCATGGCGAATTGCTGGAGATACAATATAAAAACATGAAGGGATGGATGCCTCCTCGCTCATATTGCGGCAATCCTGTGACGACCTGCTCATAAAAAATACTGTCATACAAAAGCCCCATAATTGCTGTAGCACTGTGGGGCTTTTTCCATCAGAGAACGTCAATTAATACTGGCTTTCCCTGTCATCAAAATTCAAAGGCACCAATATCGATCATGCCATCCTGCTTGCGCAAGATCGCAGCGCCGGGTTGTGCCACTGGCAGCAAACTGGATGTCAGATTACCCAGACCATTGCCAGCATTGATCAGAGGCGAACCAATTGCCGGGCGATAATCATGCTGTGCCACGTTCGCCAATACCGGATTATTATTGGCACCCAGATTGCTATTCCAGCCATTCACGACAGCACCTGTCAGATGCCCGACCCAATACTGCGCAGCATTTGGCGAAACCCAGTTATTTGTCATATTGACGGTACCCTTGCCCAGTGCCATGGCCTGTACTTTACCTGGCGAGCCCGGCGTGACTGGTAATGCATAAAACAGATTATTCCTGACATCGGCAACAGCATTGGGCATGCCCAGATTAAACATCAGCGTCTCTGGATAAATGCCATGGGTAGCGTCACCTCTTACCACCATCGTATTATTGTAGAAGAACAGGGTGCCCTGACGATAATTTGCCGTCAGACCACTGTCACCGCCATAATTGACCAGGTTGGTACTATTGCTACCCGGCGTCACATCAAACAGATTGCCATAGACATAGGTCGATGCATAATTTGGCTCACCATAAATGAGTGCATTACCACCAGTAGAATCCATCAGATGCAGTTGCAGTCCACAGCTTGACGCAAAGGTGTTGTAACGGACAACCAGACCCGATGAACGGTCTTTTAAACAATCACCAAAAGCACCCGGGCGCACATCACCGAAATAGTTGTACTGGAAGATGATATCGCGCGCTTCTGTATAGCTATTGTGCTCAGAGTAGCCGTTAGTCACATTGGGGACAGGTGCATTGCCGTTGTTGTAGAAGGTATTAGCTTCGATCAGCACATCTTGCGACAACTCCACCAGCGTGCCGTTTTTTGAATTAATGAAAAGGCCATTACCACAATTGTGCATGACATTATTTTTCACCACCAGATGTGCTGCGGCTTCGACAAACAGGCAGGTGCCGAAGGCAGCATAACTGTCTGTTTTCTTGCCCTGCGCATCAGAGAAGGAATTGCCATATACAGAGTTGCGGATATCCAGGTTCTCAATGCCGATATAACCCGCCGGGCCATTATTGTAGTTGTAACCAGCCTGCGGCCCCACCATGACCAGGCCCAGCTTATACAGAGCGCGACTGGTGCTCGCATTGTCATGATATTGCAGGGTGCGTGCAGCCTGGCCTGGCAGTGTCTCCAACTGTGTTGCCAGCTTGCCCTGGGCATCTGGCGCACCATCAATGATGGGACGCGCACCGGTCACGGGGTCAGGCACACCGATAACACGCATGAATTTATTCGCAGCAGTTGGCGCCAGATTGGTACCCGCTGAAATCAATATCATTTCATGGTAAGGCACATTGTTTGGCTTGGCATAAATCCTGACGGTGTCGCAGCCTTTCAACTGGCTCCACGGCAGTTGGCCCAAGGCGGTATAGGTCTTGCCCACACCTACATCATAATAATTGATGGCAGCACAGGCAGACTGATCTGCATTCATGGTCGGCGTGCTTGCCCTGATGATGGTAGATGAACCGGAAGCAGGCGGTATGCCTGTGCTGGCTGCCGTGATGACAAAAACCCGTGAGCGGCTATAAACAACACCCGCTACAGTAGCGCTGGCTGTAATAGTGGCGCTGCCTGAGGGTGCATTGGCAGGCACTGCCAATAAATAATTGCCTAGTGCATTAGCGACAGCGACCTTGCTGACTGTCATCAGCGCAGGGTTACTGCTGCTGACCGTGATGGCCACTGATGTGTCTGTCGCGCCGGTCTCGCTTATAAATTCGATGAGCGCATATTCCAAGGAACCAGCATTGCGCGCATTGCTGGCTTCAAAACCCACGGTTTTGGATGAGAACCCTATACGAGCCGGGGTAGTGACTGCATTTGCTGTCTGTGCAGACAGTGAAATTGCGGTCACTGAAACGACAACCAGACAAAAGCCAAAAGCCAGTACCCTGATCAGCTTTTGATGCAGTTTTTGATACAGTTTTTGATGCATTTTCATACCATTCCTCCTGACGACGCGACTTTACAAATGAAGGCAAATGAAATCAAATGAATGTTGTCGCAAAAAATTGAATATGCGGATTTCAAATCTGGCGAGTATCATCACAAGTCTGCGTTCATAAAATAAGTGTCGGTCGTCAGGTATTTATATGACATTGAGCATATTGAATGCAGACTCTGTTTGTGAAGACCTGATACGGAAAATAGATTCTGTCGCAAACAGGCTGCCTTGCTGATTCATCTGAAAGGATGCTGGAAAGAAAAATCTGAGAAAACCTTCTTTTTTAACTTGCATCTCGCCTGTATCCATGCACTAGGGCAAGGCTTGTATCTATTCCGGACGACAGCGCAGGTGCAAACTTATCCAATCTTAATTTCAATCCTTCAAGAAAGAGACATGCATCATGATCAAACTGACCCGAATGAAACTGACCCACTTGATACAGGCACTGGTGCTGACCTCCGTCGTAGCCACTGGCAGCGCGGGTGCTGCCGATCCAAGTTCCGCCAATGAAAAAGACCAGCTGCGCTCTACCCTGCTAGAAAGCAAAGAGAAAAACAAGGGCATTACCATCCATACCAGCGGCAACAATGTCGCCATGGTGGTCACTGCGCTGGAAGAAAAATATGTCATCGGACGTAACCAGCAAGCCAGCCGCATCGTCATCCGTCTGGACCGTATAGACGGTGTCTCTGCAGCATTCTGATCCATATTGCCAACGTCAGGCATCGTCAAACGAAGCGCAAAATCAAGGAGAATTACGATGTCTGACTGGGCATTTTTGGCAACAGGCCTGGCCGTAACAGGTTTTGTGTATGGCTGGCGGCGCAAGCCACCTGGTACTGGCGAACATTCCTACCTTGGCTGGATCATGGCTTTTGTATTCGGCGCACCAATAGCTAGCCTGCTATTGGCAAACCTGTTTGGCAGCGCTGTATTGGGTTGGATTTTTGGCTTGTCGTTGATGTTCATGTGGCCGCTGGCCATCCTGTTCATCGCAGGCAAGGCAGCTGGTTCGCTGCTGGCTCAGCGCGAACAGCATAACAATCATGAGCCTCCCATGCTGCACATACGTATCGACAGGGACAGTGTGCATGCAGGCGATGACACCGTGTCACATGCCGAAAACATCGCCATCCCTGCCAACACCAGCCTGGCAAGCTTGCTCGAGCAAATCCGCGCAGGCAATTTCCTGCCATCCATCAGCGGCGGCAAAGCAACGTGGATGATAGAATCTTCAGGGAGCCAGTTCAAGACCATAGGTGTACTGGCCCAGCAATGGCAAGATCCCTGCATGATCATAGATGCAGCGGAAAATGTAACGCAGCACTTTGCAGGCCACCAAGCCAATCTGTTCTTCCGTTATCGCTGCCAGATTGACCCTGAAACCGTACATGCAGAATTGCAGGCTTCGTATGCAAACAGTATTAGCCAGACACCAATACATGGCCCTGGCGGCATCGCCAGCCTGGTAAAGCATGCAAGCTATCTGCGCAGTCTGATGAATCCGGGTTCAGACAGATGTTAAGGAAAATCAGAAAATACCCACCCTGGATCATATTAATGGGCATCATCTCTTTCTTGTTCGGATGCGGTAATGAATCAGCTTATTATAAAAAGAATGGCAAATGGCATTACGACGGCACTGTCATGGACAGCCAGAATGGCCTCGTCAATTTCACACCCATAGATGACTATTTTGCCAAAGATGCGCGTTACGCTTATTACAGAGGCGTGCCGATTTTTAACGGCAATGATGCGAGTGACAGTGCCAGTTTCCAGGTGCTGAGTAAATACTATGCCAAGGATAAGTCCATGGTGTTTTTTTGCGATACCGAGCGTGACAGCAAGGAATACTGGAGCATCAAACGTACTGTCGTCAAAGAAATCAGGGATGCTGACCCAGCCAGCTTCCGCATGATGAGCGACGGTTATCTGGCCAGAGATAAATCACATCTCTTCAGACAAGACAAGATCGTGCCGGTGCAGGATATTGACAGTTTCGTCCTGCTGGAACATTTCTTCGCAAAAGACAAATTACGTGGCTACTACCGTGAAACTGAGATTGCAGGCAGTGACGGCCTTACTTTCACAGCGCTGGATGCACACTATGCAAAAGACCGGTCAAAAATTTACTACGTCGATGGATTCAATGTGGGCGGAAGTCTCAGGAGCGTCAGTTACGAAACATTCAGAGTAATAGAAGAAGGCTATGCCCTTGATGGCAACAAAGCCTATTACCATGGTGATGTCATCAGCAAAGAAGATGTAGTTTCATTGCAGTATCTGGCGATGGGATATGCAAAAACTTCACGCCAGGTTTTCTATTATGGGAAACTGCTAAAGGGTGCAGATGCGCCCAGTTTTGCCATGGTCGAACGCTTTAACGGCAATTTTGATGCGACAGATAAAACCGGCCAATACAGTGCAGGGGAACGCGTCAAGGCGTCACCGTAAAACCTGTGCACTACTTTGTATATATAGCTTAGTTTTTTGCAGCGCTGGCCATGCCATGCCGCATGACCGTCGCCATATGATCAAACAAGCCTTCCCAGGCACTGCGATGCGCGGCAGTAAACCTGGCACCGCCGCGTTCTGCCAGGGTATCAATCAGGACATTGCGCATCACACCAAAGTAAGCCTGCTGAACCTGATAATGATGATGGCGCACGCCGGAAGCGCGCAATAGCAACAGCAATTGCTCGGGCTGATGTACCAGTGCCACGGTTTCTTCAAGCGTGTGGGTCAAGCGCCCCTGTTGCTCTGTCATGTCACCGGAAAATAACTCGATCACCGCTGGTGCAGCGGCAAACAGCTTGCGATAAAAATCAACAGCCAGATCACCAGGCGCAGTAATTGCCGCAGCCCAGCCCGATGTGATCAACGCAGCGATTTCGCCTTGAATAGTCATCAGCCATTGTTCAGCTGCGGCCATCTGAGCTTTATTGGGTGCACGAGAAGTTGGTGCTGATGGTGCCTTGGTCATCGGTAGGGCTCTTGTTTTCAGGGTTAACAGTCTTTGGACTTTGGAATGAATAGATGTTAAGTATATCCGGTATCGTCACTGGCATAGAAGAAACTGGCTATACAGACAAATACATACTTCAGTATGCATGGGCAAAATCACTATTTGATACTCAAGCCTGTACCGGATATGTTATAAGTATTGGAGGCAATGTTGCACTGCGAGTTTCATCAGATTCTATTGCCTTCCCCTTATTACATCAGCGGATGGCCTGGTAAATTCTTGCAAAATTGAGGATTTTTTGTGACAAAGAACAAGTATCAAATATTGGCAGATGAATTGGCTGATGCGATATTGAGCAAAAAATTGGCCGTCAATGCACGCCTGCCCTCAGTACGCGAACTCATGCAACAACATCAGCTCAGCCTGGCGACTGTCACCAATGCCCTGCATACCCTGGAAGAAAAAGGCCTGGTCGAACCACGTGGCAAGGCAGGCTATTTTGTCAAACCACCAGCCCGGCAAGAGATATCAACCTCTCAGCCACATACTCAGGCAGATTTGCAAAACATGTCTGCCAGCGTACTGAAGTGGGGGCCAGCTGAAGACCTGTTTCCTCAACAACGCTGGCAAAGTCTGTTGGGCAGTGTGATACGCCGCCACCCATTTCTGTCTACGCGCCATGCCCACGCCTATGGCCATCCTCGCCTGCGTGCTGAATTGGCAAAACGCAGTGCTGAGAATGGTTGTTTTCTGAAGGAAGAAGAATTAATCGTCACACAGGGTGCGACAGAAGCCCTGTTACTGGCCTTGCGGGCAACCAGTGAAGCTGGAAGCAAGGTATTGGTGCAGGCCCCCGTCAGCGTTCTGTATAGCCGTCTGCTGGAAACCTTTACCCTGACACCGGTAACCGTGCACAGCAGCGTAGACGCGCCAGATTTTCTGGCGGAAGTACAGGCCATACTTGAAGGAGACGACCCACCCAAGGTTTTTCTGCTGGTCGCCAATTACCATTTTCCAACCGGTGCACTGATGCCTTTGCCAGTGAAACGCAATCTGCTAAGACTGGCAGAAAAGCATGGCGTCACCATCATAGAAGATGATGTTTACGGCGACTTGCAACATGATGGTGCACGGCCACTGACCTTGAAATCCTTTGACCTCAAAGGCAATGTCATTTACGTCAACTCCTGCTCTAAAACCCTGGCACCCGGCTTGCGCATAGGCTGGCTGGCGGCGGGTAGCTGGCGTGAACGCATAGAATATTTGAAAAGCGCATCGGCCAGCAGTGTCAATGAATTATCACAACTTGTTCTGGCAGAATTTCTGGCCCAGGGCAGCCATGTGCCGCACTTGCGCAAATACCGCCAGCAATTAAAAACACGCACCGGTGAATATTTATCCATACTGCGTTTGGTGCTCGGCAATACCGTCAAACTGGCCGATATGCCAGGTGGCTATAGCTATTGGCTACCCTTGCCAGGCAAGATCAGTTCAGAAGAAATACAAACACAAATCCGCGCCAACTGGCCTTTGCTGGATGAAGCTGAGACACCACAGATTGCGCTGGTCTCAAACGGCGTTTGCGTAAATACGTCAATCCCGCTGACTGATCCCCTGCGCCAGTCACTGACTGCATTTTGCTTTTATCTGCGTGGATTCTATTAGCGCTTTTTTATGTGAATAAAGCAGTAAAAAAAACGGGCTCTTACCCGCTTTTTTATTTTGTATCTACCGACAAGATCCCTGCTTGTATCTATCTGCAAAATCCGCTCTCCAACATACTTATTCCCATGCCAAGGCATGATCAGGCGCATTTATACACCACTGTCTGATACTGCATAAGAGCATCTGAGCACGCTGTACTTTCTGAACACTCTTGTATTCATACAGAAAGCACTGCCTTGTATCTAACAATGCGTCCGTCTGTAATCAATACTAGGCAGACTCGAACTCATTTCATAAATAGGATGAGTGCGAACAAGGCGATTTGGGGTGCAGTGCAAGGCGTGACGCGCAGCTAAGGCGTCTGCCTTAGCAAGCGGCACAACGCAGCAATTCACCCAAATCGTCAGTTCCCGAAGGGTTTGCCTCATAACGCGTGCTGGACTGCGTTATGAGGCAAACGCATCTCATCCTATTTATGAAATGAGTTCGAATATTCATCTGCTTATGAAAAGAATTTTTATGCAAACTTCACAAAAATTATTTTACAAAAGATATCAACATGATTTCATATGTTCCGCACCGGCCGGTAAAAATGAAAGCAAGACCACGGCTGTATTACTGGAAGAAATTTCACGCCTGAAGCGTTTTATTTCCGATCTGGAAATTGAAAACCGCACTGACATCCTGACTGGATTATTGAATCGTCGCGGCTTCATTGCAGAATTGAATATGGCCTGGGACCGATGGGTACGTTATGCGGTGCCAACCACGCTGATCATGCTGGACATGAATCGCTTCAAACAGATCAACGACACTTATGGACATGATGTCGGTGACAAGGCATTAAAGCTCATCGCTGTCTATCTGCAAAACAATTTGCGCTCAACCGACATTCTTGGTCGTCTTGGTGGTGATGAATTTGCCGTGATTTTGCCGCATACCAATGCTGAAGAGACCCAGCAGATAGTCAGCAAACTACTGGAAGCCAGCCCTGTCTTACAGATAACTTGGCAGCAGCAACATATCACTATCCCACTGGAATTTGCTCTCGGTTTTTCTGAAGTAAATACCGCTCTTGGCCCGCCCCGGGCCTGGCTGCAAGCTGCTGACTTGCAGATGTACCAAAGCAAAGCTGCCACTGCAGACTAAACACAAACTTTCAACAAACCAACTGCCATTTCAACCGGAGATTTAAAATGAACCAACAAACCGTCACACTCGTACAAGACTCATGGAAACAAGTAGCGACAATTGCCCCTCAGGCAGCTGCCTTGTTTTATCAGAATTTGTTTGCAGCAGATCCGTCACTGAAGCCGATGTTCAGAGGTGACATGACAGAGCAGGGGAAAAAACTCATGCAAATGATAGGTGCAGCTGTTGGCAAACTCAATGACCTGGATAATCTGGTGCCGGTGCTGCAAGGCCTGGCCGTGCGTCACGATGGTTACGGAGTCAAAGAATCCCACTATCAGACAGTTGGTGCTGCTTTGTTAAAAACACTGGGGCAAGGTCTGGGCGATCGCTTTACCAACGATACCAAAGATGCCTGGGCAACAGTATATGGTGTGATGGCGAATGTGATGATTACGGCATCACGTGCTACTGTCGCCGCTTGAAGAAAAATTTGTACTCTCTTTAAGAGGAATGTCAAAGTGAACTTTGTATCTGGAAAGACTGGTGATTTTATCCCTGCCTCAATGAGGCTATCAAACCGCAAAAGAAAAAACGGAGATACCAGGGATAACACCACGTCTTTTTTTTGGTTGATCTTGCTAGTCTGGTTTTTGTTGAAATATACAAAAACTATTCCACACACTGGCGAGCTGCTAATGGTAACCGTGACATTGGCCGGTTTCATACTATTGTTTGAATACAGCTTAAAGTTTGATGACCGCCGCCTGGTGGCCTGCATTATCGTTGCCGCCATCACGGGTATATTGTGGGCTAACTATAATGCAGGTGCTGCCGCATTTGTCATGGTCGGTGTCGGTATGTGCTCGCGCATTGAAAATCCCCGCTCTGCCTATGCAGTCTTGTATATAGTTTGCGCAATGTTATTGATGGCTGATGCTGCCTGGCAGTTGCCTTCTGATTTTCTAATACCAACATTGTTATTTTGCATGCCGGTTGGCCTGGTAGGCATACTATTGGAAAAGTCTGCACGCACAGACGAAAAATTTCTAAGTACACAGGAAGAAGTAGCAAACCATGCCCGCCTCGCTGAGCGCGAAAGAATTTCACGCGATATTCACGATGTGCTTGGCCATACGCTGTCAGTCATCGCCTTGAAGGCTGATCTGGCACGCAAGCTGATCAAAACTGACCTGAGCGCTTGCGCCCATGAACTGATCGACATAGAACACAGTGCACGTAACACCTTGAGAGAAGTGCGTACCACCGTGCGCAACTGCCGTGCGAGCAGTTTGAATGCAGAATTGGCTACTGCAAAAAAAACATTGCAGGCGGCCAATATCCACTTGATTTCCCTGATTGAGCAATGCAGCATCCCCCTGTCAATGGAAAATGTTATCGCACTTTCTTTAAGAGAAGCCGTTACCAATATTATCCGGCACACCAAGGCGAGCAAATGCAAAATCACCTTGTCTTCTGATTCAAAAAATATCAAGCTGACTATTGCAGACAACGGTGCTATCCAGGCAGGCAGCACCATCAAGAAAGGCTGCGGCTTAAGCGGCATGACAGAACGCATACATGCTCATCAAGGAACAGTCAACATCCATCATGTCAATGGCCTGAGCATAGAGATTTTTCTCCCTCTCAAAGGTGCGACATGATACGCATCGTGATCGCAGAAGACCATGCACTGGTATCAGGCGCGCTTGCTGCACTGCTGCGTTTTGAGCCTGATATGCAAGTCATCTCGCTGGCAAAGAATGGCCAGCAGGCACTGGAAGTCTGTCAGAAAGAATGCCCTGACATCCTGTTAACTGACATAGAAATGCCTGTCATGACAGGGCTTGAACTGGCTGCCTGTATTGCAGAACAAAAATTGCCTTGCAAAGTCATCATGCTGACCACCTTCGCCCGCGCTGGCTACTTGCGCCGTGCCACTGCCAGTGGCGTGCGCGGCTACATCCTGAAAGACACGCCCTCAGACAGTCTGGCAACCGCAATCCGCACGGTACAGTCAGGTGGCCGCGTGATTGCACCAGAACTCGCCATGGAAGGCTGGAACGGCCCGCACGACCCCTTATCAGAACGCGAACGCCAGGTACTGCGTCTGGCAGGTTCAGGCGCTGGCAATGCCGACATTGCCAGGCAAATCCATTTATCGGAAGGCACAGTGCGTAATTACCTGTCAGATGCCATTGGCAAGCTGCATGTAAGAAACCGTGGTGAAGCTTACAGGATTGCCAGTGATGCGGGCTGGCTATAGTCACACTCTATAGCCACACTTCATCCTGTAACTCTTCATTCTTCAAGGTATTTTCCATGATTGATCAAACCTGGATGTTGGCACTGACAAAGCTGGCCATTCCTGCTGCAGGCATCCTGCTCATGTTGCTGATTGCGCATTACCGTCAATTTTCATTACGTGAAGATTTTGGCTTTCGCGTCTTCAGGACATCTACTGCCACTGTATTTTTACTTCTCTGGATATTGCTAATCATCCTGGAAGAAGTCATGAGTGAGGTATTCAATCTCGCCCAGGCCAGGCACTGGCCCGCGTTGCCATTGTCTGTCGTGCTGATACGCATACTGGCAATTGGGGTGATAGGGCCAATATCTGAGGAAATGGCCTGGCGAGGCATTTTCTTTAGCTGGATTAACAAGAAGTTGGGAGCAGTCGCAGCCATCATCCTTCCATCACTCATATGGGCACCCTTGCACCTGCAATATGAAGGGGCAACGCAAATCATACTCATCATCGACGGTATATTTTTTGGTTTGGTGCGCTATAAAACACGATCAGTCTGGCCACCTATCATCTTACACATCATCGGCAATCTGTTTTCTATCTATCAGTCCCTGGCCTGAGTAGCCTCAATGACAATCCGATAAACGAAGAAGCCAGCCTTGGTATCGCTTAATTCGGAGTTAAAAAAATAACAGAAGCTAAGACGGCCTGTTTTCTTACGCGTCTTTCAGACACCGCTGATACTGAAAACAGCATCTTCGCCCTACCATTTTCAATTATTTATTCCAATCATGCGTCTACTATATGAGCCAACCGCTAACGCCGTCCCTTATTTGCGCTTGTGCAGGCTGGAATGTACCAGGTCTGATAAATGAACAATTATTAGAGCAATTTCCATCATTAGAGCAGGTGCAGGGCGAAATAAACTCCTCAAAGAATGCTGAAGCTACGCTGACGCATTTAGAACGATATGCACAATTCCTGACGGGTGTTGAGATCGATTCTTCATTTTATCGCTCACATCTGCCATCGACCTATGCACGCTGGCGTAATAGTGTCCCTGCAGAATTTCGTTTTTCAGTTAAAGTGCCCAAAGCCATTACTCATGTTCTGCGCTTAAAAAACTGTGAATATGAATTGCAAAAATTTACTCTGGAAACTTCCAGGCTGGAAGAAAAATTAGGTTGTTTGTTGATACAGCTTCCTCCCAGTTTGCCATTCGACTATGGGATTGTGCACAAATTTCTTTGTCAGATAAAACAACTTAGTAAAACACCGCTTGCCTTAGAACCACGTCACGCAAGCTGGTTTGAGCCTGCTTCATTCGACTTACTGGCTGAAAAGGAAATTTGCCTTGTCGCAGCAGATCCAGGTATTGCAGGATATGACGCGTTGCAAGATAACTTCCCCATCACAGCGTCTACTGTGTATTTACGGCTTCATGGCAGTCCACACATGTATAAATCCAGTTATGACAAAACCTATCTGGAAAACTTGTCGCTGCGCATTGCTATTTTATTAAAACAGGGACGGCATATTTGGTGCGTGTTCGACAATACTGCAGAGGGAGCAGCATTCCCAAACGCCGTGACTTTACAAAGACAGCACAGCCTGACCTCCAATAAGCCTCTTGCGCAAGCACTTAAAGCGACTATATAATTCATATACGTTTCATATATAAGGATGTCACATGGGCATAGTCAACATCGACGATGATCTGCACGACCAGATGCGCAAAGCCAGCTCTGTGGCTTGCCGCTCCATTAATGCGCAAGCTGCTTTCTGGATCAAGATAGGCATGTTGTGCGAAATGAACCCAACCATGTCTTTCAATGAGATTGTGGTGCATGAACTGAAAGCCGCGGGCGTAGAACCCCTGGCTTTCAGAGGAGCATTGACATGACCAAACGGCCGGAAGAAATCGCCCTGATGGCAGAATCAGGCAAGCTGCTGGCGAGCGTGTTTACCCATCTGGATCAATTGAGCCTGATCGGCATGTCCACCATGCAGGTGAATAACCTGGTCGACAGCTTCATCGTCAATGAACTCAAGGCACGCCCCGCAAGCAAGGGACAGTACGGCTATGCCTATGCCTTGAATTCATCGCGCAATAGCGTGGTGTGCCATGGCGTGCCATCTGCAACAGAAATTCTGCAGGACGGTGATATCGTCAATTTTGATATCACCCTGGAGAAAAACGGCTTTATTGCCGACTCCAGCAAAACCTATCTGGTCGGCGAAGTAACAGCGTCTGCCAAACGGCTGGTGCAAGTGACCTATGAAGCCATGTGGAAAGGCATCAAGGCCGTACGACCTGGTGCCAGGCTGGGTGATATAGGTCATGCCATTGAAAGCCATGCCAGGAAAAATGGTTACTCTGTCGTCAGAGAATATTGCGGTCACGGCATAGGCCGCGAAATGCACGAGCCGCCCGAAGTGCTGCACTGGGGACGGCCACGCACAGGCCTGATATTAAAGGAAGGCATGGTGTTCACCATAGAACCCATGATCAACCAGGGCCGTCATGATGTCGAGACCGAAGATGATGGCTGGACAGTTGTTACCATAGACGGGAAATTATCTGCACAATTCGAGCATACCGTGGCCGTCACAAAAACTGGTGTACAGGTTTTGACGCTGCGCGCCGGAGAAAGAGCCTTGAACTGAGACCGGATAATGCACTCAGGGTCCAAGACGCACAGGTATGCCAGCCGCAGCACCAATATTGAAATAAGGTCTGGTCGCTAATTGCAAGCCACGGGCCGCCTGTGCATTGGCGAAAGTCCCTGGCTTGAATTCAATCTCCACTTCCTGCCCTGAGACCTTGAATGACTTTATCTGATAGTCCGAAATGATTTTTCCGTTGGCTTGTTTGAGTAAGACATGCTCTTTACTCAAACGTGAACGTTGAAGAACAAACCAGTTTGACTTACCTACCGCTTGTTCCACATCAACCGTAAAATGCAAATCCCTGAGCTTGTGCAGACGCGCATTTGCCAATGTGACCTTGCGGCTCAGTTGTGCATTGCTGCGCTTGATGACAGTCAATGATGCCGTGTCTTCATCGGTATAAATACGGCCATCTGTTTTTGATGTATCAGTGCTACCAGCAATACTGTCTATACGGATAGTCACTCCCGTTGCCGGGTCTGAAAACACATCACCAGCTTGCCAGGTCGCACCCTGCTCATAGCCATCCAGGCTCTTGTTGACTGGACGCCAGACACCGGTCAAATTACGTTCGCCGCCTACCTCAGGACTATGGTAATACTGTCTGGATATGATCTGCAGCACAGGCTGCTCACCGCTTTCAGGCAGCGTGGTATCCAGTCTGTACAACAATACTCCTGCCTGCTTTGCCTGCTGGTTCTCACTATTCACACCCAGCCTGGTGCGAAATTCAGCGACGTAAGCCGTAGCCAAACCCGTGCGCATCACAACCATCTTGCTGCCACCTGGCGTTTCAACCGGGCTGATGACATGATGGCTGGGCAGCTCGCTGGCCTGGCTGACGACATCGACCTGATCGTCGCGTATCCAGTGCATTTTCCACTTGTGCCAGGCGAGAAAATCTGTGGACTGCCCTCCTATATTCCCCATCATGTCCCATCCACCAACATAGAAGAAGCGATCAACTTCTTCACCCTTGATCTCAGGCTTGTACATATATAAATCAGGCAAGCCAAAAGTATGACCAGTCTCGTGGATCAGCCAGCGATAGCCCCAGATGAACAAGTCATTCCCGGCGGTGACGAAGTTGTCCAGCGTATGGGCTTTGCCATCGCGCTCGACCAGTACCACACGCGAAGGCACTTGCGCCTGCCCCATGTACTGGTCATTGATCGTAGCCGGGCCATTGGGCAAACCGGACTTGCCTTGCGCAGGAATGATCAGCAGCAGATCATAGGCATCCACGCGTATGCCATAACGCTCATAGGCGAGTTGCGCTACATCGTGGGCGTAGTGAAACATGTCACCGGTATCTTCCGTATTGCCACCCCATTTATAGTCCTTTGCTTTCTTCCCAAGCATCAGCCAATCGAGCTTGCGGTTGTGCTGAGGCGAGACCAGTTTAAGTTGCAACTGGCCATAAGACGAGGTGTTGAACCAGTTAGCTGCTGGTTGCAAATAATTCAGATAGGGGCCGAACTGGCTGTATTGCTTGTATTGCGCTTCTGCATCAGCCGCTTTGCGGTCAGGGAATTCCACAAACAAGACCAGCATGGTTTTTGTGCGCAGAGTGGGTGTGTTTGTCGCTGTAGCATTTTTTGCGATGAGATGTCCGCCAGTGTCGCGATCTGGTCTGGTATCGCTGAAGCGGTACATACCACGCTGCCCGGTCTGCGTATCAACAAAAGCTGGATCAGTGACGATGGTATTCCAGCCTTCATCAGTCCAGCCGCTGGTACCAATAAGATAGCCGTTCTCAGTTGGTTCACCGGTCTTCAATACAGGTATGGGCCGGGTCGCTGCGTACTTGCCAAATGCGCGGGTCGCGATGGTTGTGCCTTTCGCGCTGACGCGGGCGAAAACCGAAGCACTAAGCGAGATAGCTAACTCGTCACCCTTGATCTTGACATCAAGAATATCATTGGGAGCGACGATCAAACCATCAGGACGCCTGACCAGAACGTCTGCACCTGTGATGCCGCTCAAGGGCGCATTGCTGCGCAGCTTGATACCAGTAAGCCCGTTGAATACAGCCTGCTCCAGCTTTACATTTACTGTCGATTGTGCGGATGCGACCGACGGCACGCACAGCGATATCACACATAACGCAAGCGCGTACTTCAGTATCTGGAAAATCCGACTCATGCCACTGCCTCATCCAATTTCAGATACTTTTCAAACCAGGCAATGCGACGCAACCAGCTATCTATGCGGTTGGCGTGTTCACGAAAACTGCCATGGCCTTCACGCGGATAAATTGCCAGTTCGGCAGTAACGCCATGTTCCCGCAAGGCTGCATAAAATTGCTGGGCCTCGCTCACTGGCGTGCAGCGATCGTCACTACCATGTATCAGTAAGGTAGGGGTAATAGACGCATTTGTTTGCCTCAGTATCTGCATCAGCGGAGAACGCTCAAGGGCAACGTACATATTGGCTTTATCCGTCAATGGCCCGCCATTGATGAAGTTATGGAAATCATGTTCACAAGCGTAATGACAACTGACATGGCTGGAAATCGACGATACCGGCACGGCAGCCTTGAAACGCTGTGTGGTCGCCACCGCCCAGTTGCTCAGATAGCCCCCATAACTACTGCCAGTGACGCCCAGACGTTCTGCATCGGCAAATCCAAGTGCAATGCAATGATCGATACCGGCTTGAATATCATCAAATTCAGCCCCTGCCGGATCACCGATATTCATGCGGGCGAACTCCTGCCCCCAGCCGGTATTGCCACGATAATTGGGCAGGAAAACTGCAAAGCCAGCCAGCACATAGGGCAAGGCACTGCCAGGATTGAAGCTGTATTTGTTTGCATAGCTGGGGCCGCCGTGGATATCGACTATCATCGGTAAAGGTGATGATCCACGAATAAGCGGCAATAAGACCAGACCCTCAAGCGCCAGGCCATCCTTGCCACGCCATGCGATATGATGCACTGCAGGATAATCAGGGAGCGCAGAAATGACATCTGAATTCAAGTCACTGATGCGCGTCCATTCAGCTTCATGCATTTGCTTCCAGTAAACTTCTGGCGGCATGCCTGTAGATTCGCGCACGGTAGCGATCATCTTGCCATTGGCTGACACTGCAATGCGGGCTGTATAGCTATTTTCACCCAGCGTTGCATCTTCTTGCTGTTGCCACTCTACATCACCATCAACTGACATCACGCCATACACTGTACCCAGTCCTTGCCAGCCAGCAAACCATAGCCTGTTATTGCACAGCCAATGAATAGAGCTCAGGTTGAATTGCTGCTCGCGACCATGAATAGCTACTTGCCCGGTCGCCAGATCAAGTATGCGCATTTCACCTGCCACCAGGCCACGATCACTGGCCCAGGCTTCCACGAAAGCGAGCTTGCTGCCGTCGGGGCTTGCCGCAAGTCCCTGCAACTGCCAGACAGGGGTATGCAAGACCGTGATTGCACGGCTGTCAAAATCAACGCGCAGCAATTGCGCATGATGCCAGCCACGCTCGCTGGCATCGCGCGAAGCTATGACGATTGCACCACCGGGTAGCAGATCAAATTCCCATACGCTATGTTCACTCGGCCCGACTTCTTCTGTCGTGCCGCAAGCGAGCGTGATACGAAATAGCCGGCGGCGTACACCATCACCCGACGTAAGTTCGGGTTCTTGCGCATCGCCCCACCAAATCCTGGTAGCGGCACGGGTTGCGCCACCGTTCAGGCCACGGTCGGCAGCAAGCACGACAATAGTATTACCGTCAGCAGACCAGCGTATATCCTCTATGGTGCCGGGGACCTGACCTATGCCTTTTACTTCACCAGACGTCTCCCGCAGGAAAAGTGCAAACTTACCCGGGCAATCATCATCCGAAGCGAATGCCAGCCTGTCGTCGCAGGGAGATGGTCTGACAAGTATGGCAGTGTGCGGCCCGTCTGTGAGTTGCTGCGCACCTGTCGCGTCGAACCGCCAGATACGGCTGGGATTAGGCACTCCGGCCTTGCTGCTGGCGCTGCGTATGCTGGCGAACACGGCATCGCCAGTACAATTGAAAGAAAGATCGGATGCAAAGCGCAAGCTGGCAAGTACGTCGAGAGCGGCTTCTATTGTCATTGAAATATTTTCCTGGTGATGGAGAGCGCAAATCGCTTGCCTTCCCTTAGCGGCGTCCCTTAACGGCGTCCCTTAACTGCCGCAAAGTTAACCATCGGATGCAAAAAAGGGCTTGATGCTTTTACTCGATTATTTTCAAGAAATCGGCACAGCCACTACATCATCGTGGGCCGGTACATCACTGTGCTGATTTCGGCATGCCAACTAATGAGAATAATCAAGACTTGCAGTAAAGCTGCTGCAATACTGGTACAGCACATGAAAAACAATTGTAATGCGAGAAAATTTGTATCCGCCGTGTTTTTAGAACAAGTCAGATTTGCCGCAATTGAAACCTGAGAGGGGTCTCAACATGTCAGAACCTACAATTGATAACCCTGAAGGTCTGGTTGACTGGTTCCGGCGCGGCGGCGTCACAGGCCCCTTGCGCAACTGCATAGGCCCGCTGCCCATGTCCAGGGCATCCATCGTGCGCTGGTCTTCCGACAAGCCGGATACGACCATACAAACCATAGGCACGCATGCCAATAATTACCGCATTGCGGTCTTGCTCGAACCCCTGGAATCACAAATCTGGAATGGCGAACGAGCAGTCTGCGGTGGGATGATAGGCGCAAATCGCTTTCGCATCTGCCCACCTACATCACAAGGTCGCTGGCGGCGTATGAGCAGCTGCGACATCGTCAATATCTTCATCCCCACCAATGCCATCAGTGCCCTGGGTCGCTTGCGTGATTCTGAAGCACCGTCCTTGCTGGCAGACATCCCATTCACGCCAGACCGCATGGTCATGGACCTGGTCGGAAAATTGCTCAATGCGCAGATGCTGGCCGGGCCACTCGAGCAGCAGTTTTGCGACAGCATGATCACTGCCCTGGCGAGCTACTTGCTGGAGAATTATTCCCAATCAGTGCCCGGACAAAAGCCCAGCAGCCTGTGCGGCACACGCCTGCAAAAAGTGCTTGCCCATATTTCCGAGTGTGTGGCCGAAGATGTGTCGATTGCTGCCCTGGCTGATTCCTGTTCCATGAGTGAATCACATTTCTCTAGAGAGTTCCGCAAAGCCGTCGGGCTTCCACCTCATCAGTACGTCATGAAATTGCGCCTGGAGCGCGCCAGCCTGGCTTTACTGGAAGGTGATGCGCGCATCATTGATATCGCATTTTCCCTGGGCTTCAATAACGTCAGCCATTTTTCACGCGCTTTTGCCATGCGCTATGGCTTGCCACCTGCCAACTTCAGACGGAATCATGCCAGCTGCGCCTGACAAACGATAGGCACTTATTACAACAGGATTTTGCAATTTTGGCAGGATTTGTAGCGTAGTTGCGCCTTTGGCACTGCACAATGCGACAGGCTGTCTGTTCGGATAAAATGCTCGCGCTGCAAAGACAAGTATTTTGCAGCCACATTCTCCCACTCTGCCAAATTGCCTGAAGAAAGTATGCATCCTATGCGCCATCGCTTGTCAATTTTCTATGCTGCTGTCGCCTCGCTTTTTATCTCAGGCTGTACCTCAATGGCGACTACGGAAAGCAATCGCAGCCAGCCAGAAACCGACAGCTTGCGTGCCGAGTGTCCCACCGAAGTTCGCTATGCTGCAGTCGCCCCGGCAACAGCCACGCTGGCTGAATTAAAAGCATTGGCAGAAACCCGTCTGGCGGCCCTGCATCTGAAGGCCGTATGGGCCATACCTGAAGCTGAAACCTTCATCGATAGCCAGGCCGACAGGCTGCGCCTGCAACGCCTGCTCAGCGTCGTTCTGCCTGCGCTGGAGCGTTATCCCTCCGTACTGTTTGAACGCATGCGCCTGAGCGATATCGCCCTGGTCAAGAACCTCAGCGTGGCCGGTCAGCGGCGGCGTGCCATGCCAGCACCGCAAACTGCCAGCGTGGTCTATTCCGACAACGATGAAGACATCTGCCTGGCGGGCATGGAGCTGCGCATACATCATGAGTTCTATCACTTCATCGAACACCGCACCTACGCGGACTTCTACTATCGAGACCCTGTCTGGCTGGCCCTGAACCCGGCTACCGTGTCCTACGGCAGTGGTGGTGCAACAGCCTATGGCAAAGGCTTCGTCAACCTCGGCCACCCTGCTGCTGGCATGGTGAGCCGCTATGCACTGTACGGCCCGGAAGAAGACAAGGCAGAAATGTTTGGCTGGATGATGACGCCAGGCTATGCCCAGCGCGTGCTGCAATGGACTGCTGACGACACCGCCCTCGCCAGCAAGCATGGTTTCATGATGCGCTTCTTCCAGGATCAGAGCGGCGGCGCGATGGGACAGGATTATTTCATGCAAAGAGCGCAGGCGGTAGCTGCCACTGCAGTCTATAAATAAGCCTCTGAGTGACTCTCTAAATGGCATAAATTGACTAAAGCTTTTTGAGCAGGTTTCGATAACTTCAGCAAGAAATGCAAAGCAGGGATTTTTTCCCGCGGCAATACTCGGCTCCATCGTATTTGCGTGATTGATGTTGAATCACAATGTGGAGTTGATGTATGCAATGGGTAAGTATAGTCATTGGCATCACCATCGTCTTCATCACGCAGCGATATCACGGCACACCAAGAGGCGCCGGTGATTCACTCAAATAGCAAGAAGACTGGAGACGCAGTGATTAAGAAAAGTTTACATTATGGCAGTGCAATTCTGCTATTGGGCGGCATGACTGTTAACGCATCAGCCCAGGAAACCGATAAAACAAAAGAAGTAGAAAAGGTAGAACGCGTTACCATCACGGGATCGTCAATCAAGCGTATCGATGCCGAAACAGCGTTGCCCGTGACCGTGATCAAGGCGGATGAATTTGTAAAGAAAGGAATGACAACGATAGAAGAAGTCATGACCTCTTTGTCGATGAATCAGCAAACCACAGTAGCGGCAGGTAACGTCGGCGCAGAAACCGGCGGTAAATCTTCTGCCAATATGCGCGGCCTGGGCGACGGGCGTACCCTGATTTTGCTGGATGGCCATCGTCTGCCAAATCACCCCTATGACGGCAGCAGCGTTGACTTGTACAGTATTCCTTTTGCCGCCATCGACAGGATAGAAGTATTACGTGATGGTGCTTCACATATCTATGGCACCGATGCGATTGCCGGTGTCATCAACTTTATCACCAAGCGTTCGGTCAAGGGTACGACCGTGACACTGGAAGCTGTCGTGCCGCAACAAAGCGGTGCCAGGGAAAAACGCTTCAGCATCACCTCTGGTTTCGGTGATCTTGATAAAGATGGCTACAATATATTCGGTTCCATCGATCATCATGAACAGGCGCGGATGATGGTGACGGAGCGTGCATTTTCAGCCACTGGAATCTTGCCAGACAAAGGCATCAGCAAAACCAGTGGCACGACCTTTCCTGCCAATTTCTTTTCTACCGCAGGCATTTCAGGCAACCCAAGTTTTGCATCTGGTTGCCTGCCGCCAGATGCCATCAAGAGCACAACAAACCAGACCTGTCGCGAGGATTATGCGCGCTTTGTCGATGGCATTCCTGAAACAAAGCAAAGCAGCTTCCTCGGCAAAGCTTCAATGAAAGTCGGTTCGGATGGCGTGGTCGGCCTGGAATTGCTGCATAGCGAAAGTACCAATATCAACCGTATCGCGCCGCCACCGATGACCGGCCTGATCATGCATTCCAGCAGCAAGTGGTACCCGGGCGGCACAGGCGGCACGCCAGCCGTTGCTGGCCTGACCGGCGAAGACCTGACAGTCAGTTGGCGCACGGTCGAAGGTGGCCGTCGTGAAGCGACCAATCTCGGCGTTTCTGACCGTCTGGTGGCGTCTTTGTCTGGCACGGTAGCAGGATGGGATCTCAGCGGCTCCATTACCAGTGCGCGCACCAGGGTGACCGAGGATTTGAGCGCAGGCTATCTGAATGATGAGGCGATACAGAACGGCATCAATAACGGTATCCTGAATCCCTTCGGTATGCAGGATGCTGCCGGGGCAAGCTTGCTGGCAAGCTCACAGGTACGCGGCCAGGTCATTGCCGCAACTGCCCGCAATACCGGCTTCGACATGCGTGCGACACGCGACCTGATGCAGCTTCCTGCCGGTCCTCTGGGCTTTTCTGTAGGGGTTGAGGGACGGCGCGAGACTTCGGAATTCATTGTCAAGCGTGGCCCCCTGGACCAGATGATGATATCCCGTGCCAGCGGCCTGGTTGCAGCCAAGGATACCAGCGGCTCCCGCAGTCTTTCAGCGGTCTTTGCAGAAGTCAATATTCCCATCACCCGTGAACTTGAAACACAGGTCGCTGCGCGTTATGATCGCTACAACGATGCAGGCAACAGCTTCAATCCCAAGATTGGTTTTCGCTATCAACCTTCCAAGATGTGGCTTTTGCGCGGTTCCATGAATACCGGTTTTCGCGCGCCTACGCTCTACGAGTTGAATGGTCCTATCGTCAGCAGCATTACGTCCACGCAGTACAACGATCCCCTGCTGTGTCCGGGCGGCGTAGCAAAAGCTGGTGTGAATCCCAATATCTCCTGCAACATGAATTTGCCAACCCACGTGGGCGGGAACCGTGATCTCAAACCCGAGCGCGCCAAGTCATACTCGCTCGGCATGGTATTTGAACCCAATTCAAAACTGACCATGTCGCTGGACTATGCCAATATCTCGATTCGCGATCAAATCGGCCAGGTGTTGTACGAAGAGGTAATACTCAACGACTTCGACAAGTACCGTGATCGCTATCACTACAATGCTGCCGGCACTGCGCTTGACTACATCAATGTGTCATCGCTGGGCAATTCGGGAGAAGTCATGACACAGGTAGTGGATATGACGGCCCAATGGCGTCTGTCACCATTCTCCTTCGGCACCATCGACGGCTGGTTCAATGGTTCTTATGTGTTGAAGAATACCTATACGACCATAGACGGAGAAACGCCTGACAACATAGGCGTCTATAACGGGGTGGTACGCTGGCGCCATAATGCGGCAATCCGCTGGTCTCAAGGGCCATGGTCGGCCACCTTATCCCAGCGTTATTCGGGAGGTTACACCGACCAGAACCTGGTGGAAGACAAGTTCAAGCAAAACGTGTCCGCCAATTCCATATGGACCCTGGCGACCAGTTACACTGGTTTCAAAAACCTGACGCTATCGGCTGGCATCAAGAACCTGCTCAATACCAATCCGCCGTTCTCGAATCAGACGCCGAATGCACAAACCGGCTATGACCCGAGGTTTGCAGATCCTATAGGTCGCTCGTTTTATGTGCGGGCTAGTTATAAACTGTAAGACGCTCAAAAATCATGCATGCACCGAGTTGTGCATGCGTGATTTTCTCATTTACTGGGATGCAGCAGCCTTGCTGCGCGCCACATGCAATTTCTTGTGGCTGTCGATGAGGCGCTGGTGTCTTTCCAGCCCTTCCAGTTTCATGCTGGTTGGTGTCAGGCCATAGAAGCGCACGCTGCCATCGACTGATCCCAATACTGCATCCATACGCTCGTTGCCAAACATGCGGCGGAAGTTGACGACGTAATCATCCAGTTCCAGATCGTCATCCAGCGTCACTTCCAGCACTACATTCAAGGCCTGATAAAACAAGCCGCGATCAACCGTGTTGTCGTTGTATTGCAGGAAGGTTTCGACCAGTTCTTTCGCCTCTTCAAAGTCCTGTAAAGCGAGATTGATCAGCAACTTCAATTCCACAACCGTGAGCTGGCCCCAGATCGTGTTCTCGTCAAACTCTATGCCTATCAGGGTGGCGATGTCGCTGTACTCGTCCAGCTCATTATTCTCAAGACGCTCCAGCAAGTCTTCCAGTTGCTCATCGTCCAGCGTATGCAAATTCAGGATATCAGCGCGGAACAACAAGGCCTTGTTGGTGTTATCCCAGATCAGGTCTTCTACCGGATAAACCTCGGAATAACCCGGCACCAGTATCCGGCATGCGGTAGCACCCAGATGATCGTACACCGCCATGTAAACTTCTTTGCCCATCTCCTTGAGTATGCCGAACAGGGTCGCGGCTTCATCTGCATTGGAATTTTCGCCCTGGCCTGAAAAATCCCACTCAACAAATTCGTAATCAGCCTTGGCACTAAAGAAGCGCCACGACACCATGCCGCTGGAATCGATGAAGTGTTCAACAAAATTATTTGGCTCCGTCACCGCATTACTGACAAAAGTAGGCTGAGGCAAATCATTGAGGCCTTCAAAACTGCGGCCTTGCAGCAATTCTGTCAGGCTGCGTTCCAGCGCCACTTCCAGGCTGGGGTGCGCACCGAAAGAGGCAAACACACCACCCGTGCGCGGATTCATCAGGGTCACGCACATGACAGGGTATTGACCACCCAGCGACGCATCTTTCACCAGCACAGGGAAGCCCTGTTCTTCCAGACCCTGTATGCCAGCCAAAATGCCAGGATATTTCGCCAGCACGTCTTGCGGCACATCCGGCAAGGCGATTTCGCCTTCGAGGATTTCACGTTTGACGGCACGTTCAAAAATCTCGGACAGACATTGCACCTGCGCTTCAGCCAGCGTATTACCGGCACTCATGCCATTGCTGGCAAAAAGGTTTTCGATGAGATTGGATGGAAAATAAACGACCTCGCCATCTGACTGACGCACATAAGGCAACGAGCAGATACCACGCTCTGCATTGCCAGAATTGGTATCCACCAAATGCGAACCACGCAGTTCGCCATCGGGGTTGTAAATCTCCAGACTATACTCATCCAGAATATCTTTAGGCAGTGCATCTTTTTTGCCAGGCTTGAACCAGCGCTCTTCCGGGTAATGTACAAAGGCCGCATTGGCGATATCTTCACCCCAGAACGAACCCGCATAAAAATGGTTGCAACTCAGGCGCTCGATATACTCACCCAGGGCCGACGCCAGCGCGCTTTCCTTGGTCGCGCCCTTGCCATTGGTAAAACACATGGGCGAATGCGCATCGCGTATATGCAGCGACCACACATTAGGAATAATATTGCGCCACGAAGCAATCTCTATCTTGATACCCAGCCCCGCCAGCAAGCCAGACATATTGGCAATGGTCTGCTCCAGCGGCAAATCCTTGCCCAGGATATAGGTCGCCGCATCGGCAGAAGGGTTCAAGGTCAGCAAAGCCTGCGCATCAGCATCCAGGTTCTCGACCTCTTCAATCACAAACTCCGGCCCCGCCTGCACCACTTTTTTGACCGTGCAACGGTCGATGGAACGCAAAATACCTTCACGGTCCTTGGCAGAAATATCCGCAGGCAACTCCACCTGTATCTTGAAAATCTGCGCGTAACGGTTTTCAGGATCAACAATATTATTCTGCGACAGCCGGATATTTTCAGTAGGAATATTGCGCGTATTGCAATACAACTTCACAAAATAAGCCGCACACAAGGCCGACGAAGCCAGAAAGTAATCAAAAGGACCAGGCGCAGAACCATCCCCCTTGTAACGGATAGGCTGATCAGCCACTACCGTAAAATCATCGAACTTGGCTTCAAGACGAAGCTTATCGAGAAAGTTAACCTTAATTTCCATGGGGGGAGTTCCAAAATAGTGTACGAAAGCGTGTAGGCGGTATTATCCGTTGTTTTAGCCATACAGCATAGGTTGTTGACCAGCCGCATGCCTAAGCCTGAATTGATGCGAATAAACCGTTCGGCGCACTCCGCTCAAAACCACTGCTAAACTCACTAAATCCATAATCATTAGTTACTTCACATGCAATTTTGAAAACAATTGTTAATGTTTAATTGTCAAGTTGACTGAATAGTTAGTGTGGAATTAGAGTGAGCTCAGCACGAAGATTGACCGACCGGACTTAATTTTTTTTCGACTGTGCACTGCCTTGCTTCCTCTGAAGCCTTTGCAGCGATTTTTAGCAAAACATATTTGCCAATCACGTAGTTATGCTAACCAAATAATAAAACAAACAAATGAAGAGAGCGAAGTATGAAAAATGAACTTGACCCACTCATCTATCTTGCACTGGTATCTCTTGTTACTGTCATGATTGTAGGTGCTTGGGTCATCTTGAAGACGCCAGAAAGTGCCGATCTCGAAGCCCGAAAATTGCGCTTTGCTGCGGCCACCTTCACCGGTATTACGATGCTTTTCGTCTTCGTGTCTGTTCTTTATTACGTTGGTGGAGAAGAAGGTTCGGGTAAGCAGATTTTTGACAAAGGCTTTACCGCGATGTTCACTCTCGCTGGAACAATTGTGGGATATTTATTCGGCGCAACGAAGAACTCAGCGGAGTCAAAACCAAAATCAACTGAACAATGTGCTTGCAAAAAAAGACCAATTATCTTTCGGCCATCGTCGATCCGAAAATCAAGGGTAAAAATAAAACCTCTTCGATGATTGAACCAACAAGTAAGTAAATACTTACAAAAAACCACATCGAATTCCATAGATAAATATGCGCTACAGTTTTCTATCTGGCTTAAGACTGAAATTAATAAAAATCGTAAGCAACGGCGTCGAGAAAAAATATCTATGTCTGAAAAAACTGAAATTTGAGTGGGACGAGATAGGTTCTAGCGAGCCTCGTCAAGATATAAGAGGTGGATCAATATGATCGAGTGTGATCTTTGCTAACAAACGAATAAGTCTACTTTTCTGAAGTCCCACTACGGCCGTGCAAATCTGAAGCGACATATTTAAGACGTTAGCTCTTAGCCGTAGCCTCCTTTCGTATTTGGACTAGCTTCTTCGCAGATTCGCTCCTCTTTTTATGCTGTGCTTTGACCGCTTCTTCGTAATTGAAAGCTTGATGTGGAATTCTCAATTGTTCCTTTATTAATCGCAGCACAATAAATGTCTTCTCCTCCACCTGTTGAGAGGCAATGACACCTATTTCAAAAAGACTTAATGCAGATTGATATGCCTCAATTTCTACTTTATAGAGCGTGTCAGTAAGTTCATCTAATCGCTTCATGATGAAATCGCACTCCCATTGATGGGCTGACTGAACACTCTCTGCCGGAATTGTTCCGGACCTAAAGAGCGATAGGCGATGCTCATTCAGATTGTCGAGAGCTTGTGAAGTTTCAGTATGCGACTCTTTTAAGTTGGCGACCTTTAAATTAATTTTATCCATTCCTCGACGCATTGCCACCAATTCAGAACCATATGTCTCTAGTTCTGTTACTAGAGCCCTCGCTTCTAGCAACAGATTTGGTTCAGCAACTACGTACATTTTCCCTATAACTCCGGCCTGCTCACTGTACTTGGAAAGCACTGTCTGGACGTCTGAATTCGGATCTGCCACAGCTTGCAGTAGCGCCATTGAATTGGAAATGTATTCGGCAAATCCTAAAAATATTTCCTTTTTAATCGCATGCGCTTGCTCTTCCTTCTTGTGTTTACGAGCAAAATAGTTATTTAGGACGATACCTATAATCGTTACGGATGAAGCAATAAGGGCGCAAATTACCGGCACATATATCATCCACGCCGAAGTTGCGACTGGTACAGAAGCAGCAGAATTAGTCATATCAGAATCATTTAATTGAGGTGTATTTCTTTCGTTCAGTACGAAGTTCACGCGCTTTTTTCAGCTTCTCAAGTATCTCTAATGGCACAACTACCTGCTTTGAGTCGTCGAAAATCCATTCAAAGTAAGCCATTATTATATCCACCAACTCGTACATCAAAAAATGAAACGATTTCGTATCAATGGTAAATTGAGGTCCGAAAAACCATGAATAAACAGAGCTAATTTCACGATCACCCAAGACGACCTTCGCAGGTTCATTCAACTCGAAATGCTTGCTGCCATTGGCAATGTTCCTAATGACATCTTTGATCTCCCTAAATTCCGAAGCCGCCTTTTGAATTTTTTGAAGCGAATGCTTAGGTTTATCTTTGCTCACGCCTTGCAACCAATCCTTGTAGAGATGCCATGCTGTCACGAAGAAATTGAACGCTTCAAACTCTTCCAGGCGGTGTTCCTCAGCATTCTCTTCCCGCTGTCGCAACAGCAATTGGGCGTCGTATTTTAGCTTCTCGTACAAGTCGTAGGGAGTGCTAAGGCCGAATTTTGCAATGTTAGACATGAGATTGTGCTCCAGTAGGGATTGCTCTTAGCCGAACTCGGCTGGTGACGATAAGGATAGCACCTTGCCTATCTGCTAGATACGCGAAACTTCTTAGATTCAGGCGTCTAAGAACCTGTTTGCGGTCTTAATGTGTGTACGTGATTAGGTCTCATGCGCTGCTCAAAATACTCATGTACTAGAGTAGATCCCGTTTCTTGCGCTGAGCTTTATATTGCACTGCCCCCGTTGACGCACGCTCCCTAAAGATTGTAATCAGATTATCACGACTCCGGATCAAACCCAAACACCCTAAGTTCCTGATCACAGCGACAGGCTTTAGCGAGACGTGCGGCCCAGGTGATGGCGTCCTCTCTTGAGGGAAGCTCAAGTACCGTGAATCCACCATTGAGTGGAGGTGCCCACGGGTAACCACTCTCAGCGACTGCGCCATCGGCTGATACCAGAACGGGTGGCGCTGTTTCATCAATGCCACCGGCGAAAACGTAGACGCCTGCTTCCTTAGTCTCGCGTATCACGGCATGGGCGTCTCGCCCTACTGTCTCCATCTCACTGTCGGGTACTTTCATTGCAGCGCTGGGGAATGAAATGAGGTACTTTGCCATGATTTGCTTTCTCCAGGAATTTTGCGGTTAGCGATAAAGGCCACGTTTGGGGTATGCAGGCTGATTGCTTATACTGCAAAATTATTCACTGTATTCTGATGACTGACTACAGTGAATAAATTTGGTTACCGCAGTATGTCGAGCAAGTTGGCTAAGGGATCGCTCATCTGTGCGACAGGAGCAGCACACGACTAGCTGGGCATGAAAATACCGAAAATGACGAGTATCCAAATTAGCAGACCTAGAACGATCCATGCGCAATTCGCGTTTGTGAAACGGCTATTGCTTTCGCCATTGGGATCTCCACAGCTATCATTAATCATTTGCTGTGCACTAAGAAATTGGGCGAGCAATGGCGCTAGAATCAAGAGTGCCACGACGTCCGTGTAGGGCGAGCCGATGGAACGATAACTCAAACGATCAAGCACGTTCGATAAGATCATGGTCAACACCAGCTTTGTTGCTTGCGATTCGTTATTCCATTCGGCCACCGTCGCTTTATCGTGGCCATAGGCTTTGACTTCGCGGAACAAGGCATGTGTGAAAAAGATGGCGAATATCCCACGTGGCACCGGCCAGATCGAGCGGTCGTCATCGAAATTATCCGATATGCGGTTCTTGTAGTTGCTCCAATTCTTATAGAACCAATAGACTGCATACATACCAAGCGTCGCTATATACAGTATCGCCAGTTTTTTTCGGGAGACTATGTAAAAGGTGGGGACGACAAGCGCGACTTCATCGTTGCTCTGGCTTTCGGCCATAGGCTGGTTGCTATTAATCATTGAGGAATTCCAATCTTGCTTTTAATCTGAACGAGCGTTCAGCGTATTAAGATTTTAATATTTTGTCAAATATGCCGCCCCGGCAAGACAATCCCATCAGCACTGCAAACTGTCCAGATGCCCGATTCAGAACATATTCTGAGCATTTGCCGCTGACCGAAAGCAGCTGATTGGAAGAGCTCACTCTACATGAGTGAGCTCGATGCAAGCAACCAGCCGTTTGCTGCTCACTGAAGCAAACTTCCGACCAACTTTATTTACTCTAGTCACTGACTCACGCTGTCCTTATTCAACCGTTACACTTTTTGCCAGGTTACGTGGCTTATCGACATCAGTCCCCCGCGCCAGTGCTGTGTGATAAGCCAGCAATTGCAGTGGCACTACGTGCAGTATGGGTGACAGTTGGCCGTAGTGTTCTGGCAGGCGGATGACGTGTACGCCTTCGCTGGAGGTGATGCGGGAGTCGGCGTCGGCGAAGACGTAGAGTTCGCCGCCGCGGGCGCGGACTTCCTGCATGTTGGACTTGAGTTTTTCTATCAGGGTGTCGTTGGGGGCGACGGTGACGACGGGCATTTCCTTGGTGACCAGGGCCAGTGGGCCGTGTTTGAGTTCACCGGCTGGGTAAGCTTCGGCGTGGATATAGGAAATCTCTTTGAGTTTTAATGCGCCTTCGAGGGCGATGGGGTAATGCAGGCCGCGACCGAGGAAGAGTGCGTTTTCTTTGCGGGCGAATTCTTCTGCCCAGGAGATGATTTGCGGTTCGAGTGCCAGCACGGCGCTGATGGCGACGGGCAGGTGGCGCAGGGCGCGTATGTGCTCCGCTTCGTCAGTTTCGCTGAGGCGGCCTTTGCTTTGTGCGAGCGACAGCGCCAGCAGGAAGAGTGCTGCCAGTTGTGTGGTGAATGCCTTGGTGGATGCCACGCCCACTTCTACCCCGGCGTGGGTGATGTATGACAATGCACATTCACGCACCATGGCGCTGGTGGCGACATTGCAGACTGTGAGTGTGTGCTGCATGCCGAGGCTGCGCGCATGTTTCAGTGCGGCCAGGGTGTCTGCTGTCTCACCACTTTGCGAGATGGTGACGACCAGTGAATTGGGGTTGGGCACGCTTTCGCGGTAGCGGTATTCGCTGGCGATTTCTACATTGACGGGGATTTTTGCTATTGCTTCTATCCAGTATTTGGCAGTCAAGCCTGCGTAATAGCTGGTGCCACAGGCGAGTATCAGGACTGAGTCTATCTGCTTGAAGACTTTGTAGGCACCGTCACCAAACAGTTCGGGCATGATGCTGATGACACCTTCTAGCGTATCGGCAATCGCACGTGGTTGCTCGAAGATTTCTTTTTGCATGTAGTGGCGGTAAGGGCCCAGCTCTGCTGCGCCGCTGTGGGCATGTACGGTTTTCACTTCGCGCTGGACTGACTTGCCTTCGCTATCGACTATCCATACTTTTTGCAATTGCAGGTCTACTACATCACCCTCTTCGAGATAGATAATCTGGTCTGTGGTGCCTGCTATTGCCATGGCGTCTGATGCGAGGAAGTTTTCTCCCTGGCCTACGCCGACGATCAATGGGGAACCCTGGCGTGCACCGACGACGCGGTGTGGTTCGTCGCGGCAGAAGACGGCGATCGCAAATGCACCTGTCAAACGCTTGATGGCGATTTGCACGGTCTCGAACAAATCACCGCGGTAGAGGTGGTCTATCAGGTGGGCGATGACTTCGGTGTCGGTCTGGCTTTCAAAGATGTAGCCAGCTTGCGTGAGTTCTGCGCGCAGTTCTTCATGGTTTTCTATGATGCCGTTGTGCACGAGGGCGATGCGGTCACGTGAGAAATGCGGGTGGGCATTCGATGACGATGGTGCGCCGTGCGTGGCCCAGCGGGTGTGGGCGATGCCCGTGAAACCGGCAAGGCCGGACTGGTCTATCTGTGCCTGCAAGTCGGCCACGCGGGATGTGCTGCGTGAGCGTTGCAGATGGCCATCTACATGCAGGGCGACGCCGCATGAGTCATAGCCACGGTATTCAAGCCGCTTCAAGCCTTCAAGCAAGACGGGGGTGATATTGCGTTGAGCAACTGCGCCGACGATACCGCACATAATGACCTCTGATAAAGAATGAATATGTGTTCATGCTAAAGCAGATGGCTTGATATTTTCTTTCAAAATTAATATATTATTGAAATTTATAGAACATCGATTTTATATTTGAACTATTATTTCAATATATAAGATAATTTGGAATTATTAATCACATGCTTACTGTCAATGAGTTGGATGAACTGGATAAACGCATTTTGCAGCAATTGCAAAAAGATGCCTCGCTGACCAATCATGAGCTGGCCTTGCGGGTGCACGCGTCTGCACCGACCTGCCTGCGCCGCGTCAAGCGGCTGACAGATGAGGGCATCATCAGCCGTCAGGTAGCGTTGCTGGATGCCAGCAAGCTGGGGGCGAGCCTGACTGCCATCGTCGAAATCACGCTGGATCATCAGGCGACGGAGAAGCTGGTGGAGTTTGAGCAACTGGTGGCGCAGGAAGGGGCGGTGCAACAATGTTACCGCGTGTCGCAGGGGCCGGATTTTGTGCTGGTGATACAGGTGGCGGACATGGCGGCTTATCATGCGCTGGCACACAGGCTGTTTGCGACGCATGCGAATGTGCGTAATGTGCGTAGTTTTTTTTCTATCTTGCGCAGTAAATTTGAGACCGCTATCGCTCTATAGGTTTTTTTCAATCATGCCTGTTCAGCGCGGGCGTATGCTCTCCTTGAGTACATGTGCAGGGTAATAACGCTGAAAGCCTTTCCAGACCATCCCGGATTTGGCGACTTGTTCAAGCAAATCCTTCAGCGCAACGGTGTCTTCCGGGCTCAATGACTTCCTGGAAATATAGGCACCGCTGTCCCCCCATGGCAACTCGGGAATAGGTTCGAAACGCAGCTTGTCGAGCATGTCCTGCACACGCACATCATCCATGATGACACCGGCCAGTATGGAAGGTGCCATGATAGTCAGGTCGGCAATACCTGCCTTGAGCAAACGTGCTACGGACAGGGGGTCGCTATCAAAATACAGGCGCTTCTGCCTGGTCAGATCCCTGATCAGGTCTTGATAGGCGGGGCCATAATCAAAACCACGCACCAGGGCGACTTTCAAGTCTTTCTTATCAAGCAGGTCTTGTGCCGATGTGATGGCGAGGCGATTGCCATCAATGGAAATAATCGTGGCCCGGTTATAGATCATGGGGATGAAAATGCCGTGCTCATCTCGCTTGGGAGTACGGCTGGCGGGGATCAACAGGTCTGCCCGCCCGGTTTCAAACAGGAGTTCCAGCCTGGCCCTGGGCACGGCGGACAAGGTAAATTTGCAGGCTTCTTTTTCTACCAGGCCACGCAGCATGTCGGGATAAATGCCGTCAATCTGCTCGCCATTGATGATGACACTGCGCCCTGTCGGGGCGAAGGGTACATTGATCGCGCGCGAACAGGCAGCATGGGCCTGTGCTGCAAATGCTACCAGTCCCGCAAAGAATACTGCCCTGAATACTGCTGTATATATCTGAAACCTCATCAATATTTGCCCACTCATGTTCATACATTAACCATTCCAAGCAACTGCTGCTTGTCTAACGCGGGCGATTTCCTTCTTTCAGCACTTCTGGTTTGTAGTAGCGTAAAAAACCTTTCCAGACCACGCCTGAACGGGCTGCGCGTTCCATCATTTCCTGCAAGGCGTTACGGTCATCCTGGCTCAGGCTTTTCTTTGACAGGTAGATGCCGCTGTCGCTCCAGGGTAATTCAGGCAGAGGGTCAAACCTGAGTTTGTCGGCCATGTCTTCTACCCTGACATCCCCCTGCACCGCACCAGCAAAAATATAGGGCGCCATGATGGAAAAATCAGCTATCCCCGCTTTTAATACCCGGGCTGCAGATACGGTATCGGCCTCGACCACCAGCCTGCCCTGTTTTTGTAATTCTGCAATGATGGCCTGATATGCCTCGCCGTAGTCAAAACCACGCACGACAACAACTTTCAGATTTTTTTGTTCCAGCAATTCTTGCTGGTTATGTATGACAGGGCGCGCAGACTGCAATGAAATCAGGGTGGCACGCGTATAGATCAAGGGGATGAAAAAGCCAAGCTCATCCCGTTTTGCTGTGCGTATGGCAGGAAACAATATATCGGCCTGGCCGTTTTCAAACATCACTTCCAGGCGCGCACGCGGTACTGCCGAAAATTGAAATTGACAGGTTTCTTTGGAAGACAGACTGCGAAAGATATCAGGATAAATACCCGTGACGCTATCACCATTGACGATCACGCTAAAGCCCAGCGACGTGACAGGTGCATTGATAACACGTGAACAGGCAGCCTGGGCATGCAAAGGGAGCTGGCTCAGTAACAACACCAGGACGATACGCACAGCATGGCACTTTGTCAGCATACTCATCAAGACTCACCTTGATCATGAACCAGTACACGATAGAGCATAATGATGCTTTACGGCAAGCACGATTACGGTCAAAAAGTCACTCTTTGTCACATAGAGCAAATAAACTGCTTTCTGAAAGAATTTCTATCTTGCCATAAGCCAGCCTGATCAAACCATCTTGCCTGAAAAATCTTAGTTCTTTCGATAAAGTCTGGCGCGTCATCCCCAGCATCATGGCCAGCGCTTCCTGGGTAACCAGTACTATGGCGTGACCATCTTGTTGACGATACGCCACCTCGGCCAGCAACAGCAGCCGACGGGCCACTCTGGCACGTACCGACCGCAGGCCCGCGTCTTCGACTATGCCATATAACAAGCGTATGCGTCTTGCCAGCATGCGTGTAATTGCAGTGGCAAAGGAATTGCGCTGCATGAGGTTGCGAAAAACTTGCGGCTCCAGCACCAGTAACTCCACCTCAGTCAATGCTGTTGCATCATGGGTGCGCGGTAAATCATCAATAAGAGAAATTTCACCAAACCAGGTTGCCGCTTCCAGAAAGATCAGTATGGCTTCGCGCCCCTCTGCACTGAGGGTAGACATCTTGATGCTGCCGCTGAGCAGGGCATAAAAACCACTGGGCTCATCCCCCTGACGAAACAACATTTCACCAGGCCGCAAGCGCAAATGTTCACAAGAGACTAACATGGTCTTACGGTCTGTCGCAGGCAGGCTGGCAAACCATGGATCGGCCAGCAAGATGCTCATCAAGTTTGCTTGTGATGCCATGAAAGATAAGTCGTTCGCATGAATAGTTGAGATGAATTGTAAAGTATTTGACAGTTTGAGTTGAAAACTGCGTTTAAGGTATATCTGTTATATCTCTACTACGCCTAATCAGGGAGTATTCAAATGCAACATCGCGCGCAATTTGTCCGCATGGAGGACAGCACCCAGGAAGACTGGCAAATCATAGCTGGTGAGTTCCGGCATTTTGTCCAGGGATTGCCGGACAGGGTCATGCAACATCTGCGTCTGCTGGAGGGCGACTATGGCGGTTTCCCGGTGGACCGCTTTACCCATTCACTGCAAACTGCCACGCGCGCCTTGCGGGATGGTCGTGATGATGAATATGTCTGTTGCGCGCTATTGCACGACATAGGCGATACCCTGGGATCTTTTAACCATCCGGATATTGCTGCAGCCATCCTGAAACCTTTTGTCAGCGAAGAAAACCTGTGGATGGTGCAGCACCATGGGATCTTCCAGGGTAATTACTTTTTCCATCACATAGGCATGGACAGGGATATGCGCGAGCAATTTCGCGGACACCCGCATTTTGATCGTACGGCAGAATTTTGCGCCTTATACGACAACCCTTCTTTTGACGCGCATGCAGAGACTTTCCCACTGGTGGAATTTGAACCCATGCTGGCCAAGCTGTTCAGCCAGCCGCGCAATACGATCTACAAAGCAGCCATCAGCGCCGACAACGACAAGTAATAATCAATAGGGCTTACACAAAATTGTCCCAACAAGGCTATCGCTGTGGGAAACCGCTCTTGCAGGAGCGGTTCGTTAAGTTGGCAGACAACATGTTGTCTGAAACCCCAACTACACCGTGGCGACGAAGACAGTACTTTAGTACGGCTAGGAGCTGCAACGCAGTTGGGGCGGTTTTGTGTAAGTCCACGTCACATAAAAACAACACTGGAGACATTATGCATATACCCTCAGTCAAAGATCAGGTCAGCGCAGAAGAATGGCAATTACGCGTTGACCTGGCCGCCTGTTATCGTCTGGTTGCCGCTTATGGCTGGAGTGATCTGGTGTTTACCCACATCAGCGCGCGCATCCCCGGGCCTGAACATCATTTCCTCATCAACCCCTATGGCTTGATGTTTGATGAAATCACGGCGTCCTCTCTGGTGAAGGTGGATCAGCAGTGCAATAAGGTGATTGAATCACCCTTTCCAGTGAACCCGGCTGGCTTTGTAATCCATAGTGCCGTGCATGCTGCGCGGGAAGATGTGCAATGTGTTTTGCATACACATACACGAGCTGGCGTTGCCGTCAGCGCACAAAAATGTGGGGTGCTACCGCTGTCGCAGCAATCGACTTTTGTGCTGGCATCACTGGCTTATCATGATTACGAAGGGGTTGCCTTCAGGGAAGATGAAAAGCCGCGCTTGCAAGCTGACATGGGACAGGCTAACTTCCTGATGTTACGCAATCATGGTTTATTGACAGCGGGCAAATCGATCGCTGATGCCTTCCTGTCGATGTACACCTTTGAAGCGACTTGCCAGATACAACTGGCAGCGCAGGCTGGCGGGGAACTGGTTCATGTCAATCCCCTCATCGTCAAAGGGGTGTCTGAAGCCATGCGCGTGCAGACTGGTGGTCTGGGGGGCGCCTTTGTCTGGCCTTCCCTGATACGCAAACTCGATCGCATGGATGAAAGCTATAAACTATGAAGGCAAAACACAAGGTTGTTGTCATTACCGGTAGTTCAGATGGAATAGGAGCAGAAATCGCGCGTCAACTGGCTAAAAAATATGGCCCCAGCCTGGCACTGGTGCTGGCTGCACGCAATGAAGAAGCACTCAAGAAAGTCGCTGCTGAATGCAAGGCCTTTGGCGCTGTCTCACTGGTCGTCAAGACTGATGTCAGCGTAGAGGCAAATTGCCGCCATCTGATAGAAGCTGCAGTAGAACAATTTGGCAGCATTGATGTACTCATCAATAACGCGGGCAAATCTGCCCAGGCGCTGCTGGAAGAAGTAGACAACCTGGGCTGGTATCAGGAGCTCATGCGCATCAACTTCTGGGGCAGTGTCTGGTGTACCCATGCTGCCCTGCCACATCTCAAAAAATCACGCGGTGCCATCGTCGCCGTATCTTCACTGGCTGGCCTGATCGGCGTGCCTGGCCGCACTGCCTATAGCGCCAGCAAGTTTGCCATGGGCGGATTTTTTGAATGCCTGCGTTCAGAACTGAAAGAAGCCGGGGTCAAGGTGACTCTGGCATATCCTGGTGTAGTTGCTACCCAGATACGCTATAACGGTTATAACGCGGCAGGTGAGGCAGCGGGCAAGAGTGGTTTGAAAGAAGATGATGCCATGTCGATAGAAGAATGTGCATCACTGATCATCCGTGGTTATGAACGTGGAGACCGCGAAGTGGTCATGAGCTTCAAGGGCAAACTGGGACGCTGGCTGAAACTGATAGCACCAGGCCTGGTTGAAAAAATGGCGATGGCAGCCTTGAAGAAAGAAGTCAGGCCGCACTGAACGAGCCACGTCGAAGCACAAAAGCCCTGAACTGTCTGGCAGTTCAGGGCTTTTGATTTTATAGCACCATACGATTAAAAGCGGTGTTGGATACCAACTGTCGCCGATGTCTGGTTCGTCGCAAAACCTGCATCATCACGTGACACACCTGTCAGCTTGTTATTGCTGGCCTTGGCATAGCCAGTAGCGATATAAATGTCAGTACGTTTCGACATCGCATACTTGGCACGCAGTACCAGCATGCCAGGATCAGCATCTGCACCTGAGGCAACATTCTTGATGTCCTGATAGTAGTAGACACCTGTCAAAGTCCAGGCAGGTGTAACTGCATAATTAGCGCCGAGCCACAATGTATCACTACGCTGATCTGCCGCACCTGTCGCCAGGGTTTTCTTGAAATTGCGGTAGCCGGCAAACACTTTGGCAGGGCCAAAATCATACGAGCCACCCAGGTGCAATACTTTGGCCTGGTCGTAAGAACCATTGGCTATCGGTGCGCTATTGTTTTGCTCGTAAGTGATGACTGCAGCCCATGGGCCATCGAATGCGCTTGCAGCAACAATGTATTTGGCATTGCCTGAAGTATTGCCCGCAACTTCGCCAAAGCCATAGGTTGCACCGAGTTTGTAGCCTTTGCCGTCATATTGGTACTTGAGCAAATTGGATACACCAGTCAGCATGCCGTCTTTGCGGTTGCCGGTGGCACCGGCAGAAGTTGCCCAGGAATATTGCGGTGCATAACCCATAGGGTCAAATGGCAAGATGAAATCATAGGTGGTGCTGTAAGAACGGCCAGCAATGATGCGGCCAAAATCACCTTGCAGGCCGACATTGGCCTGACGGCCAAAGATGTCACCATCAGACGCACCGGTATCGAGCAAGACGCCGCCTTCGAGTTGCATGATGGCTTTCAAGCCGCCGCCCAGGTCTTCACTGCCGCGCAAACCAAAACGCGAAGTATTCATACCACCACTATTGAGCTTGAACTGGCTGCCCTTGTTGGCATCCGCATTGTTGTTGTAAGTGATGTTGGCATCAATGAGGCCGTAGATTGTGACACTGGTTTGCGCATGCGCTGCTGTTGCCATGCATGCCAGCGTGGCCGCGCCGAGTAACTTCTTCATCGGTGTTCTCCTATAGAAATTTTTTGTTTTGCAGACAACATGCGTGTCATGTGGTCGGTTCACATGCTAAGGAGTGCAAGCTTTCAGTTGCCTTTCTAAGCCGGGCTCACTTGTCAAACCGGCATCATACTGTTGCGAAATTGCCTCTCTACAGGCCCTCCCGAAGCCTTCATACACCATAGACAGAAATTTCCTGTTTTGCCAGAACTCATTTCACGCCAGTTTTTTCAGGCTTCACACCAGATTCCTGCCGCTGATCTCATACCGGTGGCAGCTTGCGCGACCAGCCCTTAATCTGACATTGCCGTACCAGACAACACACAAACAAACACACAGATTATTAACTTACTGGAGTCCATCATGAAAAACCTCTTTACTACAACTACGATCAAAAACATGCTGCTTACCGCAGGCATCGCTACCCTGTCCATCAGCAATGCCATGGCCTTTTCTGAAACTGAATTCAAAACTGCCGTCAAACAACTGGTAAGTACCTCCAGCATCAGCCAGGAGCAATACGTTGCCAACGCAGTCAGCGCCTGGTTGAACCAGGATTACATCAATTCCCTGGCACAAGCAGAAATAGATGCCAGCAGAACAGCCAACCTGCAGGCGGCCAGTACCTTTAACAATCTGCTGCAACAGGAACCTGGCAATCCTTTGCTGATGTCATATGCCGGTGCCGCGACCGCCAAGTCTTCACTGGATAAATTTGCCAAAGGTGAAAAGACGACAGCACTGGAAGATGGTACGGCGATGGTGGAACAGGCTTTGCAACTGGCCAATAACAGCCAGGCCATGCATGGCAGCGTACCTGTGGCACTGGAAGTGCGCTTTGTCGCTGCCAGCACTTACCTGGCTGTGCCAAAAATCATGAATCGTCATGACAAAGGTGAGCAGTTGCTGAAAGATGTTATCGATGCCCAGCAGTTTGCACAGACTGATGTGAATTTCCGTGGTGCGGTATGGATGCGCGCGGCGACTTTGGCAGCAGAAAAAAACCGTGCAGATGAAGCGAAAAAATACCTGAATGAGATATTGAAAAACAATGCGCCACAGTCCGCAAAAGCTGCGCAGTTATTGCAAACATTGTCCTGATCTGTTGATGTGTATTACTGTGTAGCGGCCAGCCGATATGACTGACGTAACTGACCACTACACCGTGAATGTTTACTTCTTGATTTTGACTGGACGCTGCCAGCCATCGATGGTGATTTGTTTTGCGCGTGATACGGTGAGCTTGCCTTCCGGTGCATCCTTGGTCAGTGTCGTACCCGCCCCCAGCGTCGCACCCTTGCCTACCCGCACTGGTGCTACCAGTTGCGTATCGCTGCCGATGAAAGCATCGTCCTCGATGATGGTGCGGGATTTGTTCACGCCATCATAATTACAGGTAATCGTACCGGCGCCGATATTGACGCGGCTGCCTATGGTAGCGTCACCGATATAGGCCAGGTGATTGGCCTTGCTGTGCGCGGCGATCTGGCTGTTTTTGACTTCAACAAAATTACCGATATGCACGTCTTCTGCCAGCTCTGTGCCCGGGCGCAATCTGGCGTAAGGGCCTATCTGTGATTTGGCGCCAACGATGGCATCTTCTATATGGCAGAAGGCCTTGATGGTGCTGCCTGCTGCTATGCGTGCATTATTGATGACGCAATTCGGGCCTATGGTCACGCCATCTTCCAGTTGCACATCACCGATAAAGACGCAACCTACATCGATAGACACGTCACGCCCGCATTGCAGGCTGCCACGTACATCGATACGCGCCGGGTCATACAGGCCCACACCTTGTTCCAGCAATCTGAGGGCAATGTTTTTTTGATGCGTGCGCTCCAGCTCGGCCAGTTGCACCTTGCTGTTGACACCCAGGGTTTCCCATACTGCGTCGGGCTGGGCTGAGACAACTTCCACGCCATCAGCCACTGCCTGGGCAACGATGTCGGTCAGATAATATTCACCCTGGGCGTTCTTGTTGGATAAATTACCCAGCCACTTTTGCAGATGTGCCGTCGGTATGGACATGATGCCGGTATTGGTTTCTGTGATCTTGCGTTCAGTCTCATTCGCGTCTTTTTGTTCGACGATGCGTTTGATGATGCCGCTCTCTCTGACGATGCGACCCAGTCCGGTAGGGTCAGCCATGTCCACGGTCAGGATGCCCAGCTTGTCCTTGCCAGCCGCCGCGATCAGACGTGCCAGGCTGGCTGGGGTAGTCAAGGGTACGTCGCCATACAAGACCAGGGTAGGCTGGTTGACATCCAGCACAGGCAAAGCCTGGGCGACAGCGTGGCCAGTACCCAGTTGTGGTTCTTGCAATGCAAAGCGCAAGTCTTCTGCAGCGACAGTCGTTGGCACCTGCTCGCCACCGTGGCCATAGATCACACAAATATTGCTGGCCTGGAGTTGCCGCGCCGTCGCAATCACATGGTTCAACAAAGGCTTGCCTGCCAGGGTATGTAAAACCTTGGGCAAGGAAGACTGCATGCGTTTGCCCATGCCTGCAGCAAGAATAACGACGTTCATATGGGGTAAATATAAGTTGATATCGGTAAAAGTTTATCACGTGCAGCTTTGCCGGACTTTATGAAAGACTTACCAAAGACTTGCCAAATTGCCTACTAGCCTTTATTCAGGAAACAAAAATGTACAATTCCTGCTGCTTTTCCGGCACGACTCCATGTACAATTGAGAATAATTATCATTTAGAATGAGCAAGAATAAATTTATGCAATCCGGTACGGACAATTTATCGCAACAACAAAGCAGGGCTTTCTGGTTGCGCCATTTACATCAATGGCATTGGATCAGCTCAGCACTTTGTCTGATTGCCATGATCCTGTTTGCTGCCACGGGTATCACCTTGAATCACTCGGCACAGATAGAAGCTCACCCTGTTGTCAGCAAAAAAGAAGGCAAGCTGCCGCTGGCTTTGTTGTCGCAATTAAACGCTTTGAAAAATACTGATGATGCCCCCATACCTGGCGACGTCAGCGACTGGCTGGCGCAGGACCTGGGTATCAAGCTGAGTGGTCAGGTACCAGAATGGTCGCCGGAAGAAGTGTATGTAGGCTTGCCGCGCCCTGGTGGTGATGCTTGGTTGCGCATTGCTTTGGACAATGGCGAGATTGAATATGAGCTGACCAGCCGTGGCTGGATTGCCTATTTCAATGACTTGCATAAAGGTCGCAATACCGGCACTGCCTGGAACTGGTTTATTGATGTCTTTGCCGTGGTCTGCCTGATTTTTTGTGTGACGGGCCTGTTCCTGCTGAAGATGCATGCAGGCAAGCGTCCGAGTACCTGGCCGGTGGTTGTATTTGGCCTGGTGCTGCCACTCTTACTCGCCCTGATGTTTATTCACTGATTATAAAAGAATTTAAAAGATTTAAACCGTCCACTCTTTGTCCATAAAAAGGTTGTATATCCATGCGTAAATTGCTCCCGTTTGCCATCACCAGTTTGCTGGGTGTCCCGGCCATGAATGCTGTCGCGGCTGATCTGACCCTGAAAGTCGAAGTACCGCGCCTGAATGTGGCTGAATATCACAAGCCTTATGTTGCCATCTGGGTGGAAAAACCAGACCAGACATTTGCTGGCAACCTGTCAGTCTGGTATGACTTGAAAAAACGCGACAATGAAGGCACAAAGTGGTTGAAGGACTTGCGCCAATGGTGGCGTCGCAGTGGTCGTGAATTGCAGATGCCGGTTGAAGGTGTAAGTGGTGCTACCCGTACAACAGGTGAACAAACCCTGAGTTTTGCAGGCGACAAAGGTGTGTTGGCCAAATTGCCAGCTGGTGAATATCAACTCATCGTAGAAGCTGCGCGCGAAGGTGGTGGTCGTGAAGTCGTCAAGGTGCCATTCCAGTGGCAAGCCAAAGGTGAGCAAAGTCTGAAAGCACAGGGCACCAGTGAACTGGGCGCGATTGCTGTCACCATTAAATAATCGATACGCGAATAGACACGCTCATAGACATGTAAAAAAGGCTCAAGAACCATCATGAAAAATTTTAAAAAAATCGCCCTCTTCTCAGCTCTGGCTTGCGCGGCTTTCACGGCTCAGGCGCACCGTGCATTTCTGGTGCCGTCTTCCACCATTGTCGCTGGCAATACGCCATGGGTAACCGTTGATGCAGCGGCTGCTACCGATGTCTTCGTTTTTGATCACAATGCCCTGAAACTGGATAACCTGTTTATCACAGCACCAGATGGCTCGGCATTAAAACCGGAAAACGCCAACACAGGTAAATACCGCAGCAGCTTTGATGTCAAACTGAGCCAGATCGGCAGCTATAAAATCGGTATCCTGAATGAAGGCCTGTTCGCCAGCTACAAGGAAGAAGGCAAGGTAAAACGCTGGCGCGGTACGGCAGAAACATTTGCCAAGGAAGTGCCCGCCAATGCCGAAGAACTGCAAGTCACACAACGCAGTGGTCGCGTAGAAACTTTTGTCACCAATGGTAAACCCGGTGGCAAGGCCATGGATATTACTGGCAGTGGCCTGGAATTGAGCGGTGCCACTCACCCTAACGATCTGGTCGCTGGTGAAACAGCCCAGTTCCGCCTGACACTGGATGGCAAACCAGCAGCCAAAGTCAGTGTCACCCTGATTGCTGGTGGCTTGCGTTATCGCCAAAAACTGGATGAAAAAACTTTCGTCACTGATAGCGACGGCAAGTTCAGCGTGACCTGGGCAAATGCAGGCATGTACTGGATGGAAGCAGAAATCAAGGACGACAAACAAGTCAAAGCTCCAGCCAAATCCAGAGTTGCCAGTTATGTAGTAACGCTGGAAGTCTTGCCGCAATAATAGCTATTAATACTGTGTGAATATGCGTCGTGTTTTTATACCGCTGGATGTAGCGGCACCACAAATTCCGCCTGCCCATGCCATCAGCCATACACTCGGTGGCAACAGCATGGGCACCAGCTGGACTGTGCAACTACTCTGCCTGCCGGCCCGTGACGCGCACGAATTGCAGGCAGGTATAGAGGCTGAGCTGAACCAGGTCGTCATGCAAATGAGTACCTGGGATCCCTCCTCACATTTATGCGAGTTCAACCGTGCACCGGCGCATAGCTGGCAATCTTTGCCAGCAGAGTTTTTCAAGCTGGTTGACTACAGCCTCTATCTGTCACAACAGACAGGCGGAGCTTACGATATCACGACAGGCAAGCTGGTTGATCTGTGGGGTTTTGGCCCTACAGGCAAACGCGCAAACAAACCTACCGAAGCTGAGATCAACAGCACCCTGCAAGCGGGCAACTGGAAATCACTGGAGCTTGACCACCTGGAGCAGCGCTTGCGCCAGAATGGCGCGGGTACCAGCAACGTCGCTCTGGATTTGTCGTCGATTGCCAAAGGCTTTGCCCTGGATCAGATTGCCCGTTACCTTGATGCGCAAAAAATCACCAGCTACTTGATAGAGCTGGGGGGAGAGCTGCGCGGACTGGGCATGAAAAAAGACCAGTCACCCTGGTGGGTCAGAATAGAAAACCCTGCAGACAATGGCGGCAAACTGGACAAGGAATATCTGGTCGCCCTGCACGGCTTGTCGATTGCGACATCCGGCGATTATCGCCAGTATTTTGAACAGGATGGCCACCGCTATGCGCATACCCTGGACCCGCGCACTGGCTACCCGGTAGACAATGATCTGGCATCTGTCACTGTATTGCATCCCGAATGCATGGTGGCTGATGCCATGGCAACTGCGCTGACGGTACTGGGCTGCTCTGCCGGGCTGGCATATGCCAATCAACATCAGATCGCTGCCTTGTTCCTGCAAAGAACAGCATCTGGCTTTGAAGAAAAAATGAGCCAGACCCTTATTGCCATGCTGGATTGAGCAAGATGCGCCTGCCTTCTTTAAGCTGGATGAACCGTATCTGCCTGGCCCTGACTCTCTCGTGCCTGGCCAGCTTTTTTCTTCCTTTACCTGCACAAAAACAATTCAGCACTGCCTTGGTCGTCATAAGCTACCTGAGTTTTTGCCTGCAAACCATGCGCAGGCATAAAGACGAATTAGCTGCCCAGCACAAAGGTTTTAGTTCTGAGCTGGATCAGAATAATGAGCAAAGCATACTGATCGCTTATGCCAGTCAAACAGGTTTTGCGGAACAGATTGCCCTTAAAACTGCGCAGCATTTGCAAGATGCCGGAATGACAGTTGCTATCAGCAGCATGGCCAGCATCAAGCTGGAAACCCTGAGCAAGAGCAGCCGCATGCTGTTCATCGTCAGCACTACCGGTGAAGGCGATGCCCCAGACAATGCAGCAGCCTTCACCCGCCTGGTGATGAGTCAGAAAATCGATTTATCACATTTGCATTTTGCTGTACTGGCACTGGGTGACAGGCATTATCAGCAATTCTGCGCCTTTGCCCACAGAGTGGATCTTTGGCTCAAGCATCAGCAGGCGCATAGTCTGTTTGACATGATAGAAGTCGATAACGGCGATGAGGGTGCGCTACGTCATTGGCAACATTATCTGGGCCTGCTCAGTGGTCACACCGAGATGGCAGACTGGAGCAAACCTGGTTACCAGGAGTGGATATTGACAGAAAGAGAATTGCTTAACCCCGGCAGCCTGGGTGGTCCTGCTTATCGCATCGCCTGTGTCCCGGCACAACATGCTGGCAGTGCTGATTATGCGTGGCAAGCTGGCGATATCGCCGAAATTGGCCCTGATTATCCCCCGGACACAAATCAGGTAAATAAGCAGATAAGTAATATGGCCGAACGCCCTGCCCTGCCACATCGAGAATATTCGATCTCGTCCTTGCCTGCCGATGGCAAACTGGAATTGCTGGTGCGCCAGATGCACAGACCCGATGGCAGCCTGGGCATAGGTTCTGGCTGGCTGACCGCTTATGCAAAAATCGGGCAACCCATCAAACTGCGCATACGCGAGAACCGCAACTTCCACGCGCCATCGCAAGACCATCCACTGATACTGATCGGTAACGGCACCGGACTGGCAGGTTTGCGTGCCCACATCAAAGCACGTACTGCGAATGGTCATTTACACAATTGGTTGTTTTTTGGCGAAAGAAATGAAGCACATGATTTTTTCCATCGCGAAGAAATCCTGGCTTGGAAAACAAATGGTGCGCTCAATAAAGTGAGCCTGTGCTTCTCTCGCGACCAGGCTGAGCGCCGCTATGTACAACATGCCTTGCAAGAGCAACAGGCTGATATCCGGCTGTGGGTAGAGCAAGGGGCTGCCATACTTGTCTGCGGCAGCCTGCAAGGCATGGCGGAAGATGTGCACCAGACCTTGAGTAATCTGCTGGGTCTGGATAAACTGGAACGCATGGCAGAGTTGGGGCTGTACAGACGGGATGTGTACTAAGCGCAGAACGCACTTTTCTGATCGTGCTGGGATCATCAGAAAATGGACCGTCAGTATCGCAATTCAATTTTGCAACACTTGTTGCAATTCCCTACATGAAATTCATGTCTTTTTTCATATACATTGTTGTACGATAGCGTTTGCCCGTTTTTGTTAATATATTTACGGGAATACTTTTGACACGGCAATGCTGGGCTACAGTGTTGCTAAAATCCGTACTTATAACAGGGCTTACCCATCATGGCAGACGTCACCACCATACTCAATAATGGCAGCAGTAAAAACCGCGTTGATATTGTCTTTGTCGCTGAAGGTTATACCGCCGCTGAGCGCGCCCAGTTTTTGGCAGATGCGCAAAAATTTCTCGACAATATGCTGGGTGATGCCAATGCCAAGCTGAATGCTCCATTTTCACCGTATAAAAACCTGTTTAATGCCAACGCCATTTTTGTCGCCTCTGCACAATCAGGTACGGACCAACCCAACAAGAATATCAGCGTCAATACCTATTTCGATGCTACCCAGCATGGTAGTGACGGACGTTTGCTGTATGGTGATTTTTCCAAGGTAAATACGGTTGTCAATGGCGCTGTCGCCAGCGACGCGCATGAACTGGTGATAGTGCTGGTCAATACCGCACTATACGGCGGGGCTGGTGGTTCCATCGCCTGGGCATCTGCCGGAAATATTTCTTCTGCTGAAGTGGTGTTGCATGAAATCGGCCACAGCTTTGCCGGCCTGCAGGATGAATATGTGGATACTTCCATCGCTAGTAATTATCCTGTGACTGATTCTGGCTTCCTGAATAGCCCGCATGTCACCGATTCGCTGAGCCGCATCCCCTGGTCTGCCTGGCTTGGTTATAAGGATGGTGATCTCGGCGTGGTCGGTACTTATGAAGGTGGCTATTACCGTAATACGGGTATTTGGCGCGCAACCCAGGATTCAAAAATGAATCACCTGGGTGTGGCTTTCAGTGCGCCTGAAAAAGAAGCCTTTGCGCTGAAATATTATGCCGCCATTGGTGACTATCTTGACCTGTATTCGAGCATACCCGGCATCTATCAACCATCGGTGCCCGACAGCAGCTTGCTGGCCTATACCTGGAAGATAGGCGGCAACACTGTCAATACCACAGACAAAGTCTATTTTGATGCCTATGGCTCCGGTGCCTACAAGTCAGGGGCCAGCCTGAGCCTGACGACCGTAGATAATACTGGTTATATACGCAAAAACCTCAGTACCACACAACAGACTGAATCCACGACACTGGACAAGACCATCATCAACGTCAGTGGTGCCAGCAGCAGCCTGAATGCCAATAACACTATTTACCAGTTTGATGGCAGCAATAATACGATAGGCCTGAGTGCGCCTCAATCTGTACGTTATGACTATATTGATGGTGGCGCAGGCACAGACACCTTGGTCATCAGTGCCAAACTGGGTACAGGTGGTGGTAGTTATTTTGTCTGGGAAATCGGCAACAACACCATGTTGCTGGGTAACCAGAATGCGGCTTACTGGGCTGCCCACAATGTAGAGAAAATACAGTTCACCGACTACATCGTTAATACCACAGTGTATGACAATGCGCATACCATCAAGACTGGGGAATTGAAGGCGCTGGAAGAATTGTATGTTGCCTATTTCAATCGCGTGCCAGATGCCGATGGCCTTGATTACTGGATCAATCAGTTCAAATCAGGCATGAGTTTCAAGCAGATAGGTGATGCATTTTTCCTGGCGGCAGCCCAGTTCCCGGCACAAACCGGTTATAGCGCCAGCCTCAGCAATACTGATTTCATCAATATCATTTATAAGAATGCCATGGGCAGGACCGATGGCGCTGATGCAGCCGGCATGAAATACTGGCTCAATGAACTTGATACCGGCATACAAAGCCGTGGTTCCATGGTCAGTGCCGTACTCGCAGGCGCACGTGCTTTCACTGGCGATGCGACCTGGGGCTGGGTTGTCAATTTGCTGGACAACAAAATCAAGGTCGCCAACCAGTTTGCAGTGGAATGGGGTTTGAATTACCTGACACCAGAGGCATCCATCACGAATGGTATCGCAATTGCCTCTGCAGTCACGGCGACCGATATTTCAGCAGCGATTGCACTCGTGGGCATTTACGATGGTCAGATACAATTTGCCTGATGTGTAATTCACTTTACGCTTGCTAGCGCAACAAGAAAGCCACCTTTGGGGTGGCTTTCTTATTTGACGATACCGGCGTGTATCGCAGTCTGGCCATCGCTCCAGAATACTTTCTGGACGATGGCATTGATCAGCCATTGCCCACTGGGCTTGATCAAACCAAATTCATACAGACAATGGGTGTGCAGGGTCTGGCCCTCTGCATTCTTGCGAAAAATAACTGTAGAGACTTTTGCCCTGGCAGTATCACCTGTCAATTCTATTTCAGTATTACCACTCAGATGATGGGTCTGCAAATCTTGCAAGGCGATGCGGCGTAATTCCGCGTAATGCTTATTACTCATCTGCTCGGGTGGGGTACCGCGCAAATCTGAATAATCAGTGTAAACAGATGCAGCCAGACAGCCGCATAAAGCATTCCAGTCTTTCAGGTCAAAACTATTGGCAAACCTGGCCAACAGGTTTTGAATGGCATGCAAGTCGGCGCTCATAAAAACTTACTTCAAGATCGAAGACACCACACCGACCAGTTCCCAGCCCAGTATCAGATGCTGGTCAGCATCCAGGTGCACGCCATCGTATTCGCTGGAGGTGACGACACTGCCTGCATCAAAGAAATGGCAGCCTGCAGCGGCGGCAACTTCTTTATAGGCGTCGGCCAGACCCGCACATTTTTCTTCACAACCAGTAAACTTGGGAGCAATCGTACCCTTTGGTATGCGTGGTGGTGGCGGTACAACGACGAGTATGGGCGGGATCTGCATACCAGGTTCTATCGGCGCCTGGCGTATGGTATTGATAATCACAGCCAATCCTTGTGAGGATAACCAGGCGTCATTCTGATGCATGGACTGAAAATCATTAATGCCCAGCATAACGATCACCAGTGACAAGGGTGTCAGGGTTTCTATGCGCTGCGCCAGACCTTGTGATCCATTGCGCCCCGGCTTGAAGGGATCTTCCCACACCGTGCGACGTCCATTCAGGCAATCTTCCACTACGCGCACATGCTGGTCAGCACTGTTGAGGCCGATCTCCAGTACACCTGGCCAGCGCTCTTCAAAGTTCAGACGTTTGCGTGTCGTCGGGATCAAGCCCCAGGACAAAGAATCACCATAGACCAGTATGTGCCGCATGCATTACTCCAGATTAGACTTTTTTCAGATAACAGGCTTTTAACATGAAATTGCCTGCGTCCATTTTACAATCGACTTCATGGTCGCCGCTGACCAGGCGTATGCTTTTGACTTTGCTACCCATTTTTAATGTGGTAGACGAACCTTTGACTTTCAGATCCTTGATGAGGACAACTGCATCGCCATCAGCCAGTACATTGCCGTTTGAATCCTTGACGATGCGCTCATCACTATCTTCCGCTGCCGATGTGGCTTGCATTGGCCATTCATGCGCACAATCGGCGCAGATATAGTTGTCGCCATCTGGGTAAGTATTTTCCATGGAGCAGACTGGGCAGGCGGGAAATTGGGACATGAAGGGCTTTCTTGATGCAAAAAGAAAGATAGTATAGCCGACCGCTCTTCTCAAACCGGTAATACCCGAGCGCATTAGTCAGCCGGACCAGCGGGATCAGCAGAGTCAGTATCATTGACAGTTGCGACAAGAGGGATTTGCATGACAAAACTGGTACCGGCACCTTCTTCACTCTCTATGCGGATATCGCCACCCAGCAAACTGGTGACGATGTTATAGACGATATTCATGCCCAGTCCGGTACCACCCTGACCCAGCTTGGTGGTAAAGAAGGGATCAAATACCCGGCCCAGATTTTCTGTGGGTATGCCCACACCATTGTCGTCGAAGCGCAGTTCTACCCTGTCTTGCCCCAGCATGGTGGCGCTGATCCAGATTTGTCCGTCGGGCTTGCCTTCAAAGGCATGCAGGATGGCATTATCGACCAGATTGCAAATAACCTGATCCAGCGGCCCCGGAAAACTATCCAGTTCTATTTGCTCTGGTATATCCATGTTGATACGCAGACCCGCCTGGCGTATCTTGGCCATCATGGTGGCAATCACATCATGGCAAACCTTGCCGAGATTAAAACGGCGGCGCTTGGAACTGGCCTGGTCGACAGCCACTTGCTTGAAGCTGACAACCAGATCAGCAGCATTGTTCAAGCCATGCTCTATCAACTCACTGGCATGTTGCGCCGCCTGCAAATAAGCCGTCAGATCCGAGCGGCGAATATTGCCGTCACTCACCTTCTGGGCAAATTCCTGGGTCTTGGCTTGCAGGGTACTGGCTGTCAACAAGCTGTTGCCGATGGGAGTATTGAGTTCATGCGCTACACCGGCCACCAGCGAACCCAGGGCTGCCAGTTTTTCACTGCGCATCAAATCATCCTGGGTATGGCGTAGCTCTGTAGTGCGCTCGGCGATATTCTGTTCCAGCAAACTATTGGCTTTCGACAAGGCCGTCTGCACTTTTTTGAGTTCAGTAATGTCGGTATAGGTGGTGACAAAACCTTGCAACTTGCCATTTTCATGGATGGGCTTGCCCTGCACCAGATGGGTATGGGCATTTGGGCGGGTGCGTTCAAACTCATGCGCCTGAAACTGTCTGGCCAGAGTCAGGCGGGTGCTGATAAGTTCTTCAATATCACCTTCCCCATACTCACCACGTTCGGCCATGATGCGCAATAAGTCTTCAAATGGCACCCCCTGGTAAATCGCATCGGGGTGATAATCGAGCACATCAAGAAAACCCTGGTTCCACAAATACAGTTTCAACTGATCATCGAACACACTTAGACCCTGGGGCATATGTGCCAGCACGGCTTTCAGAAACAGGGATTGCTTGCGGAATTCAATTTCTATACGGCGTTTGGCTGTCACATCCATGCAAGTGGTAACAAAGCCACCACCTTCTACCGGCACGCCACGCACTTCTATAATGCTGCCATCAGAACGCAGGCGTTCATAAGAATAAGGGACATCGCTTTGTATGATGGCCATGAGCTTGGCCAGTTTTTCTTCATCGCTGGCGCTGCTGAACTCACCATATTCACCACGTTTGATATTCGCTTCAAACACTTCACGCGCCAAGGGTGGCTGTCCCTGAAACAGGGCTGTTGGCAAATCCAGCATACGCAACAACTCACCGTTCCAGGCCACGACCCTGAGATTTTCATCGATCAGTGAAACACCACCAGGAAAATTTTCCAGTAAAACGCGGAGTTTTTCATTTTTCTTGCGCGTAGCCAGTTCTGCCTGCTTACGCTCTGAAATATCACGTACCACGGCAACGATGCATAGTCGACCATTATCTTCCAGGAGATTCAAGGCTACTTCAGAAGTGAACAGGCTACCATCTGCCCTGCGGGAAGCCCATTCAAAATGTTGGGGCTGACCAGATTTGGTCAGTTCTATATAGCTGTTGGCAGCAGTAAGGGAATCACGCCCGTCAAACTGAGTGGCGGCAGACAGATGCACAGGCGAGCTGGACAGCAATTGCTCTCTTGATAAGCCAAACATTCTTTCCGCACTGGGATTGCAATCAATGAAATGCTCTCCCTCTAACACAAGCAAGGCATCCTGAGCCTGCTCTACCATGGCGCGGTATAGGGCAACTCTGGATACTTCAACTTTGCCTGGCATGGGCTTTCCTGATTGAGCTAAGGGATGGTGTCGAAAGTAAATACAGCTTACATTTTCAGTATTCCTCAAACCTGCACAGACTACAAGCGGCAAATCTGGCGAGGTACAAATTTATGCAATCAGCGGTCCAGGCTAGCTAATAGTTTCTTCATATCAACTGCATAAAATTGCTCAACAGGCTCATATGCCTGCCTGCAGGGCAGGTCCAATTGCAAGCCAGAGTCCATGGTCAATCTTACCTGCGACCGCAGCCTGCAAGCAGCTATGGTGGCAGCCAGGGTGTCAGAATGATTATATAAAGGCAAATTTTCAGACTTGATGATATTCATGCCACCACGCAGTGTCTTGCAACCCTTGACTTCATCCACGCTGATTTTGTCCGCTTGTGGAAACATGCTGGCGCTGCCGCAATCCGCTCTCATCAATTCCTGCATGGCTTGATTGATCATGGCATTCTTTTGTTGCTGGCTGGCGACGACCGGGTGGGCTAGCCCCGTTTGACGGAAAAAATCTATCCAGACAGCCTGCATGCTTTCCTGCTTGCCGAGCAGTCGGGGCAACCATGTACTTTTGCAGTCATGTTCATCGCCACATTCAAGGGCTTGGGCAAAATCTGGCCTTGGTGCCTGCGCCGGTACCTGCCTGAGTTCCTCATAAAAACCATCAAAACGCTCAAATGGTCCTGCCTTGCCCTGCCTGGCTGCCAATCCGTATACATAGACTGCCAGACCACAGCGATAATCAAGCAGCCCGCCACGTATCTGATTTGCTGTCAAATTGCCCCAACTGGACTGACGCACATGCAGCAGACAATCGCCGAGAGCCATGTTCAAGTCTTCAGCTGCCTGCTCATGGTTCAGCCATCCTTTGCGTACAGCCATCAGCCAGCGCAAGAATTCGCCACCACCCTCATGGATCAGGCGTGCATCGGCATAGGCATCAGTCGCATCACGCATTTGAAAACGATGACTAAATTCATGCGACACAAACAAGGTCATCATGCGTTCTGTCTCCGCATCCGGCTGCAAGGGCCAATTGACAAAAGCCAGACGCATGACGTCGGCAGCGTCGCCATCTGGCCTGAGGCCACCAGGACCTGCAACCCTGGAGACCGCAACGATGGGCATCTCGAATTTTGCTTTTGGCAAAGCCTGGCGCAAAAAAGTGACGCTTTCGTCACCCGTTTTGCGTATATTGCTGATATTGGCTTCCCCCATTGCGGCGTCAAAATAGCCAATAAAATTACCCACCACCTTTAATTGCTTTGGCAATAATAAGGCAGCCATATCACCACCGTTTCCATCAGCGGGCCTGGCATTGTCTGCAAATAACCGAGCATTCATGGCAATACCAGGTGCACTAAAACTGTAGTTCACTTTGCCGCAACTTTCATCCACGGCAAAATTGCTGGTATGAACGTAAATCGCGTCACCCACGGGAAAAGCTGCGGGATACCCCCGCACTTTATTCGCACTGACAGGTACCTGGAAACGTAATTGCGTACACGCCGCCTGCTGACTGCTCGCTTGCTCACCATCCGCCTTGCTGCAAGCATCAAGTGGCTGCCAGCTACTACGTATTTTTGCTGCATCACTGCCATGCTTTTTAAAAACCAGTTGAGCGCATGCCGGTGGTAACTGATAACTCACTTCGAGTGCCTGTGGATGCAGAAATTTGATATTGACGTCAACATCTGCGCAAGCACAACCAGATACTGCCAACAAGCAGGTCGCAAGTATTTTTTTATATTTCATAGGGATAATTATTCAGTGGAATTATTTTCCTGAAGTGGCCCAGTATGTTCCAACAGATAATAAACCCCATCTTCACCTTGCCCCTGTTCGATTTGATGCCATCCCAGATGCTGATAAAATTTCAGGGCAGCATGGTTTTGTGCCACGCATTTCAATTGCCAGGGGAAAGGCAAATAAGTTTGCAGATGCTGCAACAGAGCCCTGCCCAGACCCTGCGTTTGCGCTTGAGGATCTACATACAAGTGATGGATATAGGCATCACCTTCCTGCACTGCAAGAACGGCCAATATATGATCCATTGCATCCACTGCGACCCACACTGTTTCGCCATGAGTAACATCAGCAAAACCGGGAATGGTTTCTACAGCACGCTGCTGCCATGCAGCTTCAACCAGGCATTTCTGGTAAATTGCCTGCAGGGCGCTGGCATCCGAATCACTGGCTCTGCGTATGGTAGTCAAGACTGAGCAGCCGTTTGCTGGCTCAGGAATACGGTCAAAGTATCTTTCGGTAGCTGCTTGCCTATCTGGAACAAGATACGGCCAACCGCACCCCGGTGATAATTTCCATGGGTGGCTACATGCAATAACATCTCACCACGGGACATGCAGCCAGGTGTACCATCCACAAAAGTAAAGCGTATGTCATCTGCGAACCTGGTTTCTTGCTGGGCAGCGACATAGTCCATGTACCACTGATCCACTTCTTGCACGCCTCGCTGCAAATCGGCCAGCGTGGGTGTTTCTTTGGTGTTCAGCGCAGTAAAGCCATGTTGCTGGCTTTGCAGGTTGGCGACGAAAATCTGGTCAACTACATAGATATGATTGAGGATGCGTATCGCATCATGCAATTCACGCGCATGCTCGTCTGGCGAGACGCTGGCTGCCAGCTGATACAAGTCGGCATTGGCCCAGGCCTTGTATTCAAACAAAGTCAGTAAAAGTTTTCTGGTATGCATACAATTCCGCTAAAACACACAATAAATTCATACGTCGGCAATGGTCTGCAAAGTAGCCTGCAGCAAATTGCATTTTCACACATATTTTAGCGAGTAATACACTTACGCGTCGGGATACTGGAATCGATAGTGAGCGGGCAAAAAAAAGCCTGTCATCAGAACAGGCATTTGTGTCATAGCGCAGACAATTTATTTTGCAGCTTCTGTCGAGGCAGTCAGCAAATGCAGGGGCCGCACCTCTTGAGATTTTGACTTTACCTCACTAATGGAAATTGTTCTGCCATCCAAAAACACTTGATAAGACGAAGCAGATCCGCCTGAATTTTGCCTTAGCGACATACGTGTCTTGCCATTGAGCTGGTAATCAACGCCAGAACCGCCATGTACTGCGCGGTATTTGATGGTCTTGCCATCGATACCGGCATTGAACGCCGCAGCCCCCTTCATCTTCAGCAAGACATCATACAAGCCATCTGCATTTCTGCCAGCAAATTGCGCCATTTCCACTTCCACATCTTCACCTTCCAGGTATTTACCATAAGGATTCACGACGATGGTCTCAGCCATGGCAAACCCCGTCACGGCGAACAAAAAAAACGCAGCAATCAATGGCTTTGGTAGTTTCAATTTTATTTACCTTTGGATGTAAGTGACTTATAGACTGGCAATCAGCGATTCATAGCAATTCATATACGCTGAATTTTGGGTCTGGCAATCTTACATAAATAAAATCAAAACTTGGATATAGGCAGAAATATTTACAAAATTTACATTTTTTACAAACTCATCCCCTATAGGCTTTGTCCAGGTCAGCAATGATAATTTTCTTCATCTGGAACATAGCCATCATGACCCTTTGCGCCTTGGCCGGGTCAGCGTCATTGAGATAATTGATCAGGGCTTGTGGCACGACTTGCCAGGAGAGACCGTACTTGTCCGTCAGCCAGGCACACTGGCTTTCTTTGCCGCCGCCCGCCAATAATTTGTCCCAGTAATAATCTACTTCTTCCTGCGACTCGCAATCGATGACAAAAGAAATCGCCGGAGTGAAGCTGTAATGCGGGCCGCCATTGAGTGCCACAAATTCCTGCCCGGCCATGGTGAACTTGATGGTCAGCACCGTCCCCTTGGGCAGGGGTGCGCCTTCACCATAGTGGGCAATGCTGAGAATTTTTGCATCCTTGAAGATGTCGAGATAAAACTGTACGGCTTCTTCAGCCTGATGATCAAACCAGAGGAAAGGGGTGATTTTTTGCATGATGCTGTCTCCGTATTAAATATAGATTCAAGATGAAGTACACGATCTGCTGCTAAAACTTATTCCAATATTCTTGCAATTCACTGATCAATGATAACCAGGGTACCCCTGCTGCCAGCCGCAACCGCGTGCGGAGTATGCGCAGGCACCAGATACAGCTCACCCGCTTTGACAGCGACAATCTCGCCGTGAATGTCGAGATTCATTTGCCCATCCAGCACCAGCAGCGCTTCCGTGAAGTCGTGGGTTTCGTCAGGATAGTCACATTCATCCATGCGCAAGACTTTGACTTGCGCACCACCAGCCTTGCCCAAGATGGCAGACCGCCACGCACTTGGCAAAGATGCCGCTTCTGAAATCAAATTTTTATGCAACATCTGTCTGCAAACCTTTCAATGACTGTCTTTTAAAGCCGGGTCCCAGTGTTCTGCAATCTTCCCGTTTTCTATGCGGAACATGTCAAACCAGGTTGTCGTGTATTTCTTGCTGGCATCTTTGGGATCTGGCACAGTACTGACAAAGCTCAAAATCACTTTGTCGCCTTCGGCAGTAATCGCCACCAGCGGCGCCTTGACCCTGGCCTGTATGTCTTTGGGTTTGACGAATTTGCTGAAGAGTTCGACAAAAGCCGCACGCCCTGTCCCTACTCCTGGGTTGTGCTGCATATAGGACTCGGCCAGATATTTGTCTGCCAGCTCCATATGCCCGCCTTCAAACACTTCCCGCCAAAAGTCATACACCAGCCGCTTGTTCGCAGCCAGCCGCGCATCCGCACTGGCCAGCATGGCCTCATGATCAGGATTGGCCTGCACAGGCAATTGCGCATGAGCAAGCAAAGGCAGACTAAGACAGGAAACCAGGGCAAGACGACGAAAAGAAATCAACATGAAGCGCTCCTATTGGAAAAACATATTTTGCTTACCAGCCTGCAGCCAAGTGCCCCACAAAGCAACGCTACTTGCCCGCATCACCCTTCGCAGGCTTGGCAGCAGCCCCACCCGTTTGGACCTCAACAATCGCCCTTTGTTCATCCGCCTTCTGCTGCATCAACTGCGCCGCCTCTTTCGCCTTATCCAGCTGTGCTTTCTGTTCGGAAAGAATATTGGCCGAAGCGCTGGGTTCAACCTTGGGTTCTGGTGGTTTGTTGCAGGCAGCAAGAATAGAGACGCAAGCTAAAACGAGAATGGTACGCATGGAATACTCCTAGAAGCTGCAGCATCGCAGCCATGACCAGATTAATTGTAGATAGGTATTCTAGCAATAAATAGCGTCTAGCAAAAAACAAAAAAGCCCGAAGAGTTTTCGGGCTTTTGTGCTCTATAAAGGCGCGCGCAGCGTCGCCTTACCAATCAGCCGTATCCGTGGCACGCTGAGAAATTCATTCAGCGGGATGCAGTACAAGGCGCAAAGCACAGCAATACGTCGGTATTGCGCGCATTTGCAACGCAGTAATGCGCCCGCTTAATGGATTTATCGGCGTGACACAACTACATGTTGCGACGATATTGCCCTCCTACTTCAAACAGCGCAGTCGTAATCTGCCCCAGCGAACAAACCCGCGCCGCATCCATCAACCTTGCAAACACATTCTCATTATTGATCGCCGCCTGCTGCAAAGCCGCCAATGCATTCGGTGCCACATCCGCATGACGGCCATGGAAATCCGCCAGACGTTGCAACTGCGATTGCTTTTCTTCTTCAGTCGAACGCGCCAGTTCTATTTTTTGTGGTGTGTCATTGGCTTTAGGATTGCGAAAGGTATTCACACCGATGATAGGCAAAGTGCCGTCATGTTTCAGGTGTTCATAGTGCATGGATTCTTCCTGTATCTTGCCGCGCTGATAGCCGGTTTCCATTGCACCGAGTACACCACCGCGTTCAGCAATGCGCTCAAACTCTTGCATGACGGCTTCTTCTACCATGTCAGTCAGTTCTTCGATAATGAAGCTGCCCTGGATAGGGTTTTCATTTTTCGCCAGACCCCATTCGCGATTGATGATGAGCTGGATAGCCAAAGCACGGCGTACAGATTCATCCGTAGGCGTGGTGATTGCCTCATCATAGGCATTGGTGTGCAGGCTGTTACAGTTGTCGTAAATCGCAATCAGGGCTTGCAGCGTGGTGCGGATGTCATTGAAGTCGATCTCTTGTGCATGCAGGGAACGGCCACTGGTCTGGATATGGTATTTCAGTTTCTGGCTGCGGTCATTCGCACCATATTTGTCACGCATTGCCACTGCCCAGATACGACGGGCAACACGGCCCAGCACGGTGTATTCAGGATCCATGCCATTGCTGAAGAAGAAGGACAGGTTGGCCGCAAAATCATCAATGTGCATGCCACGTGCCAAATAGGCTTCGACGAAGGTGAAGCCATTCGACAGCGTGAACGCCAGTTGAGAAATCGGGTTCGCGCCTGCTTCGGCAATATGGTAACCAGAGATTGAGACAGAATAGAAATTGCGCACCTGGTGATGGACGAAATATTCCTGGATATCGCCCATGACCTTCAGCGAGAATTCTGTCGAGAAGATGCAGGTGTTCTGACCCTGGTCTTCTTTCAGGATATCTGCCTGCACCGTGCCGCGCACGTTCTGCAATACCCAGGCACGTATCTTGGCGGATTCATCGGCAGTCGGCTCGCGCTTGTTATCGACGCGGAATTTTTCCATCTGCTGGTCAATCGCAGTATTCATGAAAAAGGCCAGTATCGTCGGTGCCGGACCATTGATGGTCATCGATACCGATGTGGCCGGATCACACAGATCAAAGCCATCGTACAAAACTTTCATGTCTTCCAGCGTCGCGACGGAGACGCCGGAATTGCCAACCTTGCCGTAGATGTCCGGACGTATGGCCGGGTCTGCGCCGTACAGTGTCACTGAGTCAAAAGCAGTCGACAGGCGTTTCGCATCCATGCCTTGCGACACCAGCTTGAAGCGACGGTTGGTACGGAAAGGGTCACCCTCACCGGCAAACATGCGGGTAGGGTCTTCGCCCTCGCGTTTGAAGGCAAATACACCGGCGGTAAACGGGAAAGAGCCGGGCACGTTTTCCAGCATCAGCCAGCGCAGGATTTCGCCGTGATCGACAAAGCGTGGCAAAGCCACTTTGCGTATCTTGGTACCAGACAGGGATTGCTGTACCAGGCGGGTGCGTATTTCTTTGTCGCGAATCTTGACGACATATTCATCACCGGCATAGGCAGCCTGCATGTCTGGCCACATGCTGATGAGTTTTTTGGATTCGCCATCCAAACGGTTTTCACGTTCAGTAATCAAGTCATCAAAATCAGCAGACTTGCCAGCCACTGACAGCATGCGCTTGCTTTCTTGCAGTTGCTGGCGTTCACGCGCAATCAAAACCTGCTTGCCGGTATTCTTGTGATAGGCGCGTACCGTGTCAGCAATCTCAGCCAGGTAACGACTGCGGGCTGGTGGCACGATGACATTTTTGGCGCTGGAATATTTCACGTCTATGGCAGCCAGTTTGCTGGGCTTCGCCAGCAAACCACGTTGCACCAATGCTGGCAAGATGCCTTGATACAGGGCAGTCACGCCGTCATCATTGAAGCGTGAGGCTTGCGTGCCGTAGACTGGCATTTCATCCGGCTTCTGTGTCCATAATTCGCGGTTGCGCTGGTATTGCTTGGCAACATCGCGCAAGGCATCCTGCGCGCCTTTGCGGTCAAATTTATTGATGGCGACAAAATCGGCAAAATCCAGCATGTCGATTTTTTCCAGCTGTGACGCAGCACCAAATTCTGGTGTCATGACATACATGGAGACGTCGACATGCGGCACAATTGCAGCGTCACCCTGGCCTATGCCTGAAGTCTCGACGATGACCAGATCAAAACCGGCGACCTTGCAGGCCGCAATCACATCTGGCAAGGCTTGCGAAATCTCGGAACCGGCTTCACGGGTTGCCAGTGAACGCATGAAGACCTTGAGCTTACCCTTCCAGGGGTTGATGGCATTCATGCGTATGCGGTCACCCAGCAAGGCACCGCCAGATTTGCGGCGCGATGGGTCTATGGAAATCAGGGCAATGTTCAGGTGATCATCCTGGTCCAGGCGTATGCGGCGTATCAGTTCATCCGTCAGTGAAGATTTACCTGCCCCCCCAGTACCCGTGATACCCAGGGTTGGTGTCTTGCTGACTTTTGCTACTTCCATCAATTGCGTGCGCAATTCTGGCGCGACCTTGTCGTTTTCCAGCGCCGTAATCAATTGCGCCAGCGGGCGGTGCTTATCGGCGATATCGCCTTGCTGCAATACTGCCAGCGTCGTTGGTGCATAGCCAGAGAGGTCACTGTCGCAAACCTGTATCATCGACAGGATCATGCCCACCAGTCCCATGCGCTGACCATCTTCAGGGCTGAAAATACGGGTCACGCCATAGGCATGCAGGTCGGCTATTTCTTCCGGCACGATGACACCGCCGCCGCCGCCAAATACTTTGATATGCGCACCGCCGCGTTGCTTGAGCAGGTCTATCATGTATTTGAAGTATTCAACATGGCCACCCTGGTAACTGGAAATGGCAATGCCCTGGGCATCTTCCTGCAAGGCGGCTGTGACGATTTCTTCTACCGAACGGTTATGGCCCAGATGGATCACTTCTGCACCATTCGCCATCAAAATGCGGCGCATGATATTGATCGAGGCATCATGGCCATCGAACAGGGAAGCGGCGGTAACAAAGCGCACTTTGTTGGCAGGTTTGTATTCAGTCAGGTTCTGGGCAACGGACAGGTCAGTCATGTCTTCCTCATCGGTCTTGTTTTATCACAATGATTATTGTCTTTTGGCAACAATCACTGTGTTTGGGTTAGGCTAAGTTATATGACGTTAACGTAAACGTCAATATGAAAATGTAAAAGGACAATCTCAAGCTGGGCGTGGCTTATGGCAGCAAAATGTCTGAAAAGCTTCATGAACATTGGGTTTTAATAAAATACCAACTATCCATACAATTGCCAACACAAGACTATAGACTCCAGACTGGCAAGCAAGGCTTCCCGCCCGACTTGCCAGATTGCAGATTGCCAATAGGAAATTACGCTACGCGCGACACTTCCTTGATCACTGTTGTATTTTGAGGCTTCAGTAAAACTGCTTTCTCTGCATGATACGCCTGCATGGCCTTTTCTTTGACATGGCCATAACCGCGTATTTTTTCAGGCAGGCTAGCGAGGGCAACGGCCTGTTCCAGATTGTCTGCATTCAAACCCGCAGCAAGCTTTTCCATCAGTGCGGTATATTCAACAATGAGGGCACGTTCGGCCTTGCGTTCTTCTGTGCGGCCAAAGATATCCAGTTCCGTACCACGCAAGCCCTTGAGTTTGGCCAGCAGCTTGAATGCCTGCCAGACCCAGGAACCATATTGCGCCTTGACCAGATGACCCTGCCCATCTTTCTTCGAGAAGATAGGCGGAGCCAGATTGAATTTCAGGCTGAAGTCGCCTTCAAACTGTTGCTTCAGTTTCGCGGCGAATTCGCCATTGGTGTACAGACGTGCGACTTCATACTCATCCTTGTATGCCATGAGTTTGAACGCATATTTGGCAACTGCCATGCTGAACTTGTTACCAGCGTTCAATGCAGATTCAGCCTTGCGGACCTTATCGACCAGGTCCACATATTGTTGGGCATAGGTGGCATTCTGGTAATCCGTCAATACCGCAATACGGCGTTTGATGAGTGCATCCAGGCTTTGCGGCATCTGGATGACAACAGGCTGGCCAGGGATGGCGATTTTTTCAACGCGGGCAAAATCCACCGCTGCACGGCGGCCCCAGAGGAAGGCTTTCTTGTTGGCTTCGATCGCCACGCCATTCAGTTCTATGGCGCGCAACAAGGCTGTTTCGGATACCGGTATCGCGCCCTTCTGGTAAGCAAAACCCAGCATGAACAGGTTGGTAGCGATAGAGTCACCCATCAGTGCCGTTGCCAGCTTGGTGGCATTGATGAAATCAACATTGCCGCCGACTGATTCAGAAATCAGGTGCTCTACTGATTCCAGCGGGAATTGCCAGTCAGGGTTCTTCGCAAACGGGCCAGTCGGTTGTTCATGGGTATTGATGACGGCACGGGTACGGCCTGCGCGCATCTTGGAAATCGCGTCATGTGCGCCAGCGGTCAAAATATCGCAACCCAAAATCAGGTCAGCTTCACCAGTCGCAATGCGCTGTGCACGCAATTTGTCAGCCTGGTTGACGATGCGTATATGCGAAGTCACTGAGCCATTTTTTTGCGACATGCCTGTCATGTCGAGTACCGACGCGCCCTTGCCTTCCAGATGTGCGGCCATGCCCAGCAGGGCACCAACCGTGATCACGCCTGTGCCGCCTATGCCGTTCAACAGGATATTGTAAGAGCTTTCACAGGCTGGCAATTGTGGTTCTGGCAGCGCGCCAAAGTCATCAGTCTTTGCCGTGCCAGTCTTGGACTTGACCAACTTACCGCCTTCTACTGTAACAAAGCTGGGACAGAAACCCTTGACGCAGGAATAATCCTTGTTGCAGGACGACTGATCTATGCTGCGCTTGCGGCCAAATTCCGTCTCCACCGGCATGATGGACGTACAGTTGGATTGCACGCCACAGTCGCCACAGCCTTCGCAGACCGCTTCATTGATGAACATGCGCTGGTTAGGGTCAGGGAATTCGCCTTTTTTGCGGCGACGGCGTTTCTCTGCGGCACAGGTCTGGTCGTAAATGAGTACGGTCGCGCCGGGGATGTCGCGCAACTCACGCTGCACCGCATCCATGTCCTTGCGGTCATGCAGGGTCAGAAAGCTCGGCAGGTTGGAGCGATCGGTATAACGCGACAAATCCTCAGTCACCAGGGCGATGCGCTTGACACCTTCTGCCGCCATCTGCTGTGCCATCATAGGTACACTGATAATGCCATCGACAGGCTGACCACCCGTCATGGCAACGGCATCGTTATACAAAATCTTGTAGGTGATATTGACCTTCGCAGCGACGGCTGCGCGTATTGCCAGGTAGCCGGAATGGAAATAAGTACCGTCACCGAGGTTCTGGAACACATGCGGCAAAGTCGAAAATGCGGCCTGCCCTATCCACGGCGCACCTTCGCCACCCATATGGGTCGTCAGTTTATTGAATTCAGGGTAAATCGCCGTTGCCATGACGTGGCAACCAATACCAGCCAGTGCCAGGCTGCCTTCAGGCACCTTGGTCGAGGTATTATGCGGGCAACCTGAGCAATAGTAAGCTGGGCGCGCTGGCGTATTGACTTGCTTGCTGAGCACCACATCCTTGGCTTCCAGAAACGCCAGGCGTGCCTTGATGAGGTCGCTGGTATGGAAGCGGGCTATGCGTGAGGCAATCACGCGGGCAATTTGTGCTACCGAGAAATCAGCTTTCGAGGTCAACAGCCATTCACCACGCGGATGTACCCATTCGCCTTTTTCATCAAACTTGCCGATAACGCGCGGACGCACATCGTCGCGCCAGTTATATAGTTGTTCCTTGAGCTGGTACTCGACCATCTGGCGTTTTTCTTCAACCACCAGGATTTCATCGAGCCCCTGGGCGAATTCACGCACGCCGTCAGGTTCCAGCGGCCAGGGCATGGATACCTTGAACAGGCGTATGCCTATCTCGGCTGCGAATTTTTCATCGATGCCCAGTTCTTCCAGTGCTTCCAGCACATCGAGGTAAGACTTGCCTGAGGCAACGATGCCCAGGCGCGCAGTCGGGCTGTCTATGGTGACATGGTTGAGTTTGTTGATACGGGCATAGGCCAGGGCTGCATAGATTTTGTAATCCTGCATCAGGGCTTCCTGCTTGCGTGCCTGGATACCCAGGGTGTCCAGAGACAAACGGGTGTTCAGGCCACCTTCAGGCATGACAAAGTCTTGCGGTATCTTGATTTGCAGACGGAAAGGATCAGCATCCACAGACGAGGTGGACTCTACCGTATCCGCCAGCGCCTTGAAGCCGACAGCGCAGCCAGAGAAACGCGACATGGCCCAGGCATGCAAGCCCAGGTCCAGGTATTCCTGCACATTGCTGGGATACAGCATGGGGATCATGCAGGCAGAGAAAATATGATCAGACTGGTGTGGCAGAGTCGATGAATACGCACCATGGTCATCACCAGCCACCAGCAAGACACCGCCATGTTTGGATGTGCCTGCATGGTTCATATGCTTGAAGACATCGGCGCTGCGATCCACGCCCGGGCCTTTGCCATACCACATGCCAAATACACCATCGTATTTGGCCGGGCCTATCAGGTCTACCGTCTGCGAGCCCCAGACTGAGGTGGCGGCCAGGTCTTCATTGACGCCGGGCACGAACTGCACATGGTTTTGCTCCAGCAGTTTTTTGGTTTTCCACAATGTTTCATCCAGGCCACCCAGAGGGGAACCACGATAACCGGAAATAAATCCCGCCGTATTCAAGCCCGCAGCAAGGTCGCGCTGGCGCTGCATCATGGGCAGTCTCACCAGTGCTTGTATACCTGACAAAAAGATCGTGCCGCTGTTCGACGTATATTTATCGTCGAGTTGCACATCATTCAATTGCGGGGGGCTGGTGATCTGGCTGGCTTCGAGTGCATCGCTGGATGCTTCTTGATTGCTATTGCCTGTTCTGGCAAGGGACGAGAGTCCAGCAGACTCCATGGTGGTGTCGGATGACATAAGGTGGCTCCAAAATTTGTGATTTAGATCGCAAAGAGCATGCGTTGCATCCGGTAAGACACAATTTTGCTCAGAGCCTATAGCGAGGTATCAGAGATAGGCTCTCGTTGCGTTGGTAGTGATAACTACCATTTTATTCGAATTCGACACAAAATTCGATATCAAGACGCTATCTGTATCACATCTGCCAACGTCAGATATGCTACGAAGGTGCTTGAGACCAAGCTGGTCGAATCAAAGAGACATCAAAAGAAGCTTTCGAAATTTCGCTGCAGCGCTTCTTCGACTTCCTTTGAAATCTGCTGTGTTCACAGTGTAGGTGGAATACGTCTTTGTGGAAAATATGGAATTAAAATATGGGTATCATGAAAAATGATACCCATGTCATACAAGCATGAACTTGCACTCAAGGGGAAATTGACGATGGGCTGAAAAACCTCAGTATGTGCGTTTCCATACAGCACGCAAGCCCAACGCGAAGAATATGCCTATCGCCAGCCAGATCACGGAAGCGACTATTTCAAAAGTATCCAGCCGCTTCAACCATGCAGGGTTAATCATGATCAGGGGGAAAAAGATCAGACCACGCACTACGCAGATAAAAGCGACCACAAACAAACCTGTGCGCAGCAATGGCAGGCGGTGCACAAAACCAGCCGCTGAAAAAGCATACAGGCTGCATAACCACATCAAGGCAGTGATCAGCAAAGTGCTGACCGGAGCAAGCCAGGTGCCTTGACGGGCTGACTCGACTACCGAGGGTGGTGCATGGAAAAAGTGGATCCAGTCTGCGCCACCGAGCAAGGCAATGATGTGCAACAAGCCACCAAGAAAAGCCGAGGTACCTGCCAGTGTCGCCCAGGGTTCTTTTTTTGCTGTAGTCATTTCTTTGCCGTCGGCTTGCGTATGGAGAGCGCTCATTATTGTTCATAAACATACTTCACGCAAAAAAAACGGGAGCATATAGCTCCCGCAATCTCCTGTAACGAAGAAAAAAAAAATCCAGTTTATTTGGTCGAGTACATGCCTGCATAACGTATGCCGAAATACAGGATGAAGGTATAGCAGGCTGCAGGCACATAGAAAGACACGTGCAGGCCTATGCTGTCGGCAAGGTAACCTTGCAGGAAAGGGACGAGGGCACCGCCGACGATAGCCATGCACAAAATACCTGAACCCTGCCCCGTCAATGGCCCAAGCTTGTTCAAGGCCATGCTGAAGATGGTCGGGAACATGATGGAATTGCACAGACCCACCGCCAGTATCGCCCACATCGCGAACGAACCATGACTATAGATGGCAGTGAGTATCAGGATGATGGCGGCAGCCGAATTAAATGCCAGGGTCTTGCCAGGACTGACCTTGCGCATGACGGCAAAACCGATGAAGCGGCCTACCATGGCACCGCCCCAATAAAAACCGACATAGTGAGCGGCGACTGCCGGTGTCAAGCCGCCTACATCTGCCTCACCCAGGAAATTGATGAGGAAGCTGCCTATGCTGACCTCACCACCCACATACAGGAAAATACCGATGGCCCCCATGACCAGATGACCATGCGACAATACCGATGCTCTACCGGTGCTGACTGTCGTATCGCTGTCTTCTGCGTGAGTAATTTTGGGCAGCCTTGCAAAAGCAAACAAGACAGCCAGCAACAGCAATGCCCCCGCCAGCATCAGGTAGGGCATTTGCACTGCAGCACCGGCGCTGGCACGATAAGTGACTTGTTCTGCCGCTGGCAACTGATTGATCTCTACTGCTGTCAGTGCAGCACCAGATAAAATCAATATGCCGCCAAGTACAGGAGCTACTGTGGTGCCCAGGGAATTGAAGGCTTGCGTCAAAGTCAGGCGACTGGATGCAGTCTTTGCTTCACCCAGTACAGTGACATAGGGATTGGCCGCCACCTGCAAAACCGTGATACCGGATGCCAGAACAAAAAATGCCAGCAGGAACAGCGCGTAGCTGCCCATGGAAGCAGGATAAAACATGGCACAACCAATGGCAGCAATCACCAGGCCAGTCACCGCGCCATGTTGATAGCCAATTTTCCTGATCAGCATGCCAGCCGGTATTGAGACAATAAAGTAAGCGCCAAAAAAACAAAACTGCACCAGTGTCGCCTGCACATAGCTGAGGGTGTAAATCGATTTCAGATGCGGGATCAGCACATCATTGAGTGAGGTCAGAAACCCCCACATGAAAAACAAAATCGTCACGATGACGAGAGAACTGGTCTGGCTTCTGGCATTGCCATCAGACGTCACGGCAGCAGTTGTCGGTAGTGAAGTTTCCAAGATATAGCTCCTTGTAGTTAATTTTTTTCCTGCTTGCCCAGATGATCAGCCAGCATGGCTGACACACCCAGGAAGGCCGGATATTCTTCAGTGATCAGGTAAGTTGGTATCTGCGCCAGAAAACTGCTGAGCCGCCCCTTGGCTTCAAAGCGTTGACGAAATGCCGATGCAGCAAACAAAGGCCCCAGCCTGGGAACAATGCCACCACCTATATACATGCCGCCCGTTGCGCCAAGAGTCAGCGCAACATTACCGGCCATGCTGCCGAGGATGGCGCAGAAATGCTCAACCGTGCGCAGGCAGTCTGCGCAACTGCCATCCAGTGCACGGCGCGTGATATCTGCTGCATCCAGGGTCTTGCCGGAGATGGCAGCACAGATCAATTCCAGCCCCTTGCCCGACAACAGGCGCTCTGCCGAGACATGCTCATATTGTTGCCACAGTGATTCGAGTATGCGCATTTCTTCCCGGCTTACTGGCGCAAAGCTGGCATGCCCGCCTTCACTGGACAAGGCAGCCCAGGAATTACCTGCGGGGATAATGCCGGATACACCCAGCCCCGTACCAGCACCTATCAGGCCGATAGCCGAACCCGGTACATCAGCGCCACCACCAATTTTCTGCAACTGGCTGGCATCGAGATAAGGCAAGGCCATGGCAAGCGCAGTGAAGTCATTGATGACCAGCAGACTGCTGAAGTCCAGTTGCCCACGCACGGCAGAAATGGAAAAACTCCAGTGATGATTCGTCATGCGAACGTTGTCACCATCAATGGGGTTGGCGATCGCAATAGCAGCGTGCGCTATTCTTGCATCATGTCTGATCTGCACTTGCCTGACTGTAGTGCTGGCGAGATAGCTTTTAATCGCATCCGGCAGACTGGGGTAATCAATGCAGGCCAGCACGCTGATCGCCTCAAACTGACGCTCTGCGGTTTCCAGCGCAAAACGTGCATTGGTGCCACCTATATCGGCCAGCAGGCGCGGGTAAGTCTGGTTGGTCTTCTGACTGAACATCATTTCAACTCTGCGCAGTTCAAGGTGTCCTGGTCTTTTGCCGCACCACCGACGATTTGTATATTCGTGAAGGCGGCACTGAAAGCGGCTGTGCTGCTGACGCTGAACGGAACATCCACACTATTAAGCTTGACGCCTTTCGCAGTGAAACAGGACAGGGGGACTTTGATGGTCTGCTTTTCTTTCTTGCCAGCCAACCGTTTGAAGGCTTCAGTCACATCCACACTGGCACTGCAATGGCTGCGGCTGTTGCCACCACAGTGCATGGACAGGCTGACTGTGCCTGCAGGTGCAGTTGCAACGATGGTGTCAAAGCTCAACGCGCCATCCTTGCTGGCAAAGGCAGGTATGGCTTTGCCTTGCGCAGCACGGGCTTCCATGCGTGCGGCACCGCTCCAGCTGACCAGCTTGGCATCTTGCTGGCTATTGACCTGTGCAGTCTGGACGCTGATGCCGGGCATATTCAATACGCGGTTCAGATCCGCCCCCACCGCCTGCTGTTCATTGCCGCTGACGACATACAGAGGATAAGTTGCACGGTCAGTCTGATTGAATACCGGATAAGCATTCGTCACACCGCAACCACCGGAAGGATATTTACTATCGAGCTTTCCAATTTTTGTCTTGCTGGAATAGTTGAGTCCATAGCCAAGCTTGAACAGAGGCGAATAGTTAGCCTCATCAAAATTCAGGCTGGTCTGGCACACTGACTTTGGCCATGAGAACGACAGCGTACCCTTGAAGTCATGCGCCACTTTGCCATCTGCGGCACGGAACAATACATCGGCCACACCCTTGCCTTCTGAACCTGGTAGCCAGGCGGCGACAAAACTGTCAGACAGATTCAACAAGTCGTTCACGTACAGTGGGCGGCCTGAGACAAACAGCGTCACTACAGGTTTACCCTTACCTGCTACTGCCTGCAACACAGCCAGGTCTTCAGGGTAGCGGCCACTATGACGCAAAGTACCAGCGGGGCCGATGTCGCCGTACATTTCTGCATACGGTGTTTCACCGATGACGGCTATCACGGCATCAAAGCGGCTGAGATCCACACCCCTGGCATCTGCACTGAACTCAACATTGGCATCACCCACGGCTGCCTTGATGCCCGTCAGTATGGAATCAGCATTCGGGAAGTCTGCATTTTTATTGTCCGTACCTTGCCAGGTCAGCGACCAGCCACCAGTCTGATTGGAGATATCATCCGCAGTCTTGCCAACTACCAGGATTTTTTTGTTGCGTGCCAGTGGCAAAGTAGCACCATCGTTCTTCAACAAGACCAGGGATTCACGCACGGCCTGCCTGGCCAGCTCACGGTCTTGCAAGGCATCCTGTTTGCCTGCATAGGTATTTTCAGATGGCTTTTTACCGAACAAGCCTGCCCGTAACTTGACGCGTATGATGCGCGTCACTGCATCATCTATCCTGCTCATGGGTATTTCGCCAGACTTGACCTGGGCGATGGTGTTGCTGATGAAAGCCTTCCAGACATCCGGTACCATGACCATATCAATACCGGCATTAATCGCTTGTGGGCAACTGTCGTTGCGGCAGCCAGGTACTTCACCTATACCATCCCAGTCGGTGACGATGAAACCATCGAAGCCCATTTTTGTTTTGAGCACATCTGTCAGCAGGGCCTTGCTGCCATGCATCTTGCCGTAGTTGGCGCCTGAGGTTTTATCGTTCCAGCTATTGTAAGAGGCCATCACGGTTTGCGCGCCTGCTGCCAGCGCGGTCATATAGCCTTGCGCATGCACATTGAGCATCTGCGTATTGGTGGACAGGTTGACACCCCTGTCCTTGCCCTGGTCCGTACCGCCATCACCCATGAAGTGCTTGGCAGTGGCAATCACATTGCCATCCTCCATGAATGAGCCCTGCAAGCCTTTTACATATTCACCGGCATACTGGCGCACCAGTGCGCCATCTTCAGAAAAGCTTTCATAAGTACGCCCCCATCTGTCATCACGCACTACCGCCAACGTAGGGCCGAATACCCAGGCAATGCCTGTGGCGCGCACAGACTTGCCCATGGAGCGACCTATCTGCGCCGCCAGTTGCGGGTTGTGGGCAGCGCCCAGGCCGATATTGTGCGGGAACAGGGTTGCGCCGTAGACGTTGCTATTGCCGTGTATGGCATCTATGCCCCAGACCACGGGTACTTTGACGGCCATGTCAGTCGCCATCGATGCTTCATAATATTTATCCGCCAGCGTAACCCAGTCAGCCGCCGTGCCGCGCTTATTATTGCGGTCTGGCCAGCTGCCACCACCATTCAGAACAGAACCCAGGTAATAGCGACGGACATCCTCCGGCGTGATGGACTTGATTTCAGGCTGTGTCATCTGGCCTATTTTTTGTTCCAGCGTCATGCCTGCGACAATCGCAGCGACCTTGGCTTCGATTGCGGGGTCCTTGCTGATGGTACTCTGAACCTGCGGCCAGGCTGAGAGGTTATTGGCAGGCATATTGCCAGGGCCAAATTGCTGCGAATTGCCAGTCGCAGCCAAGCTGATATTTCCCGCGCTGTAAGCCAGCATCAGGGCTGAGCCTAGTCCAAGTACGCCTGTCTTTAATTTCATGTTTTTACTCTTTATCGTTAATGAATCATCTGATCCACTTTGTCTCTGGATAAACGGATACTGCCTGCTTTTTACTGCTGAACCACATACTAATTTTTACGCCTGTTTTGCGTTTACGATTTGCGCTTGAATACACGCACATAATCCACCAGCATCTGTTGCGGGAACGCCGTGCTGGCATCGGGTGCGCCAGGCCAGTCACCACCTGTGGCCAGATTCAGAATAAGGAAATGCGGATGATCAAACACCCACTTGCCCGCCAACTGATCAGGGTGGACTGTTTGATATTGAATGCCGTCCACATACCAGCGTATTTCTGCGGCTTCCCATTCAACGGCATAGATGTGATAGTCATCGGCGAATTTGCCACTGGCCAGGCTGTATGGCTTGCCATTACCCTGCGCACCTGAATAGCCGGGGCCGTGCACCGTGCCATGTATGGTCGCAGGCTCTCTGCCTATGTTTTCCATGATGTCTATCTCGCCGCAATTGGGCCAGCCTGCGGTGCCTATGTTATTACCCAGCATCCAGAAAGCGGGCCATATGCCCTGGCCTGCGGGGATTTTTATACGGGCTTCAAAGCGGCCATAAGCTGTTTCCTGCAAGCCAGCAGTCTTGATGCGGGCTGAGGTATATTCGCGGCCTGAATAATTTTCTTTGCGTGCTTCGATGATCAGTTTGCCATCGGCGAGACGCAAGTTCTCTGTGCGACTGGTATAGAACTGCAATTCATGATTGCCCCAGCCATCGCCACCGGTTTCTTCTTGCCATTTGCGGTGATCAAGCGTGCTTCCGTCAAATTCATCTTGCCAGACCAATTCCCAGACCGGGCTACTGACTTGCGTTGTAACGCTGGGTTCGAGCACGGGGACTGCAACCTGGGTAGCGCTACCACCGCAGGCACACAAAAAAAACAGGCAAGCAAGAGTAAGGTATTTTTTCATATGGAGCTGATCCCTGTCGACAACAGCATGGCCTGCAAATACAGGCCATGCTGTCAGGCTTACATCAATAACTTACACCTACACGTACACCAAAAGAACGCTGGTCTATATAGCTGGCGCCCATTTTGCCGCCACCTGCATTCCAGCCATTGGTCTTGGCTTTGGCGTCGGTGAAATTGCGTACATAAGCTTCAGCAAACCATTTGTCATTCGGCGCTACCAGTTTCAGCGACACATCGCCCTTGGCATAGGCTTTCTGTGTCAGACCAATATGGGCATTGTCAAAATTGCGCAGGTCGAAATACACCTTGTCTTGCCAACGCATGCCTATCCATGGTGTCAGAGTATAACCATTGTCGAATGCAAACTCTTGCGAGAAATTCATGCCAAAAGTAAATTTAGGCGCATTCGGCATTTGGTTGCCTTCCAGATTGTAAGCACGGCGGCCACGCAATCTGTCATCAGTACCCAGATAAACTGCCGGACAGGGAACTGCACCAAACTCTGCGCGCTGGTCACAGGCATATCCATCATCATAGGAATCATAATCATGGATCACGCTTTTCAGGTAACTGAAGAAGCCCCCCAGTTTGGCACCCGGCCATGGACGATAATCCCACTCGGTTTCTATACCTGACAAATTGACTTTGGCAACATTGACTGTCTGCCACGCAGTTGCCACGTCACAAGTCGGTGCCCATGACGGGCAAGGCAGGTTGTCTGGCGTCGTGACCTTGGCCAGGAAGTTGCTGCCGGTTTGCTGCATGTCTTTATACTGCATGGCAAACAGGACGACGGACAAGGCCAGACGGTTATCCAGCAATTTGCCTTTGTAACCCAATTCAAAATTGGTGACAGTTTCTGGCTTATAGGTCAGGTAGGTTATCTGTTCTTTTTTATTGTCACCATACACGCAGGTAGTCTGGCCGCACTTGTTGGTACGGTCACCAAAGCCGCCGGATTTATAGCCAGTGGCCAAAGCCGCGTACACCATATCGCTTGGCGTCAACTGCGCTTGCAGACCGAGACGATAGGTGCCTTTACTCCAGCTGTCGCTATGGTCATTATTGGTGCCGGGACCATAACCCGCATAGGCGGCTGCACCACCGAGGGAACCCATTTGCGGCGTGATCTGGTTGCCATTTGGGGTACGGTAACTGTCAGTACCTGGGGTACCATAATCAAACATGCCGTTGTAGTAGCCATAGCTTTGGCCACCCCAGCTATTGCCACCATAATTCATACCACCTACGTCGGTCTTGGTATCACGTGTGTAGCGTGCGCCCACCGTAGCTGTCCAGACCGGAGTGAATTTCCAGTCCGCCTGTGCGAACAGGGCCTTGGAATCGATTTGACGGTCAGGCTGCGCGTAGAACTGGCTGATAGGGATATTGTTGGGGCCATAGTGCATCTGTTCCTGGCCAAAGTTGATGGCATTCTTTTCATGCATCCAGAATGCGCCAGCCACATACTGCCAGTTATCAAAACTCTGCTTCAGTTGCAGCTCATTCACGGTAGAGAGGTATTTGGAATTCAGGGTACGTGTGAGGTTATCCGAGATAGGCCAGACTGACCAGTTACCATCTACCGGATTACGGCCAGTGACTTCAAAAGCATAGGGCGAGACGCCACCATCATCATCATGCAATTGGCTGCGTTTCTGGTTTGCATACACAAAGCCGTATTCCAGCGTCGTGTTCTTGTTCATGTTCCAGATAGCTTTGGAACGTACGGTATCGATGGTCATATCGACCTTGCCCGGCACATTGATCAATACATCGTACTGACCACGCACACAAGCCCAGCGCGTACCGGCAGACTGATCACAATCACGCATGCCTATATAGCCAGCACCAGAGTCCTGGAAATGTTCATAGGCAAGTTGCCATTCCAGGTCATTGTTGACCTTCAGTCTGGCAGCCAAACGTCCTGCCCACTGGTTCTGGTTATTATAGCCGTCAGCCTTGGATACCTTGCTGTTGAAACGCTGGGTCACATCAGGTATGCCGTCCGGCTTCCAGCCCAATGCCGGAATATTCGCTTCCGAGAAGTCCTGCATCTGGTTGAACGGACTGTCCCGTGTCACCTTCATCAAAGTGGCACGCAGGGCCAGGTTGTCATTCACTGCAATATTCTGTATGACATTCAGGTTGCGCAAATTCAGGCTGCCAGTTTCCAGAGAAGCACTGCCATAGGTAGAACCAAATTCCGGTTTGGCCGGTATGATATTGATACTGCCTGCGGTTGAATTGCGGCCAAACAAAGTACCTTGCGGACCGCGTAATACTTCTACTTGGTCAAGATCAAACATCAGCGCTTGTGCACCTTGTGGACGCGGCGAATACAGGCCATCTATATGCAAGCCGGCAGAGGGGTCACCGATCTCGGTGAAGTTGGTGGCAGTAATGCCGCGTATGGTGATCTTGACGGCGGAGTCATTGGCCTGTCCATCCATTTGCACATTCGGCAATTCGCCGGAGATACCTGCCAGATTATTAATGCCTTGCTTGGTCAGTTTTTCCTGGCTGAAGGCAGTCACTGCCAATGGTGTTTTTAATAAAGATGTGGCGCGGCGGGTTGCGGTAACGGTAATTTCCTGTACTTCGTTTTTATCTGCGTCTGCTTTTTTTGTTTTGGATTTGCTATCTACTTCTGCGACTTTACTGCTTTCCTGATCTTGTGCCCATGTATAAGCTGTCAACTGTGCGCAGGCGCTGGCTACGGCCAGGCTTATCAGGGTACGCTTGGTTATTTGATGAAACATCATGTCTCCCATATTTTTTCAGTTATCGGCTGACGGTAGTGAACCTCACTAGCGGTCGCCGTGGTCCGCACATGGCTTGCATGCGCGTCTTACTGGTATTTTTGTTTTGGCTGGCATCTTTTTGCGCCATGCACATGTATTGCTGAAAACACTGCCCTGCATTACCCATAATGAATTAGTCATGGATAGATAATTCAATAATGGGAAGGTTTCCAATTTTATCGAAAATGCATAGTGCTACCCCCGTTTCTGTTTGTCAATGAAAATGTGTTCTTGGTACGCCCCGATATATCCTGCATGCGACAGACATATCGATTACATCTGCCTGCTAGGCAGTTGAGGATGCCTGCTGTTGTTGCGCTGCAGTAGTTACAGCAAACGTATCGTCTTTTGCTTTTCCTGCTCCCAGCAAAAAATCCCGGTACCAATGCGCGCTTAGTTTTAGAGTGCGTTTTTGCGTGACGAAGTCGACATACACAATGCCAAACCTGCGCGAGCAACCTTCAGCCCATTCGAAGTTATCCAGCAAACTCCAGAGGAAGTAGCCCTTGACCTGACAACCCAGGCGTATCGCGTCCTTGACAGCCAACAGATGGCGTATCAGATAGTCGCGGCGCAATTCATCCCTGATCTGGCCGTCATCATCAAGATGGTCATCATAGGTTGCACCGTTCTCTGTGATGTACATGGCATGCGGTTGATAATCGTCCTGTATGCGCTTGAGCAAACTGGTCATGCCTTCTGGAGCGATTTCCCAGCCAAAGGCAGTACGTTCAACACCTACCGCATCCACCAGGCGCGTATTCAATGGCGATGCGCCGGGTGCGTGTTCTATGATTTCAGGAAAATAGAAATTCACCCCCAGAAAATCAGTGGAAACTGCCATGGCCTGCAGATCCCCTTCGTGTACCACCGGGACATATTCTCCCAGCGCCTGCCAGACATCCTGTGGGTAGCCACGGCCATACAGGGGATCGAGATACCAGCGATTGCGCAAGCCATCGTGCAAGCGGGCCGCCGCGAAGTCTTCAGGCTTGTCGCTGGCTGCAGAAATAGGATGGAGATTCAGTGCCAGGCCTATTCTGGCATCTGCGACATTGGCACGTATTACCGGCGTTGCCAGACCGTGCGACAGCAAGACATGATGGCATACCTGGATTGCTGTCTTGAAGTCTTTGATGCCTGGCGCATGGATGCCGTCCGCATGTCCCAGCATGGTTGTACACCAGGGCTCATTGTGGGTAATCCAGTGCTTGACCCTGTCACCCAGATGCTCTGTGACGACATCGGCAAATTCAACAAAAGCGTGCACAGTATCACGCGATGCCCAGCCGCCCTGGTCTTGCAGGTATTGCGGCAAATCCCAGTGATACAGTGTGGCCCAGGGTTGCAGGCCACGCTCCAGCATGCCATCTACCAAACGCGAATAGAATGCCAGCCCCTCAGGATTTGGTTTGCTGCCAGGCCCGGAAAATATGCGTGGCCAGGAAATGGAGAAGCGGTAAGCATTGCTGCCCAGGCTTTGTGCAATATCCAGATCTTCAGGCCAGTGATGATAATGGTCAGAGGCTACGGCGCCACTGCTGCCATCACGTATGGTCCCTGCTTGCTCACAAAAACTGTCCCAGATGGATGGAACGCGGCCATCTGTCGCTGCCGCACCTTCTATCTGATAGGCAGAGGTTGCAGTACCCCATAAAAAGTCGCTGTTAAAATCTGTGCGCTGCAACTGTGTAGCAAGTGACGGAACTGCATGAAGAAGATTTTTGCTCATATTTTGCTTGCTCAATCTAAAGTTGATTCAAATTAAAATTATTTGGAAAGCTTTCCAATTATAGTTAAAAAATTTTGAGTATTTACTACTCAGAATTTTTATACGCACTTATTGCAAACTCTTTCCTGTGTCCCCACCCAGCTACTGCCCGCTCCAGAGGGCAAGATGGATGAACTACCAACTCATCTGCGTGGCAAGACTGTTTGCAGACAGTAGCCAGGAGATCTACGGCATCCATTAGCTGCGAAAAAACCCGCGCACACTTTGTATCAGCCCAGCCTTAAATCACTGAGGCCTCGCTAATTCCCGACCTTACAGACTGCAAACTACTTGAATTTCAGCATTCACTATTCACAAATATTTGATACAGCCATTCAGATACAGGTGGAATAACATTCAGCTTTTTAATTTCATGGAAAGGTTTCCATAATTTCATAAAAAAAATGAATAGTCAAGAAAACCATTCACTCTTTTTAAACTTATTTGCGCTCTTTCTACAACAGGCTTTCACACCAAAAACTCAGCCAGACTTAAGCACACTCAACAAGTCCTTCTGCTGTTTTGTCTGAACTTTCAGGCTAAAAACTAAACATCACGGTCATCAGCCAGCCTTGTTTCGCTGCTGCGCAGGTTTCGCCAGGGATGCGCGCATAGTCACTTTGATCGGGTAATCACGTGTGACTGGCCTTCTTAGCCCATAGCAACGGTTCAATAATTCATTCAATGCACTGAGCGTGACATCACGCCATGGAATATGCACGGAAGTCAGTGGCGGTGCGGCATAGGCTGCGCTCATGGTGTCATCGTAACCGATGACGGACACATCATGCGGCACGGAAATACCAGCTTGCTGGAAGTAAGACAAGGCTCCCAAGGCCATTTCATCATTCGCGCAAAACAGGGCTGTGAAGGGGCGGCCTGATTCCAATAATTCTTTGGCGCAATTCCAACCACCTTCAGGTGAAAAATCGCTCTCGGCTATCCACATCTTGCCAGTGTCAATTCCTGCATGGCTGAGTTCTCCAAGGAAACCGTTGATCCGTTCCACATTATCCGGCGCGGTCGATGGACCAGCGATGACTGCGATATGTTTGTGCTTGTATTCAAGCAGGGCGCGTGCAGCCATGACGCCGCCATGCACATGGTCAGCAGTAAAGCACTGGCTAGCGATGGTTTTTGAATCATGGTTCAGGACGACCAGACGGTCACGTTTTTGACCGAGGATAGAGAAGTCCTCATCCGTCAGTACATTACTCATGACGATGAGGCCATCGCAACCACGCTCCATCAGGAATTCTATGCCTTCTACACCCTGCCGCCGTTCATCACCTATGCCCACGCCAAACGCAACCACCATATGCAAACCAGCCAGACGCAATTCGGTGTCGATGGACTGCAGGATGGGCATGTAAAAAGTACCCTTGAGCACAGGGATATACACACCTATCATTTGCGAATTGCCAGACAACAAGCTGCGCGCGGCATGGGAGGGACGAAAATCCAGTTCTGCAATCGCTTTACGCACACGCTCCTGCGTCTTTAAAGACACCGACCCTTTGCCGCTGACGACGCGTGAAGCCGTGCCCAGTCCCACACCCGCCAGGCGGGCCACATCCTTGATAGTCGCCACTTGATTCTTTTCCATGTTTATCATCCGGCCAGTATATTAAAAATTTACCCCGACTATCGTAAATTATCTTCTTCAATCACAAACGTGACTCTGTTTTTGCATCGAACAGGGAAACCCTGTCGGTGTGGATATCAAAGCGCACCGTCTCGCCCAGAGTAAACTGCCGGTTCTCATGATCCAGCAAACACAACTGCTGCTTACCCATAGACAACCATAAAAGTTGATGATTACCCATGGGTTCCAACAGGCTGAGCGCACCACTGTATGCGCCATCTGCCTTCACCTGCATATATTCTGGCCTTATACCCAAAATCACATCCTGCGCTGACGATGTTGTCTGAGACGCATAAGCCGATAAATCCAGGTTGATCACTTCATTACCAAACTGCTTATCTTCATTGAGCTTGCCTGCAATAAAGTTCATGGCTGGCGCGCCCAGGAACCCTGCCACAAACAGGTTTGCCGGTCGCTCATATACTTCGGACGGTGTACCGAGTTGCTGTATCTTGCCAGCCCACATGACGACTATACGGCTGGCCAGGGTCATGGCTTCCACCTGATCGTGCGTCACATACAACATGGTGGAACCAAGATTCTGATGCAGCAGCTTGAGTTCACGGCGCAATTCTGTACGCAACTTGGCATCCAGGTTTGATAGTGGTTCGTCAAACAAAAACACCCTGGCTTCCCTGACCAAGGCACGGCCTATCGCCACCCTTTGTCTTTGCCCACCGGATAGCTGCGCTGGCTTGCGCTGTAGCAGAGCCTGCAATTGCAGCATCTCTGCCACCCTTGTGATACGGGCTTGTATTTCTGGCTTGGCAATACCATTGATGCGCAAGCCGAAAGACATATTCTTTTCCACCGTCATGGTCGGGTAAAGCGCATAGGATTGAAACACCATGCCTATCTGCCTGTCACTCGGCTCGGCGCAGCTAACATCCTTGCCTGCGATTTCTATGCTGCCTGCGGCAATATCAATCAGCCCGGCTATGCTGTGCAGCAAGGTAGATTTTCCGCAACCGGATGGTCCCAGCAAGACCAGGAATTCGCCCTCTTCCACATCCAGATCCAGTTGATCGATGATCTTTTGTCCGCTCAGCTGTATACCCAGATTCTTGAGACTTACATATGCCATGCACCCACCCTTGATCTTAAACTCAGCTTAACCTTTGACCGCACCGGCGGCAATGCCACGCACAAACCAGCGGCCCGAAATGAAATAGATAGTCAGCGGCAGCAAGGCCGTCAATATGGTTGCTGCCATATTGACGTTATACATCCTGGTACCGGTCGTCGTATTGATGACGTTATTCAGTTGTGCCGTCATCGGTAAATGTTCACGCCCGGCAAATACCAGGCCGAGGATGTAATCGTTCCACACTCCGGTGACTTGCATGATGGCAGCCACGACTATCATGGGCAGGGACATGGGCAGCATCAATTGCACAAAGATGCGGAAGAATCCGCCGCCGTCTATGCGCGCTGCATGGAATAATTCCTGCGGTATGCCCAAATAGTAGTTGCGGAACAGCAGGGTCATGATGGGCATGCCAAAAATCACATGCACCAGGACGATGCCAGGCAGGGTACTGAAAATATTCAGGGCCGCCAGCACCCGTACCAGCGGGAACATCATGACTTGCACAGGAATGAAAGCGCCCGCCAGCAAAATACCAAAAAGTAGTTGTGAGCCACGTGGCCGCCAGAACGACAAGGCATAGCCATTCAGCGCGCCCAGGAAAATCGCCAGCACTGTACTCGGTAAAGTGATCGCCACTGAATTCCAGAAGCCGCTACTGATGCCTTCGCAGGCCACGCCTGTACAGGCCATGCTCCAGGCTTGCCGCCATGGCTCTACCGTCATGTGCATGGGCAGGGCAAAGATATTGCCCAGGCGGATTTCCTCCATGGACTTGAAGGAAGTCACCAGCATGATATACAGCGGGAGCAAAAAGAATGCCGCAGCAGTCAGCAGGAAGGCATAGATGCCTACGCGTGCCGGTGTCCACGTGCGCTTTGTGTTTGCCTTCATATTTTCCCCTTGCGTGCTCTTGCATACGCATAGGGTATCAACAGTGCCAGCACGGGCAGTAACATCATGACGGCACCGGCAGATGCGAGTGACAGGTTGGCGCGGCCAAACAAGTGGTCCATAATGAATTTTGCCGGTACTTCGCTGGCAGTGCCGGGGCCACCCTGTGTCATCGCTTCGACCGCATCAAAGAGTTTGACGACAGCCGTTGCCAGTAACAGGAATACAGTGGCAAAACTGGGGGCCAGCATGGGAATGATGATGGACAGATAGACCCGCCAGGTGGGTATACCATCCATGCGGGCGGCCTTCCAGATGTCCTGGTCTATGCCACGCAATCCTGCGAGCAGCATCGCCATGACCAGGCCGGAAGCTTGCCAGACGGTGGCGATGACGATGGTATAGATCACCATGTCCTGATCGACTATCCAGTCAAACTGGAAATCCTTGAACCCCAGTTGCCGTATGCCCTCTTGTATTCCCACACCCGGAGTCAGCATCCACTGCCACACCAGTCCTGTGGCGACGAATGACATGGCGTAAGGGTAGAGGAAGATGGTGCGCAGGACGCCTTCACCCGTGACGTTCTGGTCGATGAATACGGCAAGCAAAAAACCAATGATGATGCAAGCCAGGATGAACAACATGCCATAAATAGCCAGGTTATTCAGTGACAACAACCAGCGCTCATTGTCGAACAGTCGCTCATACTGACTGAAGCCGACAAAGTTATTGACGGGCAGAGTGCGTGAACTGCTCAATGAAATTTTCAATGTCCACAATAAGGTCGCCAGGTAGCCGAATACCACCGTCAGACTCATAGGCAACAAGGCAGCATGAGGTATGAGTTTGGTATGCAGCTTGCCTTTGTATCTGGCGCTGGGCGAAGTGGTTGGCATGTACGAGGACGCTTGGCAGGGTATCAGTATGGCACTTAGTTCTTTAATGCTGCGATGATATTCTTTTGTACTTTTTCTACCGCCATATTGGTATTCCAGTAAGCTGTCAGCACATCGGTCAGGGCTCCGTTCTGGTCTGGCGTCAGGTAAATCTCACCTATACCTGCGTGACGGCTTTTGTCTTTCATGATTTCCACACCCATCTGGGCACACAGATTCAATTGCGTTACATCAAGGTCATTGCGTATTGGAATGGAACCCTTGAGTTTATTGAATTCCAGTTGCGGCCCTGGTGCCACCACGATGCTGGCCACCAGTTTTTGCGCCTTGATGGCTTCTGGATTTGCAGTTTTTGGAAAGACAAAAGCGTCGCCCTGTATCAGGTAAGGTGCTTTTGGTCCCAGGCCAGGCATGCAGCCATATTCGCGACCCGCGACTTGTTTGGCCGCGACGAATTCACCGAGCGCCCAGTCACCCATGATTTGCATGCCTGCCGAGCCTTTGATGAGCAAGGCGGTGGTGTCATTCCAGTTGCGCCCGGGTGATGCGGTATCAATATAGGACCGCAAGCGTTTGAAGCTCAGCAAGACTTTGCGAAAGGCTTCTGAATTCATGGCGGTGACATTACGGTCACGCATCACGCTCAGATAGAGGTCCTTGCCACCCACATTTGCCAGCATGGCCATGAAGACGATGGTCTCTTGCCAGGCCTGACCACCATGCGCCAGCGGTATCAGACCTGCTGCCTTAAGCTTGTCGAGGGCAGCAAACAGTTCATCTGGCGTGGCTGGTTCTTTGTCGATACCGGCTTTTTTGAATGCGGATTTTGAATACCATATCCAGGCTGGCATGTGGATATTCACAGGTACGGCATAGTAATGACCCTTGATCTTGAGGACATTACGTATCGGTTCTGGCAGGGTTTTGTCCCAATTTTCTTTAGTAGCGATATCATCGACATTGTTGAGCATGTCTTGTTCGACGACATCCTGGAATTGCCTGGAAATATTGAATTGCGCTGCGGTAGGTGGATTGCCGCCAACCATGCGGTTGATGGCAACTGAACGCGCCTGATCACCACCAGCGATGGCAGTATCTGTCCAGACACCACCGGCAGCACGATAGGCGTCGGCAAACCTGGCAACGGCAGCAGATTCACCACCAGATGTCCACCAGTGCATGACTTCAGCCTTGGGCCCTGCGGCATGCGCAGACATACAGGCTGCTACCAGGCTGCCCAGCAACAGAGCACGCACTGGTTTTTTGGTTTTATACATTTTGTCTCCGCCTAAGTTTCCACGGGTGCAGATGGCAGATCGTGGCCTGCAATTTTTCTGCTGTCTTCTGCTTTTTTATCGTTATACCTGTTACTGCATGTATGGAAATTTCCGCCTCTCATCACGTTCAGTCGCATCGACGGAATACAATTGGAAACGTTCCCATAAATCCAGGCAAAATATAACACCCAGGGTTTTCCAGTGTCAACATATTGTCATTATGAATAACAACAGTCTTGTTCAATCTTCTCTCCACAACAAATTACCCTGGGCATATTCATCCATGCTGCACCATGGTCTCGCGCAACTGCGCGACGATGAGATCAACAAAACTTCTCACCTTGGCATTGGCATAGCGACTTTCCCTGTGTACCACATGCACAGGCAAAGGCGCAGTTTCATATGCCTGCATGATGCGGCATAATTGCCCGCTATCAAAATATCCCCCAACCTGATAAGACAGCATGCGGCTGATGCCCAGCCCCGCCAGACTGGCTTCTATCGCTGCATCATTGCTGCTGACGGTCAGGCGGGGTTTGACCTTGACTGCCATGTTCTGCCCTGCATGGCTAAAGCGCCATTCAACCATGGGTGTGACGCCAGTAGCAGCAATGATACTGTGCCTGCTCAACTCCTCCGGGCTTGTTGGTGCCTCATGTCGCTGCAGATAAGCAGGTGCAGCACATAATACCCGGCGTATCTGCCCTACCCGTATTGCCTTCATGCTGGAGTCTGGCAACTCGCCTATACGCACACCGACATCAATACCTTCTTCCAGCAAATTCACGACACGGTCGAGGAAAAGCGCAGACACATCCATGGCTGGATAGCGCTGCAAATATTCGACAATACCGGGCATGACAAATATTTTGCCAAACATGACGGGAGCTGTGACTGTCAGGTGACCACGCGGTTCGGCATTGATGCCTGCGGTGGCTTCGTCAGCAGCTTCTACATCGGCAATGATGCGGCGCGCATCTTCAAGATAACGCTGCCCTGCTTCTGTGACCCTGACAAAGCGCGTGCTACGGTTAAGCAGCTTGACACTGAGCCTGGCCTCCAGCGCAGCAATGGCGCGTGTCACTGCGGGTGGAGACATGGCCAGACGACGTGCTGCAGCAGCAAAGCCCTCTTCTTCGGCAACTGCCACAAATACGGTCATCAGATGCAGCTTGTCCATGGCACTCCGGCGATTATTCCACTATTTACAATAATTAATTGTAAATGATGGGCATTCTTCAGACAAACGATATTGCGTAAATTTGAGCTCTCTGCAACTCCCCTATCAATATCCACTAAAGGACAAATGCATATGGATAAATCATTAGAAATCGCCCGCCCTCCCTTGCCACCCTTCACGCTGGAAACGGCAATACAAAAAGTGCGCATGGCAGAAGATGGCTGGAATACACGTGACCCGGACAAGGTGGTGCTGGCTTACACCGTAGACACAGTCTGGCGCAACCGCCATGAATTCCCGCAGGGGCGCGAGCAAGTCAGGGAATTTTTACAGCGCAAGTGGGCGGCTGAACGTGAATACCGCCTCATCAAGGAACTATGGGCATTTAGCGAGAATCGCATTGCCGTGCGCTTTGCCTACGAGAGTTGCGATCATGCAGGCAACTGGACACGCTCTTACGGCAATGAGAATTGGGAATTTGCTGAGAATGGCCTCATGCACAGACGTCTGGCCAGCATCAATGATCTGCGCATCAGCGCAGATCAGCGCCTGTTTCACTGGCCCCAGGGCAGGAGGCCGGATGATCATCCCGGACTGAGTGCTCTTGGCTTATAAGTAAAACCAAGATCAAGTCCAAACAGTGGTCGCAGGAAAAACACGCGGCGTATGATCTCGTAACTAAGGAAACAGCTTGCTCCGGTCAGCGCAACCAGCAAGATACCTTCTGGTAGGGCAGGCAGGGCCAGCGGCTTCATGCTATGCGCCATGATGACGATATAAGTCTGATGCAGGATATACACAGGAAACACCGCCTGCGTCAGATAGCGTCTTGCCGGGCTGTCGAAGTTCAGGTACTGCTTCGCATAACCGCAGGCTGCAATAATTGCCGACCAGGCCATGCAAACCCACACACCGCGCTGGAACATGATGAGCCACTTCGGTGTTGCATCATATTCAAAACTGAAATAAATGATCAGGAACAACCAGCCACATGCGGCTATTCTGAGCGCCAGCCAGCGCAGCTCAGCCAGCTCTTGCCAGAATGCCTGTGAATTGGCGATCAGTGCGCCGAATGTAAAGATAAACAGGTAGCAGGCATGGTTATACCAGTCGCTGGTCAGGCCATTATTTGGAGGGTAAGAACTGAACAGACCTATACGCACCAGCGCCAGATATGCAACAGGCAAAACCAGGATGCGCCAGCCCTTCATCTGCCTTTGCAGCCAGTTACGGGCAGCCTGGAACCATGCAGGCTTGAAAGCCAGCCAGAACCACAGCAGCACGCTATATACCCACAAATAAGTGACGAACCACAGGTGATTCCAGGTAGGCAGGTCCAATACCTTACCCTCTATCTTGAAACCGCGATAGTGATGCAGGTAGAGCTGCATGAACTCGCTATAGCTGCCGGCATAGGCAAGTTTCTCCACCACTTCAAGATACGCCTGTGGCGGTACCACGACGAACATGCCAAAGATCAGCGGCAGCAAGAGACGCAGGCTGCGGCTGCGCAGGAATTTCCCCGTAGCGATTTTTTCCAGCATGAAGGCAGATGCCACGCCGGAAATGAAAAACAGCAGGCTCAGACGCCAGGGATTGGTCAGCATCATCAGCGGCTGTATCGCGCTATTGGCATGCGGACTTTTGACATGCCAGCCCCATTCCACATAATACATGCCTACGTGATACAGGATGAGCAGGAAGAAGGCAATGATCCTGACCCAGTCGAGAAAATACAAACGCTGCGATGGCAAACCTGACACTGCTATGCTTGAATTTGACATGATTTCAATGATTGGCTGTTGACGAACACAGGCGCAATACTAAAAGCATGATCAAATCCACACCAGAAAAATGTGGCAGACTGGATGTGGGCAGGGGTGAAATGGAAACCTCTGCCAGGGATTTAGCTGGCAAGCGCCTGCACAAGCTCATCTCTGTGCTGTCGGCTACATGGCAGGCGCAGTCCATCCACAAGCACCAGTTCTGCATCTCCCTTTTGCGCTGGCAAGACCTGGGTAATCTGGTCCAGCCTGACGATATGGCTGCGGTGGCAACGCACAAAGCCCTGCCCCAACCTTTCCTGCAAACCCGATAAGGTCTGCCGCACCATGTGCTGCTGTTGGCAGGTAAAGATCATCACATAATTGTCTGCAGCTTCCAGCCGTATGATGTCGGCTAGTTTGATGACAGTGACACGGCCTTTTTCATTCAAGAGCAAATGCTGTTCTGCCTGGATTTTCTTCGCCCTGCTCCTGCGCTCACTGACTCTTTGCAGGGCACGCAAGAACCTCGCTTCATCATAGGGCTTGAGCAAATAATCGATCGCGTTTGCATCAAAAGCCTGCAGGGCAAACTGGTCATAGGCAGTGACAAAAACGATCAGTGGTACAGGCGCGGTCAGTTGACTGGCGACGGTGATACCGTCCATCTCTGGCATTTGTATGTCGAGGAAAACCAGGTCGGGCTGCTGCCTTTGTATGCACTCCAGCGCTTCTTTACCATCCCGGGCTTCTGATACGACGGCGTCTGCCACATGCTCGGCCACCAAACGTCTGAGCTTGTCCCTGGCATAGGCTTCATCGTCGACGATAAGAATTTTCATGGCGCTATGCCTCCTGCATCAATGGGCAGGCGCAACTCGGTCATTACGCCAGATGGCATCAGATCGATCAATCGCAGGCTGGCTTTATCCTGATACAAGACTTGCAGACGCTGGCGCAAATTGCTGATGCCTACGCCAGAACCTTGCCCACTCTCCTGCAAATGACCGGCGTCATCTTCAATGCGTATGATGACTTGCCCGGCCTCCTTATATGCACTGATCTTGATGCGGGTAAGCTGGCTGCGTTTTTCCACCGTGTGTTTGAAACTGTTTTCCAGTATGGTTTGCAGACTCATGATGGGTACTTTAATGCTGAGCACGTCGTCAGCAATATCCCAATGGATTGCCACCCTGTCGACAAAACGCAGGCTCATCAGTTTTGCATAGGCTTGCAACAGTTTCATTTCATCTGCCAGAGTGGTTTCGCTATGCTGACCCAGTTCCATGCTGGCCCGTAACAAGGTCGCAATCTGGCTCAGGGCAGTGTCGGCCAGTTTGACATCGGTGTACATCAGCGATGATATGGTATTGAGTACATTGAACAGGAAATGCGGCTGCATTTGCTGTGTCAGTCTGTGCAATTGCGCTTCGCGTAACAGTGCCTGGGATTTTTCTGCGTTTTCTTTTTCTTCCAGCAAAGAGGCATAGGCTTGCAGGCCAAAGATGACGACATAGAACATGCCAAAGAACATGAAGATCTTGCTGCACTCGTAGATATAAACCGTGATCCAGCCATCATGATGATAGCTCAGCCCCAGCAAGGCATAGACTGAGTGACGCAAGCTGTACACCAGCACGACAAACAAGCTACTGAATAGTGGCAAAGGCTTGATCTGTTGCCAGAACCATTTGGCTGGCGTCTGCAATAAACGTCTGTCAGTCAGCTTGCGTCTTTGCAACAAGAGCAGCAGTGTGCCGACGAGAGCAGAAGAGCTTTCCCAGAATATGGGTTCCCAGATATGCTTGCCACCACCTTTCAGATGATCTTGCACGGCCACAGCCACCATCAATATCCAGAACAGAAACCAGCCTGTGAACACTGGTCTTTTGATCTTGTCCCAATACGCCAGTCCGTCCATCATTGCGCCACGAGATTGCTGGTACCCAGCCATTTACCGCTCGTGCTCAAATCACGCGTCAGTTCCAGCACCAGTTTTTCGACTGCCATGGCAGCATTCGTCAAGGGGATATTTTTTGATGCGCACAGGGTCACGGTACGTGACAGTTGTACATCGCTGATGGGACAGGCGCGCATTTCGCCACGTTCAATTTCTGCCAGCATGGGTGACACTGGCAAGATGGTCGCCCCCATATCGGCCAGCAGGGCTGACTTCAGGATTGCGATGGAAGTGATGTCGATGACGTTGTCTATGCGCTTGCCCTGCTGTCTTACCACTTGTTCTATGCGTGGCCGCACGCCGTGTTGTATGCTGGGTAAAATCAGGGTGGCCTGCAGGGCCTGCGCCAGGGTGATCGATTTGCGCTTGCAGGCGAATTGCGAATCAGTGCGTGTGATGTACATCATTTCTTCTTCCACCAGCGGCTTGCTGGCGAAGCCGCCCAGTTGACCATCATCGAACAGGATAGCCAGGTTCAAACGGCCCGAGCGTAATTGCTCGGTCAGATTACCCGTCAATTCTTCTGTCAGTTGAAACACGATATCCGGGTAAGCTGCACGTACAGCTTTTAACAGTGGGAAGGCCAGCGCACCAGAAGCACTTTGCGGGATGCCCAAAGCGACGGTACCACTGGGCTTGTCTGTCGACTGGGCAACAGCTGATCTGGCATCGCTGACTTGCTTCAAAATCGCCAGCGCATGTTCATAGAATATTTTACCAGCGTCTGTCGCTTGCATACCCTGCGCAGACCTGTGCAACAGCATCGCACCCAGTTCTTCTTCAAGTTGCTGTAATTGCTGAGTCAGGGCCGGTTGCACGATATGCAGCACGCGCGCAGCGCGCGACAGCGAGCCGTGATCAACGATGGCGACAAAATAACGTAGCTGGCGCAATTCCATTTTTTATTCCACAGGCTTGATAGCCCGTCTTTCTATTGACGACGACAGGATCAGGGAAGTCGAAGTGACACCGCAGCGTGCCAGGCTGGTAATCACACGTTCCAGCTCACGCACAGAAGGTGCAACCACTTTGACGATCACGCAATCTTCGCCGGTAATGGCATGGCATTCAACCACTTCTGGTACTTGTTCGGCAATTTTTAAAACCGGCGTATCAGTTGCACGGCTGGCAATGCGTACGAAGGCAGTAATGCCATAACCCAGTGCTTCAGGATTGACCCTGGCGTGGTAGCCGGTGATGACATTGGCAGCCTCCATACGCTTGACCCTTTCGGTCACGGCAGGCTGGCTCAGATGTATGCGCCGCCCTATCTCGGCCATGGTGACCCTGGCATCGGCCTGCAAAATCTCCAGGATTTTGCCGTCCATCATATCCAGATCTATCTTCATGGGAAAAGCCTCTTTTTTCGGTGAGATTAAAAGAAATGTACCTGATTTACCTTTGATTATCCATTCAAAATTCAATCTCACTGACATACACTAATACTCGACAATAAATTGCCACTTGGAAAATACATGCGCCACCTGCCTAGACAAGTCCTGCTTGCCCTGCTCACCGTCTATATAGTCTGGGGCTCTACTTACTTTGCCATTCAAGTGGCATTGAAGGCTTTTCCTCCTTACATGATGATAGGCACACGCTTTCTGGTAGCCGGTGCTATCTTGTACGCATGGCAAAAATGGCGCGGTGCAGCCAACCCGACTTTGCGTGAATGGCGTGACGGCGGCATCGTCGGCATTTTGATGCTGGGTGGAGGTACTGGCTTGACTGCGGTAGCACAGCAATATGTCTCTTCCGGTCTGACTGCGGTTTTCATTGCCTGCTCTCCCATGATTTTGTCTGGTCTGTCCGGCCTGTTTGGTGACTGGCCCAAGCGCCGTGAATGGACAGGCATACTCTGCGGTTTTGCCGGTGCCCTGCTGCTGGCATCCGACGGCCAGTTCTCGGCTCAACCGCTGGGCATACTATTCTTGCTAGGGGCGATACTGTGCTGGGATGTGGGTTCCATTTTGTCGCAAAAGAAACTCAAGATGGCGGCAGGTGGCATGGGCTTTGCCAGCGAGATGCTGGTGGGCGGAATGTTCCTGTTCATCATCAGCCTGTGCAAGGGTGAGCAACTGACAGGTGAAGTCACCGTCAATGCGGTGGCGGCCTGGGCTTATCTGGTGGTAGCTGGCTCCCTGCTGGCATTTACTGCATATATGTATTTGTTATCCAAAGTACCGGCGGGCCTCGCTGCCAGCTATGCCTATGTCAATCCCGTCATTGCAGTTGCCCTGGGTGTCGTGTTTGGTGGCGAACATCTGTCCATGCGCGAGATGCTGGCCATGAGCATCATACTTGGCAGCGTCATCATGATGACGAATGCGCATAAAAAGAATAAGGAACAGGCTGCTGCCTGAGACTGACAATAAGGGTGAAATGGTGCTGCAATATGGCAGCATCAAAAGGTTTGCTGCAAACTTAAAAGAATTCGGCAGTGTCGTTGGACACTTCAATCTTCAAATCGCCGCTGGATACCAGTTCATCATAGAAACAAGTCCGGTTGCGGCCATTGGTTTTGGCGAAATACAGAGCCTGGTCGGCTCGCCCGACGATGGCAACGGCAGGTTCAAACGGGTCTATGCGGGCATAGCCTATGCTGATGGTCACCGTACCTACCTGAGGGAAATGGTGCTGCTCCACATTCTGACGGAAACGCTCAAAGATGGTATCGGCATCTTCCTGCGAAGTCGAGCGCAGCAAAATGACGAATTCTTCCCCACCAAAACGGAACAGCCTGTCTGAAGGACGGAAAGAACTGCGCAAGAGATTGGCGATCAGGATCAGGACTTCGTCACCATATAGATGTCCAAACTGGTCATTCACGCGTTTGAAGTGGTCTATGTCCAGCACAGCCAGCCAGTGCTGGCGCTCAGGTTCATGGCTGCGACGTTCTTCTTCTGCACGCTCAGCTTCGGTGCTGGCGCGCTGTTGCAAAGCACTGCTACGCAATACCTTGGAAAAATTGTCATCAAAAGTCTTGCGGTTGAGCAAACCCGTCAATGAGTCGCGCTCACTGTAGTCAAGCAGGTTCTGGAAGTTACGGTAGACAATCAGCATGCCATTGACGACTTCCATGGCGGTTGTCGTGTAATTGGCAGGCTTGTAAATCTCCAGACAAGTATGCAGCTTGTCATTGATCCAGATCGGTAGCCAGATGATTTTGCCACCTTCGATGACTTGCTCTATGACTTGCTGCTTTTGTGCAATACCCTCTTTCAGTTGAGGATAAAGTTCTATTGAATCATGAGATGCAGGAGATGCCTGGGTCTCGTCGGCAATAGCGACTGTGTCGTCTTCTATGCTTATATGCGGTTTGATAAAGACTTGCTGGCCAACAGAAACCACATCCAATACCCGAGCAGATTCCGCGTTGGTCAATTGACGCAGCGCAGTAATTACTGAAATATTCAGTAAATCATGATCGCGATGCCCGGTAATTTCTACCAGGTGTTTAATGATTGATTCCATGCCCCGTATTCCTGCATCTTCCTGCCGATTCCAGCCGATCCTTGCATAAATTACCAGTACGAACTCGCCAGCAACAATTTGCCACACACAACCACCATGCGCAAATTGCCCTTATACAATAGTATAACAAGTCAGGGCTGGCTTTACCTGATATTCTGCAAACAATTCATACAGAGACATATTTTTACAAAATTGCACTTATTATCAATTGAAACTCATTTTCCATTAAGTCAGGGCATTCATAGAGATACCGAACTAAAGTAATATTAGCAAAACTCATTTCAATCACTTTTATGCCGGGGTGTAACCATGAATCGTCTGCGTACCAATTCTTGCGTTCTCACTCTCGCCTATATGGCAACTGGCCTGCTCGTGACTGGCGCAGCACATGCCAATTCAGTCATACAGGTTACGGATAGCAGCGGACAGGCTGTTCAGGATGCGGTGGTCTATGCAGAGCTTGCCGGCAACCCACAAAGCGCCAAATCAGCCACTGCGGAAATCCAGCAAAAAGACAAGAAATTCATGCCTTTTGTGACGGTAGTGCAAACCGGAACGTCGATTTCCTTCCCCAACAATGACACCGTCAGGCATCACGCCTATTCGTTTTCGCCGGCAAAACCCTTTGAATTGAAGCTGTATTCAGGCAAACCCGCTGCACCCGTGGTGTTCGATAAATCAGGCACCGTCATTGTTGGCTGCAACATCCACGATCAGATGGTTGCCTATATACATATCGTCGATACTCCCTATTTTGCCAAGACTGATGCGAGTGGGACAGCCCGCCTGCCCACTATTCCTGCCGGTAAATATGTCTTGAAAACCTGGCATCCAAAACAGCCGGCTTCTGCACCAATACAAGAACAAAACATACAAATCGACGGCAATGGCCCCAACCTGACTGTAAAATTGAATTACAAGGCCGGGTAAGCAGGAAATACTTTTCCACGCACATTAAGAGGAAAGTTCATGCGTTTGCATAGTTTGGAAAGCCGGGTTGTCACTCTTTTTATAGGCTTGCTGCTGACGGTACAACTGGCAGCCTATTTTGCCATCGGCAATGCCATAGACAGAAATGCGCGTAATGCAGTCGAAGAGAATTTGAAAATCAATGAAAAATTCCTGTTGCGCCTGCTGGATCAAAATGCACAAAAACTCGTCCAGGGCGCAATCGTCCTCGCCAAGGAATATGCCTTCCGCGAAGCCATAGGTACGCATGACACTGAAACCATCGTCTCAACCCTCTCCAATCATGGCAATCGCATAGGTTCGGACCTGACCATGCTGGTTGGTCTGGACCGAAAAATCACCGCTTATTCAAATACCAGCAAAACCAGCCGCAGCAACGGCGCGACTAATGAATTGAGCAGCAGCCTGCAACAATCAGTCGCCGCCCTGATACAGACAGCAGAAAAAACTGGCAGCGCTGCCAGTACGGCGATTGTCGATGGCAAGCCCTACCAAATGGTGGTCGTGCCTATCGAAGCACCGGTCACCATCAGTTGGGTTGTCATGGCCATTCCCATAGGCAAGGCTCTGGTTACTGATATGCATGAATTGTCACGCATGCAGATCAGTTTGCTGACTTCAGAAAAACAGGGGCGCTGGCTAGCCAATGTTTCCAGCCTCAGTGATGAAAACGCCAACAAGCTGGCACAGCAATTACCGAGCGCAGATAAGCAGATCAACTACCTGCCAGCCTTGCAAATCGATGATGACCAGTACAGTGCCCGCATACTCAAACTGGCACAGAATGAACAGTTCAACACCATCGCCGTACTGCAATTGTCTATCAGCCAGGCAGTAGCCCCTTACAAGGAATTGCAACGCAACCTCCTGATCCTGACAGTACTTGCTGCGGTGGTCGCCAGCATTATCAGTGCCATCACGGCACGCCGGATTACCGGGCCAGTGCGGCAACTGGCAGAGACTGCACGCAGCCTGGGTGCCGGTGATTACACGGCTACCATCAATGTCAAACAAAAAGATGAAATTGGCGACCTGGCCCGCACCTTCATGACCATGCGCGATGGTATCGCCCAGCGTGAAAAGGAAATCAGCCGCCTGGCTTACTGGGACACTCTGACCAATTTGCCCAACCGGGCACTGTTTACCGACATGCTGGAAGAAGCCATCGCCAGCGCACGTTCCCATGAAAAATCCTGTTATGTGTTGATGATGGATCTGGACCGTTTCAAACATGTGAATGACGTCATGGGACACCGCTTTGGCGATATCCTGCTGAACCAGGTTGCGATACGCCTGTCAGCTGAACTAGGCGCTGGTGGTACCAAGCCAGCCCGCCTTGGCGGTGATGAGTTTGCCATACTGCTACCGAACAGCTCAAAAGAAAATGCGCTGGATCTGGCTAACCGTATCCTGCGCTCTTTGGAAAAACCGATATCCATAGAAGACCAGACTGTCGATCTGGGGGCTGGCATAGGTATCGCTGGCTTCCCTGAACATGCGGGTGATGCCCAGAGCTTGCTGAGCCGGGTTGAAGTCGCCATGTATGCAGCAAAGCAGGGCAACAGCGGTGCTGTGATTTACTCACCCGACATTGACAAATCCAGCCAGCAAAGCCTGTCACTGCTCAGTGAATTGCGGGCGGCGCTCGAGCAACAGGCCTTCCGTTTATATGTACAACCCAAGGTCGGTCTTGACCATGGGCAGGTGATTGCCGTCGAGGCACTGGTGCGCTGGATACACCCTGAGCGTGGTTTTATTTTCCCCGATCAATTTATTCCCTTTGCCGAACAAACCGGCTTTATACGCCAGCTAACTCACTGGGTCATGAATGAGGCAGCGCGGGTCTGTCATCTGTGGAATCAGCAGGGGATACATCTGAAAATCTCAGTGAATATCTCTACCCGTGATTTGCTGGATCAGGACTTGCCCGGCAAATTTGCCCAGATACTGCAAAACCATGAAGTGAAAGCAGCTTCGTTTTGCCTGGAAATCACTGAGAGCGCCATCATGGATGACCCGGTCAGGGCTTTCCAGACCCTGGACAAGTTGCATGCCATGGGCCTGGAATTATCTATCGATGATTTTGGTACCGGCTATTCTTCACTGGCCTATCTGAAACGCCTGCCCGTCCATGAACTGAAGATCGACAAGTCTTTTGTACTCAAGATGGAAAAAGATATCGATGACACCAAGATCGTTAAATCCACCATAGATCTTGGCCACAATATGGGCTTGCGTGTGGTTGCCGAGGGTGTGGAAAACATAGAAGTCATGAACCTGCTGAAAGAGCTGGGCTGCGATCAGGCCCAGGGCTATTACATCAGCAAACCCATGCCTTCAGCCGATATGCCAGCCTGGCTCGACAAATGGCAAGAGCAACACTTACGAGATGTGCAAACCTGACTCAGGCCAGATGCACGAACTGGCCTGATTTGCGGTCACGCTTGCGGTTGTACATGCGGCTGTCGGCAATTTTGATGAGCCGCACATAATCGCTGCCATCCTCAGGAAAGCTGGCCCAACCTACCGATACCCCTACACTGACAACCACCTCTTCCAGCGCAATGGGCTGTTCGACAATATTGCAGATTTTTTCCACGGTATTATTGATGTCTATGGAATTCTTGGTGTCTTTCAGCAGCAGCACGAATTCATCACCGCCATAACGCGCTACTTCATCGGTTTCACGTATGGCTGAACGCAGGCGGGCGGCGATGACGACCAGGGCCTTGTCGCCGGCATCATGGCCATGATTGTCATTGATGTATTTGAAGCGATCGAGATCGATGAACAACAAGGTGAAACCTTCGCTGGCGCCCGGGTTTTCCAGTGCCTGCTTTTGCAAATAATTAATCTGGGTAAACAGGGATTCACGGTTCGCCACCTGCGTCAGCTTGTCATAGCGCAGCTTGTTTTCCATCTCGATAAAAGTCTGGGCCAGGGTGCCTATCTCATCGCTACGACGGATTTGCAGGCTGGGCATGGGTTCGCCATTACCAAACTTTTCAGCCGCGGAAGTCAGCTTGCGGATATCGCGTATCACGCGTTCGACAATAGTCAGACCTATGGTCAATGCAAAAATGATGCATGCCAGCGCGATCACCATGCTTTGCATGAAACCCTGGTTAATACTGCTCATGAAGTCGGCACGCGGCACCGCTACCACGGTCAGCCAGTTCAAGCCCTGCCTGTTGCCCAGTGGTGAAATCGCGACATCGATGGTGCCGTTGCTGAGTTCCATGGAGTGTGTCTGGGTAGACTGCAGTTTCATGCTGCCCACTCTCTGAAAAGTCTCACTGATCAGCGGTGTTTTCATATCAATGGCACGCATGCGCTCGGGTGTGCCGTTAACTGTTCGTTCGGGCAATTCCTGGCCAGAAGTGGCGACGATATAGCCATCCGCATCGACGATGTAGGCAACACTGTTCTTGCTGATTTCCAGCTTGCGCAGGAAATTGGATAATTCCTTAAGTGTCAGGTCAGTTGCCATGACACCGGCAAATTCATGGTTCTTCTGATAAACGGCTTTTGCCAGCGTAATGGTCGGATAATGGAAAGAAAAATTATTATAGATTTTTGACCAGACCGGTCTTTCCGACGTTTGTGCAGTCTTGTACCAGGGGCGCAGTCGCGGATCAAAATCATCACTGCGCAAGACATTCGAACGGTCACCCACATGACTCACGCGATAAACTGTGCGCTTGTCGCTGTCAGGTTCACGCCAGAACAACTGCACCATTTCCTTGGAAATTCTGTAGACACCAACAAAACGCCCGTCGCTACCGCCAAAGTAGACATAGTTGTTGACATCCATGAACAAGCCGCTGGCAGCCCAGAATTTCTCTTCCAGGGCTTTCATGTCAGCAGAAAAATTCTGTTCTTTGGGTAAATTGGTAGGGCTGGGCGCTACCGACTCCAGTGCAATCAGGGCACCATCCAGGTGTTTTTCAGTCGCCAGGTTGATGCGGTTGACCATGTCGCCCAGAATCCGCTGTGTCAGCGTATAGACGGCATCTGTCCCGGCCTTCATGGAGACCCAGCCTATAGCGGCGGATACGCCTATCACCAGGACTATGATGGGTATCACCAGTTCTCGACGCAAAGAAGAACGACTCATACTTGGGCTCAATTGGGCTCAAAAAAAGCTATCGGAAATTTCTGTTCGGTGTTCTGTCCTGCACTGCCCTGCGTCCACACAAGCACTTCACGCCATCCTGCCAACGGCCGAAATGCCATTTAATTATCCAGTGAAGAAAAATCAGGGGGCTTTAGTATATACCGTTAAAAATTGTTAAAACCATCTTATGTGGCAACACAGAGATTAAATCTTGCGTATTGTGGTAAATGAACTGGCCGGACCAGTTCGAATACTAATGTCAGCTTAACTTTTCATCCATTTCTTTTATTAATTGAATCGGTTACTCTCATGAAAAATTTCTTTTGAGCAACCAACATACCATGGACTTATACGCCACCGATAGTGAAGTTACGCGGTTAGAGCAGCGTTTGACCGGAATGGTGGTGCAAGAACAACTTGACGAGTTGCTCACACTGGCCTGGCACCTGCGTCAGCGCGATAGTAGTCGTGCCCTGAACTTGTGCGAGCAGGTCAGCAAATTACTGAACAACTCAGCCAGGACAGACACCGACAAGGCTCTGGTTTACCTGCGCCTGCAATTGATCAGGGCAGAAGAAAAATGGCTGCATGCCGACCTTGACAGTGCGGCGGCCATCATCCACGCCATACTCCGCCACCCCGACGTACATCTGGATCCAGCTGCCCTCAGCGACGCCCACCGCATACTGGGCTTCATCTTCTCGGATCAGGGCAAGCATGTTGAATGTGACATAGAGATGGCCATTTCCATCGATGAAGCCAGCAAGGGGGACGATGTCCTGCGCAAGCAATGTACGGCTGCCGCCCTGGCCAGGGTTGCAGTCATGCGCGACGACAAATTGGCCAAGTCTTATTTTGACCGCCATTTCGGCTCCAGAAACCTCCCCAGGGAAATCCATCCTGGCCTGGCGGCCTTGATGGACGATTTTCTCGGTTTGCATGCGGGCTTAAATGGTCAGCTGGACGATTCTGTGGCGCATTTAAGCAAGGCATATCAAGCCTGTCTTGATTCTGGCCAGATACGCCGCGCCATCCTGACAGCGGCGAATATAGGTTACAGCTACAGCAAGACAGATGATTTTGAAACCGCGCTTGAATGGCTGCAAAAAGCATTGAAGCTTGCCAAACCTACGGGCTGGGCACCCAGCATAGGGAATTGCCTGATGCAAATCGGCGACACTTTGCGAAAAATGGGTTCACTCGATGCGGCTGACCAGATGTTGCATGAAGCACTGGAACAGTTATCCAGGTTAACCGGCTCGCGCAATTATGCCTTGACCATCAGCGTTCTTGCCGATGTCGCCCTCGACAGACATGACTATCACCTGGCCTTGAATCTGTTCACCCAGTTGGCTATGCTGCAAGGTGCACAAGAGCAGGCCGATTTGCAGGAAGCTGCCAGACTTGGCCAGGCAAAAGCACAAGCCAGACTCAAACCTGCAGTCAGGGAAGCTGCAATTCACAAATCCGACACACTTGTGGCAAAGCGTTAATTGGTCTTGTGCAACATCTGACTAACTTGTATAAAGAAACCCAGCACCAGCCGCAAGCTGGATTACCGGGACAAGCCGCCAAGAATTGCCTTCATGCCGTACCAGAAACCCAAGCTCATTGCCAGCCTGCTAGCAGGCTGCCTTGCATACCACAGTGCCGCAACTGCACAGAGTCTGCCCCTGCCCGACAAAGGCAGGTTGCTGGCTACCGGGGGTGTCATACAACTCGAAGGTGCAGGCGGCGGTGGCCTGACGCCCTGGGCGACCATTACCGGTTACGGCAGTGAAGACAGCTATGGTGTCAATGCGCATATCACCCAGGTCAGTACCCAAGATTATCGCTTGCACACCTATGGTGTTGCTGTGGGTATCGCCGACAGGCTGGAAATGTCTCTGGCAACACAAAAGTTCAATGGCAGTCTGGCCCCTTTGGACAAGCTGGAATTACAGCAGGACATCGTCGGCATCAAACTCAAAGTCGCTGGCGACCTGGTTACCGATCAGGACAACTGGCAACCTCAGGTCGCCATCGGTGCCATGTACAAGCGTAATCACGCAGTCAAAGGTCTGGAGGCACTGGGCGTCACCAGTGTCAAACAACTGGGTGCGGTGGGTGACACTGGCGTGGATTATTATCTGTCTGCCACCAAGCTGATACTGGATCACAGCCTGCTGCTCAACGGCACTGTACGTCTGAGCAAAGCCAATCAAATGGGCTTGCTGGGTTTTGGTGGTGACAAGCGCAATCGCTATCAGCTCTTGCCTGAGGTGTCACTGGGCTACCTGATCAACCGCAAACTGGTGGCTGGTCTGGAATACCGCAGCAAGCCGCACAATCTGGTGCTGGATAATGAAAAAGCTTATTACGATGCCTTCCTGGCCTGGTTCCCGGGCAAGGCAGTATCCCTGACACTGGCTTATGCCCATCTGGGTGACATCACCGCCTTCAATCCCAAAAACCAGCGTGGCTGGTATTTGTCACTGCAAATCGGCAATTGAGGGATGCGTATGAACATCATTAAACCTGCTACTGTTTTGGCATTTTTTCTGTTCACCGCAGCGACGGCTACCTCTTCTGCCTATGCCCAACTGGCACCGCAAACTCTGTATCAGGCCTTGGGAAGTGAGAGCGGTGTCAGTCAGATCGTTGATGAAGCCTTGCTCATCATCCTGCAGGATGAGCGTATCAAAGCCTCATTCAAGGAAACCAATATTCCCCGTTTGGCACAATTACTGAAAGAGCAATTTTGCGTCATCAGTGCAGGCCCTTGTCAATACACTGGTGACGACATGAAAACCGTGCATCAGGGTCTGGGCATCAATGCTGCACAATTTTTTGCGCTGGCAGAAGATGTACAACTCGCCATGGATAAACTGGCTATCCCGCCTGCCACGCAAAACCGCCTGATGGCCTTGCTGGCACCGATGAAACGCGATATCGTTTTCCCCAAGCCAAAACAGTAATACTTTTCTCCTTTTTTGCATCAATTCTGAATCTGATTTTCAGTCATCTTCGTATATAGAGCAGATGCACGGTTTTCCGTGCGAAATTGCCGCTTGATCAAGAGGAAATATGATGCAAATAAAGAAAAACTTCGTCGCTCTGGCTTTATTGGGCAGCAGTGCTGCCTGCATGCAGGCCAGCCAGGCTCAGGACATGATGAAGCCGGACATGGGCAAACTCATTGCCACCGGCGGCGTCAGCCAGCTCGAAGGTGCCGGTGGTGGTGGCCTCACTCCATGGGCTTTGATCACTGGTTACGGCACCCGTGACAGTTATGGTGCCAATGCCCACTACACCCAGGTCAACACTCAGGATTACAGCCTGAAAACCTATGGCGTCGCTGTCGGCATCGCCGACCGGGTAGAGCTGTCGCTCGCCAGCCAGGAATTTACCGGCTCACTGGCACCCTTGAACGCCCTGAATATCAAACAGGATATTTTGGGTGTCAAAATCAAGGTCGCTGGCGATGCTGTATATGAGCAAGACAGCTGGATGCCACAAATTGCCGTCGGTGCCATGTATAAGCGCAACAAGGGCATAGGTGGTCTGGGTGCACTGGGTGTGACGAACGTCAAACAACTCGGTGCCAAGGATGACAGCGGTGTTGACTATTATGTTTCGGCCACCAAGATCTTGCTGGAACAAAGCCTGCTGCTGAACGGCACGGTGCGCATGACCAAGGCCAACCAGATGGGCATACTGGGCTTTGGTGGCGACAAGAAAGACAGTTATAAACCCATGCTGGAAACTTCAGTCGCTTACCTGATCAACCGCAAACTGGCTGTCGGTGCTGAATATCGCATGAAGCCGCGCAATCTCGGCGTGGATAATGAAAAAGATTATTACGATGTCTTCATCGCCTGGTTCCCGGGCAAAAATGTGTCTGTCACCGCTGCCTATGCGACGCTGGGCGACATCACCATTTTCAATCCAAAAAATCAGCGTGGCTGGTACTTGTCCCTGCAAGCCGGATTCTAAGCGCCCACTGACAGATACACATTAGAAAGATCACATCATGAATACAATTCTCTCCCGTATCGGCAAAATCGCCATCAGCGTCTTCCTGCTCACCAGCTTGTCTGCCCACGCGCAAACCGGCAGTGACGCCCTGTACCAAAGCCTGGGCGGCAAAACTGGCATTAGCACTTTCGTCAACTCCTTCGTCGCCATCGTGCTGGACGACGTACGCATCAACAAGGCTTTCAAGGAAACGGATACTGAAAGACTGGCCAGTTTGCTGACCGAGCAATTCTGTGAGCTCAGCGGTGGCCCTTGCAAATACAGTGGCCGCAGCATGGCAGAGGCGCACAAGGATATGCAAGTCACGAATGCTCATTTCAATGCCTTGGCAGAGGACTTGCAAATCGCCATGGAAAAACATGAAGTACCATCATCAGTACAAAACAAGCTGATCGCCAAACTGGCACCCATGCAGCGTCCTATCGTCACCAAATGAGCAATGTAAAGACAGGAAAAAAGATGAATCCATTATTTCTGCAAAAGTATCGTACCTTACTCACCCTGGCGCAGACGGTGACACTGATGCTGGCAGCAAGTTCGCCCATGTTGGCGCATGCTGCCAAACTGAATTTCCAGGCTGTCGATAAAAATGGTAACCCCATGAGTGATGTGGTGGTGTACGCGACACCGACAGGTATACCCTTGCCTGCATCAGAGAAAACAGAAGCCACAATATCGCAAAGTGACATGCAGTTTTCACCATATGTAACGGCGATACGCACGGGCTCACAAGTCAAGTTCCCCAACTATGACAAGATGGAACATCATGTGAAATCATTCTCGGCAATCAAGGAATTTGAGATCAAGACGTACGAGCGCGGCGTGGTGCCACCACCCGTCATCTTCGACAAACCCGGCATCGTCATCGTCTACTGCCTCTTGCATAACTGGATGCGTGCCTATGTACTGGTGCTCGATACACCCTACTTCGTCAAGACCGACCAGAACGGCTCTGCCATGCTCGATAAACTGCCAGATGGCAATTACGAAATCAAGGCTTGGCACCCTAATCTGGGCAGCATCAAACCGGCGCTGAGCCAGGCTGTCAAAGTCAATGATCAGTCAGCTCCCATCAAGTGGCAATTTGATTTTGTGCCTGTACCTAGAAAATCAAAATCTGCTGGTTACTGAAAAATAAGTTAGGACTTGCGCAGAATTGTCCCAGCAAGGCTATCGCTTTAGGAAACCTCCCTTGCAAGGGAGGTTCGTTGCGTTGGCGGGCAACATGTTGTCCGAAACCCCAACTGCACCTATCGCTTTAGGAAACCTCCCTTACAAGGGAGGTTCGCTACGTCGGCAGACAAAACATTGTCTGAAACCCCGACTATACCGCGGCGACGAAGACAGTACTTTAGTACGCGGCTCCTAGGAGAGGCGCTGTAACGCAGCTGGGGCGATTTTGCGCAAGTCCTAATAAAAATGAAGCCGGGCGCGAGTGCTTGGCCTCATTCTTTTAACTACACTTTGCCAAGACTATCAAGCCACGTAGCAAACTCTTTATCCATGCTGGTACCCCAGGACCTGACCAGGGATTGATAGCGCGGATAATCGCCACTGCGTGTAAACACCAGCATCTTGTCTATCTCTGGCCTGTGTTTTTCCATCATGAAACGCACGGCCAGATAGCCCCAGCTATATACCCTCTCCGTCCCATTATTGTTTTCATAGCCCGTATCGAATAACTGGCTCAATGCATATTTCTTTTCAGCGGCAACCTTGATGGCTGGTAGATTATCCTTGCCCTTGGACACATATTCTGCGATGCCTTCTGTCCACCACACCAGGTAAGGTGTCAGTGGCGCAGGCTTGGCACAGTTTTCCGGTGGCGCATGCGAGTCATGCAGGTTGGCACAAAAGTCGCCATACAGATTGAAGCGCCCATCCAGATAATGTACGTACTCATGACCCAGATTGAGGATGCTTCCATCTTTTTTCTGGTTCGCTACAAACTCGGCCTGATTACCCGGACGTTCTGGATAGCCCTCCAGATACATGCCGCCATTATTGGTAGGCATATCAAAATGCTGGGTCGCATATTTGATGAAGTCTTCCTTGGACTGATAGATGTTGGCCCTCAGGCTGCCGTTATGGTCATCCTTTACCGGCTTGCCTGCCGTGCCGAAAATACCATGGAACTGCTGCTCCAACGCGCCCAGCATCTGGCAAGACTTGCGTTCATCATCTGGCGTCAAGGCTTGCGAGCGCAAGCTCAGGGTCGGGCTGCACTGATGTACATGCGTCAGCACTTTTTGTATTTGCTGATCGCGCTCCAGGTCACGTTGAGCAGATATTTGCTGCGGATTCGTGCTACAGGCGGCCAGTCCTAAAGCCAGCAAAGGCAAGACCAGCACCCCACTATTTCTGATTTTCAACTCCGTCTCCTTTTTCATTTCTCTTCTGCAAACAAGATTTATATCTTGATATCAGTTCGTTGTAAATATGTCTCAAATATTTTATTAATATACCTTAAATATATTTATATTGGTACATTTGAGTCCCGCCAGAATTTGGATTTCTTGTTTTTCACCCAGATTTTGGTAGTGATCAGCAATGACATGCTGGCAGAAAAAACCACTGCTGCCGCTTAAAGCAGGGTGAAAAACTGAACATGAATTTGCACTACATAAAGAGAAGGCTGGCCTGGCTGGTAACAGAAAAAGCAAGAGCCAGACCCGAAAGATATCCATGCACACGTGCTGACGCAAAGTGAAATGGAGGTGGCTGTTCATTTGAGGGATTGAATGGTGAGACTGAGGGCAACCTCAAAACTATGGAGCATACTTTGAAAACTTTACCCAACATGAAAAAATCCGCATTGGCCATTTCCCTGGCACTGATAGGACTACAAAGCAGCTATGCACAAGATGCTGCGCCAGTACAAAAAGTGGTCGTGACCGGTTCAAATATCAAACGCCTGGAAGTGGAGGGTGTTTCGCCTATTACCGTTATCTCCAAGGAACAGATATTGCGCTCCGGTGCAGAGTCAGTGCTTGATTTGATGCGCAACCTGACTTCTGCTGGTGGCAATGGCTCAGAATTCACGGACGGCAATAATTTCAGAAATGGTGCGGCAACTGCCAGCCTGCGCGGCATGCCCACCTTGATTTTACTTAATGGTAATCGCCTGCCAGTTTCGGGTTCGGATGATTCTGACGGTTTTACATCGGTCGACATCAACTCCATCCCCCTGGCTGCAATTGAACGCATAGAAGTGCTCAAGGATGGTGCTTCAGCCATTTATGGCACAGATGCTGTAGGTGGTGTCATCAACTTTATCATGCGTAGCAACTATGAAGGATTTGAGGTCAGCGCCGGCTATGGTAAAACGACAAGCGGTGGTGGCGATGTCAGCAAATTCTCTCTGACTGGCGGCTTCGGTAACCGCGAAACGGATAAATACAATATTTCGTACAGCTTATCGGCTGAAGAGCAAAAACGCATACGTGGTGTGGATCGTGATTGGGCCAATCATATAGACTTCACCAACAAACCCGGCGGCGTGCAGTATGCCAACGTCTATGGCGCGATCGCCAATGGACAGGCGGGCCCAGGCACACTGGCCATTGGTTCAAACCGGTTCCCTGATCCTGAATGTGCCAAAAGCGCCCAGATGCCCTACCCTAGCGGCGCAGACTGGTTTCCATCCGCGATCCGGAATGGCTGCTTGCACGGCACTGCCGAGTTTTCCGACCTGGTCAAACCCACCAAGCGCTTTGGTGGAACGCTCAATGCCAACTGGGACATCAGTCCGGAGATGACGGCATTTGCTTCAGCCTTTGTGACCAAGTATCACAAACGCATCTACGGCGAAACATCCTGGCTGCAAAACCGCGACCGCGGCAATATTTCTGTCCCCGCCAGCAATCCCTTCAACACTTATGGCAAGACTGTGACGATCAGAGCCAACTTTCCTGGTGAAGGCGGCCTGGAAACGGATCTCAATACCCTGTGGCTGGTTGGCGGATTGAAAGGCCAGGTTGGCACGTGGGATTGGTCAGTAACACTTGCCCATACTGTGGAAGACACTAATGCCACTACTCTGGGCTCCTACAAGCTGGAAGCCTTCAATAAAGCCATAGAAGATGGCCGCTACAATCCTTTCGGCGCAAACAAAAACCCGGCTGCCCTGATCAATGAGCTGGCTGGCAATATGTATGTCAAAGCCAAGAGCAAGTCTGACTCGATCAAGCTGCAAACTTCTACAGAATTCGGTAGCTTGCCAGGTGGTGCAATTGGCGTCTCCATAGGCTCCGAATTCCGTAAGAATTCACTGGATTACAATCCCTCAAGTGACTGGCAACAGGGTCTGCTGGCAAAATACGCTGTGCTTCCTGCCATACGTGGTTCAGAATCACTGTCAGCCCTGTACGGCGAAATGCGCATACCTGTGTTAAAGAATCTTGAAGTACAAGCAGCTGTCCGTCATGATCGCTATGAACTGGCCGGTAACACCACCAACCCTAAACTGGGTGTCTTATGGAACGCGGATAAAACCTTCCTGTTACGCGCGAATTACAGTACCGGCATGGTGGGACCGTCGTTGCCGCAACGCTTCAGCCAGGGTCGTGACGTTTTCTATACAGTCAACGATATCAAACGCTGTGTTGGCGGGGATTCTTATTTTGATCGCTTTTGCAGCACCCAGGTCAATACAAAAAATGCCGGGACCAAGGACTTGAAGCCCGAAAAGTCCAATCAATACAATATCGGTTTTGTGTTTGAGCCTATCAAGGACTTGAGCCTGGGCATGACTTACTTTGACATCAAATGGAGCAACAAGATTGATGTCCTTGATACAGTGACAGTCCTGGGTAATGAAGATGGCGCCTACAAGGCCAACGTCACCCGTGCCGCAGTTACACCAGAAGACATCGCTGCCTATGCAACTTTGTCTGCAGCAGACAAAGCACGCCTGGGTCCATTGCGCGGCCAACTGAAAGCGCTAACCACGGGTTTCGTCAATCGCTTTGAAGCACATACCTCTGGTATAGATGCAGATTTTGCCTACACCCTGCGCACACCAAACTTTGGCAAATTCAAGATCTCCGGTGAAGCCACCTATACCATCAAGTACAACACCAAATTATTGGCGGACAATGTGTATATCAACTGTCCCGACAATACGTCTTGTGATACGGGTGAATATAATAACCCGCGCTTGCTGGCAAATCTCGGGGTCAGTTGGGATATGGGTCCATGGTCGGCGACAACACGGGCAAATTATACTGCTGGTTTCCGCATAGACCGCACGCCTAACCTGGTCATCAACTCTTGGTACGATCTCTACACCAATGGTGGCGTGGTATCGCCTATGACGACGATAGATGCATCCATGTCGTATTCAGGCTGGAAAAATATGGTGTTGCGCGCAGGTGCGAATAATCTGTTTAATCGCGATCCTTCATTTGATGCGACCTCCAGCATGGGCTACAACTCTAGCTGGGGCAATCCGCGCGGACGTTATGTCTATTTGAATTTGAGCTATAAATTCAAATAAGCAAAAAAGATAGCATCCTGTCTTGTGAAGGGAGTTATCCATGAATCCCGGCGTGTACAGCGCCGGGATTTGTTTTTCCTATGCCCATTTCCGCATGATGTAGAGTGAAAATGATCAAGACAATCCTGGCAAGAGACCTTATGCTGACCCCTCTTTTTTCTTTAGCATGGGCAGAAATATGAACTTTGGCATAGGCGGTTCCACAGCAGCCACAGAATTAGCCAGCATCCAGACAGACTTGAGCGATGTCAGCCCCATCAGCGCAGCAGAGCGCCAGGCCAGAGTAGAAAAAGCTGCCAGACTGATGCAGGATCATGGCGTTGATGCCATGATCCTGCCTGCTGGCAGCAGCCTGTATTATTTCACCGGCCTGCGCTGGTACCCCAGTGAGCGCCTGACTGCCGTTGTAATGACACCGGACGCCAGGCTGACATATCTCTGCCCGGCCTTTGAAGATTCCAAGTTGCGTGAAACCCTTGGCGCAGATGCCGACATCCGCCTGTGGCAAGAAGAAGATGACCCTTGCCTGCTGATCAAAAACTTCTTGCTGGATGCTGGTTATAAAACAGCCACAATCGCCCTTGATGAAAACGCGCCCTTCTTTGTCTTCGATGGCTTGCGCCGTGTCTTGCCGCTGGCACAAATCATCAATGCCGCCAGCATCACGGCTGAATGCCGCATGCATAAATCAGCAGCGGAGCTGGCCATCATGCAAAAGGTCAAGAACCTGACGCTGGAAGTACAAAAGAAGGCAGCAAAAATTTTGCATGAAGGTATTTCTTCTTTTGAAGTCGCCCGATTTATTGACCAGGCACACCGCGCTTATGGTGGCAGCGCATCCACATTTTGCATCGTCAGTTTTGGTGCAGCCACCGCCATGCCACATGGCCCGGACGGCGAACAATTCCTGCGTGAAGGGGACATGGTACTCATCGATACCGGTTGTAAGCTGCATGGCTATAACTCGGACATCACTCGCAGCTATGTGTTTGGCAAACCCAGCCAGCGTCAGCGCGATATCTGGGAGTTGGAGAAAGCCGCCCAGGCAGCAGCCTTTGATGCGGCACAAATCGGCGTGCCGTGTGAGCAAGTTGATGCAGCCGCCAGAAAGGTATTGGCTGCCGCCGGTTTTGGCCCTGACTATCAGTTACCTGGCCTGCCGCACCGCACTGGCCATGGCATAGGCCTGGACATTCATGAATGGACTTATCTGGTCAAGGGCAATATGCGCCCACTGGCAGCTGGCATGTGTTTCAGCAATGAACCCATGATCTGCATAGAAGGCGAATTTGGCATACGCCTGGAAGACCATTTCTATATGACAGAACAGGGGCCACGCTGGTTCACGGGCCAAAGCCATGCGGTCGATGCACCATTTGGTCGTGATTAATACCTGCTACCGGCATATTTTGTGCCGGTAGCAGTTATTCACACACAGGCTCACTTACCGCTTATTTTTGCTTACTTGGTTACTGCGGTGCTTTCTTTTTTCTTGGCTGGGGCTGGTGCCTTGACTGCATTTTTTGATTTCAAAAATACCGGTCCCCAGACAGGATGGCCGATTTCAGCAGCAGACAAATTGAAAGCCGGGTCCAGCTTCAGGGCCTTGTCAAATTGCTGGCGACACAACTGCGTGCGGGATGTAACGCAGTAGCTGAAGGCCATGAGCTTCAGGGCACTTAATTGCACGTCCTTGTTATGCCCGTTCCAGATTTCATTGCCACTCAGTTTTTTGATGGCACCATTGTAGTCACCACCATCATACAGCGCCGTACCATCTTTCAAGGCTTGCACATCTGAGCTCAGCAAAGGGACTGCCGGCTCCACTGGTGGCGGTGGTGGCGGTGGCGGAAGTTCTTTTGGCTTCACAACAGGCTTGGGAGCAGGAGCCTGTTTGGGCGGTGTTTCGCAGCCCTGCAAGATGGTACACACCACCACCAGGCCCGTCACATACAGCATTTGGGCTAATTTATTCATTTTTCTTGCACTTTACTTATTCGTGAACTCATGTTCGATGGTTGCAGTATTACTTTTCCCTGCTTCGATTTCGGTAATGAAATCGGGGAAACCAGGATTGGTTACCCTGATCTTGTGCTTGCCTGCAGCCAGACTTAAATGCTTGAGAGGCGGACTGGCCCCTTGCTGTACGCCATCAACAAAAACCGTGCCCCAGGGCTTGATTGCCAGCTTCAGGTTAAGCTTGCTGGCTGCCGCAGCCTTGGCCGCTTTCACTTCCTTCAGGCGCGCTTGTGCAACATCGGTAAATTTACCCTGCGGGTATTGCTGCAAAAATGCGTTCAGCGCTTCCAGCGTAACAGTATTATCGTCCTTGAGCTTGTCCCATGCCAGTTTTTCTGGATCTGGCTTGTCTGCCGCTTCTACCGCGCTGGCAGTTGCAGGGGCGGCATTGCTGGCAGCGGCTACTGCAGGCTTTTCTGCTGGAGCAGCCACGGCAGCAGATGCCGGAGCAGGCACTGACTGCGGCGCAGATGCAGCAGTAGAGGCGGGGGCTGGAGCAGCAAGCAGCGTTTGGCCAGGCTTGTTCGCTCCCTGGCGGCTGGCTAAATAGGCGATTACCAGTACCAGTACTGCAGCTACTGCCAACATGGGAAACAAAAGCTTGCCAGACTTTGCTTGCGCGCTTGCCCCACCTTCTGCAGTCCTGGTTTCCGGCCTGTGTGTTTTGACGGCTGCCACATCCTTGACGGGCAATGCATGGACCTGATGATCCTGTCCCTCTGCGATGCCCGCAGCATGCTCCTCCCGGCCCTTGCGCGATTTGCGTACAGATGCAAAGGAACTGATCCCCAACAGCTGGCGGAATTCATCCATGCTTTGCGGGCGATCTTGCGGCTGTATTGCCAGCGCCAGGTCTATGCCTTTCAGGAACTTGGTGCTAAAGCCCGCATGCTCGCCATCCTGCAAGGGCATCATGGTGTCTTTCACGACACGGCCTACCGATATTGGCGGTGGTGATTTCATGATGGCGAAATACATGACAGCTGCCAGCGCATAGATATCCGTCCAGGATCCCTGGGGCATTTCCACATCGTCAGCATATTGCTCTATAGGCGCATAACCGGGCTTGAGGATAACCGTCATGCCTTGTGTCATGTCACCAATAATCTGGCGGGCAGAACCAAAGTCCAGCAAGACTGCCACGCCATTCTTTTGCACGATGATATTGTCAGGTGAAATATCCCTGTGCAGGATTTTTGAGCGGTACAAGGTGTCCAGCGCTTCAAGTATCTGCTTGAAGATGAACCTCAGCCAGGCCTCAGTCACCAGCTTCGGGCGCTTATTGACGATTTGCTTGAGGGTATGGCCGTCATAATGACGCATGACCATGTAGGCGGTCTTGTTTTCTTCCCAGAAGCGGTACACCTTGACCAGCGAAGGGTGATCAAATTGTGCCAGCAGGCGCGCCTCATTGATAAAGCTCTTCAAACCGGCTTCAAAAGTGGCTTTGTGACGCTCTGACCTGACCGTCACACTGGTATCGGCAGAACGGCCGGCCAGCGCTCCCGGCATGTATTCCTTGATGGCAACTGTGCGTTGCAGGGAATGGTCAAAGGCCAGATACACAATACCAAAGCCACCCTCACCCAAAACACCGGTGATTTCAAAGTCATTTAGCCGCGTGCCGACAGCGAGACAATTCTCGGTACCTGCATGAAATGCAGTTGGTGCTGCAGTGGCGAGTACTTTTTCTGTGTTCAAGGCTGACTCGGATCTTAGTTTTTTTATTGAAGCAGAAGCGGCGTGTTATTCACATTCCCGGCTTCCGGTTCGCGTTAATTCAGCGTTTTACCTGTTCGTCATACAGACAAATTGCAAAAGCCGAGAAATTATCCCTGTTAATTGCCTTTGACGTACTAATATTTTTTTCTGCAATGGCATTCATTTTACTTAACCAGGCCTCGCTACTGTTGGTCGTTGCCAGGCAAAATTCCATTTCATGCTCATGTACCCACTCCCAAAAACCATCAGTACACATGAGAAAGGCGTCACCGTTATGTAATTCTAGGGCATCTGCCGTCACTTCGGGGGCGTTGTCGCCTTCTGCGCCTATGGCAGCAAACAGCCTGTTACGATGAGGATGCTGGCGTATGCGCGACTGGTCGGCCATACCTGCATCAACCAGGCGCTGAGCCTGGCTGTGGTCTTTTGATACCGCCTTGATCCTGCCCTGACGAAACTGGTAGATCCTGGTATCCCCCATATGCGCCCACAAGGCACAGCGATTACTCTGGTCTATCAGTATCGCGGCGATGGTGGTGCTCATTTCCCGCTGGCTCAGATTATCGTGCTTGCTTTGTGCCACTTTCAAAATGGCCCAATCCAGGTAAGAGCGCAAGGCCCTGGCACTGAACGAGGCTTCCTGCACGAATTTTTCTATGACAGCATCAATCGCCAGCCTGGCCGCGATTTCACCACCGGAGTGGCCACCCGTACCGTCGGCCAGGACAAAACAGGCAAGTTCGTCCTCATTTGCCCAGGCCAGTGCATCTTCATTGGTTTTGCGGGTACCAATGGCAGTAAATTGCGCAGTGTCCAGATGCATGGCTAGGCTAAGGTTAGGTTTATGCACAGAAAACTAGCGGTTTGACTCTGCTTTTTCTACTTCTTTTTCATAGGCGAGCAAAAATTCCTTGCCAAACATCGCCTGAAATTCATCTTTCTTACCTGACGAAATACCGTCATACAAGGCATTAAACTGATCCCACATGGCTGCCTTGCGGCGTGCCGGGTTGATCTGGTCCATCAGGCCTGGCGTACCCAATTGCGCTTCGACATGGCTGGGCTGCAAGGTCTTCAGGATAGCATCCGTAATGGCGCGGGTACCTGCAGCCACTCCCATCTGATGGGTACGTATGTCAAAAAAAGCATCTTCCATCGCCTCTGCCGGTGCCATAAAACCTGGCATCTTTTTACGCAGCATCTGGGTCAGCACAGTTTTACTGTCAGGGAAAAATTTTAAAGGATTGTTTTCCCTTAAGACAACCATGGTTACTTCTGCTTTCACTTCACGCTTGAGTAAGGCACGCTGTGAAAGCTCTTCCATCGCCCCCTGAACCGAAGTTGCCATGAATTTGCCCAGGGTTTCCATCAGCTCCACGGTCAGACCGGACGAAAGATTCAATTGTTGCAGACCTGCTCCCTGCAAAAAAGCTTGAATAAGCTCATTGGCATTAGCCGTGGCATTGCCTGCTGCGCTGCCGGCTTTTGCAAGGTCGGGTTTTGTAGCACTTGCCTGTAAGGGCTGAGCATCAGTAACCACGGTTTCAGTCTGAACGGCTGCACCTGTCTGTGAAGTACTCGCTTCAGGACGCAACAAAAATTGCGGAGGTTGTGCTGGAGAACTGTCTTTTCCTGCTTGCAGGCGTACTGCTGGTTGACTTGCTGGCAGGACTTCTGCCTGGATATTTGTTTTTATTTCATTGCTTTTTACTTCATCACTTACGTGGTCTTTTTGTACATCAGGCACAGCTTCCGCCTGCACTACTGCATCAACGGCAACAGGACTGCTTGTCGATTCAGCTGATTCAGTTGATTCAGTTGACTCAACAGCTTCTGCCCGCAATACGTACAAACCTACCTGTATTTGATCGCCTGCATGAAATTCAACAGCAGTTTCTGCCACTATTTCCTTGCCATTAATAGAGACGGGATTAGCCAGGCTCAGGTTATTAATGAAATGCTGGCCGCCAGTACTCCAGATATTGGCCTGGGTACGAGAAACAAAGTGTTTAGGGTCGGGCAGAGCCAGGAAATTCTCTACATTTCGTCCTATCGTAGCTGGTTCCGGGCCGAATACCGCAGAAACCGGATCGGCTGGTGCTTCGTTATTGTAAGAAACAACGGCAATTTTAATCATTAGTGGCACTCCAAAACCATTTTGTATCGCCTATAAAATTAGTATCCTGAACAGGCAGTTTGAGATAATCTTACGACAGTGCTTTTTATGCTGACTCTGGCAACAATTATGGTATCAATTGCGCAAATAAATGATTATTTGTTGTAACGACCACCAAGTTAATATCTTGCCATGTCAACATGAACTCGCAGCTTACCCGATTCTCATGAAATCGGCGACTCAGCGAGGCCAAGTTTTGCTGTTTGCAGCATACATTGCGACAAAGTGCGACACTTGATATCAATTAAATATCGATTTCTGCCTTTGCAAATAGTAGAGCACCGCAGGTATGAACTCGTGCATGATCTGCCCGGTTCACTGCTCAGTTCATTGTTATAGTTTGCTGCCATTTATGCAATGGCTTGCATTTTTGCAATTGTTTTGGATAATTGTTATATATGAGGCAAGGGTAATGAAAGATTCTGAACATAGTCAGCCTGCTCTGTCAGAAGTTACAGGTACGTTTCATTATCAGGAATTGATTGAATCTCGCCTGGGCCAGCCAATTGCAGCAGATTTGATGGAAGCCGAAGCACAAAGACTGGCTGCTTCCCCCGGTGCCAAACTGGCTGCGGGACGCACTGCGTTGGGTTGGTCGATAGAACAAGTAGCGGCGCAATTGAAAATGGCACCACGTCAAATCATCGCGCTGGAAAAAGACGACTATCCCGCCCTTCCTGAGGCGGCGATAGTCAAAGGCTTCACACGCGCATATGCGAAGCTGGTCAAACTTGATCCCGGCCCCATCCTGGCCTTGATGGCAGCAGATACGGACCAAAAGAGGAAACCGGCAGCCAAAACTGACAAACCCCGCCGCCCAGGCAGCCCAGCGCAAAACCAGGGTTCTGCATTGGGTATTTATATCTGCCTGTTTATCGCGGCAGCATTGGCTTACGCTTATTTCAATTTGCAGCACTAAGCGTACCCTGCTCCATCAAAGTACTCTGCAGGGTACGGATTAGTTCAAGCCGATCAGAAGTTATACGAACCGGTCAGATAGAAAGTCCTGCCCAGTGCATCGGTATAACGGCCATCGTAACCAACCTGGTCACCATTGCCTTCTTTCAGTGACAAAGGCGGGTTGACGTTGAACAGATTGCGCACACCCACAGTCAGGGCCAGGTTTTTGCGCAATTGCGCCCGCGTCTGCCAGTCAAAGGTAGTGTAAGAAGAAACATCGCGCTTGACCGTGGCAAAATCACCAAAACTGCCATTCGCATTTACTTCACGCACAGAAGCTGAAGCATCGTGATAGCCAGAGCGATAATTCATCGTCAGGGCGTGGGTGAAAATGTCTGAAGTCTTCAGCGTCGCCACCAGCTTGCTGATGACGCGGAAAGCTACTGCGTTATTTTCATCATAGCGGCCAACACTGCGCACAGTCGGGCTGCCAGGAATGTCAAAGTCAGACATCAGCATATAAGTACCTGTCCAGTTCAAAGCCAGCTTGCCCAAAGGTGTAGCGGTCTTGAAGCTGTGATCCCAGTCTATACCGCGATAATGCGCATTGGCGATATTGTAGGATGGCAGGGTGCCGACCAGGATATTGCCGCCCTGACCTGGCTCATAGAACGTCGAGAACAGGTTTTGATAACGCTCAGGGTGACCAAAGACAATGGCTTCGGGCAATTGCGCGATCTGGTTAGACATTTTCACATCCCACAGGTCCAGACCCAGGGACAGACTGGATGTAGGTTCTATGCGTATGCCCATACTGGCTTGCTTGGATTCTTCCGGCTTCAAGCCGTTTTCACCGGTCAAACGATTACCACCAGTCAATACATCATACTGGGTAGAACCCATGCAATTTACAGCGCGTGGATCTGGTGATTTCACCGGGCAAGGATAAGTGCCGCCAGTATTGCCGCTATGGATAAGCGGTGATGTGATATCGCTCATGCTGGCCATCTTGAAACCCGTACCATACGAAGCACGCAACAAGAGATTATCAAATGCGCGGTAAGCAGCAGACAGTTTGTAAGTCAGTTTGTCAGCCTTGTTACCTTGCGTGGCAGAAGCAATAGGCTTGCCCTGTTCATCAAAATTGGCAGTATTCGTGACGGCACTGTAATCATCGTAGCGCAGCGCAGCGGTCACATCGAATTGCTTGCTGATGGGCAGCAAGAGTTCTGCAAAGCTACCCCAGTTTTTACGGCTGGCGGCAATCGGCAAATCACCAGGAGAATCACCCAGAGGTGCATCAGTATAATTTGGTTGCAGGGCATTGGTGCCCATACCTATGGGCGTAGCGAAGTAGTCATAACGCTGCTTGCTGAAATCGACACCCAGACCCAGTTGTGATTTACCACTGCCGATGGCGAACAGTTCGCGTGAACCACGCAGACTTAATACATCCAGTGTACTCTTGGAGCTGGACCAGTTTTCATGCAAGACTGCTGGCGCCAGAATCGCAGCAGAAGAACCAGCAGGTGCAAAAGGATCGTATTTGCCGCTATCAACTATGGCGTAGAATTTGTCCTTGCTCAAAAAACCACCGGCAAAATCACGAATGCGCTTGGAGATGGAATGCGTGTACGACAAGTTATAGTCAAAACCAAAGGCATTGCCTTCTGCACCCAGCACCAGATGCTGTGCTTCCGTCGTGTAGGCAGTATTACGGCCACCGGCATCAGAAATACGCAGGCGCATTCTGGCTGAATCGAGATCAGCAGGATTAACACCAAGACCAGCCAGATAAGGCGTTACATATTTGGCGAACAAAGGGCTGTCCAGACCCAGGTTCAAAGGCTGTGCAGCCGGTGCATAACGACCGGTTTGCTTGAAGTTGGAAACGACTGCTTCAGCAAAAATAGTGGTGTCGCTATTGAGTTTGTAATTTAACGAAGAAAACAGACTGTCGCGTTTTGATTCGGGTATCAATTGCACTGTCGATGCATAATCGTAGCGGCAACGGTTTTCTACCTGGAAGGTATTGGGCCCGCAGGTTTTGTCTTTCAAATAGTTGGGTGAGAACAAAATGGGGTCTGCACCATTCTTGAAATTCAACTGCGCTATCGATGGACTGGAATTGTCTGACAAAAACCAGGTCGCATAGTTTTTTCCATTGGCTGAAAATCTTCTGACGCCGGTATCAGCAAACGAACGTTGATTGGCATTGAGCATGCTTTGCTCGTCATGACTATACGACAGCAAAACGTTATAGCCATCTTTCTCCAAATCACCAAAGCCTTTGGAAATGCCGATGCGATATGATTTCCCACCCGACTCTTGCGGATGGGTATAACTGAAATCAACAGCCGCATCAGTCTGATTCTTGCGCAAAATAAAATTGACGACGCCAGCGATCGCATCTGAGCCATACAGTGTCGATGCACCATCCGTCAGAATCTCCACTCGTTCAACCGCAGACAAAGGAATACTGGCCAGGTTAACAGTACTACCCGCACCATATGAAGCCAGTCTGTGGCCATTCAACAAGACCAGAGTGTAAGCAGCGCCAATATTATGGATGGAAGCAGTTTGCAAACCGCCACCACCGCCATTGATGGTTTGATTGGCAGTGCTGAACCCTTGCATGCTGGGTAAAGCAGCGATCAGGCTTTCGACGTTGGTCGCACCACTTTTTTCTATGTCAGCGCGTGACAGGGTCTGCACAGGCAAGGCAGTTTCCTGATTAATGCGTTTGATGGATGAGCCTGTCACTTCCACGCGCTGCATGGGCGCTGTTGTATCTTGCGCCTGGCTGGCGCCAGCCATAATACTCAAACCTAGTCCGCTGGCGAACATCAGTCTCAGCGAATGGGATAATACTTTTTCTTTCATTTTGTCTGCTCCGGATCTGGATAATATTTCTTGATTTTCTTGCTTATTTTCTTGCTTATTTTCTTGCTTATTTTCTTGCTTACTGAGTTGGGTATTGCCTGGAATGTGAAGCTCGCGCAGCTCTTCTCGCTTGCACAGTGTCAGTGGTGTTGTTTGCTGCTTCCTAATCCCTTGTGTGAATTAGCTGGCCAAAGCACAAACCGCCTGGATTACAAACTGCGTGCTTATTCTGAGGCGACATCTTTTACTGCTTTTTTGATGACGCCAGCTCTGCTGTCCTGCTAGAGCTCACTGACATTTCTTCACTGATTTCCAGTGAAACTGCCCATGTCATTTTTAATATATCATAAATATATTTTAAATATACGTAAACATTTGCGGAAATTTTAAGCAGACAAAATATTTTTTTGCTGTGCCAATTTCCACGCAAGGGAACAGGCAAACCGTCAAGACAGACATGCTCACGCACTCTAAGCTGACGCGTTTGAAGCAACACTTTTGAAGCAGAATTCTGAGCAGGAGCGTGACCATGCCAAGTGCAAACCAAGCCATGGCTTTTTCGAGTTGGCGACCATCGTCTGATATCTTGCAGATCAGCAGTCTGGATTGCCACACCGGCGGCGAGCCCTTGCGCATCATCACGGCTGGTTTTCCGGTTCTGCCGGGCAAACGCATTCTCGACAAGCGTGAATATTGCCAGGCACATTACGATCATTTACGTACGGCATTGATGTTTGAACCACGTGGCCATGCCGATATGTATGGTTGCATCATCGTCGCCGCTGAGCGAGTGGACAGCGATTTTGGTGCGCTGTTCTTGCATAACGAAGGCTATAGCACCATGTGCGGTCACGCCATCATCGCCCTGACAAGGGTGGCACTGGAAGCCGGTGTGGTGGTCAGCACCGGGCCCATGACTACCATCAAGATAGATGTGCCGGCCGGACAAATCACTGCCTATGCCGAAATGACTGCCGGCAAAGTTACACGCACCTATTTTGACAATGTACCTTCCTTTGTCGCCGCCCTGGACGTAGCAGTTGACGTGCCTGATCTGGGTAAGGTGAATGTCACACTGGCTTATGGTGGCGCTTATTACGCCTATGTGGATGCGCCCAGCCTGGGGCTGTCACTGGCCGCTGATAACCACCGGCAGATCATCGCCATGGGGCGCAGCATCAAGGCTGCGGTGCAGGCGCAAATACCGATACATCACCCTTTTGATGATGAACTCAGCTTTCTGTATGGCTGCATCTTTTCTGCTCCATCCACCACACCGGGCGTGCATAGCCGCAATGTCTGCATTTTTGCCGACGGCGAACTGGACCGCAGCCCGACAGGCAGCGGCGTGTCCGGCCAGGCCGCCATCCTGCATGCACGTGGCGCTTTGCGGGTGGGAGAGAACATCATCATAGAAAGCATACTCGGCAGCCAGTTCAAGGTAGCCGCCTATCATCCGCAAAGCTATGGCTACCACAGCGCCATCATCCCGCGCGTGGAGGGTAGTGCCCACGTGACAGGACGCAGTACTTTTTATCTGGACCCACAAGATCCACTGATACAAGGATTCATATTCCGATGAAAGCCGAATTTGAACAAAGACTGAGTAAACTACGCCAGCGCATGTCCATTGAGGAGAAGCAAACCTTACTGGTTTTCTCGCTCGACAATCTGCGCTATCTCACCAATTATTCTGGTGAAGCGGCGTATGGCATAGTCACGATGGATCAGGTCTTTCTGATTACTGATTATCGCTTCATCGAACAGGCTGAAGAAGAATGCGTCGAATGTCAGATCATATGTCGCAACCGTGATCAGCAAAGCCTGGGGCAGGCGATACGCCAGGTGCTCGATAAAAAGCACATTACCAGCCTGCTGTTTGAAGCAGGACATATCACTTTGCAGACATGGTCAGGCATAGCGCAAGAGTTGACAGGCATTGCATGCACGTCCAGTGCTGGCGTAGTAGAGGAATTGCGCAAAATCAAGGATGCATGGGAGATAGCACAAATCCGCAAGGCAGCTGCGATTGCAGACCAGGCCTTGCATGACTGCATGCCTCTGCTCTGCATAAGCGTCAGCGAACGTGACTTTGCACTTGAACTTGAATACCGCATGCAAAAACTGGGCTCTGAAGGTTTGTCTTTCCCCAGCATAGTCGGTTTTGGCCCACGCTCTGCCCTGCCACATTGCATACCGTCAGCCAAAACCTTGAGTGAGGGCGATCTGATCGTCATTGATTTTGGTGCAGTCGTGAATGGCTATCGCTCGGACATGACGCGCAGCTTTGTCGCTGGCAAGGCCAACTCGCAACAAAGCGATATGTACCGCATCGTGCAACAAGCACAGCAAGCTGCACTGGATAGTCTGCATGCCGGTCAGTTAGCTACCGTCACCAGTTGTGCAGCCAGCAATGTTTTGCAGGCCTCGGAATTTGCCGCTTATACCAGTACTGGATTGGGTCATGGCGTAGGCATACAATTGCATGAACAACCTTTCATCAGTCCGGTCTGCCAGGACATGTTTCAAGCAAACTACGTCGTCACCATAGAACCCGGCATCTATATCCCCGGCTATGGTGGTGTACGCATAGAAGATGATGTAGTCGTACTCGCTGATGGCTATAGCTTCATTAGCCATGCACCCAAGATCTTTGAGCTGGAAATTTAAAACTACCTATGTCCACTACCTCACCCTCTTCGGGCCGCAGTCCTTTCCATAAAAATTTCTATGTCGCGAACAGCATGGAAATTTTTGAACGCCTGGCCTGGTATGGATTTTTCACACTGTCCTCTTTATACATGACCAGCCCGGTATCACAAGGTGGCCTGGGTTTGAATGACCAGGAGCGCGGTTTCTTGCAAGGCATGATCCCCTTCTTGCTGTATCTGCTGCCAGTGATTACCGGCGCACTGGCCGACCGCTATGGTTACCGGCGCATGTTCCTGATTGCTTTTTGCATCATGTGTCCGGCTTATTTCCTGCTGGGTCAGGTGCATGGCTTCTGGAGTTTCTGCGCCGTCTTCCTGGCGGTCGCTGTCGGCGCTGCCTGTTTCAAACCGGTGGTGGTCGGTACCATAGGCCGCACTACCGATGACACAAATCGCGGTCTCGGATTTGGCGTGTTTTATACGATGGTGAATGTCGGTGGTTTCCTGGGGCCACTGGTAGCTGGCTATGTGCGCGCCATCAGTTGGGACATGGTGTTTCTCATGTCCTCGTTCTGGATCTTGTTGAATTTCATACCGGCGATTTTCCTGTACAAGGATGGTGATCATCACGAAACTGGCACCGACCAGCGCGGCTTGCGCCAGGTCTTGCTGGAAACCCAGGAAGTGCTGGGCAATGGCAGGCTGGCACTGCTGGTAGTACCGGCCATCATAGGCATCATGATCGCGGCCAAGGGTGGTATCAGCTATGCACAATATTTCATGGCGATGGCGGGCTGGCTGGGTATCAACCTGCTCTGGAGTGCGCTGAACAAATCGGGCCGTCAGCAACACTGGTACCAGCAGGGCATACGCATAGGCAATGCGCAATTCGTCATCTACCTGCTCATCATGACGGGCTTCTGGACTATCTATAATCAGCTCTTCATTACCCTGCCCTTGTATATACGTGATTTTGTCGATACCCAGGACCTGGTCCTGCTGATAGGCAAATATAGCCCGGCTGCGCTGGATTTTCTGGCAGCCGTCAATGTAGAACAATTGGCGAACGTCTTGCCAGGCCTGGCCGCCAAACTGGGGGCATATGCAGATACTCAGTTACTGGAACAATTGCGCCTTGAACTGGTGAACTACAAAGTCATGCCGCCGCTGGAACAATTACAGTCTGGCCTGCAGGCGTTGCACGCAGGCAAAATCAGTGCTGCGCAACTGGCGGCAGACTGGAGTCAAACTTACCGTCAGGTCAATCCTGAATACATCGTCAATCTGGATTTTGGTGCTGTCGTACTCTTGCAAATTGCCATCAGCACGTATGTACAACGCTGGAAAGCCTTACCTGTGCTGGTCATGGGTACGCTCGTGCTGAGCTTCAGCCTGTGGATGGCAGGTCTGTCAAATGCCTTGTTGTTTGGCGGCGTCAGCGTCTGCATGGCTGTGTTTGTATTTGCCTTGGGCGAAATGATCGCTTCACCCAAGAGTCAGGAATATGTGGCAGCCATAGCTCCAAAAAGAAAAACCGCGATGTTCATGGGTTATTACTTCGTCTCGATGGCACTAGGCAATCTGTTTGCCGGGCTGTTGTCGGGATGGTCGTATACCGTGCTGGCGCGGCAGATGCATCAACCCATGTTGATGTGGAGTTTGTTTGGAGGGATAGGTGTTATTACTTCGATTGCGCTGCTGGTATTTAATTTGCGGCTGAAGAAGGCTGTGCAGGGTTTTGCAGTGGCAGCTTAATTCGTGTAGGTTGGGCTACGGGGCATCAGCCCAACACTGGGCTTCAACAAACGTATACGCTATTGAAACGCCGAGTGTTGGGCTGGTAAAACGTAGCCTAGCGAGGCCCGGCCCAACCTACGAGAATAGCTTAACGCAGACCCATAAAATCTTTTTTGCCAATTTCCACACCGTTATGACGGAACAATGCATACGCCGTCGTCACATGGAAAAAGAACTGCGGCAAGCCGTAGTTCAACAAATACGCCTGGCCTGAGAAAGTCTGTTCTTTTGGTGTGCCAGGGCGCAGGACGACGTTACGAGTTTCGCTGCCTTCAAATTTGGATTCATCCAATGTTGCAATGAAAGCCTTGGTTTTGGCGATACGTTCTTGCAGCTCTGCGAAAGTTTGTTCATTGTCTTCGTAAGCTGGCAATTCAGCTTGTGCCAGACGGCCGGTTACGCCTTTGGCAAAATCAGCAGCGATCTGTACCTGACGTGTCAATGCCAGCATGTCAGGGAATAAACGTGCCTGCAAGAAATTTTCTGCCGGGATGTTCTTGGCTGTCGCATGCGCTTCAGCTTTTTTCAGGACATCGCTGAGGCTGTCAAGCATCTGATTAAAGACGGGGACAGAGGCAGCGTACATGGAAATAGACATGGAAATCTCCTAAATAGTTGGCAGAATGAGCCGAATGGAGCTGCATTATAGGACGTATAGAAGATTTGCGTATGAGCTTGGAATTTTCTCGATTTAAGATCCAATAAGGATATCAAAGCTGGTCTCACCCTGGCCATTCGCCATGAGTTTATGGCTATAGCCATGCCGGTTCAAGACTTCACGCACAAACATCAGGCCTATGCCCTGGCCACCTTTTTTGGTCGTGAAGAAAGGCGTGAACAATTGCCCATGTGGCACATCTGACAAAAGATTGGCTGAGTCCCTGACGGATAAAAGTATGGCCTGCGTATCAGTATCCCGCCTGAGCTCAAGCTTGACATACCCAGTCTCTTGCAAGCCAAGCTTGATGGACGTTTCTACAGCTTCAATCGCGTTCTTGACGATATTCAATAAGGCCTGTTCCATCAAATGCCCATCCAGTATTTGCAGGGGGATATTTTCACGCACTACCCAGTTGAAACTGATACCAAGCTCATGGCATTGCTGGCGATATAAATAGATGATGCCATCCAGCATGGCAGCCAGATCATGTGGCTTCAGCTCAGGTTCTGGCATTTTGACGACGCGGGTGAACCTCTCTATGAACTCACCCAGATTACCATTGCGCTTCCTTACTGCAGCGATGGCGGTGACAAAATCATGACTGTCTTCTGTCAGTAATTGTCCGCTGTAAAATAACAATGATTCCAGCACCGAGCCCGTTGCAGCGACGGTATTATTCACTTCATGTGCGAGTACCCGTATGAGTTTTTCATAAGTGGCTTTTTCTGAACTGGCAAGCTCTGCCGTGATTTCATCTATCAATACGAAATCGCGTTTGAAGCCACGGTCTGTAAATTGATTTTTCTGGCAGCGGTAGCGCCTGCCTTCAGTGTCGCCATAGACGGCACTCTCACCAGGCAATAACTGTTGCAGTTGCTGCAGTAATTCAATACTACCGGTGGCTTCATTTTTCTGGATCAATTGTTGCAAACTCAAGCCTGCGTTTTCTGTCACGTCCAATAAATTCTGGGCACTGACATTCATCAAACTGATCTTGTCATCGAAATCAAACACGATGACTGCTGTGGGCGTTGCTTCCAGCAAGCGATCCAGAAAGCCGCGCTGCTCACCTAACTCCAGCCTTTCTTTATACAGGGCTTCCAGCATGCGATTGAACAAGACCACCAGTTCATTGACTTCCTTATTACTGTCTGGTTTGATGCGGCTGGCATAATTTTCATCTTGCAAGAGGTCATGAAATTGCTGGGCAAAGTCCAGAGGTTGCAAGACTTTATTGGTCAGATAAATACCCAGGGTAAGGCTACAAGCCAGGCCCAGTTCAAGACAGACGATGAGCAAAGGCTGGCTAAGATAAAAGCTGAAAGCCAGCACCAGAAAAATGCCATGGATAAGAAACAGGTAAGCCAGCAAACGCCGCTTCAAGCTCATTGCCGTTCCTCATCATCGATTTCACTTGTGCTGATCTGATGTTTTTCCAGTCTGCGGTACAGGGAAAATCTGCTCAAGCCCAGAGCCTTGGCCACACGTGTAATATTGCCGTGATGCTGCTCCATGGCTTTTTCTATCATCAGCTTTTCTACCTGATCAAGAGTCATGCCAGCGATGCTCATGCCCTGCCCCTGCGCTTCTTCATGCTGCTCGGCAAACAGGAAATCGTTTTGCTCCAGCACAGGCTTGCCCACCAGCAGCAGGGTACGTTCCAGACATTGTTTGAGCTGGCGTATATTACCCGGCCAGGTCCTGCTGGCCAGCCATTGCAATGCAGATGGCGCAAGACTGACTGGCTCCATGTCATAGCTATTTACCAGAGCTACCATGAGACGATTTGCCAGCAAGGGGATATCACTGCGGCGCTCACGCAGAGGCGGCAGGCGTATGGTGATCAGGTTCAGGCGATAATACAGGTCTTCACGAAATTCATTGCTGGCAACCAGTTCTGCCAGTTCGCGGTTGGTGGCTGAGATGATGCGCACGTCAGCCTGCTCGGTCTTGCTGGCCCCCACCGCCTGGTAACTTTGGTTTTGTAATACCCGCAGTAATTTGACCTGGTCATTGCGGTTCAATTCACCGATTTCATCGAGGAATAAACTGCCCTGGCTGGCCATGGCGAAATGGCCCTTGCGGTCACTTTTGGCATCCGTGAAAGCGCCCCTGACATGACCGAACATTTCGCTTTCAAACAAGCTCGTCGTCACTGCCCCCATATTCACCTTGACGATGGGCTTAGTGGCGCGCGGACTGTTGCGGTGTATCGCATCGGCGATCAATTCCTTGCCAGTGCCACTCTCGCCCAGGATCAGTACTGAGGCATTGGTTTTGGCGACCCGGCCTATGGTCGCCAGTACCTTTAGTAACTCCGGATGCTCGCCGATGATGTCGCTGAAATTGAACTGTTGATCCAGCGTCTGGCGGCTCGCGTTACCAGGCGTGGCAACTTGAGCCATATCCAGAGTAGTACGTATCAGTTCCTGCAAAGACGTGTTATTCCAGGGCTTGGTAAAAAAATCTGCCGCTCCCAGTTTGACGCCACGGACAGCCAGGGCGATCGAGCCCCAGGCTGTCATCAACAAAACCGGTAGTGCGGGATAGATGCGTTTGATGTCTGCCAATAAAGCCAGCCCCTCTTCGCCGGTAGTTTGCAAAGAAAAATTCATGTCCTGCAAAACCAGGTGTATTTCCTGTGTCGCCAGTATCTGCATGGCCTGCTGCGGGTCATCGCAACTGACGCTGGTATAGCCAGCTTGCTTCAATAGCAAAGCCAGCGACACCAGCACTGAACTGTCATCATCTATGATCAGGATACGTTGGTTTGTTAATGCTACTGGCATGGCCTTATCTATTGCATATGGGTGAAAACAGAAATGCAAGCTTCACACCCCTGAGTGTGAAGCTTGCCAGCTATCTTAAACGTTTTGGTCTGTGATCAAGAATAATTTTATTCGTAATGCAAGGCTTCCGTCGGGCTGAGACGGCTGGCACGCCAGGCCGGATACAAAGAGCACAGTGTAGAAATAACATAGATCACCGCCACAGAGATCAAGGTAGCGGTAATGAATACCGTCCAGTTAATGGCATCACCCAAAACTCCGGTCAGGGGCAGTTGTATCAGGAATACCATCCCTACCAGCATGGCAATGGAACTCAGCAACAATTGCTCACTGACGATTTGCTGATAGATATGCCTGCTGTTCGCACCGATAGCCCGACGCAAGCCTATCTCGGGAATACGTTGCGTGGTATTTTGCCAGAGTACGCCAAACAAACCAAAACCGACCATGATGAGCAAGAAAACGGCAATGACAGCCAGTATCATCAGAGGTATGGTGTCTTCAGTCATTTTTGACTGACGCATATCTGTCAGCGGTGAAATCCTGTAACCCCAGTCACTGCGTATGAGTTTCAATTGCTGGTTCAGTTTTTCTTCAAAGGCTCTTGATGTCCCTGGCTTGACTTTGATCAGGACAACGTCCATGCGCCTGTCCCCGGTTGCTTTGGAAAAACGCATGATAGAAAAGTTTGTCGGTGCCATGAATTCACCTTTATTACGGAAATCTTCAAACACACCTGTAATGCGCAACAATTGGACATTTTTAGAGCCCGGCTCAGTATCTGCAACCAACTGTCCGACCGCACTCCTGCCAGGAAACATGCTGTCTGCCAGTTTCTTGTTAATGATGATGGCTTTTTCTGGTCTGCCCTCGTCCTCTGCCGAGAACCAGCGCCCATCCAGCAATTTCATGTTCAGAAGGGCAGGAATTTCATCTGCCATTTCGGTCATGTTCACCTTATATTCAGATTTACTGCCAGGCAGGTACAGATCAGAGCGCCAGGTGGCATTACTATATGGAGAATAATTGATGAAACCAACTTGCTCCACTTCAGGCAAAGCGGCCAGACTACGCTGGAAGTTTTCTGTCACGAGAGGATCATTTCTTGGATTAAGCTCTCCCGGACTCAGCATCTTGACTGACCACACATCCCGGTATTCAAATCCCACAGGTAAATGGTACAACTGAAAATAACGTGCAGTCATCAGCGCCAGCCCAAATACGACACAGAAAGCCAAAAGAATTTCCAGGCTCAGCAGCAAGTTCTTGAACTTGCGTTTCCAGATAGGTTTGAGTATGTGGAAAAACATTATGCAGCTCCTTTCAGGGCAAGCACGGGATCAAGGCGTGACATCTTCCACGCGGGGATGACGCCGGACAAAACACCAAACACGATGGCAATCACAAAACCGTAGGCGAACACCGCAAAGCTCAGATCCACTTTCATGTAAGGTACCAGATTTGCATTGCTAAGCCAGGCCAGGGTCAGTTTGGTGAAGATCAGGCCCACGACGCCACCAAACAGGCAAAGCAAGATATTTTCGATAACGAATTGCTTGACCAGTTCACGATTACTTGCACCGAAAGCCTTGCGCACCCCAATCTCGGCGGCTCTCTCCATGATGCGGCCAGAATTCAGATTGATCAGATTCAAAGCAGGTAAAAGCATGAAGAGCAACATGGCGAACACGATTCCGGCCACTAGTTGTGGTGCGCCTGAATCAGCGACCTCATCCTTACTCAGTATGCCTCTGGCAAAGAAGTCCAGTTTGCTGTCTGCCCACATGTAGGTATGGTCCCAATGCGTTGGTTCATCCGCATTGATTTGTTTGACAACCTGTAAAAGCTCATCCTTTATCAAGGGCAAATCTGCAGCACTCTTGCCCATCAGCAGGGCGTTGAAATCCCCTGAATATTGCTCACGGTATTCTGACGTAGGGAAAGTGCTTACCGGAACCCAGATATCCGCGTAAGCATTGAGATGCAGCACGTCTTCCACTACACCGATGATCTCAAACTGCTGTCCGCCAGTATTGATTTTCTTGCTCAGTGCGGCTTCACTTCCAAACAATTTTTTTTCCGTGCTCTCATTGACGACGGCCACAAAACGCCCCTGTTTGACATCATCCTCAGTCGGCACTCGTCCGGACAATAGCTTGAAGTCCATTATCTGCCAATACTCAGCATCAGCGCGACGCATCATGATTTCATTGACACTGTCTTTTTGATAGACAGAAACAGGTTCAGGACCGGTCACTGCGGCGACCTTCTCCACTGTTTTCATTTTACGCAAATACTGATCAATGACCTTATAGCCCAATGGGCTTCTCCTCGTATTGTTTTTGCTGGCCTGAGTGATCGTACTGATTTGCAAAAACCTTTCACTTTTGCCTTCCACGCCCTTTGGATAGAAAGTCGTTTGCAAGATAGCCGTCACCGTCAGCAATACCACCATGGTCAGCACAATGCACAGCAGGTTGATGGCAGTGAACAATTTGCGCCGCATGTATACCTTGCAGGCAATCTGGAAATAATTCTTTAACATCGCCTTGCTCCTAAGCCACCAGTTGGCCGTCAAATACCCGGACTATGCGACCACCCTGTTTGGCTTGCCGCTCATCATGCGTGACCATAACCACGGTCGTACCTTCATGACTGAGTTTGAGCAGGATGTCCATGACTTCAGCCCCCATCTGGCTATCCAGATTACCGGTCGGTTCGTCCGCCAGCAACACACTGGGGCGACCAACCATGGCACGGGCGATAGCCACCCTCTGTTGCTGACCGCCAGATAACTGATTGGGATAATGATCCATGCGCGCAGAGAGGCCCACCCGGGCCAGCGCTTCTTCTGCCAGACGGCGGCGTTCTTTGGCACTGCTGGAACGGTATAGCAAAGGTAGCTCGACATTATCGATGACACGCAGATCATTGATCAGGTGGAAGCTCTGAAAGATAAAGCCGAAGGTGCGGTTACGCATGCTGGCCAGTTCCTTATCGCGCCAGGTTTTCATCTCAGCACCATCAACCGCAATCTTGCCCTTGCCTGGCCTGTCCAGCAGGCCGATTAAATTGAGCAAGGTACTTTTACCGCAGCCGCTGGGGCCCATGATGGAAACAAACTCTCCTTTTTTCACATGCAGATTGATATCCCGCAAAGCCAGGGTTTCGACCTTATCGGTCTGATAGGTTTTACTGACGTTTTCCAGTTTGATCATGATTGCTTCCTTGTTGAATTCTTATTGTGGTCTACTGAGATACTCTGAAACTGCTCAAATGCTTGAAATTGCTGATATCTGAAATCACCAGCCTGTCGCCTTCTTTTGCACCCTGCAAGACTTCCACCATTTTGCTGTCACCCAGGCCAATTTCTACGCTGCGCTTTACTGCCTTGCCATTTTCCAGCACATACACATCCTGCCTGCCCTTGCCGTTTATCGCCGGCCCGTTTTCAACGATCAGGCTGCGTGCTTTTTGTTCCGTGATGATATTCACGTCCACCCTGAGTTTGTGCCTCAGTGAAGGGTGGTTCGCCTTATCCAGTACGACGATGAGCTTCACGGTGCCGTTTTGTATTTCGGGCAAAATGGTTTGTACTTCACCTGGCATGATTTGTCCGCTGTATTCAACCCGCACTTTTTGACCAGAACTGAGGTAACGCGCATAAAAATCAGAGACAGTGGCTTCTACCTTGAAGTTATTCAGTTCAGATACCTTGGCAATCAGTTGCCCGGTATTCAGGCTGGCACCTTCGTCAGCCAGCATCCAGGTCAACAGGCCATCAAATGGGGCTTTGACCTGGGTTTGTTCCAACAATCTCTGCTGCAATTCCATCTGTTTCTGGAAGATGGATTTTTGCAGGCGTGCAGCCTCGATATTGCTTTGCGTAGTGCGACGGGTATCTGTCAGGGTTTCTTTGTGCTGGCGCAGTTGCACTTCATTGCGCTTGACTGCCAGCTCTGCCGCTTGCAAATCAACTGCAGAAGTAATGCCTATGGGCCCCAGTTTTTGGTAACGTGCCAGTTTGACTTTATTGCTCTGCAAATCCAGTTCCAGCAGCTCAATTTCACTGGCAATTTTTTTGAGGTTGGATTCCATCTCCATCGCCAGCAATTGTCCCTTGACGTCTTGCTGGGAAATCTGTTCACGCAAATTGTCGATCGCCAGGCGGATGGTGTGATCATCCAGTACCATCAGCAGTTCACCTGCGCGCACTGTCTGGCCCGCCTTGGCAATGACTTTGCTGATACGTGACTGGTTGGGGCTGGACAATTGCTCTTCGTGAACAGGGACGACAACGCCTGCCGCATTGATGGTGTTGTCGATGGCACCTGTATGTACCTGGCCGACACGAATTTCGCCAAGGCTGACACCAGGACTGATGATGCGATTCACTGCCCATACTGCGCCTGTCACAAAAATGGCGGCAGCAGCAAGCAGCAAGATGGTCTTGCGCCTGCGCTTTTTGAGTGTGTCGTGGCTGAGAGCCTGATCCATGTTGAAACCTGATCTAAGTAAATTGCGGATCAGGTTTGCAAGCGCCGTGCCTGCCGTAACGATTTAAACAAAGTCGTTTAAAATCAGTTGCTTACAAAAAAACTCCAAAGAAAATGATAGTCGGATGGAGGTAAATCCGTTCGTCAACGAACGCTGGTGTGCGAATTAGCACGGTGATGGCGGACTGAAAAACCGTCGCCCAAAAAAAATCCCCTTTCACAGAAGAAAGGGGAAATGTGGCAGCTCACTCTTTTAAACTAGGACTTACGCAAAGCCATCCCAGCAAGGTGCAGCTCCGCAGACAGTACTTTAGTACGGCAAGGTGCTGCAACGCAGCTGGGGCGGTTTGCGTATGTCCGCTTTCCTTAGAAGCGATAGCCTACGCCTACACCTACCAGCCATGGGTCAACCTTGACTGCACTGACTTTAGCGCCACTGATCGTCACGTCACTGCGGATCTGCACTTTTTTTACATCCAGATTCAAGGACCAGTTTTTGTCGAGTTTGAAATCCACGCCAGCCTGTATTGCCAGACCGTAGCTATTGCTCTCCAGGCCACCCGCACCTTTGAGCAGGTTTACATCGGAGATGCGGGTGTAATTGACACCAGCACCGACATAAGGGCTGACTTTAGCTCCAGGCATAAAATGGTATTGCGCAGTCAATGTCGGTGGCAAATGTTTGAAGCTGCCAATGATGGCGCCATCCAGCATGACATCATGTTTTTGCGGATAAGTCAGTATCAGTTCAGCCGCCCAGTTTGGTGTAAAGAAGTACGTAATATCGACTTCTGGGATTTCCTTGCTGGTCACCGTAATACGATCGGCAGCACCAACGCCACCCACAGGATCAGAGCTATTTGCAGGGCTGATATTGACGACACGGGCACGCACTTGCCATGGGCTCTGTTCTTGAGCCATTGCCTGACTTGCCGTGAAGCCGATAGCTGCCAGGGAGAGTGCGATAACAAGCTTTTTCATTTTCATTTCCTCTTTTATCAACAGTGATGAATAAAGTGTAAATCCACACTGCTGGAAGGGACTTGAGTTATATCAACTTTGGTGCGGAGCAGCATACGCGTCTTTTTTAGCTAAATATTCCGTCCTGTGCCAGCTTGAGGTATCCTTGCAGGCATTCTTATTCCCTATGAAAAATCAAGAAAAATGGCTAATTACGTCTACACCATGAATCGCGTCGGCAAAATCGTCCCGCCGAAGCGTCAAATTCTGAAAGATATTTCCCTGTCCTTCTTCCCTGGCGCCAAGATAGGCGTGCTGGGTCTGAACGGCTCAGGCAAGTCTTCCCTGCTGAAAATCATGGCAGGTATAGATAAAGACATACAGGGCGAAGCAGTGCCCATGCCCAACCTGAACATCGGTTACCTGCCGCAAGAACCGCAGCTTAATCCAGAACAAACCGTGCGCCAGGCAGTTGAATCTGCCCTGGGCGAAGTATTTGAAGCCAAGGCCAAGCTGGAAGAAGTGTATGCAGCCTATGCTGAAGAAAATGCAGACTTTGATGCGCTGGCCAATGAACAGGCACGTCTGGAAGCGATTATCTCTACATCATCTGGCGACAATGTAGAACTGCAACTGGAAATGGCCGCCGATGCGCTGCGCCTGCCACCATGGGACGCCAAAATCGGCGTTTTGTCCGGTGGTGAAAAACGCCGCGTCGCCTTATGCCAATTGTTGCTGTCCAAGCCTGACATGCTCTTGCTTGATGAACCGACCAACCATCTGGATGCTGAATCGGTAGACTGGCTGGAACAATTCCTGTTGCGTTTCCCTGGTACCGTGGTGGCGATTACCCATGATCGCTACTTCCTCGACAATGCTGCTGAATGGATTTTGGAACTGGATCGTGGCCATGGCATTCCATGGAAAGGCAATTACTCTTCCTGGCTGGACCAGAAACAAGCACGCCTGAAGCAGGAAGAAGCCACTGAATCTGCGCGCCAGAAAGCACTGCAAAAAGAACTGGAATGGTCACGCCAGAACCCGAAAGCGCGTCAGGCCAAGAGCAAGGCGCGTCTGGCCCGTTTCAATGAAATGAGTGAGCATGAATACCAGAAGCGTAATGAAACCCAGGAGATTTTCATCCCTGTGGCCGAGCGCCTGGGTAATGAAGTTATTGAATTCAAGAACGTCAGCAAAGCCTTTGGTGACCGCCTGCTCATCGATAACCTGAGCTTCAAGATCCCTCCTGGTGCTATCGTCGGTATCATCGGCCCTAACGGTGCTGGTAAATCGACTTTGTTCAAGATGATCAAGGGTCTGGAAACACCGGACAGCGGTGAAGTCGTACTCGGCCAGACTGCAAAAATCTCGCTGGTTGATCAGTCACGTGAAGACCTGGGCAATACCAAGACCGTGTTTGAAGATGTGGCAAACGGTGCCGACATTTTGACGGTAGGCCGTTTTGAAATGCCTTCACGCGCCTACCTTGGCCGCTTCAATTTCAAGGGCGGTGACCAGCAAAAGATCGTGGGCAACCTGTCTGGTGGTGAACGTGGCCGTTTGCATCTGGCAAAAACCTTGCTGCAAGGCGGCAATGTCTTGCTGCTGGATGAACCATCCAATGATCTGGATGTGGAAACCCTGCGTGCGCTGGAAGATGCCTTGCTGGAATTTGCCGGCAGTGTCATGGTTATTTCCCATGACCGCTGGTTCCTGGATCGTATCGCCACCCATATCCTGGCGTTTGAAGGCAATTCACAAGTCAGCTTCTTTGATGGCAACTATCAGGAATATGAAGCCGACAAGAAAAAACGTCTGGGTGAAGAAGGTGCCAAACCAAAACGCATCCGTTACAAGCCTTTGACAGTGTAATTCTGGGGCGGATCTGAAGAAGTCTGAGCCAGGTATGTAATTTGCATAAGCCCGCCTGATAAGAAACTTTAGTTTCATATCAGGCGGGCTTATCGCATAAAGCATCATGGCACTGTTCAGCTCCTTTAAGTTGTTTAACAGTATGTTTTGCTGCAATGCGGTAAGCTTCTGAAAAATATAGATTTTTCTTGAGCAAACATTGGCAAAAGATAAAACATGATACTGAAAAAACACTTAGTCCCTTTCCTGCTTTGTCTCGCCCTCAATCTGTCATCCGGTGTGGTTCTCGCCAATTCTGGAGGCAAGGATGCTGGCGCAGCGGGTGCTGCCTCTACTGCAAAACTGGAAGCTTTCACTGTCAATTTAGCCAGTACTGAACGCTATTTGCAACTCAGTATGGCGCTGCAAATAGCCAGCGCTGAAGTCAGCGACAAGATCAAAATGTTCATGCCCAAAGTCAGACATACGCTGATCTTGCTACTGAGTAGCAAAGAGGGTGAGCAATTGCAAAGCCTGGACGGCAAACATCAGTTGATGGAAGAAATCAAGAATGGCGTTAACAAGACGCTGGAACTGAAAGAGCATGACGGTGTGACCGATGTGTTTTTTGAAAACTTCGTCATCCAGTAAGACTTGCAAGGCCATCAATCCCGGGCACAACAGCTTTCCAGTGCAATTTCTACCATATCGCCAAAGCTGTTTTGCCTTTGTTCTGCTGTCATGCTCGCACCGCTACGCAGGTGATCTGCCACGGTCAGCAAACCCAGTGCCTGCACACCATGCTCGGCTGCCACCGAATACAAACCTGCCAGCTCCATTTCCACGGCCAGTATCTGCATTTTTTCCATGATGTCGAATAGCTGTGGCTGCGCGCTATAGAACAGGTCAGCAGAAAACACATTACCCACCCTGACAGGTTTGCGCAAGTAATGAGCCGTGTTTACGGCCCTGGCCAGCAAGGCATAGTCGGCAATTGCTGCGAAATCATGATCCATGAAACGCATGCGGTTGACCTTGCTGTCGGTGCTTGCACCCATGGCGACGATCACATCCCCCAATTGCATATCGCCCCGCAGGGCACCACAAGAGCCCAACCTGATGAGTTTTTTTACGCCATATTCGCGTATCAACTCTGTCGCATAAATACTGATGGAAGGTATGCCCATGCCATGTGCCAGCACGGAAATTTTCTGGTCACGATACCAACCGGTATAACCCAGCATATTGCGCACGGTATTCACCAGCAGGGCATCGCTGAGCCATTGGTCGGCAAGCATCTTGGCACGCAGGGGGTCACCCGGCATCAGGACGATTTCGGCAAAGTCACCGGGAGCGGCATTGATATGCGGAGTAGTCATGCTATTTCTGTATTGAAGGCGGGTACAGTCGAGCACAAACTGCCACGCGTGCTTTGCCGTAATTGCTGTGGTCGTGGCACTGCTGATTCTCCAAATGTGCAAGCGGCCAGCAGGTTCTTGCTGGCCAGCGCCAGGCTATCTGCATCAGTGGCGTGGATGATAGCTAGCGGAATATCGCTGTCCATGAGTTGGCCCAGTTCAGCCATTTGGCACAAGCCCGTGCTGGCGTCCCGTTTGCCCTTACCTGTAGCACTTAATTGCAAAACCAGCATACCTATGGCACGGGTGTCCATGGCGTTCAGGTATAAACCAGCAGGAGCAAAGACCACCTGTTGCAAGGCAGCGCGGGGCAAATAGCTGGCGTAATTGTCCAGCAAATCAGCTGGTCCACCTAAGGCCGCGCAAGATCTCTCAAACACTTGTGCCGCCTTGCCACTATGCAGGACATCCAGCAAACGCACCTGCGCCTCCAGAGAATTTGCTGCCAGACCAGCAAGTAATAGCATCTCAGCACCCAGTACTAATACCGTCTGGTGCAGGCGTTGCGGGCAAGTGTCAGTACGCAGATAGCTTAGCGCTTCACTTATTTCCAGGGCATTGCCAACGCTGGGTGCCAGCGGCTGACTCATGTCGGTAATCAGGGCCGAGCAAGCCATACCCGCCGCGTTGGCAGTATCTATCAAATTCTTTGCCAATGCCTGTGCCTGCACCAGCCCTGGCGTTTGCGCACCATTGCCACATTTGATATCCATGACCAGGGCATCCAGCCCCGCCGCAAATTTTTTTGACAAAATGGATGCAGTAATCAAAGGCAGGCTATCCACCGTTGCTGTCACATCGCGTATTGCATACAGGCGTTTGTCAGCCGGTGCCAGGTCGCTAGTCTGGCCTATGATGGCCATGCCGCACTCTTTTACCACGTGGCGAAAGCGCGCCAGCTCAGGTGTTGTGCAATAGCCGGGTATGGCTTCCAGCTTGTCTTGCGTACCACCGGTATGGCCCAGGCCGCGCCCACTGATCATGGGGACGATGCCGCCACAAGCCGCCACCATGGGCGCCAACACCAGCGATACCAAATCGCCAACGCCGCCAGTAGAATGCTTGTCCACCACCGGACCGGATAAATCCATGTCATCCCAGTGCAAGACCTTGCCAGAATCACGCATGGCCAATGTCAATGCGGCACCCTCATCCGCTGTCATGCCCTGAAAGCAGGTCGCCATGCAAAACGCCCCCAATTGCGCGTCCGATATGCTGCCATCGACTATGCCGGCGACCAACTCCTGTATCTCCTGCTGATCCAGTATCTGCCCCTCGCGCTTCTTGCGTATCAGCTCTTGTACCAGAAACATCTCAGTATCCTGCCTTGGTTTGTACTCGTACTTCGTTCACGCAAGCCTGCAAATTATTCAAGAGACTGGAAGCACCAAAGCGAAAATGCGAAGGACTCACCCAATCCTGGCCCAGGATGTTATCCGCGAGTGTCAGGTAGGCTGCAGCTTCTTCCACCGTCCTGACCCCGCCTGCCGCCTTAAAGCCACAATGACCACCGGTTTCCCTGATCACAGTCAGCATGGTTTCCGCTGCTGCCAGCGTGGCATTCACCGCCACCTTGCCTGTTGAGGTCTTGATAAAGTCTGCCCCTGCCGTGATCGCTATCAGACTGGCAGCACGTATCAAGGCTGCCGTCCTGAGCTCACCGCTCTCTATGATCACCTTCAGGAGCTTGTCGCCGCAGGCCGCCTTGCAGGCCCTGACCATCTCTGCTCCAGTGCTTGTATCTCCCGCCATCAACGCTGCATAGGGAAAAACCAGGTCCACCTCGTCCGCACCATAGGCGATGGCAGCACGGGTCTCGGCCATGGCAATCTCTACGTCCACCTCACCATGGGGGAAATTGACCACTGTCGCCACCTTGATACCTGGCGTGCCAAAATCACGCAGCACCTTTTTGGCATGCGGAATAAAGCGTGGATAAATGCATATAGCTGCTACCTGCCCTTCTGCACTGCTGGCGGCATTACACAAGGCAGTGATTTTTTCCCTGGTGTCGTCCTCATTCAGGCTGGTCAGGTCCATCAGACGCAAGGCGCGACTGGCTGCCTGCTTCAAAGCGGTCTCCGGAGTGGAAGGCATGTTCTTGCTCCTGTAGCTATCCAAACATCAAAGATAAGCTGCCTGAGAACGAAGTCGCTTGATATACATCAGACCTCAGGACTATGCCTCAGGCAACAACGTTGCAGTATATGTATACCCAAGCCCAATTAGCCGCCAAAATAGCGGCTTTACCCCATACAAACTTCCCATGTACCAGCTCGCTGCCCCCGCTTTTGCCGAAATTGAAATCAAGAAAAGCCGTTTTCTGGGCCAGCTCTATCCGCTTAACAGCCGCACAGAAGCCCGGCAGCAACTGACCAGCATACGTGCACAGCACCCGGATGCCGTGCATGTCTGCTGGGCGCTGATCTGTACTGGTGATTCTGGCCTGGATGATGATGGCGAACCCTCAGGTACCGCCGCCAAACCCATGTACAACGTGCTGGTACACAAGGATGTAACCAATGTGCTGGCCGTGGTCGTACGCTACTGGGGCGGCACCAAGCTGGGCGCTGGTGGCCTGACGCGTGCCTATGGACAAGCCATTTCTGATGCCTTCAAGGTCGCCGAACTGATAGAAGTTGAGTACATGCTCGCCTGGGACATCGTGTGCGCCTATGCCGATGAATCCCATGTACGCCGCCTGTGCGACAAATTTGCCGCCAGCGTCACTGAGCTAGCCTATACCGAATCCACCACCATCAGTATCAGCATCAAGCAGAAACTCGCCACCAGTTTTGAGGCCGAATTGATAGAGATGCTCAAAGGACAAGTCAGCATCGTCAAGCCTGAGATCACTATTTAACTTCCACCTCATCTCGCCCAACCCATCAAGACTGGGCGGGCAGGTTTTTTACATGTAAATTACTGTCAATTCACATGTCATTTACATATAAAATAGATTGGCTTGTCACTGTGAGTACACAGTTTTGTAATAAAGTTCGCTATATTATTGCCGTTACATCTCGTTACGAATAGCAACTATCTCGCGTGGGCAGATAGCTGCATGTAGCTCAATGCGGCATAAAAAATAATAACCATGCAAGAAACCAATGCAAAATACCAATCTGGCTAGCAAAGACAATACAGAAACAGAAGAAGAAAGCGTCAGCCTCAGACATTACGAATTCAAAAAGCGTCTGGGTGAAGGCGGCTTTGGGCAAGTCCATGAAGCCTGGGACAGCAAACTCTGCCGCCCTGTCGCCATCAAACAGCTCAAAGCAACCGAAAGCACAGCCCCTGGCAGCAACCTGCTCAAAGAAGCGCGCCTGGCCGCGTCATTGAAGCACCCGGCATTCGTCAAGATATTTGCCATTGAGGATGAAGACAATAGCCAGTCCATCGTCATGGAACTGGTGCCCGGCCTGACCCTCAAGCAATTGCTGCAACAAAACCCGCAGCAACCGCTGCCAGAACAACAAGCCATCAACATCATCAGCCAGGTCGCCGAAGCCATGCAAGAGGCCCATGCCAGCGGCCTCATCCATGGCGACCTGAAACCGTCGAACCTGATGGTGGAGCCCGGCGGTAAAGTCCGCATACTCGACTTTGGCCTGGCATCCCAAACCGATGCCCAGGCCACCACGTCCATGAGCCAGCTTGACCCGCAAGGCACCATAGCCTACATGGCCCCCGAACGCATGATGGGCAGCCCGGCCAACGCCCAAAGCGACATCTACGCTCTCGGCGTTATCCTTTACGAAATCCTGACAGGCCAGCGCCCCTTCGCCAATGCCAGCGGCCTGGCCCTGGCCGCCGCCCTGATGCAATCGAATTCTGATACCTGGGAATTCCCGGTGGGATGCAAGCCAGAGCTGATCAAACTGGTACTGGCGATGACGGCACGGCAGACCGAGAAACGCTTGAGCGGCATGCAGCAGGTAGTTGAGCAATTGCGTGGGCTGGTGAGTGTGCCTGTGCTTGTTTCTGGAGCGGGTAACACAGCTAGTAACTCTGACAAAGGCTGGAAAGCATTAAGTCCACCGAAAAGATTTGCCATCGTCAGCGCCATCATCGTCGCACTGGGATATGGTGCCTGGCAGGCTGCGCCCTACCTTGAAATTGACAAGATGTCCTTGAAGCCGTTTTCAGAATCATTGGCTATGAAACAGGGGCTTGAGGCTTTAAAGCAATTTGACAGACCAGGTAGCCTGGACGTGGCAGAAGCAAACTTTGAGACGATATTGAAACGCAATCCGCAACAAGCCGGTGCCGTTGCTGGTATGTCGATAATTTATACGTTTCGTTACGACAGCGACAAACAGGATGAAGTGCTGCTACAAAAAGCCGATGCAAGTGCGCAACAAGCATTAAAACTCAATGACAAATTGGCTCTTAGCCATATCGCCATTGCCCGGGTACAGGCACAGTCAGGAAAAAATGAATTAGCTCTGAGTACCTATGAAAAAGCGTTGACGTTCGATCCGGATAACATTTTTGCTTTTTATGGGAGAGTAAAAGTACTCAGACTTATGAAACGTTATGACGAAGCAATAAAATATGCTTCGATGGGACTGGAAAAATTCCCGCATGAAAGATTGTTTGCAGAAGAAATAGGAATAGCCAATTTTGAACAAAGTAAGTTTACTCAAGCAGAACAGTTCTTTAAGTTGAGTATAAAAATACAACCAGACTCTGTATTTGCGTACGCAAATTTGAACAATGCATTAGTTAAACAAAACCGGGATGATGAAGGAATGCAAATCCTCCAGCAAGGATTGCTGATACGGCCGAGTGCCCTTTTATATTCAAACTTAGGTGCAGCTTTATTTAAAAAACGAGATTATGTAGGTGCTGCCGAAGCATTTGAATTAGCTGTTGATCCCAACAAAGGTAATCCAGCAAAATATCTGGGATGGGCAAATCTTGGTGATAGTCTGCGTTGGATACCTGGCAGGGAAAATGAAGCTCAAAAAGCATATGAAAAAGCACGTCAATTGCTTACCCCTCGCCTGCAAGCATCGCCAAATGATATGGCACTTGTTTCTCGTTTTGCCCTGTATTCCGCACGAGTCAGTGATAAAGATAACGCAAACGAGTATATGGGACGCGCATTGAAACTGGGGCCTAAAGATGCCAATGTTCATTTTCGTGTTGGTATGGCTTATGAACTGCTAGGACAGCGAGAAGATGCACTTGTGGAAATCGCTAAAGCCATTGAGTTTGGCTATTCAATGAAATCTCTTGAGTCCGAACCTGATTTACTCAATTTAAGACGCGATCCACGCTATACAAAAATAACCAATAACCAATCAAAATGAACTGGAACAGTTTTTGCTGATCAGCCTGCGAAGTAAAGATTTCTTTATCAGAAATGATTATTGAAACGGCAAGCATGAATCGTGAGACGCATGCTTATTTGTTTAGTCCAACCAATAGAGAACTTGAATATGAGTGATCCAGTCAACTATACATTCACAACATTTTTTAACCAGGGCAATCCACAAAATCGGGCTACTGTTTCTGCAACAGGGAAATTCACTCCTGAGCCACCAATAAGCCCAGTAAACAATAAGCGGGTGCTTAATGTGGGCGATACTGTAACCTTTAATTTCAAAGGTACGGCCACTGATCCTGCCAATACCGTAACAGTCACAGCAAGTGCATTTATCGCGATTTGCAAAGCTGAATTAGAAAATGGAAAAGCTGCAGTCGGAACTGCAAAAACTGCATGCCCAGTTGATGGTGTAACAATGACGATGAATGAAGACAGTCTTGGCTTTTGGGGCTTCACTATCTCATTTACGGCAGATTTCACCAACCCAGCTGGTGATGTAGTGAGTTCAGAGTTCTTCTACCTGCCTGATCCTGAAGTTGACGTCGAAGCTGGTGGAGGTTAATTCGTAGTCAGGTATCTAAAATAGGAACGAGATATTTTAGATACCTACCACCTTCAAATACCGCCTCAACGCCTCACTAGGCGTTTTCAATAGGGCGGCGCAAGCCTCTACATCGCCAGCACTGGCTTCCAGTGACTGGCGAATTTCTTCTGTGGGTATCTGTTCGGCGCGACGTATCTGGCTGTGGTTGTCGAGCAGCTTGTACATGGATGGGCGCGAGACACCGAGTTCTTGCGCGGCTCCCTGTATATACCAGTCGTTGTTTTCCATTGCGCGCAGGACGTCATCGTCACTGAGTTCGGTCAGCTTTTTGCGTGGTGTGGCTGGCTGCGGGATTTTACTGTCTGTGCTTATGCTGGCCTGTGCCACGCTGGATGGGGTTTGGTGGGTGGTTTTTACCAGGCTGGCGAGTTGCGGCACTTCTCCCAGTTGCAGCGCCAGCAGGGCGCGACGCAGGACGTGGGACAACTGGCGGATATTGCCTGGCCAGTCGTAATTGGCAAATTCGCTGACCAGTGCTACCGGCAGGCTGGTGCCCAGTTCATTCGGTAGTTTGCTGTTGCTGAGCAGATGCAGCAACAGTACGCCTATATCTTCCCGGCGTTCGCGCAGGGGTGGCAGATGGATGATGAAACTTTCCAGACGACGTAACAGCGCCTGGTTGAAGCCTTCGCTATATAAATCCTGATCTGTCGCGGCGATCAGGCGGGCGCTGGACTTTTGGTCTTGCTGGGCACCCAGCGGGCGGTAGTCGCCGCTTTCGAGCACGCGCAAGAGCATGGGTTGTATGCTGGCTGGAGTATTGCCTATCTCATCGAGAAAGAGGGTTGCTCCTTCTGCCTCGGCAAACAAGCCTTTGCGGGCGTTTTGTGCGCCTGTGTATGCGCCTTTGACGGCACCAAACAAATCAGCAGCTGCCAGGGCTTCGTTCAGGGCGGCCATGTTGACGCTGACCAGTTCTGCACTGGCACGCTTGCTATAGGCGTGGATGGCACGCGCGGCGATTTCTTTGCCGGTACCGGTTTCACCCAGCAGCAAGACGGGCAGCTCAGTCCCGGCGACCTGGCGTATCTGGTCACGAGCGACGATGGCGGCACTGCCTACGCCTATGAAGCCGAGGGCAGGATTGTGCTTGGGCAGGCAGCGCATCCAGTGCAGGCAAATGATGATGGCACGACCCAGGCCAAGGACGGCACCTGCTTCTATCTGTTCACGGCTGAGCGCCACAGGCGCGCTAACCTCTATGCCATTGACCTCTACCACCATGCGGCTGGCAGGGGGGGTGATGAGGATGTCGTCATTGGCACCGCGACTGATACGCACCGGATCACGCGAGATACCGCCATAGCCCAGCGGCAAACCCTCTTTGGCGGGATGGCGGAATAGCGGCAAGAAGCGATTGATCTCGACCAAACCGTCAGGATTGCTGGCCATGAATTGCTCACCTATGCGCTGGCTATCGGGATGCCAGATGATAGTCAGCCCCAGCAAGGCAGACGCATTGTCAGCCAGCTTGGCCAGGGGTGAGGTCAGGGTGTAATCAGTATCGGTCATTGTGTTTGCTGCAAATCTTGGGCGCAGGCGTCGCAGATGTAAAGCGACAGTGTAAAGCGCCAATGTAAATTTGTATGCTTTACATGTCAATCAGGCTTGAAAAATAGCCCTCTCCCTAGGGAAACGTTGCTGGCACGGCGTTTGCAAATAGACCAGCATCAGGCGAGTCCACATGCTTGCCACCTGAAGGAGAGAACGATGCCCACCACAGAAATTTTGCTTATTGCACTCAATCTGCTGTTATTCATGCTGCTCAGTAAAATGGCCCTGAAAGCCAGACTGGCCCGCAATATCGCCATGCGTTTGCTGACCGACGACGTTTACTACAATGAAACCCGCAGTGTACTCATACAAAAAAATGTAGAGCGCGCCAAACTCAGCTGGGGCCGCGTCAGGATCAGTACCATCGCCCAGATACCTGTCACCCGTCCACAAGACCCGCAGGCAGCCTGGTCTGCTGCCGTCCACACCTCTACCCACTTGCGTCTGCGCCCATTGCCAGAACCTGCGCCATCGGTATTGGAAGTGCCGTATGCCTTGTGGGCCACTACCTGGGCATCAAAAGACACACCATGGTCCACCACAGTGACGCTGAAAGAAGAGAAAAAAACCGAAGCGACACCTGAGGCGACTCCGCAAACCCAACTGCGCAAAGTTGCAGTAAAACCTGGCAAGACTGCACAAGACATGCTCGATCTGGGATTGATGCAGCACGCCCTGTTTTGCAAATAATCCGGAGCACTGACACATGCCAACACTAATCCAGGAGTCATGTATGAAGCCCGCACAGCAATTCGCGAATGCAGAGATGTTATTGAAACTTGATCCCGTCGGTGACTTTGCGCTTTTTCAGGACTGCTTGCCGCCCATGTTGAGACTGCAAGCCAATCTGTTTGGCGAACACACGCCAAGCGAGGCCGAAGAGGCGGCGGCAATAGAAAGTTTCCGCAGCCTGTTTGCTGGCGCCAAGACAGGATTTGACAGACGCAAGGCCGACAAATCCAATGCTGGCACGACGAGCATAAAAACAAATTATCACCGCCGTAAAAGTGACGACAGTACGGGTTGATAATTGGTAATCAGTATCAAACCCGAATGTACTAATGCTGGCGTCTGACAAAATCAGGAAAAAACATGATTACAGAAAAAAAGATCGTCATCTCATCTGAACTTGATCCTTTGGTTATTTTTGCGCCAGAAGAACCCGGCCTGCAATGGCAAAAAATCAGTGGCATGGCCGTACTGGATGAGGCTAGCCGGAACCTGGAAGTTTGTCGCATGCAATGCATGACACTGACAGAAGCCAAGGCATTTGCAGCAGCAGATGACCGTATTACTTTTTTCTTTTACGTTAAGCATTACGCCATCATGTATCACCATCACGTCTTGCATGCAGGTGATGTGATCTTTTTTTCTGGCGCGCCTGTTCTGCATGCCGAACCTGGTGCAGACTGCTTCGAAAAACCTGCCGCACCAGATAGCAAGCTGAGTATTACCGCCGCGCCAGGGAATAACTGGATTTCAATACAGGCACAGGTGCAGGTGCCATTCCTGAACAGTGACAAAGCGCATGCCTATCTGTGGCCATGCCTGCGTCCCGGTCAGGACAATAGCGTTGAATGGATGGATGGAGGCTTGCAGGCGGTGCTTAGCTACAGTCCTGTGCAAAACGCTGGCGTTAATACCAGCAATAATCCAGGTCCAAATAGCGGTTGGTGGGTATGCGGCCAATATGTACATGCAGGTGGCAGGCAAAAACCTGCGCAAGCCTGCTTTGGTGGTCCCAGCATGCCGGTCAGCCCTGGTGATATTCTGAGTTGCCGTATTGTGTATGACGTCGCCACCCGCAGCTGGCTACAGACCATCACGAATACCATGAATAAAAATAGCGTCTCTTTCCCGGTGTCGGTAAAACATAAGCATGGACAGACACATGAGAAAAATACAGTCAGCTTTTGTCTGGAAAAACTGACTCAAGCGCATCACGGACATGCAGAACACAATCACTTATACCAGTGCCTGAGCCTGTTCAATATCATTGCCAGGGCCAGATACCCGCAAAACAACCTGGCGCATGGCTTGAATAATTTACCTCATGTAGATCATGCGAGCCTGAGTGATGACCAGACCAGCTTGCATATCGCCCGCCTTATCTTGTACAGCCCCATGCTGGATGTCAGGTAGCAATAAGGCGATTCTTGAAGAGAATCGCCTTATGCGTAGAGATACTATTCCCAGTTATTAAAGAAAGTCTGGAATACTGCGACCACTTTATCGATGTCTGTTGCAGATACGTCCAGATGGGTGACCATGCGCATATGTGGCGTAACCCTAGCCATGATGCCATGTTCTTGCAAGAGTTTTGCCAGCTCCGCACAAGCTGCGGCTGGCAGGTCGGCGTAGACGATATTGGTCTGTGGTGCCTGTACCTGCAAGACACTGATCTGGCGCAGGCCATTTGCCAGGCGTTCTGCATTGGCATGATCATCTGCCAGCCGCGGGATATGATGTTCCAGCGCATACAAACCAGCAGCGGCCAGCATGCCAGCCTGGCGCATGCCGCCGCCCAGCATCTTGCGCCAGCGCTTGGCCTGGCTAATCAAGTCATGGCTACCGCAGAGTACCGAACCTATGGGCGCGCCCAGACCTTTGGACAAGCAGACCGAAACACTGTCAAAACCCTGCACGACCTGCTTAGGACTGATGCCCAATTTAACGATGGCATTGCAAATACGTGCGCCGTCAAGGTGGGTGGCCAGACCACGCTCATGCGCCAGACTGGTTGCTGCCTGCATATATTCAGGTGCCAGCACCTTGCCGCCTATGGTGTTTTCCAGTGCAAGCAAACGACTGCGGGCAAAATGAAAATCGTCGGGTTTGATGGCATTGGTGATGTCATTCAGAGCGATGCTGCCATCTGCCTGGTTAGTCAAAGGCTGCGGCTGTATGCTGCCCAGTACGGCAGCGCCACCGCCCTCATATTTATAGGTATGTGCTTCTTGACCGACGATATATTCATCACCACGGGCGCAATGGGCCAGCAAGGCCAGCAAATTGCTTTGTGTACCGGATGGCGCAAACAGTGCTGCCTCATAGCCAAACAGATCAGCGGCATAAGCCTGCAGGTGATTGACGGTGGGATCATCGCCATAGACATCATCCCCCAGTTCGGCAGTGTGCATGAGTTCACGCATGGCAGGAGTAGGACGGGTGACGGTGTCACTGCGTAAGTCGATCCAGCTTTGCTGGTTTTCTGACATGGGTTTTCCTTGAGGATGAAAGATGCATGTATTTTAACAATTTTCATCTAACATTTTTTAAATCCACAAGCGCAGGTATTGCTGCACGAGTGGCCTGTAACAGCTACACTGTTGCTCTTGTCCATGCTTACCAGACCAACCACCCATGCGCAGTAAGGATGCGAAAATCGCCGCCAGTCTGTTTTTGCTGCTAGGCCTCATGAGCCCGGTTGTGGTATCCGGTTTGGTGGATTTTTCGCATGGCCTGATCGAGCATGTGAATAAACGCTTTGGCGTTGAGGGACCACGTCGCCTGACACAAATGCAAATTGCCATCAACAAGATCAGGGCTGCTGCGGGCAAGGACTTTGCCAAAAATGCAGCACGCTCTAACGATGGACTATATGAAATGCCGGTTTTACGGCAGGTGAATGATTTTTATAATCGTGTCCCCTACCTGACGGATCAGGAACATTGGGGGGTCAATGACTACTGGGCCACGCCAGTTGAATTTATTGCCTCATGGGGTGGGGATTGCGAAGATTATGCAGTAGCCAAATACATGACACTGAAAGACCTTGGCATACCCGCCGAGCGTTTGCGTATTACTTATGTCAGGGCGACACGCATAGGCGAGACCCATATGGTACTGGCCTACTACCCAACACCGGCAGCAGAACCCTGGATACTGGATAATCTGGTGGAAGAAATACAGCCAGGTTCAGCCCGCAATGACCTGGTGCCGGTGTACAGCTTTAATGATGAAGACTTGTGGCTGGCCAGCGGCAACACCCGCAAGGGCGGTGCATCGACTGTGCGCCTCTGGAAGGATTTGATAGAGAAAATGGAAAAAGAAAAACGCATGTGAGCGGACTTATCCTGCCTCCGCCACGACTATCTTTTCCGGCGCGCCAAAATAAAAACCCTGACCACACTCTACCTGATCAGCAATCAATAATTGCAACGATGCTTCGCTTTCTACATTTTGTGCGATCAGGGAAATGCCCAGGGATTGCGCAAATTTGACGATGGCGCGCAAGTGGGCGTGACTGCTTTCATTCGCTGCAACTTCCTGAACCAGGCCACCATCCAGCTTGATGTAATCTGGCGGTACTTCGCGGATAAAATTCAGGGCATGTGGGTCCAGGCCAAAATGATCGACCCCAAAGCGCACGCGTGCTTCACGCAAGGCACTGACAAATTTCCTGGTCACGGCATGGTCTTTGGCGCAGGCGAACTCACTGATCTCGACTGACAGGCAGGCCGCCAGTTCTGGTGAAAATTTCAGACGCGCTTGCAACCAGTCGCAAAATTCTTTGCTCTCCATGGATTGCAGCGACACATTGATGGCGATATTTTTATACGTACCGCGATTTTTTTGCAGCATGTCCATGACCAGAGTAATCACTGCCTGATCAATTTCAGGCATGAGCTGGTGACGCAAAGCCATGGGTAAAAACTGATTGGCCGGGACCAGGTTACCTTGGGTATCCAGCAAACGGGAAAATACCTCGTGATGCACAAGCTGGCGCAATTGCAAACGCATGACAGGCTGGGCGAACAAGACCCAGCGGTTTTCTGCCAGCGCATTGTGTATCAGGGTGCGCCAGCCATGGGAGCCAGCTATCATGGCTTCGCTGTCTTCCATGGCTGTCAGGCTGATTTGTCCGTTGCCGGACTGACGCATGGTTTCTATCGCCAGATCTGCGCGGGAGAAAATATCACCCCGTGTCTGCGCCGGGCCAAATACCAGGGTACCGGCAGCCAGGCTGACTTGGCGCGAAGCGCGCAGCAATACCTGATTCAAGCGATATTGCAAGGCATCAACCAGCAGCTTCATGGTTTTCTGATCGACATCAATACAGACTGCTGCGATAGAAGCACCGCCTATGCGGCCAAGGATATTGGGATACTTGCTGAAGACTTCGGACACCACCGTCGCCACGTCGGCCAGCAAGATATCGCCTTGTTGATAGCCGTGCTGATGGTTGTATTCTTTCAGTCCATCAAACTCCAGTACAAAGATAACGGCAGTTTCAAAGCGCCCTTCTTCAGACAGCAGATGATTAAAGCGCAGGTCAAAGCCATGGCGGTTTTCCAGACCACTGACTTTGTCGATAAAGGCTTCGCGTCTGAAGTTCTCTGCCCTGGCGATTTCTTCATCAAGCAGGCTGGAGATACGCTCTGTCATATGATTCATGGCAACGACTACGCGTCCTAACTCACGTGTTTGCGGCACAACTTCGATACGGCGGAAATTTTTACCCTGTATGGCGATGGCGACTTCTTCTATTTTTTCCAGTGGTCCCAAAATGATTCTGAGCAAAACCACCGTCAGCCCCCAGACCACGAGGTACATGGCAAACATCCATAAAGCCATTTCCCTCATAGAGCGCCACAGGTACTCATAGGCATAAGCCGGATGGCTGACAACAACGACCTTACCCAGTTGCCGCCAGCCTGATGAAATAAAAGCCTCGCCCTGTGGTGTCTGCAAATCGAACAGGGTAGGTATCCAGCCTGGCACACTGTCTTTGTTAGCGCCTAGCTCCTTGTTGAGCAGCACTTTGCCGGCGGGATCAAGCACCACAATTTTTTTATAGTAACCACGGTCAAACAGGGTGGAAATCTGGATATTTGCCAGAGTCTGGTCATTCTTGACCAGAGCTTCTTCCAAAGGCCGCGACAAGGCCGTGGCAGCATCTTGCGCATGCGAGGCCAGTTGCTGTTGCAAGTAATCCCGCGTCGTCAGCACTGACAGGATTTGCAAGCCAAGAAACACGGCAAAGAAAATGATGGATATGGCAAGAAGGAGTTGGCGTCTCAGCGTCATAAGGTCTCTTTGAGTGTTTTCATTCCCTGGAACTCATTTCTGTCTGCGATTTTCAATGTTTGTTGCCTATGGCGACTTTAACAAGAAAATAGCCTTTTCCACTTATTTCTTCCGCTTTATTTCAGGATTTGCATAAAATTATGGATATGGATTCGTTTTACCCGATCCTTCTCAATATATTTTAAATAAATTTCATGTCCAATACCGATATTTTACGTACCAAGATCAATCTCGAAACTGCAGCTTACCCCTGGAGTGAGTTATTGCGTCATTTTGCCAGCGGTACTGTGCTGGTGGTTCAGCCTGGCCTGGATCTGGTTGAGGTTGCCATGCACATGGCCGAAGACCATGCCGATGTCATTACTGCCCTGCTCGAACATGAGCAACTGGGAAAAGTCAGCGATGAACAGGCCCAGGCATGGCTGGAGCAGGACGCCCAGCACTGGACCGTGGTCGTCAAGCCCTGGATACTGGTGCAGGAACGCCAAAAATGAAGTTCTGACAGCAGAATTGCGGGCTGACATGAACTTTTAACAAGCTGAAGTAGTCTGATGGCCGGAGTCTGAGCCTCAATATCAGCATAGTTTTGGAAGGGCATGATGCAATTTTCACCACAAGTGGACAAACCAGCAAACCCAGGAATCAGCAAACCTGGGTATCCAGCCCTGACAATCTTGCTGGTGATCACCGTACATGTGCTTTTTTGGCAGCTATTGCGCCATCAAAACGTCTTTGTAAGGCATGGCGACATCAATCCGCTGGTGCACTACCTGCAAGTGTTGACGATAATCCCCAAGCCTGAAGTTCCCAAAGTCAGGCAACCAACAGAAGCAGCAAACAAAACTGAAAAGACGGATAAAAGAGCTATACGCAAAGAAATCGCTGCCACAAAAACAGCGAGCCCATCTCTGCAGCCCAGCAAAAAACCATCAGAATCGATACCGGATACCATCAGCCAGCCTGCGCCGCAAGCCATCAGCTCCGATAGCCAGCCGAGCCCGGGGCTGGACCTGGAAGCCGTGCGCAGTTCTGCGCTGGCGCTGGAACGCCAGCGTAAACCCTCAGAAATAGAACAAATGCAGGCCAGCCACAGACGTGGTGACAGCCTGGAAAAGCGGCTTGGGGAAGGGGCTAAGCGGGCAGAAAAGAAAGATTGCCTGAAGGCTTATTCGGGAATAGGCTTGCTGGCTGTCATCCCACTGGCGGTTAGCACCGTTGTGGACACAGGATGCAAATGGTAATGCTGTTGCCAGCTCGGCTATAATGCCGGATTCCGCAATGTGAACAAGGCTGGCACGGAAAGACCAGGACTATCTTGCTCAGGCAAGGGCGAGAGATGCAATACCGCCCTACCCATTAATTATGCTGGTTCTTTGTGCTGTTGATTTGTTGTTGACTTGTTGTCGTTTGTTGCATGTTTAATGTCGAGACGGCAATTTTCATTTTTAATCTGGATCATTCATGAAAAAAACTTCTTATCTGTTCGCCGCCATACTGCTGGCCGCACTTGGCTCTGGCTTCTCTCCCGTGACTGTGAATGCCGTTCAGGCACAAGAAGCGGCTGATCCTGCCAAGCAGCAAACAGTACGTCCAGAAATGGGCAAACCACTTAATGAAATCATGGAGTTGGTGACTGCGAAGCAATTTCCACAGGCACTGGAGAAACTGGTAGTCCTGGAAGCGATGGAGAAAAAAACTCCTTTTGAAAATTTTGCACTGAATCGCATACGCGCAGTCATTGGTTCCAGCACCAATGACTCTGTCATGATGGTCAAGGCGATGGAAGCCATGATCGCCAGCGAATTCTTGAAAGAATCAGAAAAACAGCATTTCACTGAAGCAGTTGCAGGCACACTGTTTAATGAAAAGAAATATGCCGAATCCCGCGAGTGGGCAAAGCGCAGGCTGGCAAAAGATCCTGGTAATGCAGGCATGAGTAACTTGGTCGCCCGTTCCTATTATCTGGAAAATGACTATGCCAATACTATCAAGGTATTGAATGTGCAAATGGCAGAAGACGACAAGGCGCAGCGCAAAACGACAGAAGAAAATCTGCGTCTGCTGACCAGCAGCTATCAACAACTCAAGGATTGGGATGGCTATACAGTAGCACTGGAACGCATGGTCGCGCTGTATCCAAAACCAGAATTCTGGGCTGACCTGCTGTATCGCGTCACCAAGAAAACCGGTTTTTCTGACCGCTTGTTGCTGGACTACTATCGCCTGCTGATCCTGAATGACAAATTTGAGGACGGCGCCCAGTTTGTCGATATGGCAGAGCTGGCCTTGCTGGCCGGTTTGCCTGTTGAAGCCAAGACTGCGATTGACGCTGGCTATGCCGCAAACTTGCTGGGTACTGGCAAAGAAGCTGCAAAACACAAGCAATTGCGCGATCGCGTCAACAAACAGGCGGCTGATGACGTCAAGAGCCTGGATGCTGGTGAAGCAGCCGCAAAAAATGCCAAGACCGGTATCGGCATGGTCAACATCGGTTACAACTATGTGGTTAACGGCCAGTACGACAAAGGCCTGGCATTGATGGAACAGGGTATTGCAAAGGGTGGTCTGAAATCTCCTGATGAAGCAAAACTGCATCTGGGTATGGCTTATCTGAAAGCAGGCAAGCGCGATAAGGCAGTTGAAACCCTGAAGTCAGTACAAGGCCGTGATGGTTCTGGTGATCTGGCACGTTTGTGGTTGCTGGTACCTGCAGATAAATTTGCACCTGCTGCAAAATAAGCTGACGGATATCTTCTTGGTTCGAATATCTACGCCACCTGCGGGTGGCGTATTTTTTTGTCCTGCATATAATAATGTAATCAAATGCAGGCAGATAAAAAAAGGCTGTTTTGCACAATGCAAAACAGCCTGTCAAATTCAGGACCGCAAGCTCTGATTACGGTACTGACGGTACTCCTTTGGATACTTCTTAATTACCCGGCCTTATCGGTGTAGCAGAGACAGGCCGGGCAAAAACTTTTTCATCAGATCATGAATCAAATCAAGAGTGGTATGCAGACTCACCATGGCTGGTGATGTCCAGACCTTCACGTTCTTCATCTTCCGGTACACGCAGACCAACCACCAGATCAACCAGTTTGTAAGCCACGAAGGACACGACGCCTGACCAGATGATGGTCGTGCCTACTGCTGTTGCTTGCGTCATGACCTGGCCAAAAATATCGTAAGGATCAGCCGACATTTTGTTGGTGACATAGTCAAATATACCCTGGCCGCCGAGAGATGGTGCAGCAAACACACCTGTCAACAAGGCACCCAGGATACCGCCGACGCCATGCACGCCAAACACGTCAAGGGAATCATCTGCACCCAGCAAGCGCTTCAGACCATTCACACCCCACAGGCAGATGATTCCTGCCAGCAGACCGATGATCAGGGCACCCATAGGGCCGACAAAACCACAAGCTGGCGTAATCGCGACCAGACCAGCTACCGCACCGGATGCACCACCCAGCATGGAAGGCTTGCCCTTGGACATCCACTCACCAAATACCCATGACACAGTTGCTGCAGCCGTTGCCAGCAAAGTATTGATGAACGCCAGTGCTGCGACATCGCCTGCTTCCAGAGCTGAGCCGGCATTGAAACCAAACCAGCCCACCCACAACAGGGACGCACCTATCATCGTCATTGTCAGGGAGTGAGGTGCCATGGATTCTTTACCGTAGCCCACACGTTTGCCTATCAGATAAGCACCAACCAGGCCAGCGACCGCAGCATTGATATGCACGACGGTACCACCAGCGAAGTCCAGCGCGCCTTTTTGGAACAGGAAACCAGCTTTGGCAGTTTCTGTCGCCAGCGTTGCTGCATCCTTGATTGCATCAGGGCCAGTCCAGAACCAGACCATGTGAGCGATAGGCAGGTAGCTGAAGGTGAACCACAAGACCACGAACAAGAGAACTGCAGTGAACTTTGCACGCTCTGCAAACGCGCCGATGATCAGGCCACAAGTGATGGCTGCAAATGTCGCCTGGAAGGCTACATAGGCAAACTCAGGTATCACTACACCTTTGCTGAATGTCGCTGCAGTACCGAATGTTGCCTTGGCCGGATCCCAGATCCCTTTCAGGAACAGACGGTCAAACGAGCCGATGAATTTGCCACCTTCGGTAAATGCCAGTGAATAACCGTAGATACACCACAAAACCACAATCACTGCGAAGATCATGAAGACCTGCATCAGGATAGACAACATGTTCTTGGAACGAACCAGGCCACCGTAGAACAGGGCAAGGCCAGGAATGGTCATCAGGATGACCAGCAAAGTAGCAACCATCATCCAGGCAGTATCGCCTTTATTTGGCGTAGGTGCCGGTGCTGCCGGTGCGGCGGCACTGGCAGCAGCCGGATCAGCCGCCGCTGGGGCAGAGGCTGGTGCAACCGGTGCAACTACTGCTGCAGAGGCCGCAGGTGCCGAGGCGCTGGCCGAAGCAGTCACCGCAGCAGCAGACGCTGCCGCTGGTTCAGCTTTGGCCGAGGCATCCTGCGCTGATGCTATAGATGTAAAACCGACTGTGACCAGCAAAGCGGCCCCTGCCAGCATGTTCTTCAACAGTTTTTTCATGTGAACTCCCTGGTAGGCTATCAGAGTGCGTCGTTGCCGGTTTCACCGGTACGAATACGCACAACTTGTTGCAAGTCATAGACAAAAATCTTGCCGTCACCAATCTTGCCGGTGCGGGCTGCGGTTTCTATCGCTTCGATAGCGCGATCAACAATCGCATCATCCACAGCAGCTTCAATTTTTGTCTTTGGCAGGAAGTCGACAACATACTCTGCACCACGGTACAGTTCTGTATGGCCTTTCTGACGGCCAAAGCCCTTCACCTCGGTCACGGTGATCCCTTGTACGCCTATGGTGGATAGCGCCTCGCGGACCTCATCCAGCTTAAAAGGCTTGATAATTGCAGTAATCAGTTTCATGCTCGCCTCGATTTTTTTAAAATGTTTTAACTGCAGACAATACCAAAGTAGTTTTGCCTGTGAACTTGCCCGCTGGCGTGACATACAGTTTTTTCTCTGCATTCGTGCCCAGCGCTGCGATACCAAAATTCACACCAAAAAACTCCTTATTCACACCGATTTTCCAATCGGAATAAGAGTACGCACCATTGTTCTTGATGGTTTGATGACCAGCGTGCAAAGCCAGCGTGTAACCTTCAGGCAACTCAATGTTTGCACCAATATCCAGATAACCGCTGTTCTTGCTATCGATAAAACCGAACAGGTTGGTGATCGAGTGTGAATACTTGATATATGCAGGCCCCATGCCTAACTGGCCGTAAATTTCTGTGGTGTTGGCATCAGCAAAACCGGCGACCTTGTTCAGCCCATTGGATGGGTAGATATAAGTCAGGACACCAACATCATAAGAAACATCTTTGGTGATCTCGCCCTTTTTACCGGCATAGATATCCCATTCAAGGTCACCACCACCGCCTGCATCCTTGGTCCATTTGATCGTTGACAGCCATGTGCCAGCATAAAAGCCGCTAGGGTTATTCACATAATCAGCGCCGCCCTGCAAAGCTGGATCAAGACGCGATTGCGCAATCGCACGATAACGGTATTCGCTGACGACGCCAATGTTGAAGCTGACTTCATTGTCTGGTTTGGCTTCTGGCTTGGCATCTTCTGCATGGGCAAAACCACCAAAGAATGTTGTGGCTACAGCAGCGGCGATTACTAGTTTTTTCATTGCGCTTCCCCCTAATGATTAAGATTTGATTTGATTGAACTCTGGGCAGAATCTGTTTTCAGCATGTGGTGGCCAACAATCACTGCCACTCGCTACCACTTGCCCGGTCAGACTCTTAAATTCTTATTTCCCTTTCCTGTTAGCAGGAGTCGTGCCAACTATGGCTGTCACGCCAATAAATTGAATGTGCAACACAGCACCCAGAGTGTATTAATATGCATACAGCCAGATAAACTCTGCGTCCCGCCTGTTTTTTATATTGCGCCGCAATACCAGTCGTGGTTTGGGCAAGATGCGCTATCATTGCCCCATAGGTAAAATAGCAAGCGAAAAAATCCACATTGCGCACCAATTTCGGGCATGACCGATTTCGCACAAAAAAGTGGCAAAGCATGATTTGCACCATAAATGTGCAATTACAAGATAGAGGATAAAAATGGATAAGCAAAATTTCTTTAATGACATGCAGACCAAGATCAGCCAGGCACTGGAAAACTCACCTGCCAAGGACATAGAAAAGAATGTCAAAGCCATGATGAGCCAGGGATTTTCCAAGCTGGACCTCGTCACTCGCGAAGAATTTGATATCCAGGCACAAGTCCTGGCCAAGACCCGCGCCAAACTGGAAGCCCTGGAAGCCAGGGTCGCTGCACTGGAAGCACAGCAAAAAGACGATTAAGTACCAGACCGCATGTCACTCGCCGTACTCAAAAGCCGCGCCCTGAATGGTATGGATGCGCCACAGGTGACTGTGGAAGTGCATCTGGCAAATGGCCTGCCAGCCTTCACTATCGTCGGACTGCCAGAAACCGAAGTCAAAGAATCCAAGGACAGGGTCAGGGCTGCATTGCAAAACGCCCGCTTTGAATTCCCGAATAAACGCATCACTGTGAACCTGGCACCTGCTGATTTGCCCAAGGAATCTGGCCGCTTTGATTTGCCCATCGCACTGGGTATTTTGGCCGCATCCGGGCAAATCCCGGGAGATGCGCTGGAACAGTATGAGTTTGCTGGCGAACTCTCGCTGTCAGGTGAATTGCGGCCCATACGTGGCGCGCTGGCCATGACGTTTGCGATTTGCAAAAGCCAGCAGCACTCTGCACAGGAACCCGCCTTCATTTTGCCACGCGCGAATGCGGACGAAGCGGCACTGGTCAGCGATGCCGCCATCTACCCTGCAGATTCGCTACTACAGGTATGTGCTCACTTCGCTGGTGTGGATGGAGAGCAAAGACTGGTACGCCACCGCCCCGCCTCCAGACCCAGGCGGCCACAGTACGCCGATTTTGCCGAAGTCAAAGGCCAGTTACAGGCCAAACGGGCTCTGGAAGTGGCGGCGGCAGGATCGCATTCAGTTTTGTTGATGGGGCCACCGGGTACAGGAAAATCAATGCTGGCCGCCCGCTTCCCCGGCATTTTGCCTACCATGACAGATCAGGAAGCATTGGAATCAGCGGCAGTGCAATCCCTGACTTCAGGCTTTTCAATTGAGAAATGGAAAGCACGCCCATATCGATCACCACATCACACCGCATCTGCCGTTGCACTAGTTGGTGGAGGAGGCACCCCAAGGCCAGGTGAAATTTCGCTTGCGCATCGTGGCGTCCTCTTCCTCGACGAATTGCCGGAGTTCGATAGAAAAGTGCTGGAAGTTTTACGTGAACCGCTGGAGTCTGGTCATATCACTATTTCCCGCGCGGCAAGACAGGCTGACTTCCCGGCACGCTTTCAATTGATCGCAGCCATGAACCCATGTCCCTGCGGTTACTTCGGCCATAGTAATGGCAAGTGCCGCTGCACACCAGACATTATCGCCCGCTATCAGGACAGGATATCCGGCCCTTTGCTGGACCGCATCGACATGCAAATCCAGGTCGGTGCCCTGCCGCATGCTGACTTACTCAAGCAAGCTGATGGTGAAGCCAGTGCCAGTATACATGCGCGCGTAGAAACCGCGTTTGAACGCCAACAACAGCGTCAGGGCAAGGCCAACAATCTTTTATCGACCACAGAAATTGATCTGCACTGCCAACCGGATGAACAAGCCGGGCAACTCTTGCGCAATGCCATGACCAAACTCAACTGGTCCGCCCGCGCCTACCACCGCGTATTAAAAGTCGCCCGCACGATTGCCGACCTGGCAGGCTCTACCCATATTGCCACGCCGCATGTGGCTGAGGCTATACAGTATAGAAGAGCACTCAAAGAGCATTAAAAAAATTTAATAACTATTTTTTATTCAAAGTATTAATAAACAAACCGTTGAAAAAATATTCCTGAGATTAAAATTATTATGCAATAATAAAAAAACAATATCGCTGTCTTCCATTGACCTGACTTCATGAGATATGAGGTGTAGCTTTGCCAAGCAAATCACTGCGGACACGCAAAATAAAAGAGGATATAAAATCCTCTACTTTTAGATCTTTCGTTGAAACAGCGACTGAAAGGTATGCTGGTTTTATTCCGTAACCACTTGTTTCCAAGTGGATTCATTCCATCAGGCGCTTCAACCAAGTGGCGATTTTCACCAGACTTAGTAGCAAAACTTAGCCAGCAGAAGTGAAGATTAATTTGTCGATGATCAAATCTCGAAAGAGAATTCTCCAACTTGTAGTGCATGACTACAGCCCGTTGCGCCAACATGACGCTAGAAACTAATCCATCCAGGATGTCTGAATACGGAAAATTCTCTGTTGATTCAATGGACATTGATAGCTTCCTAAATCATTTCAAACTCGAAGAGAAGAGTTTTTTGTTGAGGCGTAATTATTTCGATTTCGAGCAATTTGTTGCGCAAATGCTTGGGCATCATTACTAATATGATTAGTATTAGAAACTCTTGGAAAATGGGTTTCACCAATCGATTGACGGTGATTATTTTTTGGGAGATCTCGTCTCTCAATCTCAACACTTAACTTCTTTTCTTGCATGAATAAACTTTTTGTCGACCCATCTTCCCGTAATCGAATTGCGACGTCTGGTTTTCTGACAAAATCGTATAGGCTGGCTAGACTAAACGGATAATCCTTTAATCGCTCATTCATTTGTTCTTCGAATAATGTGAGAGTGTGCAGAGACAAGAAATAATCTTGAGTTCCAATATAGATATTTTCCAAATCGGTAAATGCATGGATGGGATCCGAACCAATATCTAAACTCAGTGCTTTTTCAGTTTTAACTATATTTAATGCAGAGGTTAATTCTAAAGTTTGAAAGTCAAGGGATAACTCATCACTTAATACGGGTTAACGCTTCGAAATGCTTTCAAGGAATGTAAATTTCTTGATTTAGAAGTTGATTCAAATGGCACTAAGATTATTCCACAAGATATTAAGAAATACATTCAAGAGGAACCGACCCGAATAAGTACCTTAATAATAAATTCCTTTCACGAGTTATCTGACATAAATGAATTTTCAGAATCCCATATTCAAACAAAGCCTATTCATATTAGGTCGCCTTTATCCATTATTTATGATTTTCTAACAGTGCCGAATGCACAAGGAACCAGAGCATATTCGTTACTCGCGTGCAGAAATTTTCTATTTCGGGCATTTCGGCTGATTCCAGACCTAAATGGACTAGGTGGATCCGAAACCTTCTCTGTATTAGAAATTGAGAATTCGTTGTCACACATTTGGACTTCATTTCGTGAGCGTTATCTGTCTCGCGGAGAAGATAAATTACCCCCAGGGAGTCCTGGCAAAATTGATGGGTTGATTCGGCATCATCTAGCATTGAGAGAAATGTTATATTTGCGATTCCAGTCCGTTGAAAAATGCGTTGCATATCTAGAAGGTGCCAAATTAGTTCCTGCAAATATTTTTTGCAATACATCCGAGAACGAATCGACAAATAAGAAGCGAACTTACATTTTTGAATTTACACGTTCAAAAAGACTCGATAGCCTGCCAGATGCAGGCGAGATCGTAAATGAATTATGGGGACTACCAATACCGTTTCGTGGGGCCGATATCATTTTCAAAGGAGGATTAAAATTCTCTGGACGGCAAGGATTAATAATGGCTATTCACGGTGGCCCCGGTGCAGGCAAAACATCTTTTGCTTTAGCACTTGCTGCACATGTCATTCCCTTTGGTATTTCTAGTTGGTTCCTCTCAGCAGAGGAATACGAAAAAGATTTGCTTGATAGGATGAATGGTTTGATATCAACATGACCAAATAAGAGACAGCAGTATTGTTTTGCTCAACAGGAGTTGACCATGTCCCCGCAGGAAACCCAGGTTTTACAAAACTTTCTCGATCAATTGGTGAAAGTACAAGACAGCAACAAGGACGTGCAGGCGCTCAGCCTGATTAATGAAGCGGTCAGCAAACAGCCGGACGCGCATTATCTGCTGGTGCAAAGAGCCTTGCTGCTGGACCAGGCTTTGGCCAATGCCAGCCAGCAAATTGCCAGTTTGCAAGCTGAAGTGCGTGAATTGCAAACACAAAGAAACCCTGCACCCGCCAGCAACTTTCTCGACCCTGCCACTACTGGCTGGGGGAATAGTGTCAGCAGCCAGGCTCAACCCGCGGCGAGCTATAGCGTTAAAGGTAGTGCCATACCACCGCCTTTGCCAGTTGGCTATATGAATGCGGCAGCACCTGCAGCCGTAAATGGTCCGGCATCCGGCTTTTTTGGTGGTGGTGCTGGCAATGTACTTGGTACGGTGGCAGCCACAGCTGCTGGCGTTGCAGCCGGAGCTTTTCTGTTTCAGGGCATAGGGCATTTGATGGGCAACCAGAGTAATCAAAATCACGCAACGAGTGCTGACAGTTCTGCTGCGCAACTCAATCAGGGTGGAAGTGACTTGATACCCGGTTATTTTGATCACCCGACAGATACTAGCCCGGCCATAGATACGGCTAGCCTGGACGATGGCACTGACGATATGCTGGATCTGGCTTGACCCCGTTCGAATTAAATCTGCGACATGCCCCGGAATACTCTGGGGCAAATTTGTAAGTAACAATCTCATCATGAAACATAGCGCTGTGTAACAGCCTGATTTACCTGACAGATCTCAGCCTTCCCCATCCTCCTGTCTGCGGGTCTCGCCCCCCGCTCATTGATGCTATTTCGTGCTTTTATGGCATGTCGATTGCGTCTCTCTGCTGTTACAGCACGTTACGAAAATTTCACGAAATGAGTTCATACTACGTATCACAATTCAGCACCGAAAGCGTTGTATGCTGATACTTGAGCGTAAGGGGAAGACATGAACATTCAACTGAACTTGCAGCATGCCATCAGCGCCAGCCTGCTGGTCTTGCTGGCAGCTTGCAGTACCCAGTCACAGCAGAGCGCTGACAACGGCACCGTCGGTAAGACATTGACGCAAGCGGCAGTCGCGCCGGAACAATTACTGAACCGTTTGACCTGGGGTAGCAATCCTACGAGCTTGCAAGCCTTGCAGGCTGTCGGACCTGACCGCTATCTCGATCAACAGTTGCGCGGCCGCAATGCAGTCTTGCCGCCAGCGATACAGGCGCAGATTGATGCGATGACGATCTCCCGTCAGCCGCTGACCGACATCATGCGCGACCTGGAAGCCCGTCGCATCGCCTCAGAACAGCAAAAAGGGACGGACGACACCTTGCGCAAGGAGTACCAGCAAGAATTGACACGCCTGGCCAGGGAAGCCTCTACCCGTGCGCTCTTGCGTGATATTTATTCGCCCAACCAGTTGCAGGAACAAATGAGCTGGTTCTGGATGAATCATTTCAATATCCATAATGGCAAGGCGAATGTACGCGCCATGCTGGGTGATTTTGAAGAACAGGCAATACGACCAAATGCCCTGGGTAATTTCCGCGATTTATTGCGTGCCACGGTGATGCACCCTGCCATGCTCAGGTACCTGGATAATGAGCACAATGCAGCTAACCGCATCAATGAAAACTATGCGCGTGAATTGATGGAATTGCACACCATGGGGGTGAATGGCGGTTATACCCAGAAAGATGTGCAGGAACTGGCACGGGTACTGACAGGCGTGGGCATTAACCTGAGCAAGGATGCGCCACGCATGAAGCCTGAGCTGGAGAAAATCTACTTCAAGCAAGGCTTGTTTGAATTCAACCCGCAACGCCATGATTTTGGTGAAAAACAGGTGCTGGGCAAAACCGTCAAAGGCCGTGGCATGGCAGAGCTGGATGAAGTTCTGGTGCTGCTCTCCAGGCAACCGGCAACGGCAAATTTTGTCAGCCAGAAGCTGGCCAGTTTCTTTGTCTCGGATACACCGCCAAAAGACCTGACCGATAAAATGGCGCAACGCTTCCTGCAAACCGATGGCGATATCGCGGCCACTTTGCGTGTCATGTTTAACTCCCAGGAATTTATCGCTTCGCTGGGCAAGAAATTCAAAGACCCGCTGCACTATATGCTGGCCTCGGTGCGTCTGGCTTATGATGGAAACACCATCGTCAATACCGGCCCCATGCTGAATTGGCTGAACATGATGGGCCAGCAATTGAATGGCAGGCAGACACCTGATGGTTATGCACTCAATGAAAGTTCCTGGGCCAGTTCTGGCCAGATGACGGTACGCTTTGATATTGCCAAATCAATTGCGGGTGGCAATCCGGGCTTGTTCCGTATAGATACTCCGGCTGCACAGCCTGCGCCAGCTATGCCTGCCATGCAATCCATGCAAGTGCAAGGCATGCAAACTGCACCACCGGTGCAAGCTGCGCAGGTAGTACAAGCTGTTTCCCCGGCCCCGCAAGAAAAACCGCCGCAACCAGCACTGGCTGCATCGCCATATGTGAAAAGCTGGAGCACGAAATTCAGCCCCGCTACGCAGACAGCATTGAACCAAACGCGCACGGCACAGGAATGGAATGCCATGTTCCTGGCCTCGCCTGAAATGATGCGTCGTTAAGTTAATTTGAGCTAATTGTCACGGAAAGGTCATCACCATGAACCGTAGAGACTTATTGAAAGTGCTGGCCCTGCTGCCATCGTCTGCCATGCTGGGTTTGAGCAGCCAGGTCATGGCTGCACCGGCTACCCAGAACCGTTTGCTGCTGGTATTTTTGCGCGGCGGCTACGACGCCAGTAATTTGCTGGTACCTACTTCCAGCAATTTTTACTATGAAGCCAGACCCAATATTGCCATTGCCAGACCGGGTTCCATACCGGATGCGGCACTGGCACTGAATGCTGACTGGGGTTTGCATCCGGCCTTGCGTGACACGATTTATCCCATGTTCCAGCAAGGTGAAGCTGCCTTCATCCCCTTTGCCGGTACTGATGATCTGTCGCGTAGCCACTTTGAAACCCAGGACAGCATAGAAATGGGCCAACCCCTGAATACCAGCCGGGATTTCCATTCAGGTTTCCTGAATCGTCTGGCCAAGGTACTGGGTAATAATGGCAAAGTCAGTGCCATGTCTTTCACTGACCAGTTACCGCTGGCCATGCAGGGGCAGGCGCGTATCGCCAATACTGCCTTGCGCAATGTCAGCAAAGCGAATGTCGATCAGCGCCAACGTGAGCTGATCATGCAGATGTATGCCGATACCAGCCTGTCACAAGCCGTCAAGGACGGCTTTGCCATGCGCGATGAAGTAGCACGTGAAATGGCGGAGGAAATGAACAGTGCCAACCGCAATGCCATTTCGACCAAGGGTTTTGAACTGGAAGCGCAACGCATCGCCAAACTCATGCGCGACAAATATGCACTAGGCTTTATTGATGTCGGCGGCTGGGACACTCATGTGAACCAGGGTGCGGCAACAGGTACGCTGGCCGTCAAGTTTGAAGAACTGGGACGCGGACTGGCGGCTTACCGTACAGAAATGGGCGAGACCTGGCGCAACACCACGGTAGTGGTCATCAGTGAATTTGGCCGTACCTTCCGCGAAAATGGCAAGCGCGGCACTGACCATGGCCATGGCACGGTGTACTGGGTTTTGGGTGGCGGTATCAAGGGCGGGCAAATCGCCGGGGAGCAAGTCTCTCTTGAAGCAGGCAAATTATTCCAGAACCGTGACTACCCTGTGCTGAATGAATACCGTGCGGTATTGGGTGGTTTGTTCAGCCGTCTGTATGGTTTGAATGCCGGGCAGATAGAGCAGGTTTTTGCCGGCGTTAAAGCACGTGATCTGGCTTTGCTGTAAGCGTCTCCAGACCGTTCTGGCCTTCTTTATGTAAAGGCAGGTCTATATAAAAATGCGTGCCAGTATGCAAAACATCCTGGCCCTCGCCTCCTTCTTGCGCAGCTTCATGTCCGGCATCCTGCGACATGTAATAACCTATGTCACCATGCATTTGCCGGATAATGGCCTGGGATATCGCCAGACCCAGGCCAGTACCACCCTTGGCACGGGTGTCTGAGGAGTCAGCCTGCGAAAATTTCTGGAACAGGCGCTCGCGGAAATTTTCAGGTATCCCCGAACCCTGATCTATCACCTCTATGCGAATGAGATTGTCGCCTCTGGCTATGCTCAATACCTGCACTACGGCGCCCTCGGGTGAATACTTGCAGGCATTTGACAAGAGATTAGCCATGACTTGCTGGAAGCGTCCGGTATCCACCATGACCATGGCTTGCTCAACCTGGTCGCCGAGCACGATTTCAGTATTCATGCTCTGGGCAAAACCCTGATTATTATTGATGGCCGTTTGCAACAGGTTGTGTAAAGGCAGGCATTCAAAGACAAAATCCATCTTGCCAGCTTCTATTTTCTGGATATCCAGCAAATCATTGATGAGCCTGGTCAGGCTCTCGCTATTTTTGTGGGCCATACCCATCAGGGCAGAGATTTTTTCTGGCACAGCGCCCATGGCACCACCAGTGATCAAACCCAGTGCGCCCCTGATTGCTGTCAGGGGTGTACGTAACTCATGGCTGACGGTAGAAATGAATTCACTCTTCATGCGTTCCATCTTGCGGCGCTCGGAAATGTCCCTGACGATGACGATCAGTTTGCGCCTGCCTGCATGGTAATACTCGGTGATCGCCAACTCAGCCGGGAACAGGCTGCCATCCTTGCGCATGCGCTCGGTCTCTGTGCGCAGGCAACCGGTTTCCAGGAATTCCCGGCGGCTCATGGCCAGGCCCAGCAAATCTGGCTGGCCGGGAGGTGAGAAAAATTTACCGTTTTTGCCGACCACTTCATTAGCCGGATGACCATAGATCGCTACTGCGGCAGGGTTCAGGGCTTCAATCTTGCCGGTATCATCGATCATGATGATGCCGTCCGCCGCATTCTGGAAGATCGCCTGCAAGCGGTCGGATGAATCTTTCAAGGCAATTTGCTGCTCGGTCAGGTTTTTCAGCAAATGTGCCTGATTGCGGTTAATGACTTCTGCCTGCTGTTTGAGTTCAGTCGTTACCGCCAGATCCTGCTCGCGTCTTTCCAGCAAATTAACCAGTACGCTGAAAGCTGCCACGATGGCCAGTATGCCACTCATGGCAATAACGACGATGCCGGTGCTGATTTTGCGCCAGTCTGCCAGGTACAGGTCTTCATCGATGGAAAAATTGATGATCAATGGATATTTGTCCAGTGACTGTATTGCTGCCATACGGGTGATGGCTTTGCCACCTTCAGCCATGCGCGGACTATTGGTGATGACGACACCTGACTTCTTATTTCTTTCATGCACCAGCTCGTAAGTGCTGCCTGTCAGGTTACGCATGCCCATGACTTCGCCACGCTCTGGCCAGCGCGCCAGGTAGGTAAAGTCATTTCTCAGCAAACCTATGGAGGCATGGCCATCGGCACTGAGTTTTTCATAAAACTGCGAATAGAACGACGGCGACATGCCCAGTATGACGACACCAATGAATTCGCCATCACTGCCAGTCAGCCTGTGACTGAGGAAGAACATCCATTTGCCAGTAGTCTTGCTGCGCACTGAAGAACTCAAAAAAATACCTTGTACCGGATTATCACGTTGCGCTATGAAGTAATCGCGGTCAGCCAGACTATAGGTGGGGGCCGGGAAGTTGCGTGAAGTGTTAATGACATTGCCATCCACATCCAGCACGGAAATGACTTCAACGGCAGGCGACAGCGCTGCTTTTTCACGCAGGAACTGGTGAAAATCATGAGTAGATAATTTGCCTGACAGATATTCAGCACTGACGCTCCAGCGGTCCTGGATGCGTTCGGCAATGCTGTCGAGTGCCGTGTAGGCAAAGTCCATTTGCTGGCTGACCGTTTCTGCCAGTACGACGCTGAAAGTTTCAGTCTGTTTTTCCCACTTGCCGATTTCCTGTATGCGCAGCATCCAGATAGCAATGGCAGCACCGACAATAATAGCCAGCACCAGACTGGCCGCCAGCGCAATGGCTAAACGGCTGGTAGGCAATCCTGCTGGCTTCATTTCATGTCGTCCGGTCACGCTCAAAGCTGATCCTTGTGCTCAAAGTCTGGCAAGTTGATAGACCTGCATGCTGCCCGATTTATTTTGACTGTTTTAATTTCCAAATAGTAAAGCATTGTTGCATTGTATATATATATTCTATTCCAGCACTACAAGCTTAACGGATAGTTCTATATCGTCAAAAAAGCAAAAGAATGTAGAAACGCATGCAGGAACGAATGCAGGAACATCAGGACTTTATCAGCAAGCAGCAAATTTGCAGACGATTTACCACGCTTTCTACGAAGAAACTATTTATTTCTATCAAAAACGGCAAGGAAATGTTACGGTTTTAAGAAGATACACCAGATACAAGCCTGCTCTGGCTTGTAAGGACATGTTTACGATCTGTAGCGAGCGTCGGCGGGGTAAAGAGCAGCACATGAGCCCCGATCACGCTCGCGCTTAAGATCGCAAACAGGTTCTAAGGGTATTACATAAAAACTTAGAAAGGGAGCAAGCAAAATGAGAAAAAGCGTTTTGGTCAAAGGTCTGGTCATCAGTTTGTTGCTTGGCAGCGCGCCAGCCTGGGCCGAGGTCACCTCCTGTGAAACCATCAAAGACAAGGTTGCAGCAAAGCTCGAAGGCAAGGGGGTAAATAATTACAGCCTGCAAGTCGTCTCAAAAGATACAGAAACCAAACACCGTGTCGTCGGGACCTGCGAGGGTGGCAAGAAAAAAATCATTTATAAGAAAGAGAAGGCTGGCAGCAGTAAAGCGGAAGAATAAGCTAAGCCAGATACTTTGTCTGAAAAGCGGATTAGCACAGGCGCTGACCTGTCAGCAAAGCCGCTTTTCTCTTTTTGGGTTCTACAATTCCCTGACCATGTAAAAGGCTGGACCTGCATAGCTTGCCAGTTTTATCGTTTGCTCTTCATTCAAGTCAGTCTGTTCAATAAATCCCAGACCTTGCCAGTAAGACCTGGTGCTTTGTACTGACACCAGGCAGGCATATTCCCAACCCTGCAGACCGGCATATGCCAGGGCAGAGGCCAGCATGGCACGCGCCAACCCTTGCCCTGCCTGCTCAGGTGCGACTGCCATATCATGCAGGTATATCGCATTGGCGAACTGAGCCACCTGAAAGTCCTGACCCAGTGCAGAGACCCGCCCATGTACAGAAGGATAGGCAGCCAGGTAGGCGGCCACTTTCTTTTCCTGTTCAACGACCCAGGCACAATCTGGCGCTGCAGCCAGACGGCTGGCCAGCAATGCTGGCGGCTCGACCATGTCAGCGACATAGGCCAGGGTTTGTATTTGATAAACGGCAGCCAGATCTTGTGGCTGCATAGTGCGCACCAACATCTTTACTTTGTTGCCTTGGCACTGGCAGAGGAGCTGCTTTCTTCGGCTTTAGGCGGGTCTGACTTTACCATTTCCGGCTTGACGACATCTATCTTGTTTTCACGCATATAGTCATTCATTTCCTTCCATCCTGCATACACTGCCGCTCTGGCTGCATCAGGATTAAGGGCGTAGCAGTCCTCTATGGCGCGGCCAGCATGGCGGCAGGCACTGCCGGTAGCGCGGGCATCAGATTCGCGTGCCGCCGCCTCTCTGGCAGGATCAGGCAAGCCCAGACGGTCGCAAGCCGTCAGCGATGTCAGCATCAGCAAAAAAATCCCGGAGACTTTGGAAAATGACATCACAGCACCAAAAAAAATTAAATAAGACTTATGTGTTGACCCGTGTTGATCTGCTTTGATCAGCAACTGGCCTGCTAATGATAACCCAGTGTATGCCTGCTCAGAATGGCTTGTTGCTCAAGACAGAGGGTCAATTACCTGCCAATTTTCTGAGCAAATTGCATTCTCGCGCAAAAACAGGCGAGATCTGCCCAAAGGAATTATCATGTAGCGCTGGTTTGTTGACGGCAAGAAAGCCGTAAACATGAATGCTATTTTGCAATCTTAAAGAAGTGAATTTCCATGAAATATGCCATCCATCGCGCCTTGCTGCTTAGTAGCCTGATTGTCAGCCTCATTATCGGCCTGGTACCGCTGAGTGCCTGCAGCCCTAAATTTGACTGGCGCGACGCCCGTGGCAGCAATGCGCCATTTTCCATTTTAATGCCGGGTAAGCCGCTGGGTGACAGCAAGGACATGCAACTGGAAGGCATCAATGTAAAAATGGATATGCTGGCAGGCGAAGTCGGCGGCATCAGTTTTGCCGTCGGCAGCACCAAAGTTGATGATGCCAGCAAGGCTGACCTGATCATGGAAGCCATGAAAAAAGGCATGATCAAGAATATCCAGGGAACACCGGAAACCACCAAAAGCTCAGGCGCAGATATGCTGGAAGTGCGTGGCAAATTACGCAATGGCCAGCCTGTCATGATGGTAGGCCGCTTTTTGGTACGCGGCCCATGGGTGTATCAAATTATCATGCTGGGGCAGGAAAAAGACATGAAGCAGGACGTCATAGACACTTATATGACGTCTTTCAAATCCAATTGAAGCAACAATCTGAAACGACAATCAGGCAATTTGGGATTATTATATAAGTGAGCGCAGCCAGATCAGTACCGCTAGCGCATTACTAATATCTGGCCGCTCTATCTTCACATATCATAGAAAAATAGGGGAAATGTCCATGCTGATCACGTTCAAATCCAAGGCTGCTACAGAAATCACCATGTACAAAGAACATGCGCGTCGCATTCTTGATCTGCTACAAAAAGATGTAGAGCGCGGCATCATTACGCCACCGGAATTACCGCAAGCGATACAAAAAATCGAAGCTGCAGTTGCCGAAAGCAAGGCACATTCGATTTCTGAAGAAGTCAGCCGCGATGTCAATGCCCATCACAATGAAAACGGTGATGATAATGAACACGAAACGCCAGAGCCGGTGAGCTTCGCGACCAGGGCTTTCCCTGTACTGGAAATGCTGCACGCTGCCAACAAGATGCAGCGTGAAGTGATGTGGGGCGTATAAAGCCATGACTTCCCACGTAGAAAATACCAGGGAATTCGAACTCCAGACCGCCGATGGCAAGGCGATTTTTGTGCGCGACTGGCCACTGGCAGAGTCTGTCATGGTTCAGCCGCAGCAAGGGGTGGTCATCATGCATGGCCTGGGCGAACACTGCGGGCGCTATGCCCATGTCGCCAGGTTCTTCAATGCCCTGGGTTTTGTCGTGCGGACTTATGATCACCGCGGCCATGGGCAATCCGACGGCGGCAGCGGTGATGTACCAGACTCCATGTGCCTGCTGCGTGACGCCCAGATGGTCATCAGTGACTTTAGCCAGCAACTGGCGGCCCCCCCCATATTATTAGGGCATAGCATGGGCGGTTTGTTCGCTGCCCGCTATGCACTCGAACAACTGACACCGCTACGCGCACTGATCTTGTCTTCTCCTGCGCTGGCGATACGTATGTCGAGCCTGCAGCATGGTTTGCTGAAAGTGGCTTCCAGCCTGATCCCCGGTGTTGGTTTGCCAAATGGCTTGCAAACCCGCTATTTATCCCACGACGGCGAAGTGGTACTCGCCTATGAAAATGATGCGCTGGTACACTCGCGACTGAGTGCCCGCCTGCTGACCAGCATGTTGCAAGCCATGGATTATTGTCATGCCCATGCCGCTGAATTAAATCTTCCCTTGCTGATGATGGTGGCAGAAGATGATCATCTGGTTGACCCTGCCGGTAGCAGGCGCTTCCTGGAAAAGCTGGGTGAAATCCCGTTCAAAGAACATATTTACTCCGGTTTCTATCACGAAATATTTAATGAGCTTGACGCCACCAGGGTATTCGACGACTTGCGCACCTGGCTGGAACTCCAGCAATTTACCCCTTTGGAACAGATACAAAAAGCAGCCTGAGCCGGTGGATTTCAGATATTGGTTCAGATGCTGCTTATATACGGGCAACGTGGCCAGGCCTGCTGCCGGATCACAGAAAACTGATGCAGGCGACAAGGCTGTTACACTAACGCCCTCTCGCCTTATCCGGCTGACCATGTTAAATTGCCATTAAGGCAATTTATTGCAATAAGCAAAACTATCCAGACATATGCAAGATCAACCAAGAAAAACCCTGGGCCGACCAGCCAAACCTGCCCGCAGTGCCAATACGGGCAACACTTCCCATGTGCTCAGCAAGCCACAGGTGGAATTTGAAACCATAGAAATCAAAGCAGATTCTCTGGCTTTCAGCCTGGTCGGGGCAGCGCAGGCAGTAGCCTATGTGCTGGAAGGTACGGCATTACCACAGGCACTGACCAGGGTATTTACGCAAACCAATGCCTTGCCACAGGCACGCGGGGCGATACAGGATATTGCTTACCGTACCATGCGCCAGGTAGGCAGGGTGGATGCCTTGCTGAAGATCATGACCAACAAGACGCCAGAACCGGCCTTGTTATATAGCATGCTGTGCTGCGCCCTGACCTTGCTGGTCGGCAATGATGGTGATGATGAAAAAGCCTATGAAGAATTCGTGGTGGTGGATCAGGCAGTAACTGCCGCCACCTCCAGCCCACACATGGTATTTGCCAAAGGCATGGTGAATGCCGTGCTGCGCCGCTACCTGCGTGAAAAAGATGAATTACTGAAGCTTGTCATGAAGCAACCTGCTGCTGCCTGGAATTACCCCCAGTGGTGGGTAGACCAGTGCAAGGCAGCGTATCCGCAAGACTGGCAAGCCATCTTGAGCTGTGGCAACCACGCGCCACCTTTGACTTTGCGGGTGAACCAGCGCGCCAGCACAGTGGCCGCTTATCTGGAATTACTGGCCAGCCAGCAAATCGGTGCCCGCCAGATAGGCCCGTTTGCCGTGCGTCTTGACCGCCCCATGCCTGTACTGAACATCCCCGGCTTTGAAGCAGGAGTAGTGTCGGTACAGGACGCCGCCGCCCAGTTGGCCGCACCTTTGCTGGATGTACAGACAGGCATGCGCGTGCTGGACGCCTGCGCTGCTCCCGGTGGCAAGACTGGCCACTTGCTGGAACTGGCTGATATAGAACTGACCGCAGTCGACACTGACCCGGCCCGCATCCAGCGCATCCATGAAAACCTGGCGCGCCTGAAATTGTTTGCCACCATCAAGGAAGGCGATGCCTCCCGCAACAACTGGTGGGATAGCCAGCCCTATGACCGCATCCTGGCTGACGTGCCGTGCACGGCGTCTGGCGTGGTCAGGCGTCACCCGGATAGCCGCTGGTTGCGCCGCAAAACCGACGCTGCCCAATTGGCTGCCTTGTCAGCCCGCATACTCGACAATCTGTGGCGCATGCTGAAGCCGGGCGGCAAGATGCTGATGGTCACCTGCTCTATCTGGCCGCTGGAATCCGAAGCCCAGGCCGCCGCCTTTGCCACCCGCAATAGCGCGCAACGCCTGGATGCACCTGGCCAATTACTGCCCAGCATGGGCAATACGTCCGAAAGCAACAACGAACATGACGGTTTGTTCTATGCATTGTTTCAAAAACCACTGCAAAATTAACGAATGCCAACAAGTTCAAGCTATCATTAGCAGACTTTTGTTTCCGTATTGATTGCATGTTCAGACGTTTCGCTTCCCTGCTGCGCCAGTTATCGCTGACTTTGATGTTGGTGCTGCTGGCAATGGCGGCGGCACCTGCAGTCCAGGCTGCCGATGTGGAAGTCAAAACTGCCAGGATAGAAGCCAGCGACGAGGGTTACCGCCTGGCCGCCACTTTTTCACTTGAACTCAGTGACAGCTTGCGCAAGGCTATCCGCGATGGCATCCCGGTATCCTTCACCACTGAAGTTGAACTGACCCGTTCGCGCTGGTACTGGGTGGACGAAAAAGTGGTGCGGAGCGAATACCTGGTCAGGATTGCCTATAATGAATGGACGCAGCAATATAACGTCACCATTAATAATGGCTTGCAACAGAACTTCGCCTCTCTCGACACGGCCCTGAACCTGGTGACACGCCCGAACCGCTGGCTGATTGCCGACAAATCACTACTCTCCAGTGGTGCCAACTATAACGTAGCCTTGCAATTGCGCATGGGTCTGAGCAAGATCCCCATGCATTTGCAGATACCCAGCTTCAACGACAGTCACTGGAGTCAGAAAACCGAGTGGAAGCGTTTTTCCTTCAAGGCTGAAGACAAGTGACAAGATTTTTGCGGTATGCGCTGATTATCGGTGGTGCTCTGATGAGCATCCTGCTATTTTTCCTGACCACCGTTTCCGAGAATTCCTCACGCTTTGAGCGTTACTACGAATGGCTGCTGGATGCCAATGCAGTCGTTGCTCTGGCTTTGCTGGTGCTGGTACTGACGCTGGTGTGGCGTTTGTTCCGCCGTTTCCGGGCGCGCGAGTTCGGTTCCAAGCTGATGACCCGGCTGGTGGTTTTGTTTGCCCTGGTCGGTATTTTGCCGGGCACAGTCATTTACGTGGTCTCGGTGCAATTCGTTTCACGTTCCATCGAATCCTGGTTTGACGTCAAGGTCGAATCTGCACTGGATTCTGGCAAGAACATGGGACTGACTGCGCTGGACTTCTTGCTGGCCGACTTGCAATCCAAGGCCAATGACATGGCTGCTGAATTGTCTGATCCGTCTGAAAGCTCGATGTCCATCCACCTGTCACGCCTGCGCGAACGCATGCAGATACAGGAAGCCACCATCGTCAATAGCAAGGGCCGTCTGATTGCTTCTGCCAATGATAATGTCGGCAGCCTGCTGCCGGAATTGCCGACGCCAGACATGCTCAGGCAAGTCAAGCTGTCACGCTATTACGCTGCCAGGGATGAAAAACTGATACAGCCGACAGGGGACGATGACCCTGCCAGCGGGTCGGCAAGTTCCGCCAGCAGCACAAGCGCCAATGCAGCGACCAGCGCAGTCAATACTGCCAGCATGGCGACAGAAACCCGTGGTGCCACGCGCCCGGCACTGGCGCCCGAGCCTGCCCGTATCCTGCGCTCACGTGTAGTTGTACCGCTACGCATGACGACAGGCTGGATTTCACTGCAAAACGAAGCCCTGTACCTGCAATTGATACAACCAGTGCCTGCCAATCTGGCCATGCATGCCGAAGCACTGAGCAATGCTTCGCGTGAATATCAGGTACGTTCTATCGGCCGCGTGAACCTGAAAAAAATGTACATCATCACGCTGACGCTGACATTATTGCTGGCAATTGTTGCCGCCATCACCAGCGCCTTTTTGATTTCTGGTGAACTGGCCAGACCGTTGCTGCTGCTGGCAGAAGGTACCAAGGCCGTGACCGAGGGTAATTTCTCACCCCGCCCTATCGTCACCAGTACCGATGAACTGGGCAGCCTGACCAAGTCTTTCAACACCATGACCCGGCAGTTGTTTGATGCCCGTGCTGCGGTAGAAAAAAACCGCAATGAGCTGGAAAATGCCAAGGCCTACCTGGAATCTGTGCTGGCAAACATGTCAGCCGGTGTGATGGTGCTGGATCAGAATGGCAACCTGGTGACCTGTAATGAATCGGTAGAACGTATCTTGCAGCGCAGGCTGGAAAGCGAAATCAACAAACCTCTGGCAGATATTGATGGCATGCAGGCCTTTGCCTTTGCCATTTCCAAAGCCTTCTCAGAACAGCATGCGCAGTCAGCCGCTGGCGGTGAGAACGAGCGCGAACAGCACTGGCAGCAGCAAATCGAGGTACCGCGTCCCAACAAAGGCAAAAAAGCGGCAGCATCAACAGCACCAGGCGAAGTAGTGGTGGCAGAAGATGAACAAAGCATTACCCTGCTGGCACGCGGTTCGCATTTGCCAGTGGCATCAGGCAGCGGCTATGTGGTGGTATTCGATGACATCAGCAATATCATCTCTGCCCAGCGTTCCATCGCGTGGGGTGAAGTGGCGCGCCGCCTGGCCCATGAAATCAAAAACCCGTTGACACCGATACAATTGTCGGCCGAGCGCCTGCAAATGAAATTGCAAGACAAGCTCAGTGAAACAGATGTCCTGATACTCAACAAGAGCACGACCACCATCGTCAACCAGGTAACGTCGATGAAGCGCATGGTCGATGATTTCCGTGACTATGCACGCACGCCACCAGCAGTTCTCATGCCTTTGAATCTGGCTGGACTGATTGATGAAGTGCTGCACTTGTATATCGCTGGCGATGGCCGCGATGCCATCAAGCTGACCATGGCGGCGGATTTACCCAAGGTCATGGGGGATGCTACCCAGATGCGCCAGGTAATTCACAATCTTTTACAAAACGCCCAGGACGCAGTTGCTGACAATACCACTGCAGGTTTTATACCGCGTATTGATGTAATCACCGATGTTGTGCGCTACACTGGAACTGACCAGATAGCCCACTCTGCGGTACGCCTGTCAATTATCGATAACGGCCCGGGATTTTCCAGCAAAATCCTGGCACGTGCCTTTGAACCCTATGCCACTTCCAAACCACGTGGCACCGGTCTCGGGCTGGCGATGGTGAAGAAAATCATTGATGAACATGGCGGTAGAATCGATATTCAAAATCGTAGCGATACAAACGGTGCAAAAGTAGCGATTTTGCTGTTAAAGTTAGCACCGGATTCAAATACGGTATAAGTTCGCCGTACTTGCGGTAGTAGTTGTGCAGTAGTAGTTGTTCCGATATTCCCAAAAGAGGAATACGGATAAAGAGCAGAAGGGGCACTTTGAAATTGTCATTCAACACAAGCATATCGTTTTCACCAGCCAGTCTGGGGCAGACTATAGGCCAGCTTGAACATCGAACGGTAAGAAGCACCCAAAAAAACATAGAGGCGGTAATAGGGTAGATTTATGGCAAATATATTGGTCGTAGATGATGAAATGGGTATCCGTGAATTGTTGTCTGAAATTCTCGGCGATGAAGGTCATGTCGTTCAACTTGCTGAAAATGCTCAGCAGGCACGTCTTGCCAGGCAGGAAGCCAGGCCGGATCTGGTCTTGCTCGACATCTGGATGCCGGACACGGACGGTGTTACCCTGTTAAAAGAATGGCAGCGTGACGGCTTGCTGACCATGCCCGTGATCATGATGTCAGGTCATGCCACGATAGATACAGCGGTCGAAGCGACCCGGATAGGTGCCTTGAATTTCCTGGAAAAACCCATCGCCCTGCAAAAATTGCTGAAAGCAGTGCAACAAGGCCTGACCCGCAGCACAGAGGCACCTAAACCGGCAGCCCCTGCCCTGCGTGTGATCAGCAATGACAATGCCAACAGCGCCAACATGTCTGGTAGCTTTGGCAGCGCTGCTCCGGCCTATGAAGCCAGGCATTTTTCTGCAGCCCAGCCAGTCGCTGCTGCGCCAAATAATCAATTTGCCAGCCTGTCCTTTGACTTGCCCCTGCGTGAAGCCAGGGATGCATTCGAGCGTATCTACTTTGAATACCACCTGAACCGCGAAGGCGGCAGCATGACCAGGGTGGCAGAAAAAACCGGCCTGGAACGCACCCATCTGTACCGCAAACTAAAACAACTGGGCGTTGAGTCCATGAAGTACGCAAAACGTGGTGAGTAATGTTTAAGCAAAGCGCAATGTGAGTGCGGTGTGACAGCAGCAAAAGCGCAATTACACTTGATACACGGCGCAAGTTATACCCAGAGGGAGGCGGCAATTGCAGCCTCCCTTGCCCTTTTAGCTGACAACGGCGCTGTCGCAGACAAGAACATCATCATCCTCGAAGGCTTGCCGGATGGACAAGATATCCTGCATCCTTCAGAACTTCTGCACATCAGCCGCATTGCTCCCGGCTGCTTTTGTTGCATAGGCAATCTCAGCCTGCGCGTCACACTGAACCGCGCCCTCAGGCAAAAACCAGCTAATATATACCTAGGCATCGCCACAGATGCCCATTTAGATAAGCTCCTGCTAACACTCCAGGATCCCACCTACGCCAACCTACTTGAGATCAATAGTACAAGTGCCCTGAGTTATTAATTCGCTGAATAAATCCGGCGAGAATCAATGCGATACAGCGTCGCAAATGCGCGCAAGGCACCAGCCTTGCTGTGCTTTGCTACTTGTCTCGCACCGATTTCGCCAAATTTATTTTTCAGCGAACCAATAATTCAGGACACTAGCTTGTGAACCAATGTTAAGTCGCTAAAGTCCAGACGTTGCCATGCCGTAATACTTCATAGCAGCACAGAATAGTCCTAGGTATTACGGGAGTAAGAGTCCCAGAGTAAGCGCAGCGAGCGGCGCTAGTTTGGACCGAGACGCGCAGTCGTACGAATGTACGGCGAGCATCACAGGTTCAAAATCGCTCAGCGCTTAGCTTAATCTGGGGCAATTCTTGAAATTCGCTGTATGCAACATCATGTAAGCACCATGAACGGTAACCCGAGGAAATATCCTCCAGCCAGAAAGGATGCATAAAATGAACATCATTTACAACAGCGATCAATATAGCGTCATCGAATATGGCGCAGATACTGACCATGAAGCCCTGCGCTTTGGCGGTTATGAAATTACCGACAAGGCCGTACGCCGCGAATGGTTTATTGGTGGCCCGCTGGCTATCAATTTCCGTAAAGACGTGACTGAACTCATTGCCAGTGAACCCAGTATTGAAGAAATCGATGATTTCCTTGGTCAGTTCGATGGCTATATGGGACAAAGCGTTTTACTGCATTAATCTATAAATAACAAGCACCAAGCATCACAAGCCGATGAAGAACGCGACGCGATAATAAGTATGGGCGATGGCTAGGGCTGTCGTCCGTACTGCTTCGCGCCTGTTCACCGGCTGGCCGTAAAAATCCCACACCATCAAGCACTGGCCAGTATCAATATGCGGCTATCTATACAGAACATCATCTGGTTTTGATATCCTGAAAAGGGTGCAGTGATATCTTCAGCGTATCATTGCCATACTTTTATCCGGCACTTACCCTATTTCAGGTTCAAGATCATGAGTAATCAATTGCACGACTTTATCCGCGGTCTGCCCAAGGCAGAATTGCATTTGCATATAGAAGGCTCACTGGAGCCTGAGTTGATGTTTGCCCTCGCCCAAAAAAACGGCGTGCAATTACCCTACGCCAGCGTGGAAGAAGTACGCGCAGCCTATGATTTTGCAGACTTGCAGTCTTTCCTGGATCTGTATTATGCCGGTGCTGCCGTACTGCAAACCGAACAGGATTTTTTTGACCTGACGCATGCCTATATAGAACGCGCCCTGGCCGACAATGTGCGCCATGTAGAATTGTTCTTTGATCCGCAAACCCATACGGCACGCGGCATACATATTACTACTGTGTTCTCAGGCATCGCTCGCGCCTTGCGCGAAGCGCGTGCAAGTCATGGATTTTCTGGCGCGATGATCTTGTGCTTCCTGCGCCACCTCAGTGAAGAAGATGCGATTGCCACGCTGGAAGCGGCCCTGCCCTTGCGCGATGAATATGCTGACCTGTGGACAGGCGTGGGTCTGGATTCTGCCGAAGTCGGCAACCCGCCAGAAAAATTTGCCCATGTCTTCACGATAGCGCAAGCCATGGGTTTTCGTCTTGTCGCACATGCGGGTGAAGAAGGCCCGCCAGCCTATATCCATAGCGCCCTCGATGTCTTGCAAGTTGAACGTATAGATCACGGCGTACGTGCAGAAGAAGATCCAACCTTGATGGCCAGGCTGCAACAAAGCCGCATGCCTCTGACGGTATGCCCACTATCTAATTTAAAGCTGTGCGTAGTCAAGGATATGCGTGAGCACAATCTGGCGCGCATGCTACGTGCTGGATTATGCGTGACCATCAACTCAGATGACCCGGCTTATTTTGGTGGCTATATGAATGCGAATTACATAGCCACTGCCGATGCGTTGGAGCTGGGTAAAGAAGAATTAGTACAACTGGCGCGCAATGCCTTTGAAGCTTCGTTCGTGTCAGATGAGCAAAAACAGCTCTGGCTGGATGAGCTCGAAGCATACGCACAGCAAAACTGAGCCATCAATATACGCATTCCTGCCTAGGTAGAAGCCGGGGCAGGAATGCTGGACACATCTCGCCACATCTCGCTTTAATTCACAGCCATCAATGCCTGGGCATCCGCCCCTGCAGCAATGCGCATGGGGCTGGATGCATCGGTCGCGGCATACCATACCGCCTCTGCCACATCGCTGGCTTGAGTCAGCAACGACTGCGATTCAGCCCACCCGGCAAACACAGCCTGCGCCAGCTCAGCATAAGCCGGAGGAATACTTGTTTGCATGCGTGGTCTGGCATTGTCACCAAAGCGCGTCTCTGGTGCTCTCCCTGGCAGCACCAGCTTCACACTCACATTGAATTGCTGCAGTTCCAGCGCCAGCGATTCAGTAAAGGCATTCACTGCCGCCTTGCTGGCGGTATACACAGCCAGCAAAGGCAAGGCTTTCAGAGTCACGCTGGACGTGACATTGATGATGACGCCCTGCTTGCGCAACCTGAACTGCGGCAGCATGGCCTGTGTCATGGCGATGGTTCCCAAAGTATTGGTTTCAAAGACTTCACGTGCCGTTGCCATATCTGTCCCTTCCAGAGCGCCCAGCATGCCTATGCCAGCATTATTGACCAGTACATCAATATCTCCTGCTGCCTCAACTGCTGCGCGTATGCTGCCTGGATTGCTGACATCAAGAGCCAGCAGACGCAAGTGTTCTGAGCGTGGCAGCAGGTCTTCGCGCGGTGTACGCATGGTAGCGATGACTTTCCAGCCGCGCTCAAGAAAGTATTGTGCCGTGACTAGGCCGAACCCGGATGAGCATCCGGTGATGAGTACAGTTTTCATGATGATGTCCGAAAGTGGTTTTTTGGAAATCAGACTATAATCAGTCGCGGCTGGACTATCCATAATCAATAATCCGCCTTTCGTTAGCAATCGTCCGGGAATTTCATGTCAACAGACCCTCTTGCCGAAGTAGTCAGCCTGCTGCAGCCCCAGGCCAGGCATGCAAAAGTCGTCAAGGCTGCGGGTTCGTGGCGGGTGCGCCGCCAGGAATCGGGACAAAGCTTCTATTGTCTTATGCTTGAAGGCAACTGCCGCTTGACAGCGGCAGGACAGGCCCCTGTACTGCTGCAACAGGGTGACTTTGTACTTATCCCCGCCACCCATGGCTTTAGCATGTCCAGCATGGAAGCACTGGCCGAGGAAGATGCCGATACCGGGCCGGTTGCCTTGTTGCATGGTGAATTCAGGCTGGGCAGCCAAGATGGGCCGCCTGAGGTGATACTGCTGGTAGGGCATTGCAGCTTTGCTTCACCAGACGCCGCCTTGCTGGTGTCACTGTTGCCGCAATTACTGCATGTGCGCGGTGAACAGAGATTGAGCGCGCTGGTACAACTGATCAGCGAAGAATCGCGTGCGCAGCGGCCCGCGCGGGAAGTCATACTCGCGCATCTGCTGGAAGTCTTGCTCATAGAAGCCCTGCGTTCCACTGCGGGTAGTAATGCATCGCCCAGCCTGTTACGCGGGCTGGCAGACGAAAGACTGGCGATCGCACTGCGCTCCATGCATGAAAATATCCAGCAGCCCTGGACGGTGGCGCAACTGGCCAGGCAGGCGGCCCTGTCACGTTCGACTTTTTTCGAGCGCTTCAGCCGCACTGTGGGCATCGCCCCTATGGAGTATCTGCAAACCTGGCGCATGGCAAAGGCCAAGAAAATGCTGGCGCAGCAAGAAGCCAGCATCACGGAAATTGCAGAATATGTGGGTTATGGTTCTGCCAGCGCCTTCAGTGTTGCCTTCACCCGCCATGCCGGTATGCCGCCCACGCATTTCGCCAGGGAGGCGATGAAGGCAGCAGGCTGATCTGCCTTGCAAGCGCAGGTTCAGATCACATTCTTTTCCAGCAAAGGCTGGTTCAGCAGCACGCGTTGTGCAGAAAGGGGCGACAGATCCAGACTCAGATAAGCACCATCCACCAGTAGCTCTGCAGTACCGCGCCCGGTAGCGGGTGCATGTTGCATGCCATGGCCGCTGAAACCATTCGCCAGCACCAGGTTGGCTAATTGCGGGTGCGCACCGATGACGGCATTCTGGTCAAACACATGGTATTCATAATAGCCAGCCCAGGCTCTCTGCATGCGCAGGGCTTCAAAAGCGGGAACGCGATTCGCCATGATTTGCCAGACTGTATCGAACTGTTCATAGTCTGCTTCCAGCGGTGCATCATCAGGATCATTTTCCGGTGGCAAGCCACATATCCAGTGCTGGCCCTCTGGCCGCAACCATAAACCGGATGGATCAATGATGAGTGGGCAGGCAGGAGTCTGTGCCGGACTGGATACCACAAACACTGTGCGCTTGCGACCAACCACAGGCAAATCAAAACCCGTACCCGTCAATAAAGACCGTGCCCAGGCACCGGCTGCATTGACGGCGGCATCGCATTTAATGACCATGCCATCCTGCAAACGTACGCCGGTTACTCTACCCTTCTCATGCTCAAAACCTTGTGCATCTGCCTGCAGATAACTGACACCCAGGCTGCGCGCCTTGCGGCGAAATGCCATCAGCAAGGCATAGCCATCAAACCAGCCTTCACCACTGAGGCCCAGCGAACCTAAAGCCAGATCATCGACGTTCAACCAGGGGAATTTCTGCTTTAGTGCAGCTTGATTTAGCAGGGCAACATCCACCTGCTCAGCTCTTTGTATCTCATGATTTTCACGCAAAGTGGCGGCACCAGCCTCAGTCGCCAGATACAGGTAGCCATGTTCGCTGAGACCCAGCTCCGGCAACTCGCCATCAACAGCGAGGTGCTGATGCAGGTCACGCAAAAAGGCGATGCCAAATTGCGACATCTGTATATTCAGCGGCGTGCTGAATTGCTGGCGTATCGAACTGGCAGAGAGAGCAGATGAAGCATGGGTATAAGTCGGGTCTCGTTCCAGCACGGTGATCCTGCCCTGGAAGCGTGGATGTACTGCTAAAAAGTACGCCACCGCACTGCCGATAACGCCACCACCAACGATCACTACATGTCTGCTATCCATAGTTATCCTCAGAATCTCAATCCAAACCTGCGCCGGTAATCCTTGGGCGTCACTTGTGCCCATTGCTTGAAGATTTTACTGAAGCTGGAGACATCTTCATAACCACAGCGTGCAGTAATGTCCTCCAGCGACAGACGGGTGGTTTCCAGCAAGGCCTTGGCGCGCTCCACCCTTAATTGTTGCACATAGTGGATGGGGCTGAGCTTCATCGATTCCTGGAAACGCCTGAGCAAAGTCCGCTGGCTGACATTGCAATAGCTGGCAAGGTCGGCCATGGCCCATTGTTGATCCAGACGCTTGTTCAGCCAGCGCCGGGCACGTTCAATTACTGCATGACCCTGGTCCTGTATGATCGCCTTGGCGACATAAGGAGCCTGACTATTTCTGTTGGCATCGACCACCAGTATCTTGGCCGTCATCTGGCGTAATTCTTCACCGGCAAAATGCGCTACCAACCAGAGAGACAGATCGATATACGAAGTCACGCCGCCAGACGACACCAGTTGACCGTCCTGCACAATCAGCTCTTCTGCCTCCAATAAAACCTGAGGGAATTTCTTGCGAAAATAAGCGCTAAGCCACCAGCTGGTCGTAGCACGGCGGCCGTCAAGCTGGCCTGTCCGTGCCAGCAGGCTGGTGCTGGAACAGCTGGAAATCAGCAGACCATCGTCCCGCAGATAAGTTTCCATCAGCGCTTGCTCCGGCGCCAGCGCATCGAGCAAACCATCGAGCTGACTGCTGTCTCTGTGATCCACTCCCGGCACCATGAGGGCATCCAGTTTTTGCTTATGGATGTCATGCGCCTGAAAATGCAGGCCATCGACTTCTTGCAAGATATCGCCACGGGCACTGACCCAGAAAGCCTCGAAATGCACAGGCTTGGCGCCGGCAGGACGTATGCCTGCCAGGGTATTGGCAATGGTAAAAACATCCAGCGGCATCACTGCCCCGCTGCGCAGGCAGCCAGGATAGACCAGCACACCTATGCGGATAATTCCGTCCTTTGTTGTCTTCATCGTCATTTGGTTATCCTGTCCAATTTGCCACATCTGTCCAATAAACACCTTTTTATGTCGATTCAGCCAATGGTAGTACTTTTCTGCAGACCGCACAATGCAGTCTCTTACAACCAAGCACAGGAGTACACCATGCCCTATGTACAAATCAATACGATTAAAGGAATGCTGAACACGGAGCAGAAACAGCGCCTGCTGGAAAAAATTGCCGATGTACTGGTCGAAATTGAAGGGGGTGGTGACCCGGAATTCAAGAAATCGGTCTGGATCAATATCCAGGAAAGCGAGGCAGAAGGCTGGTCCATGAGCGGCTTGCGCCCATCGAGCCAGCAAATTGCGCAATTTGTGGCGATCAGAGACGTGCGAACCGGCCCACAAAATGCGGAGGTAGCACCATGATGAGTTACCCTGCCCTGCCCAGCTTTGTACTGGCCCTGCTGGCGCTGTTCCTGAAGGCAAGCTTATTGAGCGGCGTACAGATCATCAGCCGCGTACGCAGCCGTCGCTATCTCTTGCCTGAAGATGCCGGCATGGCTGGCCTGCGCCCGGTGGAAGCAGAGGCTGAACTGGTGCAGCGCTGCGCCCGCGTCTGGCGCAATGATGTAGAAAACCTGCCACTCTTCCTGGCTCTGGCACTGACTTATGTGTTACTGGGTGGCGAGTTATCCAGCGCCAACTGGCTGTTTGGCAGCTATGTGCTGATACGCTATTTGCATACCATCGTCTACCTGCGTGGCTTGCAACCCTGGCGGGCAATATTGTATCTGTCTGGCATGCTGGTGTGCTGGATGATCGCCATCGGGATACTTCAGCAAATGCACCTATAAAGCAGTATGCTGTTGTCTTTCATCAATTGAATCAGTTGATTTTTTGGGGGAGTAAATGGCTTTCATCGGTCCGGATGTCAAACTCGACAAGCCCGCGTATATCCACGACACGGCGCAACTGTATGGCAAGATCAGCGTGGGGCAAAATGCCTCAATCTGGATGAATGTCGTCGCCAGGTCTGAGCATAAAGAGATCATCATTGGTCCTTACACCAATATCCAGGATTTTGTCATGCTGCATATCGGCGACCAGACTCCGACCATCATAGGCAGCCATTGCTCCATCACCCATCACTGCACCATCCATGGTTGCACCATAGGTGACAACTGTCTGATAGGCATCAATTCCACCATCATGGATGGCTGCGTGATAGGCAATAACTGCATTATTGCCGGGCATACTTTTCTCAAGGAAGGTACTGTCATTCCTGACAATTCCATCGTCATGGGTACGCCGGGCAAGGTCATACGCACGCAAAACAATTATGTACGCAACCGCCTGAATGCCTATATGTATTACAAGAATGGCCTGGCTTATGCACGTGGTGAATACAGGGAATGGGCCAGGGAAGAATTCCCCGCAGAAATCATGGCAGAAATTGCCATATTGAATGCCCAGCTTGCCGCTGGGGAATGACAATTTAAGTTAAAAGCGGGCAACTAATTCACGATAGCTGGCGCTTGGGATTGACATGCTCACGGCAAATATACACACTGAATGCTCTGGCGCATCATGAGCATCAAGATGCGCTATTTCAGTTTGAATCGAAAGGGCAGCCGTGGCGAATACCCTGAGCAAATTCTTTAACCGCCTGTTCGGTGCAGAACAGGCCACGCCTGTCAGCAGCCAACCCACGCCAACTCCAGTGCCTGCGGTTGTAGCTGCACCAAAGACACCTGAAGCAGTAGTGACTGCAAAACCCGAACCAGAGATTGCAATACCTCAGCCTGAGCCAGCTCCCGTAGCAGAAGCCCCGGCAAGCAGTACAGCCACGACAGAAAAACTCGTCGCCTGGAAACCTGCGCTGCCTGTCGACAGCCTGTTCTTTGACTGGGTCATGGGTTATCCCGGTGAAGGCGGCAGTTTTGAAACTGAGCAGACTGTCATGCAGGCACTGTACAAATTGCTGGCGTCTGACCTGAATGACGCCGTCATTGTGCCGCGCGTACCCAGCGTCATACCGCAATTGCTGAACAGCCTGCGCAGCAAAACCATCTCTGCCGGTGAATTGTCACGCCAGATCGTCAAGGACGTGGTGCTGGTCGGGGAAGTCATCAATACCGTCAACAGTGCCCTGTACAACCCGGCTGACCGCATCAACAGTCTGGAAAAAGCTGTCATGGTCCTCGGTGAAGAAGGCTTGCGGCTGGTGATCGCCAAGGTCGCTTTCCGTCCCATCATCAACCTCAATGCCGGCCAATTCACCCGCCGTGCCGCGCCACATATCTGGGGTCAGTCAGAAAAATGTGCGGTCGCCTGCCATACGCTGGCCCGTGATATTGATCCCTTCCACGCGTTTTTGACTGGCTTGATGAAAAATGTCGGTCTCATCATCGCTTTCCGTTTGCTGGACCAGATTTGTGAGCATGGTAAATTCAAATATTCCCCCGCCTTCCAACCTATCTTCTCGTCCGTCGCAGCGACCCTGTCTTACCGTATTGCCCAGCGCTGGGAATTTCCTGAGCATGTAATCCTGGCGCTACAACAACAGGCAGGTGGCCGCAAAGCCATAGAATGGAGCCCATTGGGCCATTTGCTGCACACCGCCGACCTGATCGCCAAAATGCGTTTGCTGGTCAACCATGGACAATTGAATAGCACCGATAAAAAACTCAGGGTAGGTCTGAATCCGGCTGAAATCAGTTGCTTTGATCACTTGAATGAAATCCAATTGTATGACACGACCGGGGTGCAACAGCATCCTGAAGCACAAACTTAAGGAACGTCTGATTAAGTTACTGCGCGAAGCTATTTGGGGCCTGCGATGCTCGCCGTACTATCGTACGACTGCGCGTCCGGACTTTCAATGCGCCAAACTAACGCCGCTCGCTACACTTAATCAGAACTTCCTTATTGAGTCTGGGTTGAGTGTGGGACAATAGTGATTATGGCGTATATTGCCCAACCCACTAAAGAAAACTCACCATGAATATCCCAGGACTTGGGCCAGTAGAAAAAGATGAAGAAAATGGCTGGTACATCAGCGAGCCCATACTCATCCCCGCCTTGCAAGAACAAGAATACGAGTTCCTGCTGGAAGGCTATGACGAAGCTGACGATGCCAGCAAGGCTGATTTTCATAATGCCATTGCCAACTTCATTAAACTCGACCCGGCAGTTCTGAGCAAAGCCGAATCCGATATCTTTGCCTATTACCAGGACGTAGCCAACTACCGCAAATCCGAGAAGCTGGATGTAGTACAGATAGCCCAGCCAGCCGACGTCTGGCAGCACATACAGTATGGTTATGAAGCCCTGGTGTCCCAGCGCCCTAACGGCGACAAGACTATCTATGTTTCGCTGGAATGTGATTGCGACTGGGATGAAGAAAACGGTTTGCAACTGGTTTTCCGCAATGGCACAGAAATCAGCAAGCTCGGTCCTTTTGATGATTACCTCAGCAATGCCGATGCCTTTGGCGAAGCCAGCCTCGATAAAGTGGTTTATCAAAGCCGGGGCTGATGACTGCTAGCATGGAAATCAGGCCAAGCACAAACTGGGCTGATTTTGCCCAAGCCGATGAATTATCCCAATTGATCTGGGATGGTTTGTCGGAAGCAGATGGCGCATGGCATTACATGAATTTCACGTCTGACATGTCCATCTGGGAATCGGGGCATGATGGCAGTGCCATCACCATGCTCTACCAGGGCGAACGCCTGCAAGAATTGCTGGTGACGCCCGGCCTGGCATATGACTATCTTTTGCCCTTCATACAAAGCTTCAAGTTGAATGTACTTGCTTAACGCTCTATCATTTTCCTGCTACGTATCTTCCTCTGCAATTGTATGACTCCGTAAATCAGGGCCTCTGCTGTAGGTGGGCAGCCGGGGATATACACATCGACAGGCACGATGCGGTCACAGCCACGCACCACTGAGTACGAGTAATGATAATAACCACCGCCATTCGCGCATGAACCCATGGAAATGACGTAGCGCGGCTCTGCCATCTGGTCATAGATGCGGCGCAGGGCAGGTGCCATTTTATTGGTCAGCGTACCAGCAACGATCATCAGGTCAGCCTGCCTCGGACTGGCACGCGGGATCATGCCAAATCTTTCCATGTCATAGCGTGAGGCTGCTGCCTGTATCATTTCCACTGCACAGCAAGCCAGGCCAAAAGTCAGGTACCAGAGGCTATTGGTCTGTATCAGCCTGCTCACATCATCAAGACGCGTCAGCAAGACATGTCTTCTTTGAGTACTTCCAGTTCTTCCATCATGACTCCCTGTATTAGTGACAGGGGCAGTCTAGCCATGACAATTAATTCATACTTGTATCAGTACGACGAATTTGTACCGACACGTCATCACGTTGAAAAAAATCAGGCCAGACGCGGATAGGTAAACAGGAGGAAGTGGCAAAGATTAAAAGCAGCATGCGTCAGTATCACCCATTCCAGCCTGCGGGTCTGATGATAAACGATGGCATAACCCAGCCCCGCGACTGTCGCCAGGGCGGCATACTGTGTGCCGCCACCCAGATGTGCAAGACCAAACAGGATTGCCGATACCGCAATGGCCAGATAGCCAAGGACAGGTTTGTCACCAAGACGGTAGATTGCTTCCTGTATCAATCCACGGAAAAAGGCTTCTTCTGCCACGCAGGTCAAAAACAGGTTTATGGCCAGGAAGAGGAAAGTCGCTTCCGGCAATTTGGGAAGAAAACGGAAGAAGTGCGTGACCAGACCCAGGACGATCAAAACCGAGATGGTCAGCAGGGCGGGCAAGGCAATGCGCTTGCCATCGGCCAGGAATTGCTTGAAGCTGCTGGCGCGTGAGCAAAACAGGCTCAGCAACAAATAACCCGCCATGCCCTTGTCGAAATTGGCATACAGGGTAAAAGGAATGGCATCATCGCTGAACCTGACCTTGTCCAACAACAGGATATTGTGAAAACCCGGCACTTTGTGCATGGCCAGCACCAGGGCCATCACCAGCGCCAGGACACCGGCCAGTATGCGCAAGGAAAGTGGCAAAGTATTCCTGACACTTGCCCACAGCAAAAGTGCAAGCATCAATAGCACCACCGCTGCCACTGGAGTAATGAGGCCACAGACCAAAGCAAATACCCCTGCAAGCATGGCGAGCAGGTGGCCGGGCACCAGGCTTTTGACTGGTCCGGACACAGCTATTTTTGGCAACCATGCCGCTGCGATGGCGGCATACAAGAAAATGTAAGGCAGTATCTGGAGGAATGGCAACTCGGGCACAGTAGTCATGGGAAATAATCCTGTCAGGCGGTTGTTTGTTTCATGCAAGTTTGCCAAGGATAAATAACTTTATAAAAATGTCAATATTTATCCCCGACCTTGCTGCAAACATTTACCCAGCCTGATTTACGATTCAATTACGCATGCTAAAACTTGCCCCACAAGCAATCGCCACCCTGTTCCAGGCGTTCATGAGGCCGACGGCAAATGCCAGATCAACCAGTTCTTTTTCTGTGAAGTGTTTGGGCAATTCCTGTTGCAGCGCCTCATCCACATGTTTGCCCGCGATGCCAGTCAGCGCCTCGCTCCAGGCCAATGCGACTCTTTCTTTTTCACTGAAGCAGGGCGCTTCGCGCCAGCATATCAGACTGTTGAGTCGCTGGAAATTATCGCCGAGTTCCAGCAAGTCATGCGCATGCTTGTCTACGCAAAAAGCGCAGCCATTGATTTGAGATACCCGCAAGAACACCAGGTCGATGAGGGATTTGCCAAGGCTGCTGGCATCCAGCACCGTGTTCACACCCGCAAGGGCTTGATAAGCTGCAGGTGCCAGGCCAGGGAAATTGAGTTTGAGTGTCATGATAATTCTCCAGTTTTAAAATGAGTCAGCGAAATTGCTTTCTTCATCTATAAGACGCTGGAGAAAATCGGTTTGTGACAGTTTGTTTGAATAATTTCTTAAATAGTTGTCGCAGGCAAAGTCATACCCTGATAAGCCTGCAATTTGTCAGGATTGCGTATGGTGTACAGATCAAGGATTTTTTCACCGTCGCTGACGATAGAGATAGTCGCATCCAGTTTGCCATCAATAAAGCGCAGCAAACCAGGTTCGCCATTGATACTGACTTCAACAAACTGCATGCGTTGGGGATAGGTTCTGGCGACAACATGGTACAGACGCGCTATGCGTGCTGCGCCATGCAGAATGCGGTTGACAGATGCGACCTTGCCACCACCATCGCCTATCATTTGCGCATCATCGGCAAACAAGGCACTGAGTTCTTTTAAATCACCGCTTTGTGCCGCCAGACTAAAACGCTGCAGCAATTGCCGGTGATGATCACGGCTGACCTGGAAGCGCGGTCTTTCTTGCAGCACTCTTTCTTTGGCGCGGTGTACCAGTTGACGGCAGGCCGCTGTCGTCTTGTTGAGCATGCCTGCCACTTCCGGGTAATCGACGTCGAATACCTGATGCAAAAGAAATGCTGCCCGTTCTTCAGCCGATAATCGTTCCAGCATGGTCAGGAAGGCCAGTGAGACATCGCTGCTGAATTCAGCCATCAGTTCTGGCGTCCGGTGATCAACTTCTATCATGGGCTCTGGCAACCAGGGGCCGGTATAGTTTTCGCGCTCGCGCTTGAGGACACGCAGCCTGTCCACGCAAAGACGGCTGATGACAGTCACCAGCCAGGCCTGAGGTTCACGGATTTGCAGTAATTCTTCATCGCTGAGTGCATGCCAGCGTAAATAGGTATTTTGCACCAGGTCTTCTGCCTCGGCACGAGATGCCAGCATGCGATAGGCAATGCCAAACAGGCGGGGTCTGTGCTCAGTAAAGCTTTGCAGGCGATTCATCATGGCGAAATCCGTTAGGTACATGATGATAAGACGAATCAGACTTAGCGGTTGTGACAGCGGATAGAAAAAAACCGCAAATCTTTCAATATGCGGTTTTTGTCAGCTTAAGCAACTCAGAATCTGTGGCGTATGCCAGCAATGACGCTGGTAGCACGGTCCGCCGTACTGATCTTGTCACTCATCAGCACTGCATACACATCGGTACGCTTGGACAGGTTGTAGTCATAACCAGCCGACAGGGTATCGCGCTTGTACTCAGTATTGGCGGTCAGCGTGCCATTGCGTTTGGTGTTTGCATAAGCCAGCAAAATGTCGCCGCCACCCGCCGGGATCTTGGCACCCAGGCTATAAATCTTGTCATCCATCTGTTTGCCAGCCGCATTGTCATTTTTGCTGGAGGTATAAGTCGCATACAGCTTGGCGGCTGTCAGGTCATAACTGGCACCGACGAAGTAAGCAGTCTGGTTATTGATGGAGGCGAAGTTCACCGGTGCTGATGTGGCATCGACGATTGCCGAGCCGCCAAGAGGATTCGAGACCTGGACTTTTTGATAGAAGGCACTCAGGGCCAGCGGGCCATTGAAGTACAGGGCATTCAAACCTATATTGCGCGTGCCTGTATCGCCGGCTTTTTCACCAAACTGGTAATGCATATTGGCACTGAAGCCTGAAAAATTAGGGGTGCTGTAAATGATTTCATTACTCCAGCCTGAATCACCCGCGGCTGAGTTGGCCCAGGTACGTGAAGCAAAACCACCAGACGGTACATACCAGTGCAGCACCAAAGGCGAAACATCAAAGGAATCACCAAAGGGATTGAAAATCACCACAGGCAAAAAGCTGGGTGCAAGATCACGTCCCAGCGAGACACGGCCAAAACTGCCAGACAGGGCGACATTGGCATCACGTGAAAACAGAGTATCTCCACCAAAGCGGCCAGACTCACCGGTATCAGGGCGCAGGAAAGCAGTCAGTGCAAATTCTGCCTTGAGGCCACCACCCAGGTCTTCTACTCCCTTGAAACCAAACCAGGATGTTGTCATGCCACCAGGCGTGATGGCAGCCGTGCTGGCTTTGTCGCCACTCATTTTGACTGTACCCACAGACAAATCCACCAGGCCTTGCACGGTGACGCTGGATTGCGCCAGTGCACTGCCTGCACACAAACAAGAAGCGACTGCCAAAACCATGAATTTCATTTGCATTTTCATCTTTTTTCCTTCTCTCAGGTTTAACAACGATTTTTTTCAGCGTGGTGGCAAATCAAACTTTGTTAGCTCAATCAAGTTCAGGCAGGGTTTGGATACACCCAACCTGGTCAGCAGGCGCTGCATTTATTTAACAACATAGGGATGTACTTGTTTCCAGTGTTCTGCGATATCGATGCGGCGGCAGACCCAGACCTTGTCATGTGACTGCACATAGTCAAGGAAACGCTGGAAGGCACGGAAACGTCCAGGCCGCCCCAGCAAGCGGCAATGCATGCCTATGGATAGCATTTTTGGTGCATTGTCGCCTTCAGGATCACCTTCGGCATACAAGAGGTCGAAACTGTCTTTCAGGTAATCATAGAAATGCTCGCCCGTATTAAAACCCTGCGGCGTGGCAAAGCGCATGTCATTGCTGTCCAGGGTATAGGGCACCACCAGATGAGGATGCTGCTGGCCATCGCTGGTCGTCACCTGTGTCCAGAATGGCAGGTCATCGCCGTAATAATCAGCGTCATAGGCAAAACCGCCGTGCTCGACGACCAGCTTGCGGGTATTCGGTGAATCACGCCCGGTATACCAGCCCAGCGGCGCTTTGCCTGTCAGCTCGCGCATGATTTGCACGGCTTGTTGCATGTGTGCACGCTCCAGGGCTTCATCCAGGCCTTGATAATGTATCCAGCGCAGGCCGTGGCAGGCGATTTCATGCCCCAGTTCACCAAAGGCCCGGGTCAGCTCAGGATGGCGCTGCAAGGCCATGGCGACACCAAACACGGTCAGCGGCAACTGGCGCTTTTCAAATTCACGCAAGATGCGCCAGACACCGGCGCGTGAGCCATATTCATAGATGGATTCCATCGACATATGGCGCGCTTCATACGCTGCTGCACCAACGATCTCGGATAAAAACTGCTCGGACGCACGGTCACCATGCAGTACACAGTTTTCACCGCCCTCTTCATAGTTCAGAACAAATTGCAGGGCTATCCTGGCCTGACCCGGCCATTGCGCATGCGGGACATGGCGGCCATAGCCTATGAGGTCACGAGGATAATTATTTGACTGCGTCATACTTTTTATTCTCCGGAGTGCATACTGCTCAGGGTGGTTAAACCCAGGCTTTCATCGTTCTTGTTGAAGCTGATGGTGAATGCAATTGATGTGCCATCTTGATGTGCCATCCTGCTTTTTCACCATATCGTTTTCCATATTTATTCAGGATTGTCAGCATTTTTTCAGTGATACATATACTGTTTTTAGTATATGTTCTATTACGCATCAATTAAACAACACAGGTATTTGGCAAAAAGAAGAGGACTTGCCAAGTAAATTCTGTGTAAGTGCCATGTAACAGTGGCAAGCAGTGTCACCACTGTGACGACAAGCGCGGCAGGCTTGTTACAATGCAGCCCATGCGCCTGCAATCCATAGACCAGTTCCTCATTGAACCACCCCGCCCTGAAAATCTGGCAGGTTTTCGCCGTTTTTTACTCGAGTTCTGGTATTTCGGCATCAAGGAGGTGCGTTCCTGCCTGTTCGTCGGCCTGTTTTTTGCATCGATACTCATCGTACCCAAGGCTGGTTTGTTTGGCTTGCCACGTTACGATGTACTGTTTGTGATTGCGCTGCTGATACAGGCTGGCATGGTCTGGAGCAAGCTGGAGACCGTTGATGAACTGAAAGCCGTGACCCTGTTCCACATGGTAGGTTTTGCATTGGAAGTGTTCAAGGTATCGGGCCAGATACAGAGCTGGGCTTATCCTGAATTTGGCTATACCAAGCTATGGGGTGTGCCGTTGTTCAGCGGTTTCATGTATGCCAGTATAGGTAGTTATATCATCCAGGCCTGGCGCTTGTTTGATTTGCGCATACGCCATCATCCGCCTTACTGGATGGCTGGCCTGATAGGCATACTGATTTACCTGAATTTTTTTACTCACCACTATATCGGTGACTATCGCTGGTATCTGGCCGCCTGCGCGCTAGGCCTGTATGCGCGTTCGTCGGTCGTGTTTCGTCCGCTGGACCGTGACCGCAGCATGCCCCTGCTACTGTCCTTCGTGCTGATCGGTTTCTTTATCTGGCTGGCAGAAAATATGGGGACCTTCTTTGGTATCTGGCGCTACCCGAACCAGTTGGGTGCCTGGTCCACTGTACATGTAGGCAAATGGAGTTCATGGTCTTTGCTGGTCATCATGACGTTTACCATCGTTGCCCATCTCAAGCATATCAAGCGACATATTCATATCGCTGAATGAGTCATTGCGCAGTTTTTAAAGTGTCCAGGCAAAAAAATAGCCCGCTATTCGCGGGCTTAAATCCAAACCTTAGGAGGTGTTGGAGGAGACAGGTACTACTTTAATGCAGCGCAACATATCTGTATGCTTTATTATGCGTATATCAGGTATACACATTTAGAATATCTCTCCATGCATGCATACCACTTTGCTTTTTCATGGCTGATTTACTGCACAATGTGCATACCAGTCAGATACTGAGCACTTCTAGAGTAGTTCTTCAAACTTCCTCAAGGAGTTTGGCCATGATGAAATCGTCTATATATTCCTGCTCATCGCTGCGCTTATAGAATTGACGCAACCTGCCCTCAATCTCGAAACCCTCGCGCTGGTAAAAGGCAAGTCCCCGGCTATTGTCGGCTTCCACAATTAATTCCACCCGTCTGATTCCCATTGCCTGCAACGCCTGTATCGCTCCTGCCAGCATGGCCTGGGCTATGCCCTTACCCTGATAGTGCGGTGCGACTGCCAGCGTCCCCAGCTGAGCGACATGGGCAGCACGGCCAGGGTAACGGCTGATTCTGTAAAAACCGGCAACCTCTTCCTGGCTCAGATGCACAAAAAATGCTTTGCTGCTCAGCAGTTCATCAAAAATGAGCGAGAACTGCTCCAAAGGCATGGGATCATAACCAAGAAAACGGACTACTGCTTCGTCCATATAGATGGCGTAGATAGCATGTAAATCATCGCGATTCGCTAGTCTTTGCATGAAAATCCTATTTGTTTTTTACAGCATAATTCTGAGAAAATTATCACAATATACACTCAATAGTGATATGTCGATTTAGGTGCTGCACAGAAAAGCAAGGCGAGAGGATATTGGATGGCAAAAAAAAACCCGCAAACTTTGCGGGTTTAAATCCAAACCTTAGGAGGTGTTGGAGGAGACAGGTGTAACTATATCGCAGCGCAACAAATTTACCAAGATCTATTTATGCATATCAATCATTCATAAATCACATATCAGGGCGTATGAAATATTTCCTCATGGAATTAGAGTACTTATGAAATTCGGAATATACAGAGTGAGGAAATTAAATAGGCAAAAAAAACCCGCGACCTTGCGGTTGCGGGTTAAATCCAAACCTTAGGAGGTGTTGGAGGAGACAGGTACTACTTTATCGCAGCGCAGCAAATAAGTCTTCTTTATTTTTGACATAATAGTTATCACCATTTTAAATATCTCTATAGCTGCCTATGGCTTCTCCTTATGTCTTTGTATAAAACAAACATCCAATTCATTATCTGATATCGTCCCCTGCAATACATTGATGAAATCCTTCTAATTGACAAGATTCCCAATCACTCTGCTAACCTACTGCAAATTTATACATGCAATTTCTCAAGCTGCGCTTCCTACTTAGGCAATCCGGTAAACACATTATCTATGCCAGCCTGGCAATTGCTTCATCCATGTTGACGACACAGGCTTGCTCTGCTGAACTCGCTGTCGGCAATCTCAGCTTTGAAGAATGGCAGACAGGGCAAAGCCTGCCGGTTGGCTGGAAGATGATGGTAGAAGCACATACTGTCAGTGCTGATTGTCAGCTAGCCCAAGAGGGGAAGTGCTCGGTCAAAATTGAGAGTCATGCGAAAACGCCGCAAGGCGCGATGACTGTCATCGGACAAACCCTGATAGCCAGCACAATAGGTGGCCATCCTTTGCGCTTGTCTGGCTGGATCAAAACCAAAGATGTTAAAAATGGCCGCGCTGAACTCCTGTTTCAGGTCGATGGCAAATTAAAGACCGCCGTGGCTGATGCCATGCTGGGCAAGCGCGGGCCAACCGGCAACAACGACTGGCAACGCTTTGAGATTAAAGTACCAGTGGCCGCCAATGCCACTGCAGTCCATTTTGGTGTCGGGCTTGTAGGCCAGGGAGTTGCCTGGTTTGATGATTTGAAACTGGAAGTAGATGAAAGCATCACGATAGCTGACATCGCCGAAACCAGGCGACCAGCGCGCCCGCAAAAATCCATGCAATTGCAAGATGAGCAGAGCCTTGCTTTACCTCCAGGACTGATCCCGGTTATAGAACCTGCATGGCAGGCAGACATACAGAAAAATGCCCACAGCCTGCGCTCACTTTTCAGTGATGACTTCAGCGACCTGCAATTTCTGAAACCCATGTTGAAAGACAAGCGCATTGTGCAACTCGGCGAAAGCGCCCATGGTGTCGCTGAATTCAACTGGATGAAAGCACGTCTGGTCAAATTCCTTCACCAGGAAATGGGCTTTGAAGTCATCGCCATGGAAGCATCGATGACCGCTGCCGATGCAGCCAATGCCAATCTCGATAAAACTTCTGGTCTTGAAGCCATGCGCAGCAGCCAGTTTGGCACGCTCGCCACAGATGAGACACTGGACTTGTTCACTTACCTGAAGCAGGGTACGTCAGGCAAACCTCGCCTGATGCTCGCAGGATTTGATAATCAGGACAGTGGTTACCTGGGACATCAGAACATCACCAACAGGTTCAAATCCATGCTGTCGGTAATAGAGCCAGTTCCGGCACTAGCCGGGCAAGTAGATGGCGCGGAAGAGAAATTGAATGCCTTGCTCAACAAGCAAATACCCGTGACTGCGGCAAGTGAATTGCCTGGACACTATCAACTCATCGCCGATACTTTGCTCAAGAACAGGGCAAAACTGGCGCAGCATTTTCCAGCATACATGGTGGATATGACGATACAGGAAGCCAGATCAAGGGTGACGTTCAGCCAGCAACTGAATTTCCCTCCCACGAGCAATGAATCCACAGAAATACGCGACCAGCGCATGGCAGAGAACCTGAACTTCCTGGCCGACACAATCTACCCGAAAAAGAAAATCCTGGTCTGGGCACATAATTTTCATATCGCCAATGACTGGGCTGACAAGGCACACGCAAAAACCATGGGCGTATGGATGGCAGAAAAACGCCGCAAAGAAATGTACACCATAGGTCTGTACATGGGTCGTGGTGTTCTGGGCAGTTATGGCAAGGAAAGTTACACTGAAATTGCAGTACCACCAGCAGGCAGCCTGGAAAGTATCTTGGCAAATGGCCGCCTGAAAATGAGCTTTGTCGATTTTTCACTAGCAAAACCAGATGCCAGTAACAGCTGGATGTTCTCAACTGGCTATGCACGCTACTGGGGTATGACGCCAGAGGCCATTATTCCAGCCAAAGCCTATGATGCTGTAATTTATATCGACAGCGTTACTCCTTCGGAGTATCCACACTGACCCTCAGAATCATGCTGCGCTGAAATACGCCCAGGCAGTGCGTATTTCAGACAGAGCCATCACCGGTATCGGCCAGATTACCAAGGTCGAAATCATAGTCATTTCCATCACCTGGCTGGTTTGCAGCGCGCCTGGCTTGTTTTCTATTTAACTCTGCAGCCGACTCGTCTTCTTGCCGTTCACGTTCACGGATGTCACGCAATTCTTGCCTGGACATGACTATGGTTTCTGGCAGGGCAATACCGCACTTTTCACATTTGGCGTAGCGCTGGTTAAAAACAGGGAACCCACATGCAGGGCATTTTTGTTCAGACATTCAACTCCTCTGTTTCTCATTGAATGAATGCGCATACCTGGACGCTTTATTTCTTGTGACACGACGCAAGACCCACTCAAGCGGGCCATGTTCGAAATGAGTTCGCCAGACATGAGCAAAAATAATGGCCGACAAAAAGAATATGCCAGCAGCAGTCACCGTCCTGAGCAGGCTTTGCGGGCCATCCAGATAATCAAGCGCCTCCAGGATAGTCATGCCCAGCAGCACATGCGCCAGATAAATACTCAGTGCCAGTTGCCCTGTATGCACCAGGGCCCGCAAGCATAGCGTGCTGGCAAATTTTTCTGCCAGGTAAATGCACGAGACGATGATGACACAGGCACTGCCGCTCGCAGAAATCATATACACAGGCAAAGGCGGCAAGGGATCAGTTTTACTGAAAACATGGGCGAGTCCAGCGATCGCCTCAAAATTGCCAAAAGCATGAAACAAGAACAGTGCCAGGAGTTCAGCGCTAATGATCGCCACCACGCCAGCCAACAATAGCCGCCAGCGCATGGCGGGTGCATGCATATCCAGACGCCCTATCAGCATACCCAGCAGCATAAATCCCATCCAGGGGAAGAAGGGATGGAAGCCATTGAAAAACAGATTCATCAAAAAGCCTGGGATTGTCCAAAAATTGGAATAATGGAGTAAATCCCAATTCCAGTTCTGGCTATAGTTCAAGCTGAAAAACAGGGCAGTAAAGATCAGGCAGGCAACCGCTACCAGTATGAAAAGCAAGCGGGATGAAGCACTTAGCAAGAGCGCCGCCAGTGCTATATACAAACCATAATAATGCAGGATGTCGGCTGGCCATATCCAGATATATAGCAAGCCAAAACAGAACAGAAAAACAGCACGCTTCAACAGACTGACTCTTTGCTGGCGCAATACGAGCGGATCACCCGACAGTCTGGCGGTATTTGTCATGAGGCTGATACCTACACCCGCAAGTATTACAAACAAGGCTGAGGCACGGCCATCAAGATGGGTGAAGATACTGAGCCACCGCAGGTCTTGCCCATCCCTGCCTACTTGCGCATGCATGACGACTTTAAAATTGACCGCGATCATGCCAAAGATGGCAAGGGCGCGTGCCAGATCGTAGCCTGAAATTCTTTGCTGTTTCACTGTGCTTCTATAAATACATCAGAAGCAACAAGATAACCATCATGTATTTAAATGGCAAGCTGAAAAGTGTAAAGGAGACACTTCTCTGAGCAAGGGCTGTTCTGTCACACACCTGGGCATGGCGTGCGGGCAGCGTGGATGGAAGTGGCAGCCAGTCGGCGGATTAAGCGGAGAAGGAATTTCGCCCTTGATGGCGACATATTCCATCTTGCGCACTTCCAACCTCGGGGCAGAGGTCAGCAAGGCTTGCGTGTAGGGATGGTTAGGCCGCTCAAAAATTTCTGTAGTCGCAGCGGATTCCACCACGCGACCCAGGTACATGATGAGTACGCGGTCAGACACATGCCTGACTACACCAAGGTCATGGCTGATGAACAGGTAAGTCAGCTTCAGTTCGTCACGCAGTTTGATGAACAGGTTCAGGACTTGCGCCTGTATAGACACATCCAGCGCCGCTACAGCTTCATCGCACACCAGAAGTTCTGGCTTGACGGCGAGGGCTCTGGCGATGCCAACGCGGGCACGCTGTCCGCCAGAAAACTGGTGCGGAAAGCGTTTCAGCACAGCCGGGTCCAGCCCTACTTTTTGCAGCAGGTGTTCTACATATTCCTGCTGTTCTGCAGCCTTGATGATGCCATGCACGACTGGCGCTTCGCCGACGATGTCTTGCACACGCAGGCGCGGGTTCAGCGAGGCATACGGGTCCTGGAATATCATTTGCACTGCCAGTTGCATTTGCCTGCGTTTGGCCTGGCCCATGTCTGCCAGGTTTTCACCACGCCACCAGCGAGTACCGTCAGACAAACTGTGCAGGCCCACTGCCATGCGCCCTAGTGTAGATTTGCCGCAGCCTGATTCGCCGACCAGACCGACGACTTCACCCGCTTGCAAACTCAAATCGACTTGATCAACTGCATGGACGATTTGCTGTTTGCTGTCAGCGCCAAATAGTTGCGTCAGTTTGTCAGTCAGCGCTACAGGTTTGGCAAAGCGCTTGCTGACCTGGCGTAGTTCCAGTAAAGCTGGCAGACGGATATCAGTCATGCCTCACCTCTGCCAGAGTTTGCATGGGATGGAAGCACGATACACTATGCCCGTCCAGGCTCTCCACCACCGGGTCCTGTTCACAAACTGCAGTAGCACGTTCACAGCGCAGGCGGAAGGCGCAACCTTGCGGCAAGTTCAGCAAAGATGGTGTTGACCCCGGTATCTGGCGCAAGCTTTGCCCATGCAGGTTGCGTGACGGTGAAGACGCGATCAGGCCATGGGTATAGGGATGCCAGGCCTGGTCCAGTACTTGTTGCACGCTGCCGCTCTCGACTATCTTGCCGGCATACATGACGGCGACAGTATCAGCCAGCCCAGCCACCACGGACAGGTCATGGGTAATCCAAATCAATGCCGTGCCGGATTCGCGGCAAAGCTTTTGCATTTCATACAGGATTTGGCCCTGTATGGTGACATCCAGCGCGGTAGTCGGCTCATCGCAGATAATCAGCTCAGGCTCATTCAAGAGTGCAATGGCGATCGCCACCCTTTGCCGCATGCCGCCAGAAAACTGATGCGGATAGGACAGCAGTCTTTCATCTGGCGAAGGTATGCCAACCTTGACCAGGGCGGCGCGTGCCATGTCGCGTGCTTTTTCGCGGCTGACCTGCTGATGAGCAAAGATGGTTTCCATCATTTGCGTATCAATGCGCAAGACCGGGTTTAGGGTCATCATCGGGTCCTGGAATATCATGGCGATACGGTTGCCACGGATTTGCCGCATGGCTTCTGCCGACAGGTGCCGCAACAAATCCTGGCCCTTGAACAGGACCTTGCCTGCCGTGACTTTGCCGGGTGGGTCTATCAGGCCCATGATGGAATAAGCCGTCATGGATTTGCCAGAACCGGATTCACCCACCAGGCCCATGATTTGGCCCGGCTGCACGCTGAAGCTGACATTATTCACCGCACGCACAGTACCGGCGCGGCTGGCAAATTCAGTCTGCAGGTTTTGTACTTCCAGAGTCGCGATTGTCATGATGTCTGTTCCACCTATTCCAGCTATTGCGTCTGCAAGCGCGGGTTCAGCACATCGCGCAAATGGTCAGCCACCAGGTTGATGGATACCACCGTCAGCAACAAGGCCAGGCCGGGATAAAAACTGATCCAGTATTTGCCGGATAACAGATATTGGTAACCATTGGCGATCAGCAAACCCAGTGAAGGCTCGGTCACTGGCAAACCCAGGCCCAAAAATGAAAGCGTCGCTTCCAGCGAAATCGCCGATGCTACCTGCAAGGCTGCGATGACGATCAGCGGCGGCAGGCAATTCGGCAGCAAGTGGCGCCAGATAATACGCGCCGGTGACAAGCCAAGGCCGACTGCGGCTTCTATATATTCTTTTTGTCTTTCCACCAGTGCCGCACTACGGGCAGTGCGCGCATAGTAGGCCCATTGCACCAGCACCAGCGCGATGATGATCTTGCCTACACCCTGCCCTGTCAGCGCCAGCAAGATCATGGCAATCAGGATGGCAGGGAAAGATAACTGTATGTCGGCAATACGCATGATGATGGCTTCGACACGACCACCCAGATAACCCGCCAGCAAGCCCAGGCTCAAGCCGATTGCCAGCGCAATCATGGTGCTGGAAAAACCGACGATAAGGGATATACGCAAACCATAGAAGATGGCCGACAGCATATCGCGCCCCTGTTCATCGGTGCCTAGCAAAAACCTGTGCTTGCCATCGGCAGAGAGTTTGCCAGGTTCCAGGCGTGATTCCATGACATCCAGCGCCATCAGGTCATAAGGATTTTGCGGTGAAATCAAGGGCGCAAATATCGCCAGCAAGACCAGCAGCAATAAAACCAGACTGCCCAGGCTGGCGATGCGGCTGGCAAAGAAGTCGCGCAAGAAACGCTGCAGGGGCGTTTCAATTTTGGGGCTGATAGTTTCTGTCGTCGTCAAATTCGTCATCACCTTATCCCCGGCTTTCTGACAAACGCACGCGCGGGTCCAGCAATGAATACACCACATCCACCACGAGGTTAATGAGAATAAACAGGCTGACAATCAACAGCAAATAGGCAACGATGACTGGCCTGTCCAGCACGCGTATGGAATCAATGATGAGCTTGCCCATGCCCGGCCAGGCAAACACTGATTCAGTGACAATCGCAAAGGCGATGATGGAACCAAATTGCAAGGCAATCACGGTGACGATAGGGATAAGGATATTCTTGAGTACATGCACGCCGATGATGCGGCTATTGCGCAGACCCTTGGCACGGGCAAAGCGCACATAGTCTTGCAGCAGGGCTTCTTGCGCACCTGAGCGCGTCAGACGTATCACCATGGCGATATTGAAGAGCGCAAGGTTCAGCGCAGGCAAGAGCAAATGCTTGAGGCCATCGATACTCAAGAAACTCACAGGTATGCCCAGCAAGAGTGTCGTCTCGCCACGTCCGCTGGAAGGCAGCCAGCCGAGTTGCACGGCAAATACCATGATCAACATCAACCCTACCCAGAAGGTAGGCAGGGAGAAACCCAGTATCGATACCGCCATGATGCTTTTTGCAGCAATGCTGTCTGGCCGCAAGCCGGCCAGCAAACCCAGCGGTATGCCCAGCACGATTGCAATCAAGATGGCAAATACGGCCAGTTCCAGCGTGGCTGGCATGCGTTCCAGGATCAGGCCCAGGGCAGGAGTCGCGTAAGCGAAGGAGCGCCCCATGTCACCAGCCAGGGCATTTTTGAGAAATAGCCAGTATTGCTGCGGCAGGCTCTGGTCCAGGCCAAAGGCAGCGATGATGCGCAGGCGCTCCGCTTGATCTGCCTCAGGGCTGATCAGGATATCGATGGGATTGCCTATTGCATGCACGCCGGCAAATACCAGCAGTGACATGAGCAACAAAACAGCCAGGCTTTGCAGCAAGCGGCGCAAGATGAATGCCGGCATGTATCAGGCCTGCCTTGCCATCATATGCAGATATAAGCGCAGATACAGGGAAGCCGCATGGGCTGGCCCATGGCTGGTTTTCCGGCATGAAAGTTTCATGAGTATCTTCATTGCATCTGTATGTCTTGTATTGAAATTTTAAGGAATTTTACAGGCTTTACTCTAGCCTCGTGCGAGCTGTGCCATCTGCTACACTAGGCAAGCTGCAAGCCCTGCCTGAAAATTTCCCTGTATAACTGAGCTTACATGCCCATCATCAAGCGTATTACCCTGCATCTCTTCCTGATCCTGCTTGTCCTGATACTGCCGCCTTTAGTGTATGACTACATCAGCCACACCAGCCTCAGTACTGTACCTGGCATGCTCATGCTGGGTGCATTCAGTTACCCGGCGTATTTTTCATATCTGGTAACGCGTCTGCATAGTGCTCGCGCCAGACTCATTTTGCTGCACTTGATCACACTGCTGACGATCTCTTTCTTCATGCTTGTGGCCAGTGGTAGTTCCACCCCGTTGATCGTGGTCTTGTTGCCCGCCATCCTGGGTTTGGGTACGCTGCCCGTGGCTGTCATTGCCAGGCTATGCAAACAAAAAACGCTGGCAATCAACTGCCTGTGGAGCAGCCTGGTATCCGGGCCTATAGGTCTGGCCCTGAGTATGCTGGCCATTTATGGCATGGGCATGAGTGCCATGTCGGGGATGCGCTGGTAAGATAAGTCCTCTGGGCAAGCCAGTCAAAGCAGTTTTGGTAGTATGGATATGCGATCCTGGAATAGCTTGACTAGCAACCAGTTTGCCCGGAATCTGGTATCTTTCTCTATACTGAAGAAACATGTCGTAGGCAGGTATAGAGACGCATACCATGCTGACTATCATTTTTCTTATCAACAGGATAACATCCTGAAAAGAATAGCTTGCGTATATCTGCCAGTAGCTTGTTGCCAGCGCAGTAATGAAACGCAATCCGGAGACAAAAATGAACCTGATCGATCCTATCGTCCAATTCCAGGCTGAAATCCAGCAAATCCGGCGCGATATCCATGCCCACCCGGAACTTTGCTTTGAAGAACACCGTACTTCAGAAGTCGTTGCGCAAAAGCTGGAAGCCTGGGGCATACCCATCATCCGTGGTCTGGCAGGCACAGGCATCGTCGGGGTACTCAAGAATGGTACTAGCGAACGGGCCATAGGTTTGCGGGCTGACATGGATGCCCTGCCCATGCAGGAGATCAATACCTTTGCCCATACCTCAAAACACGATGGAAAAATGCATGCCTGCGGCCATGATGGCCACACCGCCATGCTGCTGGGGGCGGCACATTATCTGTCCAAGTATAAAGAATTTGATGGCACGGTCTATCTGATCTTCCAGCCTGCCGAAGAAGGTGGCGGCGGTGCACGGCGCATGATAGAAGAAGGCATGTTCGACAAATACCCCATGGATGCAGTCTTTGGCATGCATAACTGGCCGGGCGCGGCGGTAGGCACTTTTGGTATCACACCCGGCCCCATGATGGCGTCATCGAATGAATTTGAAGTGATTGTCAGAGGCAAGGGCGCCCATGCGGCGCAGCCGCACAAGGGCATAGACCCGATTATCGTGGCGATACAAATGGCGCAAAGCTGGCAAACCATCGTCAGCCGCAATGCCAGCCCGCTGGAGTCAGCCGTCCTGTCGGTCACACAAATCCATTCTGGCAGCGCCACCAATGTCATCCCGGACGAAGCGACACTGATAGGCACAGTACGCGCCTTCAGTACGGAAATGATAGACCTCATAGAAAAACGCATGCGTACCATCGCCGAACATACGGCTGCGGCTTTTGATGCCCAGGTGGATTTCCGCTTCAAGCGCAATTACCCGCCCTTGATCAATCATGCCAAGGAAACTGCCTTTGCGGCCGAAGTCATGCGCAGCGTGGTGGGTGCAGACAAGGTTGATGACCAGGTAGAACCCACCATGGGCGCGGAAGATTTTTCTTTCATGCTGCAGGCCAAACCAGGCTGCTATGTCTTTTTGGGCAATGGTGACGGTGGACACCGGGACATGGGCCACGGCCTCGGGCCTTGCAACTTGCACAACCCCAGCTATGACTTTAATGATGATTTGCTGCCCATAGGCGCAACTTATTGGGTCAGGCTGGCAGAAGCCTACTTGAAAAAAACTGCCTGAGCAGCCATCTAGACAACCTGGAATGACATAAAATCATCCCCCATATTTACCAAAAATTTACCGAAATTCAACCAGATCAGATAAGAAGACTTTCATGGCCGACGAAAAAGAGAATAACGAATCACAAGCACGCAGCCCTTTCCTCGAAGAAAAGGCCTTTAAATCCCGTACTGTGCTGGTATTTGGCACCATCAACGACAAACTGGCATCAGAAATCTCCCAGCGTCTGATCGCCCTGTCGGCAGAGTCCAAAGAGCCTATCACCATCCTGGTCTCTTCCCCCGGCGGCCATGTGGAATCTGGCGATGTCATCCATGACATCATCAAGTTCATTGATGCCCCAGTAAATATTGTTGGCACTGGCTGGGTAGGTAGTGCAGCAGTGAATGTGTTCCTGTCGGTACCTAAAGAGCGCCGTGTCTGTCTGCCAAATACCCGCTTTTTGATACACCAGCCTAGCGGTGGTTTTGGTGGCCAGGCAACAGATATTGCTATCCAGGCACGTGAAATCGTCAAGATACGCGAACGCATCGCTGCCCTGATCGCCAGAGAATCAGGTCAGTCACTGGAAAAAGTCACTGCAGACATAGACCGCGATTACTGGATGAGTGCTACTGAAGCCAAGGAATATGGCCTGGTGTCCCGTATCATCATCAAGCAAAGCGAACTGTCTTGAATTTTCATTTTTAAACTTCGCTGAACATCAAAAAAGCCACGGCTTGCCGTGGCTTTTTTTGTACTTAAAACTCTTCCCAATCATCTGCAGCTGCCACCACCGGCTCTTTTCTCGCCGGCGCAGGCTTGACGGTTTTAGCAACCGGCTTGGGCAAGCTGCGCACCACAGGTCTTTCACTGGCACTTTTTACTGGTGCTGACCTGGCAGTTGGCACAGGTTTGTTACTGACGACCTGTCCCTGATCAAGCTTGAAGACACTGACGATGCGGCTCAGGTTTTGTGCCTGGTTTTGCAGGGCACCGGCTGCGGCGGCGGCCTCTTCCACCAGGGCAGCATTTTGCTGCGTCATTTCATCCATCTGCGTCACTGCGACATTGATCTGTTCTATGCCAGCACTTTGCTCGGTACCAGCCGCGGTGATTTCACTGATGATGTCACTGACGCGCTTGACACTGTCGACCACTTCTTTCATGGTTTCACCCGCCTGATCAACCAGGCGCGTACCTTGCCCCACTTTATCGACAGAATCGTTGATCAATTCCTTGATTTCCTTGGCGGCACTGGCTGAACGCTGTGCCAGGTTGCGTACTTCTGATGCGACCACCGCAAACCCGCGCCCCTGCTCACCGGCACGTGCTGCTTCTACCGCCGCATTCAGCGCCAGGATATTGGTCTGGAAAGCGATGCCATCAATGACGGCAATGATATCGACAATCTTTTTCGAGGATTCATTGATGGAGCCCATGGTATCAACCACCTGCGACACCACATCGCCACCTTTTTGCGCTACCGCAGAAGCCGAATGCGATAACTGATTGGCCTGGCGTGCATTGTCACTATTGTGCTTGATGGTGGAAGTAATCTCCTCCATGGACGAAGCAGTTTCTTCCAGCGAGCTGGCCTGGTTTTCGGTGCGCCTGGATAAATCCAGATTACCATTTGCAATCTCGGTGGTGGCCGTGGCGATTTCATCCGTGCCCTGGCGTACTTCGGTCACCACTTGCAACAGACTCTGGTTCATTTCCTTCAGAGCCTGTAATAACAAACCGGTTTCATCACTGGTATTCGATTGAATATTACTGGTCAGATCGCCAGCAGCTACGGTTTGCGCCACCTTGACAGCATCTTGCAAGGGACGCGAGACGATACGGGCAATTGCATAAGCCAGCATCATGCCAAGCAAAATACTGATGGCAAGGACTACAATAATCAGGGTGCGCGAAGACTGATAAGCTTCCGTGCCCTTCTTGTAAGCATCAACGCCGCCGTCAACATTGGTCTTGACCATAGCATCAACCAGGCCACGCACCTTGGTATTGAGTTTGGATGAGTCGCCGCGCATCAGGCTCATGGCATCCTTGCCATTGCCTTCGCGCGCCAGAGCCATGATCTTGTCGGAAATTTGCAGATATTCCCCCATGGATTTACTATATTCGGCAAATTGTTTCTTTTCTTCGGGATCGGCAACCAGACGCCCGTATTCCGCTTCATTTTCTTTTAACCCGGCAATAGCTTCCTTGGTGCGGCCTATGTACTTTTCCACTTCTTCAGGGTTTTCAGCCGAGACCAGTTGCGCTTCCTGAGAACGAATACGCGAAACTCTTTCCTTGATACCCATGGCGGCATTCACGCTGGGCATCCAGTTGGTACCCAGTTCATAGGCATTCTGATTCACCTTGGCCAGCATAGTGATAGAAAACACTCCGAGGAAAATCGTCAGCAACAAAAGCAAACCAAAGCCTATGAATAGTTTGGCTGAAATTCTTAGGTTATAAAACGTCTTCATCACAACTCCCGGTAAAAGGGTCTACGACATGCCGAAAAACGCTCCCTGACAAGTCGGGCAAGATCCTCAGAACTCTTCCCAATCCTGCTCTGCCTTGGCCAATTCACGTTCTTTTGCTGCAGCTTTCACTTGCGGCAACTTGCGTACGCTGCTGCCCGGCCTCTGGGTTTGGGCAGACAGTTTTGCAGCGGGTTTTACTGCCTGGGGCTGGTAGCCAGAAGCAGTCTGCACACCGTGGAGTTTGAACACGCCGACAACCCGGCTCAAATTGGCAGCCTGCTCCTGCAAAGCGCCTGCCGCTGCGGCTGCTTCTTCCACCAGAGCAGCGTTCTGTTGGGTGACCTGATCCATTTGTATGATGGCAGTATTGATCTGGTCTATGCCTGAGCTTTGCTCGGCACCAGCCGCCGTAATTTCACTGATGATATCGCTGACGCGCTTGACGCTGTCTACCACTTCCTGCATGGTGACACCTGCTTCATCGACGAGTCGTGTACCCAGATCGACTTTTTCTACCGAGTCATTGATGAGTGTCTTGATTTCTTTGGCTGCACTGGCTGAGCGCTGCGCCAGATTGCGCACTTCTGATGCAACCACCGCAAACCCGCGTCCTTGCTCACCGGCACGTGCTGCTTCTACCGCTGCATTCAGCGCCAGGATATTGGTCTGGAAAGCGATGCCATCAATGACGGCAATGATATCGACAATCTTTTTCGACGATTCATTGATGGAACCCATGGTATCCACCACTTGCGACACCACGCTACCACCCTTTTGCGCTACCGCAGAAGCCGAATGCGATAACTGATTGGCCTGGCGCGCATTGTCACTATTATGTTTGACAGTAGAGGTCAGTTCTTCCATGGAAGATGCCGTTTCTTCCAGTGAACCGGCCTGGCTTTCGGTGCGTGCCGACAAGTCCATATTGCCATTGGCAATTTCGGTCGAAGCCGTGGCGATCAGATCGGTACCCGTCCTGACTTCACTGACTACCGATAACAGGCTGGCATTCATTTCCTTCAGGGCTTGCAAAAGTTCGCCGGTTTCATCTTTGGTCTTGACCTCAATATCACTGGTCAGATCACCGGAAGCCACTGTCTTGGCTACTCTGACTGCTTCTTGCAGAGGGCGGGCAACCACCCTGGCAATCCAGTAAGCCAGTAACAAACCAAGGGCAATGGTCACGACAATGAGGCTGAGTATCAAGTTTCTGGAATTGGCATAAATTTGCTCACCCATGCGATATTCGGCGATACCTCCGTCGGAATTGATCTGCACCATCTTGTCGGCCAGCACCAACATATCTGCATTCAGTTTTGATGACTCGCCGCGCAAGGTCGTGCGTGCTTCTTCCATATTGCCGGCATTGGCCTGGGCGGTCAGTTTTTTTGCCTCGACTACATAGCGTTCCCACAGTTTGCTGTAGTCGGCAAAGGACTTTTTTTCCTCATCCGTGCTTATGAGTTTGGCATAGTCCCCCTCATACTTCTTCAACTCAGCAACATAGTCTTGCCAGCGCTTTTCGTATTTTTTCAAATTCGCTTCATCACCTGCCGACATGACTATCTGCATTTCCTGGGTGCGCAAACGTGAAATTCTTTCCTTGATACCCATGGCAGCATTTACGCTCGGCATCCAGTTGGTGCCCAGTTCCAGTGCTGTACCGTTCACCCGCGATAATTGATAAACCGAAAAACCGCCGAGAAATACAGTAAGCAGTAAAAGAAGTATGAAACCAACAAACAGCTTGGCAGAGATCCTGAGGTTATAGAACAATTTCATGACGAGTCCTTTATGGTAAAGAACAACAAAATTGCAGAGAGGAAAAACAGGAAGGGATGCTATGACTATATATCTAGTTTTAGGAAGATTTGTTGCAGATTGCAAATTTCCCGCTGGTAATTTGAATAAACCCGGCAAAAGCGTGGCAAAAAAAAGAAAGCTGACCAGCAGCTTTCTTTCAGGTAACTGAAAATGTAAAAAAAGATCAAGGCAAGACTGTAACAACCTTGACTGTAGCATCCACAGCCGAGCGTTCTATATAACCTATGCCGGTGGGATTGGCAGCCACGGCTTTTTTTACTTCCGCGCTATTGTGCATTTCTTTCGGTGCCGTACCCTTGCCTGTAAAAACCAGCTTGGACCAGATTGTCTTTACTTCAGACAAATCCTTGTCGGCTACTTTTTTGTAAAACTCGGCACGCAGAGGCGAATTATCTGGCAAGTCCACAGGCGTGAACATGGGCGATTTCCCCAGAAAGAATTGGGAAGCCTGGGCGGCAGTCATTGCCGTTGCCGGGTTAGCAGTATTCACAATGACGACCAGTTCTGCAGCATGCGCCATAGAAGTGCCGGTCATGACGGTTGCGGCCAACAATAAATGTGTAAATAACTTATTCATCGTGCCTCTCCATCAAAATACAAAATCAACGACTGCTGCAAATACGGTCACCGGGCCTTTGAAGCCAGGCTTGGCATTGATAAATACGCCGGGGCCATTATCGGGTGACATCCTGTCCAACTGCAGTTTCAAAGCGGCAGATTTATGAAAATCCCAACGCACACCTATGCTATTGCTGGACTGTATAGGTGAAGCCGATGCCAGGCCATTGGCACCCAGTGTATACGGCAGCAAAGGGCCGGTAGTTGGCAAGCCAGCGACAGTGCGTGGACTGTCTTGCGTTGCTGATGCGTGCACGACATAAGGCAGGAAACTGCCCATGCGGTAACCGAACATGGTGTACCAGGATGTGGTGTCAGCGATAGACAGGCTGGCAGATTTACGTTTGCCATATTCAGCCTGTACTACCATACTCTTCCAGTCCACACCCAGACCTACTGAAGTGAAAGAAGCTTTGGTGTCATTCACTGCAATCGCATTCGCGGCAGAGGCAAAACCGAACTTCGTCAAGCCAGTAACCAGGGTGTTGAGGTTAGTGGAATTATCGACAGTGACATTTGCATCAACGCGACCAAAACGGAAAGTAAAAGGACCGTTTTCAGCAACGATATTGACACTCGATACCTTTTTGAATTTCGCCGTAAAGCCACCACGGTTGTCTGCATCAGTGACACCATAAGCAACCTGTGCAGTCACAGCTGTATCACCAAAATTGGTCTGGTACAGTACATCTGCACCATCCAGGCTTTCCAGCGTAACCTGGGTATACATTTCCACTGGCGGACGCAACATGGTGTTGGCGTAGCCAACATTGCGATAATCAGAAATCATATAGACAGGCAGGCCAACGCGGCCCACACGTATATTCAGGTTCTCAGAAACTTTGGCTTTGGCAAATGCCCAGGCCAGTTCTGCACCAAAATTGTCCGTCACATTTTTACGTACCAGACCCTGGCCAGTAAAAGACAGCCAGTCATTCATTTTTGCTGTGACTTGCAAACCAAGGTTGGAATCCACCCCGGTTTTTGCACCACTGGTGACACCTGCCAATTGATTTGGACGGGCAAATTCTGCGTCCGAAGTATTGCTGCGCGTGAGTGCAGCAGTACCAAATCCACTGATGGTGATGTTCGATGTGTCCTCAGCCCAGGCGGCGGATACTGCCGATGTCATCGCCAATAGGGTGATAAAAGGCTTCAATTTCATGCTATCTCCTTGAAAGTTTCCACATTGTAAGTTTTATTTATCAGGCAGATTTAGACTGTTTCCTCGATGAAACTTTTAAAGAAATTGCACAATAACAACGCAACAGATAACAATAAAACACTGACTTATTTGATGCCTGCTAGGAGATGCTTGAAGGAAATATACATATTGACCAGCCTTTTCAAATTAGGTGATAGCAAGACTTACAAGAAGTCATTTCACCATTTCTTGCACTTTCCGTGGCGAATTGCCTACAAATTCAGGATCATTAAATCAACAGAATTGAAATGAAAATAAGCATTTGTGCCAAATGAGTGCACAGTCTGATAGTGAAAAATTTACGCCTGAGGCGTAAAAAAACCTGAGCAAAAATCACTCAGGTTTTTTTATTTCTGCATTCTTTAAAGGAGTAAAACAGACTTACATGTTCTTGCATTCAGTCTTTTTGCCTTGCATACGGCATTCGGTCATCAATTTACCGCGTTTGTTCCAGGCCTGCACTTTCCAGCTATGCTGTTCACGCTCCATGACCATGAAGCCGACTTCATTTGAATTGCTGAAGTAGTCGAGTCTGGCTTCTGTGTATGGCGTGGAGTTCGCCGCCAGCGGTGTGGGCAAGGGGGTGTCCAAAGAAGAACCACCATTACCCGCTACAAATTGCACGGGATGATCTGTACTGAAAGTCAAAGCCTCAAACAAATGTACATGGCCAGCCAGCGTCGCCTGCACCTTGGATGGAAACAGTCGTGTGGTATTCAGAGTCTGCATGATGTCTTGCATGGCGAGATTACCAGGGAAGATATTCAGTGGCCCGTCTTTTTTACGTTCCGCAGCAAACGCCAATACAGGATGGTGATCAATAAAGATATTGAAATCTGCACTTTCTGCCAGCGTGTTGACGGCCTTGAACTGATCCATATAAAACTGGTAGGCAGCATCGGTTTTTGCCAGTGGCTTGATAGGTACTTTGGCAGAGTCAAAGACGATGAGTTGCGCCTGTTCGCTGCCCACGCGTCCCAAAGGTACGGCATAAGGGTCGCTGTAATCGCCACGCAAATCATCTTTATCGAGTACACAATCACGGCCTGCCTGCAAAGGACGCGGGTCCATGAGACGCCACCAGCCCTGGCCTGCGCGCACACAGGTTTCATGGTTGCCGCGCACGACTACCCAGGGTGCCGCTTTTAACAATGCAGTGGCAGGGGAAAAGAAATCTGCCTGCCAGGTATCCCAGCCATAACCCCAGGGGCTGCCTGCGCATTCCTTGTTACCTTCGGGGCAGGCATTTTCGCGGTAGTGATAATCACCAACATGTACGACCAGATCAGGCTTGAAGCGCGCCGCCGTTTCCACCATTTCACGGAAAGCCCATTTCTCACTGTCATTACAAGACTGGAAGTAATTGTCAGCCACTTTCAAACGGCAACCTGTATCGCCAATGACGATGATTTTCTGCGCCACTGGCTTGGGGAGGGGCAAATCACGGCCTGCAACGCTTGCTGTTTTGGTGCTTGTCAGCAAGGGCGCTTCGCAGACCAGCACAGGGAAGGAAGATGGCTTGCTGTCTTCCGGTTTGCTGGCCGTCTTGCGCAAAGGCAGAGTGTCTGTCCCTGCCCTGAGACTCATGCTTGCAGCATTGCCATCCTGCATCAGGGCCGGACATGTAGTATCTGTCGTAATGGCTCTGGCGATGGCTTGCCCGTTTTCACCAATAACAACCCAGGCAGTTTGCAACTTACTGGCTTGTTCACTTTGTATGGTAACGCTGCTGCATGCGACCAGCAGGCTGCTGATTGCCACCGCACTTATCAGGCGCAGCTTGGGTATCGCGTGAAAATCCATTTTTCCCTCTCTATTTATTTTAATCCTAATGCCTCATATGCCAGCCTCTTAAAATCAAAAGAGAACGGATGCCAGAAACTCATTAATCTTTGCGTCATCAATACCCCGGCAACATTATGGCGAGGAGATATCCACCAATGGGTACCGGCAATGCCGCCCCATTCAAACTCACCTGTCCCAGCTGGTGGATCTATTGATGAAGGCCGCAGAGTGACCGCTCCCCCAAAACCAAAACCCTTGTCCGGTACATCTCCCACTCCGGGAAAAGCAATGCCTGTACCTGCAGGCAAATGGTTTTGCATCATCAGTTTGATAGTCTCAGGCCTGAGCAAAGTATCGCCATCCGGCATGAAGCTGCGCATCATTGCCAACATATCCTGCATGCTTGATACCAGGCCACCGCCGCCGGACAGTCGTGCCACCGGCGTTGTGAAAGCCCCGGGATAAGGTGATTTGTCCAGCTTGCGCAAGCCACGCTGCAAGATATTTTGCGGATCGGTTCCAGCATAGTAAGAGGCCAGCCTGTCCAGTTTGTGTTCAGGCACAACAAAGCTGGTGTCATGCATGGCCAGGGGGTTCAAGATGCGCAATTGCAGGAAACGGTCAAAGCTCATGCCACTGACTACTTCGACCAACCGCGCCAATACATCAGTAGCTATCGAATATTCCCAGGCTTCACCGGGATGAAAACTCAGTGGCAATTCTGCCAGCACATCCATCATCTCGGCCAGACTGGTAAAGGCATTCATGACCCGCTTTTCGTTGTAGGCCTTGTACATGACCGTGCCATGATCGAGCAGGCCATAACTTAAACCGGCAGTATGGTTCAGCAAATGTCTGATGGTAATCTTGCTGCGCGCTGGCTCGGTATCATTGATGTCAGTCGCTCCAGGTTTGAGTACCCGCAGGTGCGCCAGTTGCGGCAGAAATTCTTCTGCAGGCTGGTCGAGTTCCAGTTTGCCATCTTCCATCAGCAGCAAGACTGCTATTGAGGTAATCAGCTTGGTATTGGAAAACACCCGGAACAGATGATCATCCCGCATGGGCGTCTGGCTTTCGCGGTCTGCCCATCCTGTGCAGTGCTGATGCACCAACTCGCGCCCGACCAACACCGCCGTCGAGACACCGGACAGAATTTGCCTGTCCACATATTTTTGCATCGCGGCGTTAACCGTGCTGAAGTCGTAAGTCATTTGCTGAATGCTGAAAGCGATAAAGCATACATATTAGCGCAAGGACTTAACTCAACATATATTGCCAGCTAAAGAACACCATCAGCCCAACGATGATAGTCGCCAATTGATGCCTGGTCACCGCACACAGCAAGGCTGCTACAGTTGCTGCCACCAGTTGCGGATTGCGCCAGCTCAATTCCAGCTCCTTGCCATGCGGTGACAAGGTCATGGGAACGATGATGGCTGTCAGCACCGTCACTGGCACAAACTCCAGCGCCTTTTTCAGGTTGCCGGAAAATGCCACACGGTCACCGAGAATGAAAATCAGCGCCTTGACCAGAAAGGTGATGATGGCCATGCCCAGGATAGTCAAAGTGATATTCATGCCTGCTCCACTACGATTTGTTTTTCTTTATTGTCTTGTTTACTAAAGCGCGACACCAGCATGCCAGTCGCCACCCCAAAGGCAATCGCCACCAGCAAACCCAGCTTGTAAGGCAAGTGCTGCAAGGCGTAGGCAGTGCTGCCAGCGACAATGGCCGCCAGCAAATGCGGGCGCTTGAACAATTGCGGCACGACTATCGCAATGAAAGTTGCCACCATGGCAAAGTCCAGGCCCAGGGTCTGCAATTGCGGGAATATCGCCCCGAACATCAGGCCTATCAGCGTCCAGACTTGCCAGTTGGCGTACATGGACAAGCCAGAACCCAGGAAATACCAGTGCCCCAATGCGTTGTCTGGATGCTGGCGGTAATAGCGGTCAACCACGGCAAAGCTTTCATCGGTCAGCAAAAACCCCAGCCCCCAGCGCCAGCGCCTTGGCAAATGGCGGACATGCGGCATGAGGGCGGCCGCATACAGCATGTGACGCAAATTAACGATAAAAGTCGCCAGCCAGATCACCAGCATGCCAGTGTGGCTGGCAATGAGGCCAGTAGCAATGAACTGGCTGGACCCGGCGAACACTGCCAGCGACATCAACTGCCCCTGCCAGGCTTGCATTTGTGCCGTGGCGACCAGGGTGCCAAAGATCATGCCGAAAGGGGCGGCACCGACCAGCATGGGGACGGTGTCGCGGACTCCAGCGGTGAAGTGCTTCATTCTTGTGCTTGAGAGCATGGGGTGATTCCATATTGCATTGCGATTGAATGGGATCTTGCCTGTTAATTCGGGAATGGGCTTGTACGTTCTTGCGGTTTGGGGGCGATAACCAAAATAAGATTCAACTAGCTCTGAACGAAGCTGTATCCTTAATTATCCAGCCGCAATTTTAAAAACGTCATTCCAGCGTGCTTTTGGCTGGAATCCAGCGGCGTTCGCTGCATATCGTGAACTACATTGACTTCAGATCCGTAGTTTTGCGCTCCTGCAATTCAAATACTTGCACGCGTCATTTGAGATTGCAGGCCGGGGGTAGCCCGGCAGCTACTCACTTTTCTTGCTGTCGCCAAGAAAAGTAAGCAAAAGAAGGCGACCCAGGCGTCGCTGCCCCCTAAAGGGGGTTCCCTTTGCTGCGAGGCAAAAAATGGGAAATGCCCGAAACTCGCTTCGCTCAAACAACGGTCATTTCTTAATCCATTTTTTGCCTCGCAGCAAAGGCATCGACACATGGGAACTGCGAACGTCAAAAACAACAGCAACCCCAACGTCAACACAACCTATACTTTTATAGCTACAAGCAGGATTAATCTCCAATTTGTCTAGAGCCATCAAACCCGCCATCTCCCCGGCGCAACCCCAAACGCCCGCTTAAAATGCCGCGTGAAATGGCTCTGGTCCGCAAACCCCGTCATCGTCGCAATCTCAGTCACTGACAAATTCTGCCGCAACAAACTCTGGGCGCGGTTCAACCTCAATTGATTACGCCAGGCATGTGGTGGCATGCCAGTCGTGCGGGAAAACAGACGGGCTGCGTAGAAACTGGACAGACCTACCTCTTGCGCCAGCTCGGTCAGGCTGATGGCGGCGCTGAGGTCTTCGCTAAGTCGGGATTTCATGATTTCTACCCTCGCTGCATCAGGCAGAACGGTTTGTACAGCCGGACGCGTGCGGGCGTAGCGCGACAGCATCAGGGCAAAGCCTGCGGTCAGAGCGTTTTCGGCTGCGAGCGGATCGCTACCCGCTTCCAGCAAACGGTGTGCAAAGGCAAGTTGGGCAGAGACTTCGGCATCCTCTATTACTCCATCAGGTAACCAGGGGACGCCGACCGCGCTGCCTGCCATGTCGCTGGCTAGCTGCTGCATCCAGTCTACCGACGGATAAAAGGCGCGGTAAGCCCAACCATGCTCGGTTGCCCTTTCACCTGTATGCACTTCGCCGGGATTGATGGCAGCGATGCAACCAACTGAGGCCAGGCAGCGGCTGCCGCGATAGCGATAGGTTTGTGCGCCAGACTGTATGACGGGGATGGAAAAGCTCTCATGCCAGTGCGGGGCAAACTCTTGCGCGAAATATTCAGCCGTCAGCAACTCAGCATCCGGCAGCAGCGGGCTGCGCCAGAAATGGGCGTCGTCACGGAAGGTGGCTGGTTTGTCCATGCAGGAAGAAATGCTGTAAAGGTCTGATTATTAAGGGCTATTCTATACTTAGTCAGTTAATCGTACATTCAGCCGCACAATACATTTGCCTGAAAACAATTCGTTCACAAAATTTTGTATGCGAGGTTTTTGCTGATGCTGGAAAACAACGCAAACAGGCGCAGGAAAAAATTTACATGATTTCTGTAGATTTTAAATTGCATAGGCAATTTTCATCTTGCACCAAATGACAAATAGATTTTGAATTTGCGCTGAGCAGCCACTTATAATGTCAGGCAAATGTCCAGCATGTCGCCTGCGTGATGTGCAGCCAGGGGCTTACTCCCTAGTCTAGTGGACTGTAACAGTGGAAATCGAGAGCGAAGGACATGTGCCCGGCGAATCAGGGCAAGGTGCAAAGCGGAGAGATAGCGGGGCTATCGCGAGCATTTGCAACACAGCCATGATCGTCGCGCATGTGGCAAGCACTCCGATTTCCACTGTTACAGTTCACTAAAATTTCAACCACCGGATGGAAAGGTCAAAGTGACTTCTGCTGCTTCACCCATATTGCCCAGGCTGGAACTGACCGACATCTGTAAACGCTATCCGGCAGTCATTGCCAATGATGGCGTCAGGCTACAGGTGGCACCCGGTGAAATCCATGCGGTGCTGGGTGAGAATGGTGCGGGCAAATCGACGCTGATGAAAATCATCTTTGGTGCCGTCAAGCCAGATTCAGGCACGGTGCGCTGGAATGGCCAGGAAGTCAGAGTAGCGACACCGCAGGATGCGCGCAAGCTGGGCATTGCCATGGTGTTCCAGCATTTCTCCCTGTTTGATACTCTGACCGTGGCCGAGAACATCGCTCTGGGACTGGACCAGAATGTGAATATGCTGGAGCTGGCCGAACAGATCGCCAGGACCGGTGAAAACTATGGCCTGGAACTGGAACCACACCGCCATGTGCATACCTTGTCAGTTGGTGAGAGACAGCGCGTGGAAATCGTGCGCGCCCTGCTGACCAAACCGCAATTGCTGATCCTTGATGAGCCAACCTCGGTACTGACACCGCAAGCAGTACAAAAACTGTTTGTCACTTTGCGCAAGATTGCATCCGAGGGCTGCAGCATCTTGTATATCAGCCACAAGCTAGATGAAATCCGTGAACTCTGCCATAGCGCCACCGTCATGCGTGCGGGCAAGGTCACCGGGCATTGCGACCCGGCGCAGGAAACTGCTGCCAGCCTGTCGCGCATGATGATAGGTGAGGACTTGCCACCATCTGCCCATACCGAGCCAGTCACCCTGGGTGAATCGCGTTTGCTGATCAGGCAATTGAGCCTGCCCAAGGCGCATGCCTTTGCTACGGCGCTCGAAGACATACAACTGGAATTATTCGGCGGTGAAATCGTAGGCATCGCCGGTGTATCCGGCAATGGTCAGCAAGAACTGCTGGCTGCATTATCTGGTGAAGACAGACGTGCAGCACCACAGATGATAGAACTCAAAGGTAAACCAGTAGGCAACCGTGGTCCCGAGAGCAGGCGCAAGCTGGGCCAGAGCCTGGTACCGGAAGAAAGACTGGGCCGTGGCGCAGTGCCCGAGATGAGCCTGACCAGCAACATGCTGTTGTCGCATCAGCATGCCCCATTTGTCAACAAGGGCATGATTAATTTTCGCCATACGATACAGGCAGCGGCGGACATCATTGCCCGCTTCCGCGTCAAGGCTGGCGGACCCGCGGCACTGGCGCGCAGCCTGTCGGGCGGCAATCTGCAAAAGTTTATTGTGGGCCGCGAAATCACGCGCCAGCCTGACGTGTTCATCGTCGCCCAGCCAACCTGGGGCGTGGATGTGGGTGCGGCGGCGCAAATTCATGATGAGATACGCAAGCTCAAGCAGGCTGGTTGCGCGGTGCTGGTGATCTCGGAAGAACTCGATGAATTGTTTGAATTATGTGATCGCATGCATGTCATCGCCAAGGGCCGTTTGTCACCATCGATAGCAACAGCCAGCGCGACCAGGGAAAAGATAGGATTGTGGATGAGTGGTTTGTGGGAAGAATGGACAACGGCAGAAACCGTGTCCCTCGGTAAAACCGGTGGCAGCCGCAAAAAAAGAACCGCGCGGGGTGAGCATGCTTAAGCTGGAATTGCGTGCCGCCAGCTCGCGTAGCATGGCTTATCTTTCTCCTGTGCTGGCTTTATTGCTGACCATCTTTTTCGGTGCACTGTTATTCATGGCACTGGGCAAAAACCCCTGGACTGGCTTGCAGGTATTTTTGATAGAGCCGATACGCAACAAAGCCGCCATCGCCGAATTATTATTGAAGACCACGCCACTGGTCTTGTGCGCGCTGGGGCTGTCGGTCTGTTACCGCGCCAATGTCTGGAACATCGGTGCTGAAGGTCAATTGATTGCCGGTGGTCTGGCCGCGGGCAGCACCATATTGTTTTTTGATACCGGCACGCCAGGTTTATCGGGTGGCATGGTTTTGTTGCTGGCAACTTGCGCGGGCGTGATCGGTGGCGCCTTGTGGGCATCCATCACTGCCTTGCTGCGTGACCGCTTCAATGCCAATGAGATTCTGGTATCACTAATGCTGACCTATATCGCGCAATTGCTGCTGATGTATGCCGTCAATGGCCCGCTGAAAGACCCGCATGGCATGAATTTTCCGCAGTCCAAGGTGTTTTCCAGTGATTACCTGTTGCCGCATCTGTTCTCGGGCAGCCGCCTGCATATTGGCTTTATCGTCATGCTGGTCGCCAGTGGCTTGATGGCCGTGTTTGTGTATCGCAGCTTTGCTGGTTACCGCTTGACGGTAGGCGGTCTGGCACCGCTGGCGGCGCGCTATGCAGGTTTTTCCAGCCGGCGTGCCTTGTGGACTTCATTGCTGATATCCGGTGGTTTCGCTGGCATGGCAGGTGCTTTTGAAGTGGCCGGGCCGATAGGCCAGGTCTTGCCTTCCATCTCGCCGGGTTATGGTTTTGCCGCCATCATCGTGGCCTTCATTGGCCGCTTGAATCCCATAGGCACCATCTTTGGTGGCCTGGTGCTGTCGCTGTTTTATCTCGGCGGAGAAATGGCGCAATCGCGCCTGGGCCTGCCTTCTGCCATCACCGGTCTGTTCCAGGGCATGCTGTTGTTTTTGCTGCTGGCTTGCGACACCCTGATCAATTACCGCCTGCGTTGGCAGAAATAAGCGACCATGGAAAATTTTGCTGCACTTATCGCCGCCTCCATCAACTCCGGTACACCGCTACTGATAGCGGCGCTCGGCCTGCTGATCAATGAGCGTGCAGGCGTGCTCAATCTTGGTGCCGAAGGCATGATGCTGGTGGCTGCCATCACAGGTTTTGCCGTGGCCCACCAGACCCATATGCCCTGGCTGGGTTTTGTCGCTGGTGCAGTTGCCGGCATGTTGATGGCGACCCTGTTTGCCTGGCTGGCACTGGTGCTGGTGACCAATCAGGTGGCAACTGGTCTCGCCTTGTCCATCTTTGGTGCTGGCCTGTCGGCCTTCATAGGGCAGTCTTTCGTTGGCCAGTCCCTGCCTGCCGGGCCACATGGCATACCGTTTTTATCGGACATCCCCTTCCTCGGCAAAGCTCTGTTTGACCAGCATATGGCTGTGTATTTTGGTCTCTTGCTGTGCGGCGGCATTATCTGGTTCTTGTACCGCAGCCGTGCTGGCCTGGTTTTGAGATCGGTGGGTGAATCGCCAGAATCTGCCCATGCCCTGGGTTATCCTGTGCGCAAGATACGTTTCCTGGCATTGTTGTTTAGCGGTGCCTGCTGCGGTATCGCTGGCGCTTACCTGTCAGTCGTGTATACACCGATGTGGGTGGAAGGCCTGGTTGCCGGGCGCGGCTGGATCGCACTGGCGCTGACGACTTTTGCCACCTGGCGTCCGGCACGGGTCTTGCTGGGTGCTTTACTGTTTGGCAGCGTGACGATTTTGCAGTTTCATTTCCAGGCGATAGGCATAGCCCTTCCATCGGAAATTTTATCCATGCTGCCGTATCTGGCGACGATTATCGTGCTGGTATTGATCTCGCGTAACCCTGACTGGATACGCCTGAACATGCCCGCCTCACTGGGCAAGCCTTTCCGCCCGGGGTCTGCTTAAGTATCTATAGATGTCATTTGCTGTGCGTTTTTTTGATTACAACTGAAAATCAAACCAAGGAAGCTATCCATGAAAATCTCTCGCAGAAAAACCCTGGCAGCCGCGCTGTCCCTGGCTATTGTCGGTCTTGCTGGCTGTGGCCAGAAAGAAGAAAGCAAATCCGCCAGCGCCAGTGCAGCGACGCCTGCACCAGCCAGCAGCGCTGCAACGCCAGCGGCAGCCGCCGAGCCCTTGAAAGTCGGCTTCATCTATGTAGGCCCGGTAGGTGATGCAGGCTGGACTTATGCCCATGATGCTGGCCGCAAGGCAGTGGAAGCCAAGTTTGGCGACAAGGTTAAAACCACTTTTGTCGAGAACGTGCCAGAAAGCGCGGCAGATGCAGAACGCGTGATCCGTGACCTCGCCAATCAGGGTAACAAAGTCATCTTTGGCACCACCTTTGGTTATATGGAAGCCATGCTCAAAGTCGCCAAGGATTTTCCTGATGTGAAGTTTGAACACGCAACAGGCTACAAAACTGCCGACAATCTGGCGCAATATGATGTGCGCACTTATGAAGGCGCTTACCTCGCCGGTGTAGCTGCAGGCAAGCTGAGCAAGTCTGGCAAACTCGGCGTGGTTGGCTCCATCCCTATCCCTGAAGTGCTGCGCAATATCAACTCCTTCACGCTGGGTGCACGCTCTGTGAACCCCAAGGCCACCACCAAGGTAGTCTGGGTCAATAAATGGTTTGACCCAGGCAAGGAACGCGAAGCCGCCAGCACCCTGATAGGCCAGGGCGTGGACGTACTCATGCAAAACACTGACTCCGCCGCGGTCGTACAAACCGCCGAAGAAAAAGGCGTCTACGCGTTTGGCTGGGACAGTGACATGAGCAAGTTCGGCGCCAAAGCCCATGTGGCTGCATCCGTGATTGACTGGGGCGTGTACTACACCAAGCGCGTCGATGAAGTACTCAACAAAACATGGAAATCAGACACCACCTGGTGGGGCCTGAAAGAAAACATGATAGACCTGAAGGCCTTTAACAGCAGCCTGTCAGACGAAGTCAAAAAGCTCATCGCCGACAAACGCCAGGGCGTCATCGACGGCACAGGCCCGATCTGGAAAGGGCCGATCAAGGACAATACTGGTAAAGAAGTATTGGGCAAGGATGCAGTGGCGGATGACAAGTTCCTGCATGACATCAAGTTTTATGTCGAGGGTGTTGAGGGGAAAGTGCCGGGTTGATGTAGGGCACTGTTCCCTTCAAGACCAAAGATACTGTGTTTCATTTAGAATGCGGCTCACAATTGTGGGCCGCATTTTTATAGTTGCTTGTTAAGACAGAGTTTTTAGAGGAAACAGTGAAAGAATCAATACCAGCAGGATGGACCGATGACATGAACATCGTCCTTCCAGAAAACAAAACTCTTGAAGAAGTCGTTACTCTAGTCATTTCAATGGGAATGAAGGGGGCCGACTATGGGCTTGTTCACGACGCACTTATCGAAGAGCTTGGGGTTTCATGTGACGACGCTGCTCTCGCATGGGATAGAGTTCATGGAGGCATAGTTCGCGCTTCAACAGGAAGAAGGGAGAACTGTCCAAATAAAACAAAAGACCCACTTGCATGGTTGAGTTTCCAGCAAGCGAGCAACGATATTTCTATTATTTCGTCGCTATACCCGCAATATGCCAAGCCAATTGTCGAGAAACCCCAATACGTTAAACCGGTTATTAACAAACTGGCATACGCTGATAGAACCGATGCGAAACCTTGGTGGAAGTTTTGGTAGTATCTTCAAATATGAAGCTTCTACGTGCTTGCGTTAAACCATCACCTTAGCCGAAGCCTCCGCCACTATCCTTCGTAACCACTGCACCTCCGCCGCCGCATGCGCACGTTCATGCCAGAGCATGAAAAACTTCATCTTGGGCACGGTAATCGGCATGGGCAAGACTTCTATCGGCCAGTCCCTGGCGCATTGCACGGCGAAGCTGCGGCTGGTGGTGAAGATGAGGTCGGTGCGTGAGAGTACGTAAGGGACCATGCCGAAGTAAGGGATGGTCATCTGTATCTTGCGTTTCAGGCCCTGCTCTGCGAGTGCGGTGTCGATGATGCTGCGGTGGCCCATCATGTAGGGCGTGGGGGCCAGGTGGGCCATTTCCAGATAGTATTTGATCGACAAACCCTTGCTGACGACCGGGTGTTTGCGATTCACCATGCACACTACTTCATCTTCAAACAATTGCGCCAGATGCAGGTGGGGTGGCAGGTCAGGCCAGTTGCCGATGACGCAATCGAGTTCGCCACTTTCCAGCCCGGCAGCATAATCAAAACCGGCATTCAGGGCATGCACGGTCAAACCGGCATTGGGGGCCTGTTCGCGCAGTTTTTCTATGATGAGTGGGATCAGCAGGGCGCTCAGGTAATCCGGTGCACCGAGGTGGAAAATGCGCTGGGTTGAGGCAGGCATGAAAGCAGGTGCCGGGCTGGCGATGCTTTCCAGCACATTCAAACCCTGTCGTGCCAACAACAATAGTTCTTCACCGCGCTCAGTCGCGGTCATGCCGTTCTTGCCGCGCACCAGAATGGCATCCCCCGTGATTTCGCGCAGGCGTTTCAGCATATTGCTGATGGCGGGTTGCGATTGCCCCAGCTTCATGGCGGTGCGGGTGACGCTGCGTTCAGTTAGCAGAGTATGCAGGACACGCAAGAGATTGGTGTCCAGCTGATCCATCAAACGCTGGCTCATGCTGTGGCCCCAGACAGTGAAAGAGGCAATACATCCCCATCAACAAATACCAGCATTTGACCAGATGCACATTGTGTCCAGCTTTCATTGGTGGTCAGAGGTTCGGTGACAATGATGGCAACCTTGTCGGCAGGCGTGGTCACCTGGGAAAAATCCACAGCCACGTCTTCATCCGTCAAGGCGGCGGTACTGAAGGGATGCTGGCGCACGATGTAGTACAGCTTGGTCGAACAGTGAGTGAACAAGGCTTCGCCATTCGAGAGCATCATATTGAAAGTGCCATAGCTGGCGATTTCTGCCGTAATTTCATGCATGAATTGCGCCAGTTGTTGCACGGATGGCAATTGCTCGCCAAAGTGACGGCGCATACGTTGCAGCAGGTAACAGAATGCCCGCTCACTGTCGGTATTGCCAACCGGCTGGAAACTGCCATCCAGCACAGGGGCAAATTCCTTCAGATCGCCATTATGGGCAAATACCCAGTAACGGCCCCAGCATTCACGCACGAATGGGTGACAGTTTTCCAGGCTGACCTGGCCCTGGGTAGCCTTGCGTATGTGGGCAATGACATTCTTGGATTTGATGGGATAACGTTTGATGAGCTCAGCCACTGGCGAGTCAACCGCTGACTGGTGATCAACAAACAGGCGTACGCCGCTGCCTTCAAAGAAAGCGATACCCCAGCCGTCCTTGTGCTCGTCAGTCAAACCGCCGCGTGTTGCAAACCCGGTAAAACTGAAAACGATATCAGTCGGGGTATTGCAGTTCATTCCTAGTAATTGACACATGATGCATATAGTGAAAACAGTTTGCACATACCTTACCATAGGCAAACCCGCTTATTATTCCCATCTATATAAGATTTTGAAGTTTGCTTATGTTATTTGCGGACAGCTTTGATGGCAAAACAACGGTCAGCAGCATAAGCAGGCAATACCAGTCTGAAAAATGCTGCTTTAAAGATGCCAGTGGTAAATGTTTTACATTTTGACCGTAGACTAAGCCCATATTGAGGCAGATAATCTGAATATGGCCTGAAATCAGGCTGATAAAGGAATAATCATGCAAAATTTCAGCACCGATGCCTTATTGCTGGCAGTACCTGAATTAAAGGATGTTGCGCCCAAACACTACCCTGAACTGGTGTTACTGGCCGCGCAGAAAACATTCAAGACACGCAAACCATTCTGGCGTGAATTCATGACTGCTCTGACAATATTCGCCGCAATTTATTTGTCCAACCGCATCGCTGCCCCAGACTCGATATGGATTAGCTGCGTGCTGACTGTCGGCCTGGCCCTTGTTTCCATGTTTGCAATTGATCTGGTGTACTTCCGCAAGTTAAAGCCAGCGATTATTGACAGACTTGCCAAGATCAAGCTGGGCACGAAAGAATAAGTAAAGTAAGCGCAGCTCGGATCCACGGTCTTCAGTCTCAGATCTTAAGGTTCGGGTTTCAGGTTTTTATGGCAAACACTTTTTGAAATTCACGTTTGCCCTTGCTGGTCAATGCCAGTGCCCGACTATCAAGATCACGCTCCAGCCAGGCGCGGTTTAGCAGCAAATTCAATAAAGCCGCCCCCAAAGCACCGCCCAGATGCGGTGTGCGCTCACTCCAGTCCAGGCATGAACAGGCAAAACGCCGCCTGGCCTTGCGGGTAGTGGCGATATCCAGACCCAGTTCTTCCAGTGCCTTGCTGCCTGCGCTTGTCAATTCATAGGCGGTTTCTTCACCTTCCACAGGCCTGATCCAGGCTTGCTGCATCAGATAATCATGCACTCCCACTGCCACTTCACCCGCCATATGGTCATAGCAGGTACGCGCCTTGCGCAGGCGGTCTGGGGTATTGGGTACGAATCGTGACTTGGGCAAACCGGCGATCAGCAGCAAGGATTCCAGCGCAATCGCGACTTCATTGCTGGCGAGCTGGTAATAGCGGTGCTTGCCCTGCGCCACCACATTCACCAGATGCTGTTCCAGCAGTTTGCTTAAGTGCACACTGGCAGTGGAGGGGCTGACCTCGGCCACGACAGCCAGCTCGGTGCTGGTGCGGGCACGTCCATCCATCAGGCTGCACAGCATGCGGGCGCGTGCGGGTTCGGCAATGGCACCTGCCAGTTTGGCTAATTGGGTATCGGCGTATTCTATATTGGTGGAATTTTCTGCATTCATAGTTTGATGGTAGACGAATTGTTCAATGCAGACAAGTCCTATACTGCATTTCAATACTTAGCCACCAAACTTAGCATCAAGCCTGCCATGACACAGAAAATCTCTATCCTGAATGCCCCTTGCCATCCAGACCCTTACCCATATTACGCCAGCCTGCGTGAAGGGCCAGCTCTGGTTTTTGATACCGAACTCAAATGCTGGATAGCCAGCCGTGCCGAAGTCGTGCAACAAGTGCTGGAATCACCCGCTTGCACCGTCAGGCCGGTTACAGAACCCGTGCCGCGTAATATTGCGGGGGGATCAGCGGGGGAAGTTTTTTCACATCTGATACGCATGAATGAAGGCCAGAAACACGCCCTGCCCAGGCAAATTATACAAAGCTCGCTGCGCAAGCTGGATTTGTCTGACATCGCTGTATATACGCAGCAGTATGCCACTCAACTCATGCGCAAATATGATGTAAGGACAGGAAACGGGCTGACACAATATCTGTTCGACCTGCCTGTTCATGTCATGGGCAGTGTATTGGGATTTGAAGAAGATACCTTGCCCGCCCTGGCAAACTGGATGGCAGATTTCGTGCGCTGCCTTTCCCCCTTGAGCACAGCAGAACAAATTGATGCGGCGCATGTGGCAGCACAGGCTTTGCAAAACAGCTTCCGCCAGTTGCTACAAGACAGCCAGGCAAAACAGTATGGATTTTTGGCAGGCTTGCAAAGTGAAGCCACTCAACTTGGCTGGCAACATGCTGATGCCATCTTGTCCAACCTGATAGGCTTGCTGTCGCAAACATATGAAGCCACTGCTGGGCTGGCAGGCAATAGTCTCGTTGCTCTGCAAACTCATCCTGACGCACTGAAGATCATGCGTGAAGGTCGTGCAGAGTTGCCACAAAAATTGCGTGAACTGGTAGCCGAAGTCGCCCGCTATGATGCGCCAGTACAAAACACCAGACGCTTCGTCAACCAGACTTGCGAAATTGCTGGTCAACACCTGCAAGCAGGTGATGTCATCGTCGTCTTGCTCGCCGCTGCCAATCGTGATGTGGCGGCAAATGCTGCCCCTGACATTCTGCAACTGGAGAGAGCAGACAGAAAAGTGTTCACCTTCGGCCATGGTCGCCACACCTGCCCTGGCCAAGACATTGCAGAGCGCATCACAGCCGCTTGCCTGTCTCACTTGCTGAGCGCACCTGCATTTGATTTTGCTGCTCTACGCTGGACTTACAGACCTTCGTTGAATGGCCGCATCCCGGTATTTACCCACAACATACAAAACAAGGAGGGCGCATGATAGCCGTGATTTTTGAAGTCATACCGCATGCAGAAAACAAGCAGGAATACCTGGATATCGCAGCAGGGCTTGCGCCTCTGCTTAGGGAGATGGATGGTTTTATTTCCATAGAACGTTTTCAAAGCCTGGTCGATCCTGCAAAGATTTTATCGCTGTCATTCTGGCGCGATGAAGCCGCAGTCGCCAACTGGCGCAATACCGAAGAACACCGGGCGGCGCAGTCGCAAGGACGCGGTCATATCTTTGCAGGCTATCGTTTGCGCATCGCATCGGTAGTACGTGACTATGGTTTGTTGGAGCGTGAGCAGGCCCCCACAGATAGCCGTCAGGTGCACGGCTAATTCACAAGTGCACCCCAGATTGATGACGTAGTATCCCGCCAAACCAGAAACAATTTTTATATCAATAGGGCTTACGCAAAATCGTCCCAGCAAGGCGTCAGCGACGAAGACAGTACTTTAGTACGCGGCTCCCAGGAGAGGAGCTGCAACGCAGCTGGGGCGGTTTTTCGGAAGTCCTAATCAAGAGAGAATATCAACATGTCTGAACTACAGCTCTACCTGAATACACATTTCCTGAACAAAGCACAATTCGCAGCAGCCTGTGCTATTTCTGAAGCAGAATTAAATGACTTGCTGGCTGCACACATACTGCCTGGCCCTTCTTATGTGGTCTCAGAAAAAGCCAGCATCAACTCTGCTGTGTTTGGTGAGTCAGATGCTGGTGATACTGTTGCTGGTGAATATTTTCGTGCCTGTCATACGGTCTGGTGCGACAGGGCAAGACAGCTGGTGGCCGAACACGGATGGACAACAGCACCAGAACTGATGAAGCAAGAATTTTTGCGTAACTATATCGCTGCGCTGACAGAATTGAATACCAGTACATGGCACCTGCAAGACTGCTTTGCAGCGGATGGCACGGTAAACATAGCGGGACTGACGGAAAATGCAGGGCTTCACTGGAAGCATTTTTTGCTCGGCACCTTTGGTATCTGTACCGCCAATCCAGCCTCTGCAACCGAGATTGCATGCAAAGGTGTTTTACAAGAAAAGCTTAGCCACCTGACAGCCAATGGCAGCAGAACTGATTTCAGTGCAACGGAAGCAAGGGACATCTTGCCGGTAGTTGATGCCTTTGCTGAAGTAGTCATGTGGTTTTCACCGGCAGAATATGCACGCTCGAGTCGCAAGCGCCTCGTCGATGATATACGACCGCGTTTGCTCGCAGCAATGGCAGCATAAATAGCAAGGGTAGTTTTCTTCAATACAGGTCAAGCGTGGCCCGGTATAAGTCTGTCTGCCGACTCACTTATACGGACCACGCTTATGCTCACTCTCAACTTCAACCTCTATCTCTCCATGGCTGCCTTTGCGCTGGCCGCATCCATTTCACCTGGCCCTGTGAATATTGTGGCTTTGCGCTCAGGCACGCAATATGGCTTTCGTGCCAGCCTGGCCCATGTCAGTGGCGCGACCATAGGGTTTACCGTCTTGTTATTCCTGACTGGACTGGGCCTGCATGAGCTGTTGATCATCATGCCAGCACTGACAAAAATCATACAATGGGCGGGAGTCGCTTTTTTGCTGTTCCTGGCTTACAAGCTGGCTGTCGATAATGGACAACTGGAAGTCGATGAAAATGGCAAGGGGCCATCTGCCTGGTATGGCGCACTCATGCAATGGCTTAATCCCAAAGCCTGGCTGGCATCCATCGCAGGTATGGGCGCTTATGCAGCGAATGGTGACACCAGCATGGTCTGGCACTTCACCATCATCTATTTCTTCATCTGCTATGCGTCGATAGCCGCCTGGGCTTACGCAGGAACAGCCTTGCGCCAGCTCTTCAAAAAGCCTGCGTTGATGCGTGCCTTTAATCGCAGCCTGGCGGTGATGTTATTGATCAGTGCTGTTTATCTGGTGCTGAGCTGACGCGCATTCTCAAGCCTGATATTGTCCAGGTGTTGCCGCCAGCAGGCGTTTGAAGACACGCTGAAAATGCGCCTGATCAGCAAAGCCTGCTTCCAGTGCCGCATCGGCAATTGAGGCACCTTGTCTCAATTTTTCTTGCGCATATTGCACACGGCGATTAATGAGATAGGCATGCGGAGTCATATCATATTGCTTCCTGAAAGCGCGGAATAAATAGGAAGCGGACAAACCTGCATGGGCAGAAATATCATCCAGGCTCAGGTCTCGTGTGCAGTGCTCATGGATAAAATCAGCAGCCAGTTTGAGTCTGGCATTTTCCAGATGCAGTTCTGCCGGAGCAGATTGCAGGTGCTTGTGTAATTCAGAAAAATACTGGATCAAGCAGCCCTGTTTGTTGAGGAGTTCAGTTTCAGGATCTATCAGGGTTTGATATAAATCGAGCAGGCCTTGATACAAGAGAACATTGTCAGACACTGCACTGGTATAAGCATGAAATTCCGGCTCTTTCAATTGTCCCAATTCAGCCTGCAAAGCTGCCAGCCATGTGGCATCAAGGTACAACATGCAAAATGACCAGGGCAAATCATCGACAGGCTTACAGATATGCACCTGCCCCGGATTGATGATCACCAGCTTGCCTGCTTGCACATGATACTGCGTACCAGCCACGACAAAATTGCTCGCACCCGCAGTAATGGCACCTATGCTGAAAGTCTCGTGTGCATGCTTGTCATAACTGGCTGAACGGCCCTCTGCCAGATAGCGCACCTCAATAAACGGCAGCCTGTCATCGCGCCAGAAGCGCGGGACAGTATCTGCCAGAGTCTTGAGTTGCGCCATATTTTATGCAGGGGTTTATTTACCGATACAAAACCGCGAGAAAATCACACCCAGTAAATCATCGGATGTAAATTCACCAGTGATGCTGTTCAAACGGTCTTGTGTCAAGCGCAGTTCTTCAGCAAACAAATCCAGCGACTGATCATTTTGCGCCGCATATTCAGCAGCATTTTGCAGATGTTCATGCGCATGCTTGAGAGCGATGAGATGACGTTCGCGTGCCAGGTAAAGTGACTCACCTGTTTGCTCCCAACCGGCAATGCGCAGCAATTCCTTGCGCAGCAGATCTATACCTATGTGTTCATGTGCGGACAGATAAATATGCGTCGCATCGGACATTTCATCGACGCTGGCATGATGGCCGGATAAATCGATCTTGTTCCAGATACGTATGACCGGCACGCCTTCCGGGAAGCGGGCGACGATGGCATCGTCAGCGCGGGTCGGGCCACGGCTGGCGTCGAGCAGGTGCAGGATGACATCGGCTTTATCCACTTCTGCCCATGTGCGTTCTATGCCTATGCGCTCTACTGTATCGATGGTATTAGCGATCTGACCTTCTTCGACTTCATCATGTTCATGGCGTATGCCAGCAGTGTCAATGATATTGAGGGGTATGCCTTCGATGTGAATGGTCTCGGTCACCTTGTCGCGGGTAGTACCGGCGATGGGGGTAACGATAGCCACGTCATCGCCAGCCAGTACATTCAACAGCGATGATTTGCCGACATTGGGCTGGCCTGCCAGTACCACATTCAAACCAGCTCGCAACAAGGCCCCCTGTGCTGCCTGCTCAAACACTTTTTGCAAGGCCGTTTGTATCGTCGCCAACTGGCCGCGGGCATTCGATTTTTCCAGGAAGTCGATTTCTTCTTCAGGGAAATCCAGCGTCGCTTCCACCAGCATGCGCAGGTGCACGACTTTTTCTACCAGTGCATGAATCACTTTGGAAAAAGCGCCGGACAGCGATTGTGATGCCGATTTGGCAGCCGCCTCGGTCGAGGCTTCGATCAAATCTGAAACGGCTTCAGCCTGTGCCAGATCAAGCTTGTCATTCAGAAAAGCACGCTGGGTGAATTCACCCGGTTCAGCCAGCCGCAAGCCCGCATCCTTGCCCGCTTCCAGGCAGCGCGACAGCAGCATTTGCATGACCACAGGGCCACCATGGCCTTGCAGTTCCAGCACATCTTCACCGGTATAAGAATGGGGAGCCTTGAAATAAATGGCGATACCCTGGTCGATGACGGTCCCATCTGCCTGGGTAAATGGCAGGTAACTGGCATGACGCGGCTTGAATTGGGTATTACCAAACAGGGCAGTGACGACAGGCGCAAGGTCCTTGCCGGAAATGCGTACTACACCTATGCCACCACGTCCGGGGGCGGTGGCAATGGCAGCGATGGGAATGGGTTCGTAGATCATGTTGAAATTCTATCTGTGCTTGCACTCTATGGGTGCAAATTAGTCTGTTGGTTTGTGACGGAAATGCGACAGGGCAGATACCAAGAATATCTACTCCCGTAGATTGGGCCGGGCCTCGCTAGGCTACCAACACTGGGCCTCAATAGACGGTATACGTTATTTAAACGCCGAGTGTTGGGCTGGTAAATCGTAGCCCAACCTACATGTTAGGACGCAAATGCGGCAAGGTTTTGCTCAACAAATTACCCCGTAAAAAAAGCCCGCAAGCAAACTTGCGGGCTTTCTCATTTGCTCAATTTTTAAGCTCTACCTTCAAGCCTGATGCTTAAACCTTATGCTCAGGCGGGATCAGCTTGTTATTGATGACCCATTGCTGCGCAATCGACAAGATATTGTTGACTACCCAATACAATACCAGGCCGGATGGGAAGAAGAAGAACATGACCGAGAATGCCAGTGGCATGAACATCATCATCTTCGCCTGCATTGGATCGGCCGGGGCCGGGTTCAGCTTGGTCGTGATATACATGGAAATAGCATAAATCACAGGCAGGATATACCAGGGGTCAGGTGAAGTCAGATCGGTGATCCAGCCCACCCATGGTGCGCCGCGCATTTCCACGCTGGCTTGCAAGACCCAGTACAGTGCCAAAAAGATAGGCATCTGGATCAGGATAGGGAAGCAGCCACCGAGAGGATTGATTTTCTCGGTTTTGTACAATTCCATCATGGCCTGGTTCATTTTTTGCGGATCGTTTTTGAAACGCTCACGCACGGCCTGCATCTTCGGTGTCACAACCTTCATTTTTGCCATGCTGCGATAACCGGCAGCCGACAAGGGGAACAAAGCCAGTTTGATGGCGATCGTGAAGACCACGATAGTCCAGCCCCAGTTACCCAGCATTTTATGGATTTGTTCCATGACCCAGAACAGCGGCTTGGCGATGATGGTCAATACGCCATAGTCTTTGACCAGCTCAAAGCCAGGAGCAATTGCTTCCAGCTTGGCAGATTCCTGCGGGCCAGAATACAGATGTGCATTCATGCTCACTGTTGCACCAGGTGCCACTGTACCCATAGGCAAGACATTACCAACTGCGTACAGATTGGTATCAACCTGTTTTGTGAAAATTTCACGCTTGGTCTTGTCTTGCGGGATGAAAGAAGACACAAAGAAATGCTGCAACATCGCTATCCAGCCATTGTCTGATTCTTTGGCATGGCCATCAGTACCCTTGGCGATTTTTTCAAAATCCAGTTTCTGGAATTTTTCTGCTTCTGTATACACAGCTGGTGCGTAGAATTCACCGCTGCCCGAGAACATGCCGCCGCTTTCAGGCTTTGTGCCGTCATGCAGCAATTGCAGGTACAGGGAAGGCTTGATGGCAGCTGCGCTGGTATTGGTCACATCATGACGCACATCGATCAGGTACTCACCTTTTTTGAAGGTGTAAGTCTTGGTCAGTTTGACGCCGCCTTGTTCCGCTTCCAGCACCAGTTGTACCTGGTTGCCGCCTTCCAAGGTACGTACACCTGGTTTGGCAATAAAGCCGGACTTATGGTTAGGGAAGGCACCGCCCAGCAAACCTGTCTGCGCCAGATAGGTACGTTTGGCCGACTGATCAAACAAGACTACATTTTTTGTATGGTCAGTGTCATTTTTATGTTTGAGCAATTCCAGTTTTTTCAGCTCGCCACCGATGGTATCAATATCCGCCTTGATGACATCAGTAGTAATGGTAATGGTTTCGCTCTTGATGACAGGGGCTGCAACTGCATCAGTGCCAGCAGTTGCTGCGGCGCTTGCAACAGCACTGGCGCTACCCGCTACGCTGGCGGCATTCGCAGTCGCGCTGGCAGAAGCTGATGCACTGGCCACTTTGGGTGGCGGCGGAGCAAATATAGACGGCTTGCCGCTATATACACCCCAGCCATTCCAGAGCATGATCAGCGAGAAAGAGAAAATTACCCACAGGACGGTACGTTTGATATCCATTTGTGTATGTCAGGAAAGGGGAGAAGAATGTCCAGTGTGCTTGCCATCATGGCAGCACTGGGCAGATGTGGGGGCGGTTTGCGATTTTTCACTAGCGGGTGGCACATGATCCACACCACCGGGGTGCCAGGGATGACATTTGCACAAGCGTTTACCTGCCAGCAAGCTACCCTTGGCGGCACCGTGTATCTTGATGGCCTCTGCCGCATATTCAGAGCAACTGGGATAAAAACGACAGTTCTGCCCCAACATGGGACTAATTGCCAGTTTATAAAATCTGAGCAACAGGAGCAGCAGGGTTTTCATCTCAAATGCCCTAAGGTTGACTTACCGGCAGTTTGGTACCCGCCAATGCGCAAGCCGGTGCAGCGAACAGACGCAGGATTTCCGCCCTGAGCTCACGCTTGAGCTGGGCGGTCGTCGCCGGCCCCGCCTTGCTGTTAACAGGGCGGGACAGCCTTACTATGCAATCCACGTTCAGCAATGCAGCATGCCGGAAAATCTCGCGGGTGACGCGCTTGATGGTATTGCGCGTCACGGCACGTGGCGCAAAACGCTTGGCGGCCACCACACCCAGCCTGGCATGCGGCAAATCATTGGTTCGGGTATACAGCACAAAATGCGCTGTCTTTTGCACGGGGCGCAAACGAAAAACGGATGAAAACTCATCCGTTTTAACGATGCGCCTGACGCGGGCAAAATCTGCGCCGCCGACACCTGCCTGAACTGACTCAGTTATATTATTGATCATGCGAATTCAGCAAGGCTGCGCAGATCAACGAACTGATAATCAAGCTGCCAGGCGTTTACGGCCTTTGGCGCGACGTGCGTTCAGAACAGCGCGGCCACCGCGGGTTGCCATGCGTGCGCGGAAACCGTGGGTGCGCTTGCGGCGAACGACGGAAGGTTGGTAAGTACGTTTCATGTTGGTCTCGCTAATTGAGCAATAAAAAAAATCGGAATTACGGATAAAGGCTGTCTTGGGTGCGACTTCGGCTTGCACATTTTCGTCAGGCCTTTCGCCTTTACTGCCCCAAAACCGCTGCTCATGGTGTTGCGCATCAATCCATCAAAAAACCGATAATTAAAGCCGCACCAATAAAAGAGGGGTAGGGAACCCTGAATTAGACACCATTTTTGCTTTGCGTGTCAATCACTTAGCGCAAAAATTAATCAATCAGGGCACATCCATTGGTGCAATGCAAAGAATAAATTTAAACCCAAACCTGTGGATAACTCGGTCAAGCGGGGTTAAAATAGCGGATTAGCGCGGCACCGTTTTATGTCTTTAAGACAACTCACCCAGCGATAGAGGCGCAAGTCTCTTGGTAACTCTTGCTAAAGTCTCGGCAAGATCGCACAGGTTAGAATTTAATTCGGCACCGCGCATTTGCATTTAATAATTAAAGTCATACATGGAAAATTTCTGGCAGGCCTGTTCTTCCCAACTTGAGCAAGAGCTTCCACCACAGCAATATAGCGCCTGGATCAAACCGCTAGTCCCGCTTGACTTTGAAAATGGCAAGCTGCGTATCGCTGCGCCTAACCGTTTCAAACTCGACTGGGTTAAGGCCCAGTTCGCCAGCCGCATCACCGACCTGGCTAACCAGTTCTGGGATGAGGATGTCGAAGTACAGTTCGTGCTTGACCCGCGTGGCAACAGAAAAACTGCTCCAGCAGCAGCGGCCTCACCACGCCCGCAGGGTTTGAATGCCGACCTTGATGCCCAGGGCAGTGTGCCAGAAATGATGTCTGAACCCGCTGCGCCAGAAGTATCACCGCGCCGCGAGCAAAGCCGTATTAATTCTGACCTGACTTTTGACAGCTTCGTCACCGGTAAGGCCAACCAGCTGGCGCGTGCTGCCGCCATCCAGGTAGCCAATAATCCTGGTGTATCGTACAACCCATTATTCTTATATGGCGGCGTTGGTCTGGGTAAGACGCATTTGATCCACGCCATCGGCAACCAGATCCTGGTTGATAACCCAAACGCCAAGATACGCTACATCCACGCTGAGCAATATGTGCGCGACGTAGTGACCGCTTACCAGCGCAAGGGTTTTGATGAATTCAAGCGTTATTATCATTCGCTGGATTTGTTGCTGATCGATGATATTCAATTCTTTGGCGGCAAGAGCCGTACGCAGGAAGAATTCTTTTACGCCTTTGAAGCCCTGATCGCCGCCAAGAAGCAAATCATCATCACCAGTGATACTTACCCCAAAGAAATCACCGGCATGGATGACCGCCTGATCTCGCGCTTTGACTCTGGCCTGACAGTGGCGATTGAACCACCAGAGCTGGAAATGCGCGTAGCGATCTTGCTCAAGAAAGCCCATTCAGAAGGCGTCAATATTTCTGATGACGTCGCCTTCTTCGTCGCCAAGCATTTGCGCTCCAACGTGCGTGAGCTTGAAGGCGCATTGCGCAAGATTTTGGCTTACTCACGCTTCCATGGTAAAGAAATCACCATCGACGTGGTGAAAGAAGCCCTGAAGGATTTGCTGTCGGTACAAAACCGCCAGATTTCCGTAGAGAACATACAGAAGACAGTCGCTGACTTTTTCAACATCAAAGTCGCCGACATGTATTCAAAAAAACGTCCGGCCAATATCGCCAGACCGCGTCAGATTGCGATGTACCTGGCCAAGGAACTTACGCAAAAGAGCCTGCCAGAAATCGGCGAACTCTTCGGCGGCCGCGACCACACCACGGTCTTGCACGCCGTACGCAAGATCACTGCAGACCGCACCAAGAACCCCGAATGCAATCATGAATTGCATGTATTAGAGCAAACGCTCAAAGGTTGATGGCCAGGATGTTGTAGGATGTGCAAGTTGGAATGGTTTTGTGTGTAGTTACAGGTAAGAAATATTTATAGGGTGCGCCATGCACACCACGGCGTTAAACCAGCTAAAACGGTGTGCGCGGCGCAACCTATGGGTTGGCAAGGGTTTTGCTCTGAAATCAGCGATACGCGTAAGCGTCAAACGCCACGGGATTCCAGCCTGCGCTGGAATGACAGTTTTAAGGGCACGGCTCGAATTGAAGCAGCAAGCTGTTTAAAACTGCACGAACAGTATTAACGTCATCCCAGCGAAGGCTGGGATCCATCTGCGCAAGAGCCGTTTGCGCGGAGCGATGAACAAGTTTGTAGGGTGCGCCATGCGCACCAAAGTAACAAGCAAGACAGCAGTAAATATGTGAAGCAGTTTATAAAAAATAGTAAGAGATAATTTAAGTTCCTTGTCACCATAATTTAGTGAGGATATTCAAATGCAATTGGTTAAAACCCACCGGGACACCCTGCTCCGGCCTTTGCAAATTGTGAGTGGTATTGTCGAGCGTCGGCATACATTGCCGATTCTGGCCAATATCCTCATTCGCAAAGACGGTGAACAAGTGTCGTTCCTGTCGACAGACATAGAAGTGCAGATCACGACCAAGGCAGCCATTGGTTCTGGCGGCGACAGCATTGCCACGACAGTTGCGGCCCGCAAATTGCTGGATATTTTGCGCGCCCTGCCAGATGACAATGATGTGGTCCTCAAGCTTGAAAACAAAAAGATGAGCGTACAGTCAGGCAAGTCGCGCTTCTCTTTGCAAACCCTGGCGGCAGAAGAATTCCCTACCGTAGCCCAGGCCGAGCATTTCAATGCCAGCGTCAACCTGCCACAAAAAACCCTGAAGCACCTGTTCAACATGGTGCATTTCTCGATGGCGCAACAAGACATTCGTTATTACCTGAATGGCTTGCTGCTGGTCGTTGATGGCAAGAACGTCATTGCTGTCGCAACTGATGGTCACCGCCTGGCGTTTTGCCAGGTTGAAGTTGAACAAGAATTCCCGCGTCATGAAGTCATCATCCCGCGCAAAACCATCATAGAGATGCAGCGCCTGCTAGAAGACAAAGAAGACCCGGTACAGATCGACATCGCCAACAACCAGGTCAAACTGACTTTTGCCGATATCGAACTGATTTCCAAACTGGTCGAAGGCAAGTTCCCTGACTTTAACCGCGTCATCCCCAAAGGCTATAAAAACAGCTTTACTTTGGGCCGTGAGCAATTGCTGCGTTCATTGCAGCGTGCCGCGATCATGACGTCTGACAAGTTCAAGGGTGTGCGTTGCGTCATCACCCCTGGCCTCATGCAGATATTGTCGACCAATGCCGACCAGGAAGAAGCGATAGAAGAAATCGAAATCGACTACGGTGGCGACAGCGTGGACATCGGCTTCAATGTCAGCTATCTGCTTGATGTATTGAACAACCTCAAATGCGACCAGATATCGGTCTCTTTGGGCGACTCTAATTCATCCGCACTGATCACTATCCCTGACAACACCGACTTTAAATATGTCGTCATGCCGATGCGGATATAAGTTGTAAATATCGACAGATGCCGTGGACATTATGTTCACGGCGATCTTAATACCGTCATTCCAGCGCAGGCTGGAATCCAGCGTCGTTAGTCGTTATGCCCTGATGCATCAACACCCAAGACACTGAATCCCACCTGCACAGAAATGACAAAGCAGTCCCTGAATATGTTTCACATTGGGCGATTTACACAATTGTCCAAAACAGTTCGTTTTTTTAGAAGGTAGCCATGTCCGATAACACCCAAGACAACACTCCAGCGCAGCCAAGTCAATACGGCGCATCCTCAATCCAGATTCTGGAAGGCCTGGAAGCCGTGCGGAAACGCCCCGGCATGTACATCGGTGACACCTCGGACGGCACCGGTCTGCATCACCTGGTCTTTGAAGTGCTGGATAACTCCATTGATGAATCCCTGGCAGGTCACTGTACCGAGATCAATGTCACGATTCACAGCGACAACTCCATCTCCATCACTGACAATGGCCGCGGCATCCCTACCGGCATCAAATGGGATGACAAGCACGACCCCAAACGTAGCGCCGCAGAAATCGTCATGACCGAGCTGCATGCAGGTGGCAAGTTCGATCAAAACTCCTACAAAGTATCCGGCGGTCTGCATGGCGTGGGTGTGTCCTGCGTGAATGGCCTGTCCAAGTTGTTGAAGCTGACTATCCGCCGCGATGGCAAAATGCACACCATGGAATTTGTCCGTGGCGTGCCACAAAACCGCGAGCTGGAAACCGTTGATGGCGTCGTTACGTCACCAATCAAAGTAGTTGGCGACACCGACAAGCGTGGTACTGAAGTCCACTTCTGGGCTGATGAAGAAATCTTCACCCATGTTGAATTCCATTATGAAATCCTGGCCAAGCGCATACGCGAATTGTCCTTCCTGAATAATGGCGTACGCATCAAGCTCAACGACCACCGCACCGGCAAAGAAGAATTGTTTGCCTTTGAAGGCGGCACTCGCGGCTTTGTTGAATACATCAACAAAAACAAAAGCATACTCAACCCAACGATTTTCCAGGCCACTGGCGAGCGCCAGTCTGACCAGAACACCACCATCACTGTCGATGTCTCCATGCAATGGAACGACGCCTACAATGAACAGGTATTGTGCTTCACCAATAACATCCCGCAGCGCGACGGTGGCACCCACCTGACCGGCCTGCGCGCCGCGATGACACGCGTCATCAACAAGTATATTGAAGAACACGAGTTCGCCAAAAAAGCCAAGGTAGAAGTCAGCGGCGACGACATGCGCGAAGGCCTGACCTGCGTCTTGTCCGTCAAAGTGCCGGAACCCAAGTTCAGCTCACAGACCAAGGACAAACTCGTCTCAAGTGAAGTACGCGGCCCGGTAGAAGAGATAGTCGCCAAGACCCTGACCGACTTCTTGATGGAAAAACCCAACGACGCCAAAATCATTTGCGGCAAAATCGTTGAAGCAGCACGCGCCCGTGAAGCAGCCCGCAAAGCCCGCGAACTGACACGCCGCAAAGGCGTCATGGATGGCCTGGGCCTGTCATCCAAACTGGCAGACTGCCAGGAAAAAGACCCGGCCCTGTGCGAACTGTACATCGTCGAAGGTGACTCTGCAGGTGGATCAGCCAAGCAAGGCCGCGACCGCAAGTTCCAGGCTATCTTGCCACTGCGCGGTAAAGTCCTCAACGTAGAAAAAGCCCGCTTTGAAAAAATGCTGTCCAGTGAACAGATCACCACCCTGATCGCCACCCTGGGCACCAGCATAGGCCCGGACGAATTCAATGCCGACAAACTGCGCTACCACCGCATCATCATCATGACCGATGCGGACGTCGATGGCGCCCACATCCGCACCCTGCTGCTGACCCTGTTCTATCGCCAGATGCCACAACTGGTAGAACGCGGCCACATCTACATCGCCCAGCCACCACTCTACAAAGTCAAGGCAGGCCGCGATGAGCGTTATCTGAAAGATGACGCAGAAGAAGCCACCTACATGATGACCGTGGCCTTGACCGGCGCATCCCTCACACCAGGCACAGGCGCAGCCCCTATCACTGGCGAAGCCCTGGGCGAACTGGTACGCCAGTACAACCTGGCCAACGCCATCATGATGCGCCTGACCCGCGTCATCGACCGCGCTGCCCTCACCGCCATCATGACCGGTGTCACACTGAAACTGGATAACGCAGAAAGCGCAGAAGCATCCGCCATCGCCCTGACCGCCGCCATTGGCGACAATGCGGTAAAAGCAGTAGTACGCAGCGACGAACTCTCAGGCGCATTCAGCCTGCGCATAGAACGCCTGTACCACGGCAACATCAAGGTCAGCAGCATCGACGCCGACTTTGTTGACGGTGCCGACTACCAGGTGCTGGAAAACGCCGCAACGACTTTCAAAGGCCTGCTCACCGAAGGCGCATTCATCCGCCGCGGCGAAGGTGAAAAAGCCAAGGAAATCGCAGTACACGACTTCCACCAGGCCATGCTCTGGCTGCGCGACGAAGCCGAACGCGGCGTCAGCAAACAACGCTATAAGGGTCTGGGCGAAATGAACCCAAGCCAACTCTGGGAAACCACCATGGACCCCACAGTCCGCCGCCTGCTCAAAGTACAGATCGAAGACGCGATTGCCGCCGACCAGATCTTCACGACACTGATGGGCGACGACGTGGAACCACGCCGGGCGTTTATTGAATCGAATGCGTTGAGGGCGGGGAATATTGACGTTTGATGTTGTCCAGGACTGTCATGTAGAACGAAAAGGTCAACCAGAATAGTTGGCCTTTTTTTACATTTATCCACTAAACAACTTTACTACTTTCCATTGGCAAAGGAAACAACTGCTAATCAAGTAGTCTCAGAACCGAATATGTTGGTTCAGAGACGTAAATGGATTCTTGTCTCGGTGCATTCATTTGAAAAAGATGGTGTCAACACCGTTCCAGAACCGTTCTCTGATGAAGTTGAACCAAAACGAAACATGCCAAATAATGACAGCGTAGGGCAAATTATGTTCTTGCCGATGACTGTGCAGGTCAAGACGCCAAACCGCTATATATGACGAGGTTTATTTGGACAGCAGACTACACAGTAATCGGAGCAACCGTGTTAACCAGAGGGGCGTATTCAGCTATACTTAACGTTAAAATAAGAGTAATTGGCAGAATTGAGGACAAAACATGAAAAAGACTTTGGGGCCTTACGGGGAAACAAATTCAGTCACAGTTTCGACTGCCTTGCTCAATCAAAAGCAAGGCACCTTAAACGGATCGAGAATGTTGACATCATCCGAAATCCTTTTGCTAAGAAAGAGTAAGCCAGAGATTGCCGCCAGATTCCATTCCAAGCTGTAGATTAATCGCAAATTGTCATTCGTAGTGTTGAACGGATTTAAGTACAGTTTGAGCATGCCACAAACGCTCAGATAACTATTATCAACGATCAAGATCAGATGGCGGACTGTGCATTTCTTTACAAACGCCACACTTATCTTATTTATTCCCTAGGCATCTCATTATGCTTATTTTCATCTCCAATGATTTATAGTATCCATAAGTACTTTTGGATACGTTGCCTTGACATCAAAAAATATCGGAAAGAGAAATCAGAATGTCGAAGATACCAGGAACAAAAAAAATAATGAAGTTCACGAAGGAAGTGCGTGGATCATTTGGACGATTCAAGACAGATCATAGTTTTAAAATTTATTATCTCAGCACAAGCATTCCAATTAATGATATCAGTGACTTGTCAACAGCGTCCGAACTATTTAACTCAGAAAAAATTGAATTTGAAGAACTGCTGCAAAGAGACATTGATCAAAGTCGAGTTAAAAAGATCGCAAACGAATATTTGAGCAAAGGTGAGGGTCGAGTAATATTTTTCCCACCGTTACTAGCGTGTCTAGTTTTAACAGACAACAATTTAGGACTTAAGAAACAATATTCCAACGTTCAGCATGAAGACCTTGGGGAATCTGAAATAGGTCCAGTTCTTAGAACTACATGGGATCATGACGGCTTTCAGTTAGACTTACCAGAAGCAGATAAAGAAACATCCGAGCGACAAATTTTGTGGGGAGAAACAGAAAGATTTTTTTATGAATATGCAGCCACGTTGCGCTTCAATCCGAAACGTGCAAAATTAATCGTCTTAGATGGACAACATCGCCTTGAAGCACTGCGCCTGCTAATAAAAAATGACGACCAGAAAAATATAGTTGCAGGTTTGGAAATTCCAATTTGCATAATTTGGGCACCAGAAGCTGTCGAAGCTGGTGACAATAATGAAAATATGACGCATGATTTCCGTGAGTTATTTGTTAGGGTGAACTCAGAACCACGAAAAGTTAGCGGTCATTTCATTACTCTATTGAAAGACGATAGCTATTCTGCTATGACTTTGCGTCGCCTTGCCGATAAATGGCGCTCAATTGATGAACCAAATGGCTGGCGAAGATTACATTTACTTGAATGGAATACACGTGAAGACGAACGCGTAGATGTTCGTACTAGAGATTTCTCAGTTACCACTGTATCTATTGTTGCAAAAGCATTAGATGAGCACTTGTTTTCACAAGGTGTTGCCCCAGATCTCCTCAGATTAGAAACCAGTGCGGCTGAATTCAGTACAATAGACCCTGACTTCTCATTTGATGGCGTAGTAGATCGCGCTCAAAAGTCAAAAATTGACGACATCATTAAGAATCATATAGATCAGTATTTGGTCCCTGCATTAGATATTCTCTTTAGAGAATCACCCCCTTATAAAAGGCTTGAAAATTCTCTTGGAGAAGCTTTTAAAAAGCTCCAACTAAAAGTTTCTGAGAATAATGGTTCGTTCATTAGCCTAAAATCATTGCTGAGTTCATACATTTATAAAGAAGATGAAATTTTTGAGGAAAGTGCAAGAGGTGCATATGTCGACTTCAAAAACTGGATTACGTTCGAGCAAAATGACCGAGTTTATTTTCTCTCGGTATTTCAACAAGCCTTATTAAGATTTTGGTTAAGTATCGCAGCTGTCCTAAAACCATTGGGCATTGATGCTGTTGAGTCAGCGAGTATTTCAGTTCGAGCCTTGGAGGCCCTAGTGTTCGTTCATAAAGAAAGATATTTAACTTCAGATAGAAAGTACACGCGCCGCACTCTATGGAAAAATGAGAATGTGAATTTTGCAACCTCTTGGGCGAAAAAAGCATGGACAGATATCGTAGGAACATCTCTATTGAATAGAAAAGTAATAGATGAAATTTCAAACATGCTAGAAAACAAACATGGCATTTCAAGTTTGCAACTAAATGAAGCAAAGTTGAAATTCATCGAACAAGGTTACAAATCTGCAGGAAATTATGTATCTAGACTCCAAGAAGAGATAACAAAAGAAACAAGACAATCTTTGGACGATTTTTTTGGCGAAGAACGCGCTCAACAATTACGAGCACTAAGAGATTCAGATAGGCAAGAATTTGAGGCTGTAATAAAAAAGAAGGCTGCATCACGGTACTTTGAAGCAATCACTGAATTGTCAGACCAATTAAAGATTAAGACAGAAGACCTTCTCCGATATGCTGATGCAAGTTAATCTTTGGCTTCCTGGCGATAAACTGCCATCCTCTGAGGATCCAATTTATTGCCGAATGCAGGATAAACCAGCTGCCATTCAATCGGTTAAGTCTGAGGGTAAGATACGACCAATTTATGCGGTAACACCAAATGGTGAGGATCTATTAGATCTCATTAATGCTCATATACACCTGAAAGTAGTTCCAGGAAACATTGGTTCAGCAGTAGTCAATTTCAGAAGAAACACGAACCACAAAATAGCCGAAACTTGTAGACTGCTTAGTCGCGGATTGCAAGTACATGATTCTGACACAGTCATCATGGCCAGCGAAAACCTGTCAACAATCTATGCGGAAATTACAGCGAAGGCTCGTTCAAAAATCCCCGAAAAAATTTTTACTCTAACCAACTATTTTGTTGAATTTGCGAATGACTGCTACCGTCCACTTGAACATAGTTCGCCTTTCATACACAAAAGTGCAAATAAAACAAATAAAAATTGGTGGATAACACAGCCAGCTCTTGCGGCAACATTCGCTCAAATATTAAAACATCTTCCAATTCAATTTGGAGGAACAACTCCTCCACAATTAACTCCACTGGAAGATTGGCTCAAAGAGATAAACAAACGCTTAAAATTGATGCAAGCATCTCCGCCAAATCTAAAAACAAGACAACAATCGCTGCTTGAGGCATCCGCATACTGTGGTGCTTTGGCTGAGAAATATATGCTCAAAGAACACTGTGGGCAAGCGGTGTTACTACTACATAGGGCATGCGATTTATTAATGTTCTCGCTCTGTATATCTCATAACATTATTGATTTTTCAGTTTTCGGAGGGAAATATCTTGATTCATACGCTTCAAAATTAAAACACAATAAAATCACGTTAACAAATTCCTTAAATTTGCTGGGTACTAATATTGCCAACCACAAAACAAGGCAATCAGATTTCGAGGAATTAAATGACTGGCGAAATTTACTGCTTCAAACTCATTATATGAGTGATTTAGATCTCTCTAAAACTGTTTCAATATTTATAAAAATTAGACCGCACCTAGAATTACTTGGCGGATCAAGTTGGCAAGCAGCGCAAAATAAATATCTAAATGGAATAACAATTCCACCTAGTGAAATATTAGATATAGGACACCAGCTGTCTCAAACATATGAAGATTGTACTGATAACATTTATTTGTAGTGATTGATAGAAAGTTACACCCTCTTAAACAATGCCAATTGCTATTGAAATTAATAAGTCATCTCCTCCTTTAGCGGACAAATATGATAATCCTCGATGAACATGTCGAGCCAACATTATTCGAATAGTCTCAAGATCATCAGCTAAACCATCGGCTTTACTCCTAAGTTTCAATAAATTAAAGTATACAACTTCGTTATTGCCCGTCAACGTGCGCCAATCAATATCTATCCCCCCATTAAAATTATAATTTTCTTGCGGTGGCTGGCTAGGATTAGCTAAAGATATACACAGTGCATATCTACACAAGACATTATAGTGCTCGACTCCAGTTTTTCTCTTTAATGAACTAAGTTGGTTTTTACCAGCAGCAGTAATTCTAAGTCTATCAATCATACATACGCTCCAATGCTATTTTTTGCAGAATGTGCAGTGGTGCATCTTGTTTCATCATCAAAAGTGAGCTCATATTCTTGGCTCATAAATGGTGCCAGTGCATCATAAACCGTCCCACCAACCTCCTCGTCTGTTGACAATGTCATGACCTGATGAGAGATTTTCGAGAAAAAATTTCGAATTAAGGATTCACGATGCTTCTTATCAAGTCTTGCTAAAGGCGTGTCAACAACAACGGGGAACCTGCCTTTTCTCTCACGTATAAGTGCACTCAAAACAGATATTGCTAGCATCTGTCGTTCACCAGCAGAGAGACGCTCCATGGGCAATACATGTCCAGATTCGTCTTCAATGGAAACGGCATAGGTTGCAGGGTCCACTACTACCTTTGCAATAAGTTTACGTTTGCGCAATAGTCCACGAAATTCGGTAGTTATCATCTCTGATAACCAATTTGCTTTTGAAGCAAGTAATCGCTCTCTAAAAATATTCAATACTTGTTTTGCGCGATTGGCAGCTTGTAGCCCTTTAATTTCTAAGGTGCGCTCAGAGAATTTTTCTCCAACTTGTTGTAATAAATTATTTACCCGACTTTCCAACAATGCCTGGCTCGCTCTCTCCTGATTCAACTTTTCACTAATCAAATGAAATTGAGACTCGAGATTAACTACCGCTTTTGAGCGCGATTGCAATTCGTCGAATATTTCGCTCAATTGCGCTTCAGCAGGAACCTCACTAACAGATTTATCTGCTCTTTCAAGTAAATTAGTCAGTTTCTTAAAAGCTTTTACACGGTCATTTACGTGAGTTATCGCGCCATCAAGCCGAGTTTGAATTTCTTCAGGATCTGGCCCAGGCAATAATAAAACCGTACTCTGATTCTCATTCTTGTATTTATTCAGGTCAGATTTAAGTATCTGACTTAAAGCCTTTTCTTGATCAGGAAGTGCACGTTTTAAGGCTGAGAGAATTCTTTTGTCTCGCTTTTGGAATTCTGTCATTAACAAAGCCGCATTTTGCGCGTTGCTATCTTGTTCCCACTGGATTTTGTATTGATCCCAAAGAGAACCTAGCCATATCAACGGGAGAAGCGGATCGCTAACAGCATCAATTAAAGCTGCACGAGCTGCTTTATGTTGTTTGTCAGCAGACTCCAAAGAACCTTTTAGTTCAGCAGCCTGCTGATATGCTGCCAAGCCTTGACGTTGTGCGCGGGCCGTAAATTTATCTAATTCACTTTGGGCGTGCTCAATTGTATTTTTTAAATCGCCTTGCTGTTGTACTAGGATCGCAATGCGTTTTTCAAATTCATCTAACTGATCTTGAAATTTACTTAGCTGTATACTAGATTCATCAGTATCAAGCGGAGCATCGTCACTCTTTCTATTTGCACGACGTTCGACTGCTTTAAGATCATTAGATAAAGTGTCGATGCCCCCCAAACCTAAGAATACCTCTGTGGCACGGCGCAGCAACTCTGGCAAACGTTCTGGATTGGCTAAGGCTTCAATCTTTTCGCCATCAAACAAAAAGAGATGAACAAGCTCTACCGGAAGAATGCTGTTGATAAAATCGTCCCAAGATTCAGCAAAGTCCAAATCTTTGATGCCATCACTTAAGACTGTAAAATCTTCGATAAGATTCTTGCCACGAAATGTCCATTCGCGCCTGAGTGTTACTGATTGTATTTTGCTACCAATCTCAATATCCAACGTAACCTCAATTACTGAACTACCTATAGCATCTTTTCGCTGAAGACTAACGATCAATTGTTCGTATTCAGAACGACGAAATACATTAATTGCTTTATATCCGTATAGACTTATTTGCAATGCAGTGAGTAATGTTGTTTTTCCACTACCATTTAATGCTTTGATCAATACTACTGGTTTGTTTGTCGCAACATTTAGCTCCAGAGTTTGACGCTCGCGAAATGGCCCCAAGTTCTCAATGGAGATTTTAGTAAAAGTTATCTTTGCCATATTGGTACTTAATCCGGCAACAAAGAGTCATGCTCATCATCTTCTATCAATGATTCGTTGCGAGGATTATTTAATTTCATTTTTTCAGTTTCAAGTGCAAAGTGCAGCGCGTCTTCTTCATTCCTAAACGAGTGAAATTGAAGGACTTGTTCTAATTTATCTAGATGGATTGAGCGCTTATTTGATTGCTGGGTTTGAAATTGCACTGCTAAAAGTGAACGCGTCAGGCGATATAGTTCTTCTCCAGCTTCTGGATCTACATCTTTGCTAATTGATTTTAATAGTTCAAGATCTTCACGCTCTAACGGTACTGGTTCAATTTTTTTCCCTGGATAAGTAAGCGAAAAAATTTCCTCATAAATCTTGGGGACTATGTCTTCAATTTCGCCTTTGTTTTCTAACCAAATCCGCCGAATTTCATCTAGCTCATCGATCGAAATTAATTCTATTGAGCGATAGTTGGCTACTTTGGCCGCTTCCTGAATTACTTTCTGAGTAGCCAAAAGTTCTCGTAATATTTTCTCTCGATGACTTTGTAAATATGGGCCATGCACAAGCCTGCCATTATTTACTTGAAGCCGACCATTCATGCGTCTGAAGTCGCGCAAATGCCTGTCATCAGTCGACAAATTGATATTGCGAAAATCAAGAATAGGTTGCATCCAACGCTTTTGCTCGTCATTTTGTACCATCGCTTGCATAGACTTGTCTTGAGATACCATTGTGCAGACATAACAACCAAATCTACTATCGCCGCAGCTTGGCGTCGATTTATCTACGACAATGGGGCATTCCGCATCAGGCGTTGCTCCACGATATATGCTGAATAACTCTTGATTGTCCACACCCCAAGGGTTTGGTTCAGTAATGATGTATTCCCATACGTTATCGCTATTCCAAGTTTCGATAGGAAGATAAACCCAGACCCTCGATAGCTTTGGATCTTTGTTGCGACTCAATTTATCGCGAGTACTACCTTCATAGTGGTCCATCACTTTGTCACGTGCCTGACTCTCACCACGTCTTTGGCCAAGCACAAGAATTGCTTCGCCACGATTTTCAGACAAATCATGAATAAATTGAGTAGAAGCGCTGATTTTCAGCCGATCTGTACACCACCTAAAACGATTCCGCGGCGCAGGGTAACCTTTACCGATCAAATTCACCCAAAATCGGTTTTCAATTGAAGGCTCAAGTCGATGCGCCTCAATAGGCAAACCCTGTACTTGGGCGGCACGATTAATACACTCTAACGAATTGATCACCCACGTTGCTATAACCGGATTTTCTACCAATGTATCAGTACTGATAACGTGTATATCTTTGCTGCGCTTTTCTTTTGGCAATGCCGCGACTGCGTTCCAAATAAGCTGCAGTGAGGCCGTGGAATCTTTGCCACCGCTATATCCGATAATCCAAGGGATGCTATCCGAAAGATACAACTCTTGAATTTCCTTTGAAATCTCTTCAACTGAAGTTATCACTTTTTGTTTTTCCTTACTACTTTATTTGGGCTACGTGCTTGTAATGCCTCTTCAGCAATTTGTTCTTCAGGCGTTAGCTTCAAACCTAATACTCGTTTAATTTCGTTTGTGGTTAATACTATGTTTTGACCTGATTTTGACATCGAACCACCTATCATTGCACGACCTTCCCAGGTCAATGCGTTCTTGCGTGACCAATCAATTTTCTTTAATTTCGTCAGCACTTTGTTCAAATCGGGTTTCGGCAATTGATAAATAGTTCTGCCAACCCTACCAAGGGCCTGCAATACGATCGCATGCGAATGAATAAAATCACGCCGCACTTCCCCTGCTGTCATTTTGGATTCGCGCACATAAATCCATTCAGGTATTTGCGCACCAACTACCTCCCAGTACTCATGACATTTTTGTGTTGCTGCCGTAAAGTCTTCCAGTTCTTTCTCAGGTAACAATTCAATAATTGCGTAGTGCAATGCACTTAAAGTAAATAATTTTCGCGAGCGTTCTGATAATGAAGATCGCTCTGTCTCTATCAAATTATTAAATACCTTTGACGTCAAACTGAGATGACGAGCAACATTGGCAGCAATACTTCTGTGGTCGTAAAGTATTCCTAACGACGCAGAAGTCTTCACAGCATAACGATTTAGATCAGCAAACATTTGCTGACATCGGTCCAAACCTTTATCCAAGAAAAAGACTACTGCTATAGTTTCATCAGCCAACTCTGGTGCAGTAAGTAGCGCCTGTTCTATCGCTGCCCGCCGATGTTGCCCATCATTAACAATAAATTTTGCATCCATTGAGACCGTCAAAGCTCCCATACGGAAACTTGTCACATCTTGCGTGCCAACTGGGGTGAACTTTACTTCCCCGTCGATAGAAACGGTAATTGCAGAAAATGTATAACTATCTTTATTTTCGACAATATAACGAGCCATTTCAGGTATGCGGGCTTTATTCAAAGACCGCTGCGCTCTTAGCTCAGGAACAAGCTCTTCGTCATCAAAAGAGAACAACTTTGTCAACAAGCGCATAGGACACATAGAGACATAGTATTCATGCCCCGCCTGTATTCCTCGGATTGCTGGGAAGTTATAAGAGAAATTGCTCGTCATAATGCGCGCGATTTTAACATGTTTGGGTTTTTACATACAAACGTATGTAAACAGCGAACTTGGAAAACGCAACACTTATAAATTTCTCATTTGGAATACTGTATCTGGCTTCGTCGTATGCGCGCGTGATCGTCGTCAGATCGACGTCCAGCTATGCTGCCAACTGGCGTTGCGGAGGCAGGCGGTCACCCGGTTTCAGCGATCCTTCTGCCACTGCCGCCTGCAAGGCATCTGCAATTTGCAAGAACCGTGGCCCGCCGTGCACGGCCAATCGCGGCTACCAGGTTGGCAAATTTTTGTCTTGTGTGTTTTTCAACTGGGACATTTTGTCCTCATGTATGGAAATTACTTTCAGGTAGTATGCATGAGGAAGTGGAGCAACACTGTCCTTGCAGGGCAGTCGTTGAGGTTTTCACCGCTCTCATCTGCATTCGGCAGCTTACTTTGCTGGATGCCTGTGGGGATGGTTTGAAACTGAGGCCTAGCTGCCGAAGCAAAGTTTTAAGCTAGTGGGCTTCACGATAGATAGTGGTAATAGCCAGGAAATACACAAAATGATGGATTGGATACCTATAGTCTTGGTTACGTTCAAGGTGCTCGTGCTTGCCGTGGGCATGTTCTTCGCCATCAAGTGGCATTACGATCAAGGGACGAAGGAAAAGGACTACGCGAAAGAGCATCGCGCGGTGTTACGCGCGAGTGGCAAGGTGGCCGTCATCTTCATGCTGTCGCTCGTATGCCTGGGACTCTTCACCTTTGTTCTTGCCAGGACCTTCGGCTTGGACTTGAGCTTCCCATGATGGCTAAGAGTAGTTGGCCGATATGCAGTGATAAGGCAGGCTGCACGACGCTCAGGATTGTTGCCGCTTAAAAAACTCCCAAATCATTTCTGGCCCATTCGGTGCCATTGGCGACGGGCCTAGCAGGCGGGCGCGGCGGTAGTAGGGTTGCGGCAGGCCATGTCCACCGCCGTGGATGGCGACGAGTTGGACTTCGGTTCTGGGGTCTTGCTTCCAGCTTATACGTTCCACATCGACGCCTGATATTGCGGTCTTCTGCATCGTGGGCGTGCCTGTGATCTTGTTCAGGTTTGCGAAATATTGTGCTGATGCGCGTGCATTGAGTACGTCGCCGCATTTGTAGAACAGGCCTAGCAGGTTCACTTCGCCGCCCTTGTATGGCACTAGCGGGTCTTTGGTGCCGTTCATGATCATGACTGAGGTTCCGCCAGTGCCTACTGGCTTGCAGCGGAAGTTTTGGGGTACATGTACGCTGGCGGACACTGCTGCTACGGCGCGGAAGCGGCTTGGGGATTCCAGGGCCAGGCGTAGTGACATGACGCCGCCTGCGGATACGCCGGTGGCGAATACGCGGGTCTTGTCTGTGCCGAGGTCGTTGATGAGTTTGTCGGTCAGGGCGTTGAGGAAACCAACGTCGTCGATGTCGCGGCCGTTGACCTGGTAGTCGCCGACCTTTCCGCAGTCGTTCCAGTCAAAGCTGTAGGAGTCGGGATAGGCGATGGCGAAGCCGTGTTGATCGGCGAGACGCTCAAAGCCGTAGCCGGTTTCTACGCGTATATCTTCTGCGCTTTGGCCTGAGCCGTGCATGACCAGCACCAGGGGTGCGCCTTTGGGCAAGTCGCGTGGAACATAGCTGATGTAGGTGCGCTTGATGCCATCTGCTTGTATGCTGCCTTTTTGCAGTGTGCCAGACAAGGCTGGGCGGACGGGTGCGGGCGAATAAATGAAGTAGGCGAACAATGCGCCGCACAGGGCGATGAGAGCAAGCAGGCCGAGCAGGCTCCAGGCAAACCAGCGTAGTACTCGTTTCATCTTGCGCCTTTAGTGGCTGGGAGCGTGAACGGAAGCATGACAACAATAAGCGAGTAAAGCGCCGTGGACACATACCAGCGAAACGATGACACATGGTGCATTTGCTTAACTCCTGATGGCCGCCAGGCAGCGCAGATAAACAGCGGAAGACTGCGCGCTGATTTAATTATTCGATGATTCGAATATTCGACCACTCGACTATTCAACTTCGCGAAGTATCTTTTCTACCGTCACGAGTCTGCCCTGAATTTCTGCCAGGGCTGCAGTGGTTGTGGTCAGCGCGGCTGCTGTCTCGGCCTGGCTTGCGGCTGCCTGTGTTGCGAGGGCACGATAGGCTTCGTCCTGCCCGAGGCGTACCCGCGCCTGCAGGACCTCGGATACGTATTTCATGAAGAAAATGATGACTGCGGCAGCGGCAGGGAAAAAGAACGCGGCGAAAAAGGCATTTTGAGACATGGTGACCTCTAGGATTCTGGATTGTTGTTCAGGGAAGCCGCAGCGGTAGCGATGCTGCGTGGCGAGAGCGTAATGGCGAAACTGCTTACTTCAAAGTAATTGAGTGCTTTGCCATCATGGGACAGTTCAAGCTGGCTGGTGACCAGGCCCGCAGCCTCCAGCTTTTGCAGGTGCAGATGCAGCAAGGGGCGGCTGATGCCTACTTCTCGCGCCAACTGGCTGATGTAGTTGCGCCCTTGCGTCTCAAGCACGGCGATGATGCGCAGGCGGTGCGGGTTAGCCAGCGCCGCCAACACTTCCAGCAACTGGTCACCTGTGATCGCATTATTTTTTATTTCTTTCATGTGTAAACAATACCTGACACGTGTCACGATGTATACGTATTTTTATTTATTTTTGGACCAGAGGCTTCGGCTGTGAGTGGTCAGGATTGCGTTTTTTCGCAAGGGAGGAATGAGCTCATGATGGCATGGAAAAACTCTGGCCGGGCTGTTGAACTACTGGCAAAGCTTGCGATGTTCCTGCTTGCGGGCTTTTGCTTGCGGGCTTTTTTTAAGCAGGTTCGGATAGGGTTACGCAGGCGGGCAGAAAAGTTAACTACGTAGGGCGGGCCAGTGCTGCGAGAGATGCTCAATCGCCTGACGCTCTTCTACAATGGAACCTGATAGCGAATGCAGCGAGGGTGTGGCAAGGGCTGGCACGATCCATGTTATGGATGAATCGCGCCTTCTTGATCAGTTCAAAATTTCATTACTTTATTAACGGCTTACGGCCCAACTGCCTTCCAATTTCCACCTTGTATCGTCAGCATCACCCTCGCCTTTTCTTCCAGACCGAAATGGTCATTCGCTGTGTAATGCAAGACACCCTGGGTGATAGGAATATCGATTTCAGATTCCATCGCATCTTTCAGTGCAGTACGGAATTCTGGGGTGCCGGGTTTGGCTTTTTTCAGGGCCAGGGGGATGACGCGGTTGAGTAACAGATATGCGTCGTAGCCGTGGGCGGCGAACTGGTTTCTGGTGCCTTCGCCATATTGTTTTTCATAGCGGTTGGTGAAGTCTGTGGCCAGTTGTTTTGACGGGTGGTTGTCTGGCAGCAGCTCGGGCAGGATGGCGAGGCCCGCGACGACGAAGGCGCCTTCTACGTCTTTGCCACCGAGGCGTATAAGGTCACGCGATGCTGCGCCGTGGGTCTGGTAGATTTTGCCTTTGTAGCCGCGTTCTATCAGTGCCTTGTGTGGCATGGCCGAGCCGCTACCGGATGCGCCGATGAGGATGGCATCTGGCTTGGCGGCGAGCAGCTTCAGGGTTTGTGCGGTGACACTGGTGTCGGGCCGATTGAAACGCTCTGTGGCGACGGATTGCAAACCATCTTTGCTGGCAGCAGCAGTGATGGCTTTGAACCAGGTTTCGCCATAGGCATCAGAATAACCAAGATAGGCGTAGGTTTTGACGCCTGTTTTTTTCATGTGATCTGCCACCGCATGGGCCATGAGCGGGGTGGACTGGGCGACGCGGAAGGTCCATGCGCCTTTGCCGGGTGCAACCTCGACCGGTGAGGTAGAGATTTGTGGCACCTTGAGTTCGCTTGCCACTTCTGCCAGGGCAACAGATGCAGGTGTGGCGGTGGAGCCGACGATGACGTCTACCTTGTCGTCAGTGATGAGCCTGCGGGCGTTCTTGCTGGACTGGGTGGTGTCGGATGCATCGTCGAGGATGATGAGTTTTACTTTTTCACCACCTATGGTTTCTGGCCACAGACCTATGCCGTTCTTGGTGGGGATGCCCAGGCCAGATGCAGGGCCGGTCAGGGGCAGGCTGACGCCTATGGTGATGTCGGCATGGGCTGTGCCTGCGACGGCTATCAGCAAAGCCAGCATGGTGGGTTTGATGTTGAATTGCATTGCGGTCTCCTGAATTATTGTTGGTGTTGCAGATGCGTGGTGTGGGGTATTGTTGCTTTTCGCTATTGGCCTTGTTTGCTGGCTGGGCTAGCAATTTTTGTTTTTTTATTACGGCACATTATTGTTATGTCGTATAACAGTTATTCAATATAATAATATTTTGGGTGGGATGCAAGTGGGGATTTGGATTTTTTGGGTTTCGCGTTGACGACGATGTAGCCATTGCAGCACGAAACTTCGAATTCGTATTCCGTAGGTTGGGCCGGGCCTCGCTAGCATCGTAGGTTGGGCTACGGGGTATCAGCCCAGCACTCGGCCTTAACAAACATGTACATTATTTATACGCCCAGTGTTGGGCTGATGAAGCGTAGCCTAGCGAGGCCCGGCCCAACCTACGAAATTTGCAAGCTTGTTTGCACAAAACACACTCTCACTTCGGTTCCATACACAACTTCCCCAACAAGGCACGCAACTGCTGACGCTCCTTCACCGTCAAGTGCTGGCTAACCCTGTCATCATGTTCCTTTACTGCCTGCTTGTATTTCTCCAATTGCTTCTGCCCCTCTTTGGTGAGGTGCAGGTTGTAGGACCTGCGGTCACCTGAATCCTGGCGTTCCAGCAGGCCAGCCTGTTCAAAATTGTCGATGATGGCGACTACGCCTGAGCGAGCGATGCCCATCACTTCTGCCAGACGTGTCTGGGAGATACCGGGGTTGTTGCTGATGATCACCAGGGAAGAAAAGCGCTGGGGGGTGATGTCATATGCACCCAGGCTGGCGGTAAAGTCTGCATAGATGGACAGCTGGGCGCGGCGTACTGCATAGCCGGTGAGCTCTTCGAGGATATCGTAGTCTATGCCTTCTATGCGGGCGTTGAAGGTGGGGGCTAGCGCCATGCCGGCCTGGCGCTTGGGCTTGGTTTGAACTTTGACGGTGGCTGGTTTTTGTTTGGGCATGGTCAGGCAATATGAATGAATTTGTTGTTTGAAGTATTGTACATGCTGAACTATTTTAAATTAGCCAAACCACATTGAATGCATATTCCCAAAATGCAAGAAACAAATAATGTGTTTCTGAGCGGCCAATCATTGCCTGCAAAAAATTGCAACACAGCTTGTGTTACTTCAAATAATTGTTATACAGTAGAACAATTAATCCGTGCATTGGAAATAGCGTGGCATCATAAATTGTTGGAGGAAGACATGAAAGTGGTAATCGCCGGTGCCGGTATAGGCGGCCTGACTCTTGCATTGATGTTGCATGAGCGCGGATTCGATGTTGAGGTGTATGAAGCAGTCAATGAGATCAAGCCGCTGGGTGTGGGTATCAATTTGTTGCCGCATGCGAGCCAGCAATTATGCCAGTTGGGGTTGGAGAGTTGTCTGGCTGAACGTGGTATAGAGACTTCATCGCTGTCTTATTTTAATAAATTCGGGCAAAAAATCTGGCAAGAGCCACGTGGCCGTGCGGCTGGTTATGACTGGCCGCAATATTCAATACACCGTGGTGAGTTGCAGATGACTTTGCTGCAAAAGGCGATCGAGCGCCTGGGCTCAGCGCGCATACATCAGGGGCATGCATTCACCTCATTCGATCAGGTGGCTGACAAGGTGATTTCTACTTTCACCAGGCAGGCGGATAAAGCGGCGGTGCTGGTGGAGTCTGATTTGCTCATTGGTGCTGACGGTATACATTCGGCAGTACGGCGCTTTTTATATCCACAGGGCGATCAACCGCGTTTTTCTGGCCGCATGTTATGGCGTGGGGTTACGGAAGCCGCACCATATATGGATGGGCGCAGTATGTTTATGGCGGGGCATCAGGACCAGAAATTTGTTTGCTACCCTATCTCTGAGCCATTGCGGGCGCAAGGCCGTTCGCTGATTAACTGGATTGCAGAGTTGCGTGTGCCTGGTGGTGAATTGCCAGCGTCGGACTGGAACCGAAAAGTCGATAAATCTACTTTCAGCAAACCCTTTGATAGCTGGAACTGGGGCTGGATAGATATTCCTGGCCTGATCGAAGCGGCAGAGGTGGTGTATGAATTCCCCTTGGTGGACCGCGACCCTTTGCCGCGCTGGACTTTTGAGCGGGTGACGCTGCTGGGTGATGCTGCCCACCCAATGTACCCGATAGGTTCAAACGGCAGTGCACAGGCAATACTGGATGCGCGCTATCTGACTGACTGTCTCGTTAATGAAGCGAGTATTTTATACGCGCTGCGTGAGTATGAAGCTGAGCGTTTGCCACGTACGACGGGTATCGTATTACGTAACCGCATGAACGGGCCTGAACAGGTGATGCAGATGGCTGAGGAACGTGCTCCTCAGGGTTTTGCAGACGTGAATGAGGTGATTGCGCAGGCTGAGCTTGAGGCGATTTCTTTGCGGTATAAGCGGCTGGCGGGGTTTGATAAGGATGCTTTGCGTGTAGCGGAGAAGCTCAGTCTAAAAGTGTAGATTGAGGCGCACCTTGCCAGGTCGGCCCTCATCAGGCTGCGGGTTACAGTCCAACACTAGGCGTTTAAATAACGTATACTTTTTTTTATGCCCAGTGTTGGGCTGATAACCCACAGCCCAACCTACAATAGTGCAATCAGTTTATTTGAATATCACAACAAATCAAACCTGTCCGCATTCATGACCTTAACCCAGGCCCGCACAAAATCACGCACAAAAACCTGCTGCGCATCGCTACTGGCATAAACCTCTGCCAATGCCCGTAGTTGTGAGTTGGAACCAAAGACAAGGTCTACTACGCTGGCTGTCCATTTCAGCTCACCGGTTTTTCTGTCGCGGCCTTCGAGCTGACCGGCAGTGTCTGACTTTTGCCATTTGGTTCTCATGTCCAGCAGATTGACAAAGAAGTCATTGTTGAGTGTCTCTGCATGTTTGGTGAGTACACCTTTGGCATCAAGTGCGCGCAGGCCACCTACCAATACTGTCATTTCTGGTGCACTCAGGTTCAGCAGTTGGGCTTTGTCGATAAGCAAGGCTGCGGCTGTGTCTTCCAGACCTTTGCGCAGGTAATTGCGGAAACCGTCTGCCTGGGGTTCGAGAACAGCAAATGATTCTACGTCAGTCTGTTCCTGGCTGGCGTCCATGCGGCCTGGGATGAATGGCACGCTAACGTCTTGACCGGCTTTTTTAGCAGCAGCTTCAATGGCGGCGCTGCCTCCCAATACGATCAAGTCGGCCAGCGAGATTTTTTTACCGCCAGATTGTGCTGCATTAAATTCTGCCTGTATGGCTTCCAGTTTTGCCAGCACCTTGGCCAGTTCTGCTGGCTGATTAGCTTCCCAGTCTTTTTGTGGTGCCAGGCGTATGCGTGCACCGTTGGCACCGCCGCGCTTGTCACTGCCGCGGAAGGTGGATGCAGATGCCCAAGCGGTATTGACCAGTTGTGAAATCGACAGACCGGATGCCAGCAGTTTGGCCTTGAGGCTGGCGATGTCTTTGTCATCGACCAATGCATGATCAACAGCGGGGATGGGGTCTTGCCAGATCAGTTCTTCTTTTGGTACCAGCGGGCCGAGGTAACGGGCGATGGGCCCCATGTCGCGGTGCGTCAGTTTGAACCAGGCGCGGGCGAAGGCATCTGCCAGTTCTTGCGGGTTTTGCAGGAAGCGGCGGGAGATTTTTTCATACGCAGGGTCGGTACGCAGGGCCATGTCTGCGGTAGTCATCATGGGTGCGTGGCGCAAGGATGGGTCATGCGCGTCTGGCACGGTGGTTTTGGCGGCCGGGTCTGTCGGTGTCCATTGATGGGCACCAGCCGGGCTCTTGGTGAGTTGCCATTCGTAGCCGAACAGGGTTTCGAAATAGGAGTTATCCCATGTGGTGGGCGTTGGTGTCCAGGCACCCTCTATACCACTGGTGGTGGTATGCACACCCAAGCCTGTGCCAAAGCTGTTGGTCCAGCCCAGACCCTGTTCTTCAAGACTACCACCTTCTGGTTCTGCGCCGACAAGGCTGGGGTCGCCAGCGCCGTGGGCTTTGCCAAAGGTGTGGCCACCAGCGACGAGGGCAACGGTTTCTTCGTCATTCATGGCCATGCGGGCGAAGGTTTCGCGGATATCGCGGGCAGAGGCAAGCGGATCTGGTTTGCCGTTCGGGCCTTCAGGGTTGACGTAGATCAAACCCATTTGTACTGCAGCGAGGGGTTTTTCGAGCTCGCGGTCACCAGTATAGCGCTGGTCATCCAGCCATTTGCCTTCTGAACCCCAGTAGATATCGTCTTGCGGCTCCCACACGTCAGGGCGGCCACCGGCAAAGCCGAAGGTCTTGAAGCCCATTGAGTCAAGCGCGACATTGCCGGCCAATATCATCAGATCTGCCCAGGACAGTTTGTTGCCGTATTTTTGTTTGATGGGCCAGAGCAGGCGGCGTGCCTTGTCGAGGTTGCCATTGTCAGGCCAGCTATTGAGGGGTGCGAAACGTTGCGCACCTGCTCCACCGCCGCCGCGACCATCGCTGGTGCGATAGGTGCCCGCGCTATGCCAGGCCATGCGTATGAAGAAAGGACCGTAATGCCCATAATCAGCAGGCCACCAGTCTTGTGAGTCTGTCATCAGGGTGTGCAGGTCTTGCACGACTGCATCGAGATCCAGGGTCTTGAAGGCTTTTGCGTAATTGAAGTCCTTTTCCATGGGATTGGATGAAGGAGAGTGCTGGTGGAGGATTTTGAGATTCAGTTGATTTGGCCACCAACCTGCGTTGGTTGGGGAACCGGCCACGGCAGTTAAGTGGGTACCAGCACGGGCGCTGCCTGAGAACGGACATTTTGCATCGTTAGACATGTTTATCTCCTTTGATTGAGTGACACGCGAACTCATTTCATCAAGAGAGTGTGAGATGAGTTCTACTACCTGATCGATTGTAGAGATGGAAATGTAATAGGTATACTTGATTTAATTTATTGATTCGATTTGTTTTGACTATCGAAACACTAGTCGCCCGTGCCAACATGCCTTTTGCAAAGTCAGGTGGCTACATGTACCGTCTATATGTACCTTATGCACCGTTCAGATGACATCTTTGTTGGCTCTGGCTCTCTGGCTTTGGTATTTGGTACATTCGCAATTGAGCTGAACACTGTCATGTATATTATCTTATTTGCACCAAAATATCTGAGTCATTGAATCGTCAGCACTTCTAAGGGATAATTGCGACCATGAACGACACTACACAATACCCCCCATTGCCAGATCGCCTGTCGGTTGATCCGCGCAGCCCTTATCATGTTGCCGCCGTGTTTCAACACGATGTCGGTATTAAGCTCAATGGCAAAGAGCGTAACGATGTAGAAGAATATTGCATCAGCGAAGGCTGGGTCAGCGTTGCCGCTGGCAAGGCACGTGACCGCAAGGGTAATCCCCTGATGATCAAGGTCAAGGGCGTGGTTGAGGCTTTTTACCGCTGATCGCTATTACTTTTTGCAGCCGGGTACTGGCTTTTGCAGTGCCCGCTTCATCAGGCCAGAACTGGCCGTCTGGGCGCATGGCTAGACAGTCATGACGCCAAATTTTCCCAAATAATTTGCCTGCCTGTTTGCTGTTTGAACGGGCATACTGTTTTTGTTGCCTGCATGCTCAATCCTGATTCAGCTATGAAGCCCACTCCTCTGCCACATGCTGTATCCCGTTTGCGCTCTGCCCGTCTGGAACGTAGTACCAGGCCGTTTCTGGCACGTGGCGGTCCCAAGGGTGAGCGTTGCAGTGGCTGCAGGTTGATCCTGAGTCATTGCCTGTGCGAATTGCGTCCCATCATGCCGACCCGCGCCGGAGTATGCCTGCTGATGGCCGAGCACGAGACGCTGAAACCCAGTAACACTGGCTGGCTGATCGCCGACGTGGTGCCTGATACCATGGCCTTTGGCTGGGCGCGCACTGAAGTTGACCCGGCCTTGCTGGCGGTGTTGGCTGATCCGCAATGGCAACCATATGTGGTGTTCCCAGGTGAATTTGTGGCACCACAGCGGGTGATTACGGAGTTACCGCCTTTGGATACAAAGCAGAATAGTCACAAACGCCCGCTGTTTATTTTGCTGGATGCGACCTGGCCAGAGGCACGCAAGATATTCAAGAAAAGCCCTTACCTGGCGCAGTTCCCCGTGTTGAGTCTGTTGCCGGAACAGTTGTCACGCTATCGCCTGCGCCGCTCACGGCGAGATGATCACTTGTGTACGTCGGAAGTAGCGGCCTTGTGTCTGGGACTGGCGGGTGAAACTGCGGCTGCACAGGCGCTGGAGATGTATCTGGATTTGTTCACTGATCATTACCTGCGGGCCAAGCAGCAATTGAAGGTGGAGTGGGAGGATGAATTGCATTTGCAGATGCGGGAGTTGGTGGGGGAATTGTAGAGACATATATATTCCGTTGTAGGTTGGGCTACGTCTTATCAGCCCAGCACTCGGCGTTTAATAACGTACGTGTTTATTGCGGCCCAGTGTTGGGCTGGTGAGGAGTAGCCTAGCGAGGCCCGACCCAACCTGCGCCCGTGCCAACGCTACTTACATTTGCTGACTATCCCAAATTGCGTTACGCTAGCCTTCTCCAAAGAAGCTTTTACCAAATGAGCACCCGTAAACCACCTCTCCTAGCAGATCATCTGTGTTTCAACCTGTACTCTACGTCACTGAAGATGACGCAGTTGTACAAGCCGCTGCTGGCTGAGTTGAATCTGACTTATCCGCAATACCTGGTCATGGTGGTGCTATGGGAAGAAGAAGGCCTGGGGATACGTGATCTGGCAAACCGGCTGGGACAGGACTCTGGTTCTATCACACCTGTGGTCAAACGGCTGGAGGCAGAGGGTTATCTCTTGCGTAACCGCGACCCAAAAGATGAACGCAACCGCGTGCTGACCTTGACTGACGCTGGCAATAAACTGCGTGCAGCCGGTGTACGTATCAGCCAGAAAATTGCCGCTGCCTGCGACTTGCAGTTGTCTGACTTCCAGCAACTCATGGCGGGCCTGAACAAGCTGGGCCGTCACCTCGACCGTTGAAGCCCCCCCCATAAATCGAAGGTAAAAGAAAAAATATTTAAAATTAACTTGCGCGCTAATTATTAGCGCGCTATTATTCACAACATGGCAAAGCGCAAAAGACGGGAAATGCCATTCAAATACTTAGCGCGCTAACTAATTTTTAATAATTTTATTTTTTAACTATTTTTTGAAAGTCATTATCATGAAACACATCAGCAAAACTGCATTGATCTCATCTGTTGCTTTGACTGCGGCACTGTCCGCTGCTGTACTGCCAGGCCATGCATTGGCCGCCTCCAGCAGCGACACCACGGTTGTCCTGGTACACGGCGCTTTTGCCGACGGTTCGAGCTGGAACCAGGTTACCCCATTCTTGCAGGCTAAAGGCCTGAAGGTCGTCGCCGTGCAAAACCCTTTGTCTTCGCTGGCTGATGATGTGGCTGCGGTGCAGCGTGTAGTCGATGCACAGACTGGCAAGGTAGTGCTGGTGGGTCACTCATGGGGTGGTGCAGTCATTACACAGGCTGGCAGCAGCGACAAGATCAAGGCATTGGTGTATGTGGCCGCCTTTGCGCCATCTGAAGGTGAAGCACTGGGCGGACTTGGTAAAGATTACCCTGTCCCGCCAGGTATCGCTACTCTGAAACCTGATGCGAATGGCAACCTGGAATTGTCACCAGAATCATTTGCGACCAACTTTGCGCAAGATGTGCCAAAAGAAAAAACAGCGGTGCTGGCAACCACACAAGGCCTGCTGCCAGCCAAGGTATTTGGTGAACCAGTGACCTTCGCTGCCTGGAAAAACAAACCAAATCATTACATCGTCGCCAGTAAAGACCGCATGATAGATCCAGGTTTGCAAGCGGCGTTTGCGAAAAAGATCAATGCCGTGACAACGACACTGCCAACCAGCCATGTGCCTATGCTGTCCCAGCCTAAAGCTGTTGCTGATGCGATTCTGGCTGCAGTCAAGAATTAAGCGATTACATTGAATTGCTGCGGGGGCCTGTGCCGTTATCAGCGGTGTGGGCCCTTTTGCATTCAGGCTGTCATGCCTGGCATTTGCCCGTTATCGCTACCAGTATTGCGGCTGATTGCGGCCAGATAGCGTTGTGCTTCTTCCCAAGTGATGAGGGTGTCGGTGGGGGCGTCTGCATGACGGCCTGCGGCTACCGCTGTCATTGCCTCGTCCTGCAAGCGCTTTTGCTCTTGCTGTTCTTTGTATTGTCTTAGCTGCTCATCTTTCTGGCGGCGCTGGGCATCTTCTATGGCATGCAGTCGGTTCTGCCGCTCTATGAGGGCACGCAAGGCTGCACTGGCCTGCTCGCGCCTTTGTTTTTCCAGTTCCTTGCGTTGCCGTCTTTGCTCTGCCCGCTGGCGGGCGGCGGCTTCTATCAGTGATTCCTTGACTTCAGCCTGTGGCCTGATAGTGCCAGATGCCTTGACCGGCATTGCATTGGTGAGAGGTTTGGCCGCAGCCTGCAGAGTTTGCAGTAGCGCACGGACACTGGCAGGGCGCTGATCTGGCTGGATGGCAAAGCCGCTTTGCAAGACTTGCCATTGGGCGGCATTCAGTGCGGCTGGCTGTATCGGTTGCTGCTGAGGGTGGCGATATTCGCCAAAAGGCATCGCCGCTTCCAGCATCTGATAAATCATGACAGCAACGGCATATACATCAAGACCGGGGCTGTGCTGGTGGCTGCCAGCTTCTGGCGCTCGGTAACCTGCGGTACCCGCATAGGGTGAGCGCGAGGGCGTCATGCTGGTGGAGATGAGTCCGGCCTGAGTATGGCTGCGCAAACGGGCCGAGATACCAAAGTCCAGCAATTTGATATCGCCTGCCTTGGTCAGCAAGAGATTGCCGGGTTTAAGATCACGGTGCACGAGTTTGTGCTTGCACCATGCATAGTCCAGGGCATCTGCCACGGGGCTGAGCATGTCCAGCACTTGCTTGAGGCTGCAGCGCGTATGTTTGATGAGGTAGTTTTCCAGATCATGCCCATCCAGGTATTCCATGATGATGAAATAACTATTGGTGGCAGGATCGCGTGCCCAGTCATATACCCGCACGATATGTTCATGCGCGAGCCTGCGTACCAGCGATGCTTCTTCCACCAGCAGGCGCGCATGCAGAGCACTCTGGGTAAGCTGTGGCGGCAAAATCTTTAGCGCAACCGTCTCGCTATGGCCAAGCTCAGCCTGGGTTGCCAGGTCACTGGCTTGCCACACCTGGCCCATGCCGCCCTGCCCCAGGAGTTTTTCCAGTCGATAGCGTTTGGAAACACCACCTACTTCCTGCCCCGCCAGAAAACCCAGATCAGTGCCCTGTGCAGTTTCTTGCGCGGCTTTACTGGTCTGCCTGGAAATGGCAGGGGCAAGCTCATTATCGAGAATAGCGTCTTTGCGTTGCTTGAATTCGTCTTCTGTGAGCAGGCCTTCATCCAGCAATGCGCGCAATTCACGGATTTTTTGTAGTGGCGTTTGCATTATCAGGGGCTGCGTTCTTCAAATGGGTGTAGGGCTAGGGGTATAGGGCTTAAGATCAATTTTTGCTGTGCTTGACTACATTTTTAATTACTCATTTTCTGCCTGCCTGGCCCGACTGTGCTACACGGCTGCCCAGGTTTTGCGCCATGCTGAGATCTATCTCATGGCGTCTTTGCTGCTCAGCTTCTCTTTGCCCGCGTTCATCCTGTATGCGCTCTTGCAGCATCTTGACGGCCTGTTCCCATGTCATGCCTTGCTGCGCGCTGGCCAAGGCACTCATGGCATGAGCAGCATGTTCTGAACTGCCCGCCTGCATGGCGAGGATTTGTTCAGCCGTCAGGCTGGCTTGTGCCTGCACCTTGACGATCTCGGCCAGTGCAATCGCATTGGCCGGATCTGCAGTGGCGATCTTGCCGGTTTCGCTGAAGTTGGCGATGGCGTTCATGCGTTCTATGGCGATGCGTGCCAGCAAGGCATCATGTGCCTGCTCTGCCTGACGTTGTTCACGTTCCAGGCTGAGTCTGGCGAACTTGTCGGCGCGCTCTGCTTCTGCCAGTTGCAGTTCTTTTTTCCAGCGGCGTTCATCGTCTTGCTGTTTGAGTTGCTGGCGCAGGGTTTCCACCTCTACCTCGGCCAGCCTGGCCTGATGCTGTTGCTGCTGCGTTTGTTGCTCAAACAGGGCATGGGCTTTCAAGGTCGTCAGCAATTTTTCATGCTGGGCCATGGCATCAGCCTGGCTGTCGTTGCGCTTGATGCCATTGATCTTTTCCTGCACCTGGTTGAGTTTGAATTCGGTATCCACATCGCTGATGCTGTCTTCACGTTGCAACGCACGTGTGCGTTGCTGGTGCAGCTCTTCTTCCCATGCCTGTATGCGTTGGAACTCCCTGGCCTTGGCTTCTGCTTCTATGCTGATCAGTATCAGGCGGTTTTTTTTTTCTTCATCTTCCAGTTCCTGCTCACGGCGTGCCAACTGGTTTTGCTTGTGACGTAATAATTCTGTCTGGGCTTTTTGCTGTTCCTGGTCAGCGATCAGGCTGGCTTGCGCAAACTCGTGTTCGAGCTGGAATTTTTTTAACTGATGCTGGATTTTTTGCTGCATCAGTTGCGCAGCTTCCTTACCCTGCAGTTGGGTGATTTCTGATTCTGAACGCATCTTGATGCGCGCCATCGTGCGTATATGCAGCCACTGGTCTGCCTCATTCTGGCGGTGTTCAGATTTTTGTTTGAGACTGTGCTCCAGTTCTTTGATGGTGTCTGCGGCACCACGTTCCAGCGCATGCTTGCGGGTGGCAGCATCGGCAATGCGGCCATACAGTTCCAGCTCACGCGCGCGTATGGTTTGCAGTCGCTCATTTTCATCCTGACGCAACTTGGCGCGGCTCAGGCGTTTTTTGGCGTTCTCTGCCTGGCCTTGCATGTGCAGCCAGCCCAGATCCTTGCCAAATTGCTGACGCATTTCTTCATGGCGATAACGCAAGCGGATTTGTTCTTCCTGTCTGGCGATCTTTTGCCATTCACTATTGGTATAGAGTGCGTCGATGAGCTTGCTTTGTTCCAGCCTGGCGCGCTGACCATCGATGATCAGATGCATGCTGCCTATCTTTTCACTCAGCTTTTCCCTATCATCCGTCAGTTTGTCGTGCCGCACTTCGCGAGTGACAGCCTGGGTCGCGACGAAACCATATTCTGCAATGGACAGATTCAGGGTAGACAACAGACGTTCATCCAGTTGCTGGCGCAGATGGGCATTGTCTTGCAAGTCCCGCAAGGATTGAGCGCCCAGAAATTCAAGCGCAATTTGACGCACCATGGGTTCCAGCAATTGTTGCAGTTGCTGGCAGGTGATGATACCGGGCGCAGCCATGAAATGCTTGGCAAACGCAGGTACATCAGCAATCTTGACGCTGATGACAAACTTGGCCGCGATAGCCAGAAATTCAGCGGTATGCAGATCTTCAAAACTGAATAGCAGGGCAAAGGGATTCAGGCGCGTCAATAAAACTTCTGCCGCTTTGTCTGTCTGCAAACCCATGAGCTGGCTGCTGATGTCCTGTCCAATGTAATCGCCTGCCAGCAATTCTACAAACTGGCCTTCTTGCAATATATAGGCGCGGGCGCTGACGGGTATATGCAAATCTTGTTTACTGATGCTACTGAGCGGACGTACGCCAAAATACATGGCGACCTCGTTCTCTTTGGGCAGCCAGCGATTGTGGCGCAAGATCGTCTCGTGCTGCGGGCTGCTCAACATCAGGCCGCAATGCGTGCAATAAATTGCATCTTGTATATTGTTATGGTCGCACTGAGGGCATTTGAGTTTGGAACTGGCAAAGATGCTGAACATGGGAACTCCTTCAATCGCTGCGCGGTGCGGGGATGAGGGAATATCATGCACCTGAGCAAAAATGGTAGCACCGGGGGTGGATTTGAAAGACGCGAACAGAAGGAGGATTTGGGCTTAGATCGCGCTATGGATGGTTTTGATAATATCTGTCAGTACAGTGGTGTAAAGTAAATTGCATGCCTCACATATAACTTTCTGCTGGGCATTTTTTTGATTGCTCATATTTTTTACCGGCGATTGCATCAAGAATTTCCAGCCCTTGCAAACCAGACATCATTTGCAATTATTCACATTGAGCAACAATCAGCTTAAAGCTATCAATACCGGTGACATCTATTATTTATTAGTATTTATAATACTGTGCTCATCATGGTTGTATCTACATGCCCCCAGTTCTATTACTCGCCACACAATAAAATTCTTGTTGATTATTAATACATGAAAAATTCCCGACCATTTTTACTGTTATTGAGTGTTTCCTTGTTGGCGTCTGTCAGCCATGCAGCTGATAAGGAGCTTGGTACTTTGCTCATGTCGGGAGAATGGCGGCAGGAGGCGGGAAGTTACGGCGTGCCCCAGCAGTTTGAAAAAATATTACCTGCCAAATGGCCGGGAGATCACTGGGTCTCTCTTGAGCTTAAGGAAAACTCACTGGAAATAAGACCCGCATCCAGTAAAGAGAAAATGCCAGACTGGCTGAAGAAAATTGTAGTGCAAATCCCGACCAAGGATCAGCCATCCAACTTTGAGCTTGAGACTATGGATGAGTACGACGGTCTTCAATATCTGCGTGTGCCCGGCGTCCAGTTCAAGCCAGGCAAGCAGCCAGTTTATGTATTCAAAAACGGGACAGGCACTTTACAGCCTCAATTGGATTATCAATACCGGCTGGAATTGAAGGGCGTGCCATTTGGCATGCGCGTCCAAAATGGCTTGAAAGGGAAAAACGGCGCAGCTTATGGAGAAGGGGCAACTTACTTCATTGAATATGCTGGCAAGAAATTTGAATATGCGCTGGGTTACTTCGGCTGGGATTCACGCGTAGAAGCCATCGTCGATATGGATGGTGACGGCTTTCCTGATTTTATTATCGCTATCAATGGATCGAACAGTAGCGGCAGGTTTGTTTTATTGTCTTCTACTGCAAAACCCGGAAAGAACGCACCGACTGCATCGCTACACAATTGGGGATGTTGAGCTTGCCTGTCGTTTTATTGACTGCTATCTGGATATGCCGAGCTTAAATAACGACAACCTGCAGGTAACTGGGCGAGTGCTCTTAAATCTGCAAGCCCATCCAGTCTGGTGTCTTGCAAAGTAAGCACGTCTCTATGCCAGAAGCCACCCTGGAAATGAAATATCACTGGTAATCCTTCTGATAAATTTTGCGCTGAAGGCACAGTTCTGGTTTCCGGCTTAATCAGGTAGAGCAGGCTACTACCTGCACCGGCAGCCGCATCACCAAGAATGACGGCATGCGGCAGTATTGCCATGACTTGCAATTGGACTATGCCCCTGACGCTGGCACAGAACTCGATTAGCATGCCTGTGCGCAAAGCATAGGCATGGTCTTTTTCCATCGCCATGCCATCAAGCAAAGTGCCATAGCGTGATACATCAGTGATTTCTGCGCCCATCCCCTTTCTGCCGATGATGGCGTGACGCGCGCTGATGCGACGGGTCAGCCTGGCGTTTTCTGCTGCGCTGTTGGCACGATGACTTAGCAGGATGTCAGCTTGTGGATGTTGCTCCATACGGCCAAGCACATACTCATCCAGGGCAAAGAGATGGATATTGCTGTGTGGCTGGGTCTGGTCTGCTGTCAGGCTGGCCCATTTTGTTGTTGCTGCGATTGACTTACTTGTTGGCTTACCTATTGGCTTGCTCGTTACTGGTCTGGCTGGCGGATTTTGCTCAGGCCTGGCAGGGCTGGCAATTGCCGCCGGGGCTTCAGGTTCTGATGCGACTTCCATGAGTTCTTCATCCCAAGCTATCGTCCCCAGGGCGATTTCATATTTGCCCGATGGTGGACGCATGTCCAGTTTGGCTATGGAAGCATCCGTGGCATTGATTTCTATATTCATATTGCCTTGCGCATAGCCGTTCGACTGGCCCAATCCGCTGAGTGTGGCAATTCCACCATCTTCCGCTATGACCCTGATATTCTTTTGAGCTGCTAAAAACACACTGTGGATTTCTGTCAGCGTGGCATCGGCGCGTGGGATGAAGATGACACTGGTACATAGCCATTTGCGCCTGGCTCCTGGCGTTTGCTCATGCGACAAACTGATATCAATAGGGTATTGCCCATGCTCTTTGTTCTTGGATGAAAAGCTGAGCAACAAGGGTTGCCATAACCCAGAGGCAGTACGCGACAAGCGCAGCTTTGCGGCACCCGCGGCGATAAGTTCGCAATGTAATTGCACTTCTATGATAGTGACATCTGCTGGCAACATGCCGCGCAGCTCCAGTCTGATGGTTTGACGGCCACCTGCAGCACGCGGGTCATAGCCGCTGAAGTGCAGATGCAAATTGCCTGGTGCCGCCGTTACACGTTTTTGCGTCAGGCTGCCTGCGGAGGCATTCAGTAACTCCAGCCTGCGGGGACTAACTGCCTGCGCGTGACCTGCTGCACATACGGCTTCACCCTCTGCCACCCAATGCGTGCAATGGGGGTGATGCGGGGTTTGGCATTTTTTCATGATGAGGCAACGGTCATAATACGGGCGATGCTATAACTATAGAGTTAAAGCGCTAGATCAAACGGAGGAATACAGCCGTGTTTTGCCGCCTGTTTTTTTCACAGGACACTGCAGCCGCGTTGACCTGCCCGGCTCACTGCATTAACCTTGTCGTTTCGATATATGCCATTTCGCATCTTGCGGGATGTCTGTGATCAACACGCTATCCCTGTCCTGGAAATTGCAATGAAAAAAATCGTCGTTAAATTTGGTGGGTCCAACCTGCGCCAACCTGAAGATATCAACCGCGTTGTCAATGTCGTGCAAACTTACCAACAGCCGCTAGTGTTGGTGGTTTCTGCATTTTATGGCATTACCAATGCACTCATCGCTTGCGTGCAGGCTGCACGGGAAGGTGCAGGGACAGCAGCAGCCCTGGCCGAAAGCAAGGATTACACACAAAACCTGCGTGCCCTGAAGAAACAGATACTGGAAGCGAATATCAGCGATGCCACCAACCGGGCGCGTGTAGAAAAAGCATTGTCAGCGCGCCTTGACCAGCTCGACCGTTACCTGACCGGCATACATTGCATAGGTGATGTACCTACCTTCGTCAATGATGCCATCCTCAGTTATGGTGAACGCCTGTCCAGCCTGTTGCTGACTGAAGTCTTGCTCAGCCATGGCATACGGGCGCGTGAAGCCTTGCCGGAAGATATAGGCCTGATCACTGATGGTGTGTTTGGCAATGCTGCCTGCGATTTTGATGCCAGCGCACCTGCAGTCTCGAAAGCATTGCAAGGCAATGAAGTCATCGTCGTGCCTGGCTTTTATGGGGTTGACCGGGACGGCAAGGCCACCCTGTTTGGCCGTGGTGGTTCTGACTACTCGGCGGCATCCATCGCCTGCTGCATAGGCGCAGAATCACTGGATGTATGGAAGGACGTGGATGGCTTCCTCAGTGCCGACCCAGGCACGGTGAGCGCACCGCATACGATTACGCAATTGAATTATCTGGAAGCGGCAGAGCTGTCTTACTTCGGTGCCAAGATCTTGCATCCGCGCACGGTAGAACCCTTGTTTGACCAGAATATCCCTATCCGCATCTTGAACATCACCCGCCCTGAGCGTGGTCTCGTGCCTTATACCATCATCAATGCACAACGCAAGGTGACACGCGATGTGGTGAAGAGTGTGACCTCGACAGAAGACGTGGCGATACTGAAACTGCATGGGCCAGGCGTGGGATTCAAACCCGGCATCCTGGCGCAGGTAACCAATACTCTGGATGCAAATGGCATCAATATCAAGAGCGTGCTGACGGCGCAGACTGCCATCAATATCCTGGTATCCCGTGATCATCTCGATGCTGGCTATGCGGCACTGGTAGAGCATCATCTGGCCGGTGTGGTGGAAGTATCGCGCAACGCTGACGTGGCCATTGTCGCTGTGGTTGGTGACGGCGTGCTGGAAGCGTCTGATGTAGGTGGGGCGATTGCCAGCCGTGCCTTGTCGGCGGCGATTGCAGCTGGCGTGCATGTCTGCCTCGCGGCTGCGGGTGCCAGCGAGGTGGCTGCTTATATGCTGGTGCAGCAGGAGGACAGAAAGCTGGCGTTGCAGGCGATACATGCTGAGTTTTTTGGGGGGTGAGGGCTGGGGGGCTAGCAGCTTTTTTTCGTTAAAAGATAAGTTTTTGATGCACTGGGTCAAAAAAATAGCTTTGACGAACAACCGACGACACTAGGCTCCAGCCTGCGCTGGAGCGACGAAGCAGGGGTTAGTCGCGTTGCACAGGCCTTGAGCTTTTGCTCTCAAAACGAGGACGGTTCTGGTATTACTCAAACTCTCAAATTCGTCGCTCCAGCGCAGGCTGGAGCCCAGCGGCGTTTATTGCCAACCAATCAAGCAGCTCAATATGAGCGGCCTATGACATCCGCGCTCAAAAAATTGACTAATCCCATTTACTGCTCTCGCTCCTTTTCGACACATTTTTTTCGGCAAAAAAATCACTAGACGACTGGTCTAATTTGTTTTAGAATCCAAACCATGAACACTCCGCGCACCGATGTCAGGCAACACATCCTCGATACAGCCAAGCCCATTATCCTGGGCAAAGGCTTTTCCGTGGTCGGCCTGAATGAGGTGTTGAAGGCAGCAGCCGTACCCAAGGGTTCGTTTTATCATTATTTCAAGTCCAAGGAATTGTTTGGCGAAGCCTTGCTGGATGATTATTTTGCCGGTTACCTGGCGGCGGTTGATGTCGTACTGAAAAATCCGGATATACCGGCAGCCAAGCGCCTCATGCGTTACTGGCAGGGCTGGTTACCGGAGCGCCCGGGTGAAAGTGTGCAATGCCAGTGCCTGGCGACCAAGCTCGGTGGTGAAGTATCAGACTTGTCTGAAGCCATGCGTCTAGCCTTGCAACATGGCACGGACAGTATTATTGCCAGGCTGGCAGATTGCATGCGTGAAGGTATTGTCGATGGTTCGCTGCCTGCGGACCTCGATGCAGACCATTGCGCACTGACCTTGTATCAAATGTGGCTGGGTGCCGCCCTGTTGACCAAAATGCGGCGCGACATGAGTGCGCTGGAAAGTGCGATGCTGGCTACCCGCAAGATGCTCAAGTTGTAAAACCCTGAACCTGACACTCCAAGCGAATTCCCGTTAGTGAACATTTTACAAAGAATATATTGTTATAAGTTTTTTCTAGACGACCAGTCTAATTTTTATCTTGAAGTACCCTGGGTTGGCTACACATAGAGTTCTGAATTTGCTTGCCAATCAAGTTTTGTCATAAGTTTGCCCACAAGTTTTTTTGCTGCTCCATACAGCTCCAATCGCCCAATAAAGGAATTAAGAAATGTTATTCAATCCTCTGCAAACCGGTTCTGTTTCCCTCGCCAACCGCATCCTGATGGCCCCGCTGACACGCGCACGTGCTGATGCAGGTCATATGCCCAACGCTCTGATGGCCGAATACTATAGCCAGCGCGCTACCGCAGGCCTGATCGTGACTGAGTGCACGATGGTGGCTGAAAATACATCCGCCTTCTATGCCGAACCTGGCATCTACAATGCCGAGCAAATCAATGCATGGAAACAAGTGACTGAAGCAGTGCACGCCAAAGGTGGCAAGATCTTCATGCAGATCTGGCACGCAGGCCGCGCTGCTGTCCCTGCATTCAACAATGGTGTCGAAAACGTAGGCCCAAGTGCCATCGCGATTGACAGCGAAGTGCATACGCCAAACGGTAAAGTGCCAAATGCAGTTCCACGCGAATTGCGTCTGGATGAAATCCCTGCCCTGGTTGCGGCTTATGCACAAGGCGCAAAAAATGCGATTGCTGCAGGCTTTGATGGCGTAGAAGTTCATGGCGCGAACGGTTACCTGATCGACGAGTTCCTGCGTGACAGCGCCAACCAGCGCACTGATAGCTATGGCGGCCCGATAGAAAACCGCGCACGCTTTTTGTTTGAAGTATTGACTGCAGTCAGTGCCGCAATTGGTTCAGATAAAGTTGGCCTGCGTCTGTCCCCTATCAACAGCTATAACAGCATGAAAGACAGCGATCCGCTGGCTTTGATTTCATATCTGACGACACGTCTGAATGAATTCAACCTGGCCTATTTGCATGTTATGCGTTCTGACTTTTTCCAGGCACAGACTGGTGATGTATTGACGATAGCACGTACCAATTACAAAGGCGTGTTGATCGGTAATATGGGTTACAACGCCGATGAAGCAACACAAGCTCTCAGTAATAATACACTGGATGCCGTAGCTTTCGGCACCAGCTTCCTGGCCAACCCTGACCTGCCTGCACGTATCAAACAAGGCGCGGCCTTGAATGCACCTGATGCAGCGACTTTCTATACACCGGGTGCAAAAGGCTATACGGATTATCCTAGCCTGCAAGCTGCATGATGCGCTACATGTAATACAGCCCAAGTAATGCAGATCAAGTAATACGGTAAAAGGCCGACCATTATGGTTGGCCTTTTTCATTTTCTTTTGAAGAAACAGAGGTGCAACAGTTTGTAAGATATTTCTCCAAGTCATCATCTGGTAATTCTTAAGCCTTACATTCCTGCCAACGCCAACATGATGGCAGCGAAGCATATCTGGCCAATTGCACTGGCCTCATTTTCTTGTAATGAATCTCGAGGAATACTTTGATGAGACACTTATCCAAACACACTGCACGCTTGCTGTGCGCGGTATTTGCTGGCATGAGCCTGAGCGCCTGTGGTGGCAATAGCAGCGAGCCGGTTGATTTCCAAAATCCAGGTCTGTCCTGGCCACCATTGCCGACGGTAACCGGTCACCGTGGCGCATCGGCACTGCGCCCTGAACATACGCTGGCCTCATATCAGAAAGCGATAGATGACGGTGCCGATATTGTTGAGCCCGATCTGGTTGCCACCAAAGATGGTGTCTTGGTTGCCCGCCATGAAAATGAAATTTCAGGCACCACCAATGTATCGACTCTGCCGCAATTTGCTGCGCGCAAAGCGACCAAGACCATAGATGGCATCCCTGTCACAGGCTGGTTCACTGAAGACTTTACACTGGCAGAATTGAAGACCATACGCGCCAAGGAACGTATCCCGGCGAATCGCCCTGCCAACACGGCTTATGATGGTCAATTTGAAATACCAACGCTGCAAGAAGTGATTGACCTGGTCAAGCAACAGGCCAAAGAAAAGAACCGTGTCATTGGCATTTACCCGGAAACCAAGCACCCGACTTATTTCAAATCCATAGGCCTGCCTCTGGAAAAACGCCTGGTTGATGTGCTCGTAGCGAATGGCTACAAAGGCAAAAATGCAGCGGTCTTCATTCAGTCTTTTGAAGTGACGAACCTGAAAGAATTACGCAGCATGACAGAGATGCGTCTGGTGCAACTGGTCGATAATCCACTGAACCCGCCAGTCAATGGCGTACCACGCAATGCGCCATATGATTTCATCGCCGCTGGCAGCAGCCGTACTTATGCTGACCTCGTCACACCGGCAGGCCTGAAAGAAATCGCACAGTATGCCGATGCAGTGTCACCGTACAAGGAAGTCATCATCCCGCGTGACGCCAAGAATGAACTGGGTGCGACTACCAGTTTTGTCGCCGATGCCCATGCTGCGGGTTTGAAAGTCCATACCTGGACACTGCGCCCGGAAAATCCTTTCCTGCCAGTTAGCATGCGCATTGGCGATGCCAGTTCGCTGACGCAACGTGGTGACTCTATCGCAGAAATCACTGCTTATTTGAAAGCCGGTATTGATGGTTTCTTTACCGATGATCCAGCCGTTGGCCGCGCAGCAGTGACGGCATTCAAAAAGTAAACATCTGAAGACAGTGAATGAAAATGCCTGGATCTTGGTCCAGGCATTTTTTTATGCATTTTTTTCTTGCGCCTGTTTCAAGCGATGGGCAAAGAAAGCAAGTATTTCATCCCGTGCAGCGATGGTCGGTTGCCCTGCTTCATCTATCAGGTGCGCCGTGACCACGCTATGCGGTGTTGTTACGTAGCGCCTGAAGAAGGGCGCAGTATCCTGATTGGCAGCACTATCTGGCAATACCTTGCCAACGAATCTCCCACCCAAAGCTTCTGAAAATGCCGCAAAGCGCTGGGCGCGGCAAAATGCGTCGCCCGCAAAACGGTAAGCCATGACAGTCAGATCTTCTGCTTCCAGGCGCTGGCGCACAGCTTGCAAGTCGGCAGCGTCTATGCCCGTACCTGCCGGATCATCCATCGGTAAAGATGGCTGCGACACTACCGGTGCAAGTACTGCTGGTTCCAGCATCATGGACAAAGCAAAATTGCCGGTGAAGCACATGCCTATCGCCCCCACACCGGGGCCACCAGATTCTTCATGAGCAAACCTTGCCAGCGCCCTCAGCCATAGCGTGACAGGGCTGGTCCCTTTACCTGCAAAGGCGCGGAATTCTGCACTGACACAGGTTTTCTGGAACACCGCCGCTCCCTCCTCCGCGGATGCCACCACACCATCGCGCCCAAACAGCGAAGGCATATACACAGTAAAACCCGCATCACGCACCCAGCGCGCAAAGCGTGCCACATGCGGGCTGATGCCGGGCATCTCTGTCATGACGATGACGGCGGGCCCTGTGCCAGCGACATAGACACGCTTGCTGACCTCATTGAGCGTGATCTCGCGTGCGCTGAAGTCAATGAGTGGGTCATCGGCATGCATGTTCTGTTTAGTGCTAAATGTGTTTCCTGCAATTGATATGTGGGTGGTTCCTGCGCTTTGCATGGTGGCTCCTGATTTATCTGGAGCTTGCAGTGTAGGTCTGCGTCAGAAACAAGAATAGCGGCGGTTCAGCCAGAATCAGGGCGGAATTGGACATTGGCAAACGCCATGTAGAATACAAGGTAAATATTCCATCGCAGTTTCGATCACAATTTAGTGGAGCGCAAACCCATGCTGATCTGGTGCAGGCTGCAATATCTTTCATCTTTAGCCTTGAAACTGTTATTACTAGGCGCTTTTGCAGTGCAAGCACAGGCTGCGGATACGCTCAAAGTTGGTTCCAAGCGTTTTACTGAATCCTATGTACTGGGCGAGATTTTGACGCAGACTGCGGTTACCCATAATCCTGCATTGCACCAGCAAGGCCTGGGTAATACTGCCATCGTATTCAACGCGCTCAAGAATGGCAGCATTGATATTTATCCAGAATACATGGGTACCATCAATACTGAGATATTGAAGCATGAGAACGCCATCAGCATGCAGGAGATGCAAGTGGAACTGGCTAAACAAGGCCTGGGTGTTGCTGTACCTCTGGGTTTTAATAATACCTACGCGCTGGCGATGCGGCCTGATGCTGAAAATATTAAATCGCTGACTGATCTGACGAAAAGACCTGAATTACGTTTTGGCCTCTCCCATGAATTCTTGGGTCGCGCCGATGGCTGGCCAGGCCTGGTCAAACGTTATCACTTGCCGCAACAAGCCAGTGGACTTGACCATGGCATCGCTTATGAAGCGCTGGCTGCCAAACAAGTAGATGTCATCGATATTTATTCCACCGATGCCAAGATTAAACAACTGGGCTTGCGCGTGCTGGTGGATGATGCAAATTACTTCCCGCGTTATGACGCAGTCTTGCTGTACCGACTGGATGTGCCAACCCGCTTCCCGCAAGCCTGGGCAGCGATACAGAAACTGGAAGGCAAGATAGATAATGCGCAAATGATAGCGATGAATGCGGCGGTAGAAATTGACAGGCAGAGCTTTGCCCAGGCCGCACAGCAATTTGTGGCAAAGTCACCGGCAAGCGTTGAACGCGCAGGCTTCATATCCAAATTATTTGGTACAGAGTTTTTGAAGTTGACCTGGCAGCATCTGACACTGGTATTGCTGTCAGTTACGCTGGCCTGCTTGGTAGGAATCCCACTGGGTATCATCGCTGCCTTTGAACCACGCTTGCGCGAAGTTGTCATGGCTACTGTCGGCATCTTGCAAACCATACCTTCGCTGGCCTTGCTGGCAATGTTGATACCCCTGCTGGGCAGGATAGGTTTTGTACCAGCCCTGATCACTCTGTCGCTGTATGCCTTGCTGCCCATCGTCCGCAACACCTGTGTAGGCCTGGTGCAAGTACCAGCTGGATTACGTCTGGCAGCGCAGGCCCTGGGTCTGTCATCGCGAGACCGCCTGCTGAATATAGACTTTCCGCTGGCCCTGCCCATGATATTGGCGGGTGTTAAGACGGCAGCAGTCATGAGTGTAGGCACGGCAACCATAGCCGCCTTCATTGGTGCCGGTGGTTATGGTGAACGCATCACCATAGGCCTGGCCTTGAATGACAACCAGATGTTGTTGGCAGGTGCCTTGCCTGCAGCAGCTTTGGCTTTGCTGACGCAGTGGGGGTTTGATTTGTTGGAGAGGGTGGTAGTGAGAAAAAGGGATTAATCAAAATGTTGTGCACTGTGACTACTGTAGGTTGGGCTACGGTTTACCAGCCCAACACTCGGCCTAGGAATAACATGTACGTTTATTAAACGCCCAGTGTTGGGCTGATACCCCGTAGCCCAGCCTACAATTTCCACTATTTTATCTCTTGAAAACAACAACTCTGCGAGGCATTGTGTACACAAAGCAAGGGCTTACGCAAAATTGTCCCAGCAAGGCGTGGCGACGAAGACAGTACTTTAGTACGGCTAGGAGCTGCAACGCAGCTGGGGCGGTTTTGCGTAAGCCCGCTGAACAATGCCTACCAGAAAGCAGCCCCCTTTGGTAATATGCATCCGGTTCGATCTTCCTGATCAATCCTGAAAACCTGGTTTCCCTGTTGCAATAACCTGCCCGGAAAAGTTTCTTTGATTTCGCCCACCCATCATGTCGCTGGATCATCACCCGCCAGGCGCTTTGCCAGGGCGGCGGCGCTTGGGGTTTTGTGCGTGGCGTGTTCAATGACGACAATCCATGCAGCCACGCCACAATCCGACAGCACCCTGCAAGTCTTGCACTGGTGGACCTCGGCCAGCGAACGCAAGGCGGCCAGTCTGCTGGCTGCGCGCATGGCGGATGAAGGCATCACCTGGCGCGACGCTGGCATACCCGGTGGTGCGGGCATAGGAGCGGGCAAGGTATTGAAGAGCCGCGTGCTGGCCAATGATGCACCCGAAGTCACGCAAATCATCGGTGTCTCGATACGTGAATGGGCTGACCTGGGTTTCTTACTGGAGCTGGACAAGGTTGCGGCGGCCAACAAATGGAATACCAGTTTCTTCCCGACCATACAAAACCTGATACAGCACCGCAAGCATGTGGTGGCTGCACCGCTAGGCATACACCGTATTAACACCCTGTTTTATAACAAGAAAATATTCAGCACGCTGAAGTTGTCACCACCAGAAAACTGGGATGAACTGGTCGCCGTTGCAGCCAGGCTGAAAGCTGCAGGCCTGATACCACTGGCACAAAGCAGCGAACCCTGGCAGGTTGCCACGCTGTTTGAAAACTTGATACTGGCCGAGGGCGGACCAGAATACCACCGCGAATTATTCGTCAAACAAAACGCTCAGGCCGTCATGGACAAGCGCTTCAGCCATGCGCTGGAACGCTTGCGCCAGATGAAAGGCTGGATGAATAATCCTGTCGATGAACGTCCCTGGACAGAAGTGGTGAAGCAGTTTTCCAAAAACGAAGCCGCGATGATGATCACTGGCGACTGGGTCAAGGGTGAGCTCAATGATGGCGGTTTCGCCACTGATGAAGCTTTCTCTTGCACGGCCATGCCGGGTACGGGCAAATACCATTTGTATAGCGTCGACACTTTTTCGATGTTCACCAACGACTATTCGCGCATCGTTGCGCAAGAAAAACTGGCACGCCTGGTCGCCACGCCAGCAGTGCAGGCTGACTACAATGCCGTCAAGGGCTCGGTATCGGTAAGGCGTGATGCTGACCCGGTTCGTATGGACAGTTGTGCCCGTGCTTCCTGGAACGCCTTTGCCCAAGGGATGACCACGCAAGCTCCTAGCCTGGTACACCGCATGGCTACCGATGAAACCAGCAAGGACGCCATCATTGCTGTAATACATAGATACTTTATCGATGCCACAGTAAGCCCAGCCGACACCCAGGCAAGGCTGGTGGCGATGTACAAGACATTTGGCAATAATAAAAAACAAACTCCATAAAATGTGAGGCAGACAAAGATGACACGCAAAATACTGATAGTCGACGATGACCAGAAAACCCGGGTTTTACTGAAAACCTATCTGGAAAAAAATCAGTATGAAGTCATCCTCTCGCACAATGGCGAGAGCTTTGTGGCTGAATTCAATAGCCAGATGAACCAGTTGTCGCTGGTAATACTCGATGTGATGTTGCCCGACACCGATGGCTTTGCCCTGTGCAAGGTGGTGCGGCAAAAATCAAATATCCCCATCATCATGCTGACTGCCAGTTCAGATGACACTGACCGCATCGTCGGGCTGGAACTGGGTGCAGATGACTACATCGCCAAGCCTTACAATCCGCGTGAACTGCTGGCGCGCATCAAAGCGATCTTGCGTCGCACTGCAACTGCCGATGTGGCAGCGGCACCACGCTATTACCGCTTCCTGGGTTTTACGCTGGACCTTGTTGAGCGCAAGGTCACCGACAATGCCGGTGAGCTTGTAGCGCTGACCGGGCTGGATTATCAGTTGCTGAAGTATTTTGTTGAACACCCTGGCGATGTGCTCGACCGCAATGTGTTGTCAGAAGAAACCCGTGGCCGCGATGCTGGCCCGCTGGACCGTTCACTCGACGTACAGATCAGCCGCTTGCGCCTGCTGCTCAAGGATGACAGCAAGCAACCTACCCTGATCAAGACCGTGCGTGGTGCAGGTTATGTATTTTCTGCCGACGTGAGCGTGGCAAGTGCCTGAACCTGCCATCATGCTTAGGCGTTGGCTACCGCAATCGCTGCTGGGCCGCTTGTCGCTGGTCATGGTGTGCGGCGTGTTGCTGACGCAACTGGTAGGCAGCGCCATCTGGACCACCCAGCAACGCGCCAAGGCCGAGATAGAAGCCACCACGGCTGCGCAATACCTGGCGCATAGTGCATCGAGCGCGATACGTTTTTTCCGCAGCCTGCCGCCTAACTACCGCACAGTGCTGATACAACAATTCCGCGAGATGGGTGGCACACGTTTTTTTGTGCAGGCGAATAATGCCTATGTGCCCATCACAGAAATAGAACCGCAGGCACTGGCACATACGGTATTGGGCAAGGTGGGTTACACCCTCAAGACTGACTTGCCACAATATCCTGAATTCAAAGTCGCCTTTGCCTGGCCAGATCAACTGACCACATCTGCTGAGGGTACCCGCATCACCGATTTGCCCGAAAGCTGGGTACAACATATCTTGCTGATCAAACCTGAACCTGCTCCTGTGCTGGTGATACAAACCGAACTGGAACCGGGCAACTGGTTATACCTGGCGGCCCTGATGCCCAACCCTTATTTTTTGAAGGGCAATGACCCCCTGTCCTTTGACCGCCTGGTCTTGCAGGGGCTGTCACTGGCTGCCGTATTGCTGCTCTCCATCATGGTGGTACGCTGGATCACGCGGCCACTGGCGGCCTTGTCGGATGCCGCCGCTGCCTTTGGCAAAGGTGAGCAAGTACCAGACTTGCCAGAGACAGGCAGCAAGGAATTCATCAATACTGCCCGCGCCTTCAGCGCCATGCGCCAGCGCATACAAAGCTATATCGAAGACCGTGAGCGTCTGTTCATCTCCATTTCACACGATCTGCGCACGCCCATCACACGTCTCAAGCTGCGTTCAGAATTGCTTGATGATGATGTCTTGCGTGGTGAATTTGAAGAAGACCTGGATGACCTTGACATGATGGTCAAGGGCGCATTGCAATGCGTGAAAGATAGCGACATCCATGAAAACCCCACCGAAGTCAGGCTGGACCCGCTGATACGCAGGCTGGTACGCAGTGCCCACCTGGCCAAGCATAATGTGGCGTTTGCAGATTCAGGCGTGACCGTCTATGGTAAACCACTGGCATTGAAACGGGCAATAGGCAATCTGCTCGACAATGCCCTTTACTATGGTGAACGCGCAGAAATCAGCGTGCGTGCGGCTGCTGATAACGTCATCATAGAAGTACGCGACCACGGCCCCGGCGTACCGGAAGATGCCCTGCCCAGCCTGTTTGATCCCTATGTGCGCCTGGTGCATGGCCGCAGCCAGAATGAAAGCGGCATGGGACTGGGCCTGGGCATAGCCCGCAGCGTCATCGAAGCACATGGCGGCACGCTGGTGCTGGAAAACCATATTGAAGGCGGCTTGAAGGCCATCATTACCCTGCCCAACGAAAACGCCGCCTGACCGGGTACTCTCCCCTCTCCATGCTTTCCTGTTTCAGCTTGCCGTGCACGGACAAGCTGGCATCCCTCTGCGCGAATCACAACACCTGAATCCGGACTTTTGTAAAGTTTTGTAAGGAATTCTTAAGTTAAGTTTTGCCAGCTGAGAAATTCACACACCTGCAAATCATCCACATCCTAGCGAACAGCAATGCCAGCGCCAAAACCGGGTAAGGATTTGTAAGCTGTTCACCTGACCAGTTCACACAAACCCTCAATAAATCAATCACTTATAAAAAGACGCACTAAACAGATATGCAAGTGGCATTACATTCATCGCATTGCTAGTATCGGTTTCAAGTAATTCATTTATACCGATTTTTTTCCTGAAAATATTCTTGACAGGGTTTCCCTTGAAGCACTTCCCTCACATCGCCATGTTGTGCGCCACCGCCATGATGAGCAATGCCAATGCTGGCACGCTTGTCCTGGAAAGCTGGCGCGTGGATGACAAGGCCTTGTGGGAAACAGTTCTGATACCAGCATTTGCCAAACGTCATCCCGGCATAGACATACGCTTTACACCTACCACGCCAACAGAATACGACAGCAGCCTGCAAGCACATTTTGTCAACGGCACAGCGGGTGACCTGGTAGCTTGCCGCCCCTTTGATGTATCGCAGTCTTTGTATAACAAAGGCTATCTGGAAAAGCTTGATGGCAAACCTGGCATGGAACATTTTGAAGCTACCGCCCTGCTGGCCTGGCAGACCGATGATGCGAAAACGACTTTTTGCATGCCGGTGGCATCTGTCATCCACGGCTTCTTGTACAACAAAAAAATCTTCAAGAAACTCAATCTGCAAGCACCGAAAACTCAGATGGAATTCTTGGCTGTGCTGGATGCAGTAAAAAAGAATGGCAGCTATGTTCCTCTCGCCTTGGGTACGGCAGAAAAATGGGAAGCCACACAAACCCTGTTCACCAGCATAGGGCCCAACTACTGGCATGGTGAAACTGGCCGCAAGGCACTCATCGCAGGCAAGGCAAAATTTACTGATGCGCAGTATGTCGCCGCCTTTGATTATGCCGCCAAGCTGGGTTCATATCTGCCCAGTACGGCCAGCACACAAACCTATAGTGACAGCCAGCATCAATTCGCTTCGGGCAAGGCTGCGGTCTACCCGGTTGGGTCCTGGGATATCTCTTATTTCAATCAGGTGCAGGGCCTGGACTTTGGTGTATTTGCGCCGCCGGTGCGCGCCACTGGTGACAAGTGCTACATCCTCGATCACATGGACATAGGCATAGGTATCAACAAGAAATCGCGCAATAAAGAAGATGCTTACAAGTTTCTCGAATGGCTGGGCTCGCAAGAATTTGCTGACCTGTATACCAATCGCGTCACCGGATTTTTTTCACTGTCGAATCATCTGATTGCCGTGCGTGACCCGATAGGCAAACAGATGATGGAGTGGCGCACGGCATGTGAATCCAGCATACGTGTCAATGCGCAGATATTGAACCGTGGCCAGCCGAGTATGGAACAGGAATTATGGAATGTGAATGCCGATCTATTGAATGGCACGGTCACAGGCAAGGAAGCCGCGGCAAGAATACAAAACAGTGTTGCAAGTGCATATAAGTTCAAGCGTTAAGATCATACCTCCCCCAAGTCGTATGATTGATTTGCCGACGCCCAGTGCGGCGTCGGCTTTTTTTAGCACTTGATGCAAGTGAAGATTCGAAAAAAAAGAACATAGAAAAGATTATTTTTACCCCGCTTGCCGTAGTTCAGAACGAGGTCAAAATTGCAGCGCCAAAAGAAGAAGATGTGATACCAACGAGTAAAACCAACTGAAGGAGATTTGCATGAACACCCCCGTATTCAAGAAGAAACTATTACCGCAACTGATTGCCCTGATCGTCAGCACCACTGCGTTTAATATAGTCTATGCTGCTGATGAAACGTCAGAAGCTGCACCAGGCTCGCAAGTAGTCGAAGTGCGCGGCATACGTGACACGCTGAAAAAAAACCTGGCTGGCAAACGCGATTCGCAAAACATCGTTGACACAGTCAACTCAGAAGACCTCGGTAAGTTCCCTGACAAAAACGTCGCTGATTCGCTGCAACGTGTACCCGGCATTTCTGTTGACCGTACCTGGGGTGAAGGCCGCGACATTTTCGTGCGCGGTACCGATAAAAGCCTGAACATGACGCAGTTGAATGGCCAGTCAGTAGCATCTGCCTACTGGTGGAAAAACGATTCACAAAGCCGTGGTTTTAACTACGACATTTTGCCTTCTGAACTAGTCGGCAGTCTCGATGTTTACAAAAGTCCATCTGCTGATCTGGATGAGGGCAGTATCGGTGGCCTGGTCAATGTCAAGACACGCAAACCACTGCAATTCAAGGCACCTTTGACTGCGCAGTTCTCACTGGAAGCAACCTACTCTGACCTGCCCAAGAAAACGGACCCGCAAATCTCTGGTCTGGTGAACTGGAAGAATGATGAAAACACCCTCGGTGTCTTGCTGTCCCTGAGCAAACAAAAACGCACCATGCGCCGAGATGGCCTGGAAAATTTTACTGATTCCACCAAGTACACCATCGTCGATCAAAATAATGTAGCCACACCAAACGCATATGCATCATGGGGTGGTGGTTCAGCGATTTTCCGCCAGGACCGTGAGCGTACGACTGGCAACGTCACCCTGCAGATCAAGCCTAACCGTGACAGCGACATTTCTCTGAATTACATCAATTCAGACATGAACATGGACAATAACAACCAGAACTACCTGTGGCAAATAGGTGGTCTGGCAGATGGCAATAATGTTATCCGCATCACCAATCCACGTTTCATCACCACCTCTGATGGCACCAAGGCAGTGGTCGGCGGCACTGTAGGCCCGACAACTGGCGTCTCTTTCGAGCCTATCTACCGCGAAGCCTATATCAAGTCCAAGATCCTCGATCTGGAAGGCAATTACGAAGGCGATGGCTGGAAACTGCATGGCCAGTTAGGTTCTACATCTGCCGAAGGTGGCAGCAAGCATGATCGCAATTTCTGGTTCACAGGCAATACCCGCGCCACCGTGAATATCGCACCAGATACCTATGAAGTGTCTTACCTCGACATGAGCCCGCTGGACCCAACCAAGCTCACGCTGCAAAATGCTCGTGACTGGGTACGCAAGATGGAAAGCAAAGAAAACTATGTACAAGGCGACCTGACATGGGACCTGACTGGCTCTTTCATCAAGGATATCAAACTGGGCCTGAAATACCGCGACAACACCGTGCAAAATCACCGCACCATAGGCACGGTAGGCCCCGGCAGCACTGGCTGGCAGTCTTTCAGCCTGGCTGATCTGTCCACTGGCCCATCACCACTGCTGAGCCAGGCTGCAGCAACCTCTGGTTCATTGACCCAATATGCATGGGTTAACGATTCACTGGCCGCCAGCAAGGGCTTTGCCATGTACGACAAGGGCATGGTCTATAACGAAGCCAAGGGCGAGTATTACAAGATACAAGAGAAGATTACTGCTGCCTATGTCAAGGCTGATTATGCCCTCGACAAATGGCGCGGTGACTTTGGTGTGCGCCTGGTCAAAACCGAACAGACATCTGAAGCCTATCAAGACCTGACTGGCAAGGGCAACTATGTCATCGGCAGCACGACACGTACGTATAACGACGTCTTGCCCAGCCTGAACGTGGTGTATGACTTGCGCAAAGACCTGATACTGCGCGGCGCAGTAGCCCGTGTGATGGCACGCAACACTTATAGTGACCTCAGCGCCAGTACCGAAGTCAGCGGCACTACCAACGCCGCCACTGCCGGTAATCCTTTGCTGAAACCTTATCACGCCGACCAAGCCGAGATAGGTGCAGAATGGTATTTTGCTGATGCATCGATGTTGTCTGCCACACTGTTCACCAAACGCCTCGATACCTTCATCTATACCTCGACAGCGCAAGAAAATGTCGGTGGTGTGACACGCCCGGTAACCCGCCCGCATAATGCTGACAATGGTGCGGTCATCAACGGTCTGGAACTGCAATGGCAACAAGCTTTTGGTAATGGTTTTGGTGCCATCGTGAATTACACCTTCACAGATGCCAAGGCAGGCTCCATCGCTGGTGGACAAAAACTGAATGTCATCGGTAACTCACGCAATCAGTTGAACGCCAGCGGCTATTATGAAAAGAACGGCATCAGCTTCCGCCTGTCATATAACTACCGTTCCAAATCATACGGTGGCCTGGATGAAGGTGGCCAGGATGTCACCAGCGCCTATGGCCAGTGGGATGCCACAGCCAACTGGGACATCACACCAAAGATCAGCCTGTTTGCCACTGCCGTCAACCTGACCAATTCTGTAATACGCACCAACACCACAGATGGCTTGCCAGTTGGCGTATATGAAAACGGCGCACGTTACAGCGTAGGTGTCAGAGCCAAGTTCTGATCTGCTTTCATCTGCACGACGGTGACCTGAAGTGATTCAGCTCACCATGCAAAGAGCGCCAGAAGAGCCTCCCCATATAAGCAGCAGGGGGAGGTTTTTTTTGCACAATGCATCAGCAAGACTAGATCAAGTGACCATTTTAAATACGTCTGGAACACCTCATGAACAACAATGATCAAGCAACGGGATCAACAAAGGATGTGGTCGTCGCCATGTTCTTTATCAGTCTCCTGTTTTTTATCCTGGGCTTTGCCACCTGGCTCAATGGCTCGCTGATCCCATTTTTAAAAATAGTCTGCGACCTGAATAACTTCCAGGCGCTATGGGTAACGTTTGCGTTTTATATCGCCTACACCGTCATGGCCCTGCCATCAGCCGCCATACTTAGCCGTACCGGCTACAAGAATGGCATGACACTGGGCCTGGGCATCATGGCAGTGGGTGCACTGCTGTTTATCCCCGCAGCAAAGACCAGCTATTACGGTTTCTTTTTGCTGGCCCTGTTCACACTGGCCACTGGCATGACGCTGATGCAAACCGCCATCAACCCCTACATCGTTTGCATAGGTTCACGCGAGAGCGCCGCCATGCGCATCAGCATCATGGGCCTGTTCAACAAGGGTGCAGGCATCGTCGTGCCTCTGGTGTTTTCTGCCCTGATCTTGTCGGGTATAGAAAAATATTCTGACACTGCACTGGCAGCACTTGATCATGCTGGCCGCCTGGCCCTGCGCTCTGAACTGTCATCCCGCCTGGTCTACCCGTATGCCATCATGGCGGCTGGCTTGCTGGTGGTGATGGTCATCGTGCATTTTTCTTCACTGCCAGAACTGCGGGCAGAAGAAGAAAAAAACCAGCCCGAAGTCACCAAATGGGGCGTGCTGCAATACCCGCAACTGGTACTGGGCGCATTGTCACTGTTTGCCTATGTCGGCGTTGAAGTCATCGCCGGTGACACCATAGGCCTGTATGGCCGCAACCTGGGTGTGCACAATTACACCGTGCTGACCTCTTACACCATGAGCTTCATGGTCATAGGCTATATCCTCGGTGCCACCACCATCCCCAAACTGATGACGCAAAAAACCGCCCTGCTGTTCTCCGCCATCAGCGGCCTGTTGTTCACCGTCGGCGTTGCCACCAGCTCAGCCACGGACACCGGCATAGCCCAAGCAGTAATCGGGTGGGCAGGCGTGCCCGTCGTACCAAATACCGTGATGTTCCTCGCCATGCTGGGCCTCGCCAATGCCCTGGTCTGGCCGTCAATCTGGCCACTGGCCTTGCAAGGCCTGGGTAAATACACTGCAGCAGGTTCAGCCCTGCTCATCATGGGCATCGCAGGCGGCGCACTACTACCCATGCTCTACGGTAAATTCTCCGACACAGGCAATCCCCAAACCGCCTACTGGATCATGCTGCCCTGTTATCTGATGATTTCCTTTTATGCGGTGAAGGGACATAAGTTGAGGAGCTGGGGCGCGGATGCAGGGAGACTGGAGAGGGTGGATCAGGCGGGGTGAGTTGATGCATGATTCCCATGCTACGATACCCTCATCCTTACCATAGCGAGGCTGAGGGTTAATCAGGAAGCAACAATTTACAGAGTAATTTGCTCAAAAATAAACTTGAGCCAGTATCATAACCAGTATAATTCTATTGGAAAGTTAGATTATCTAAGCCTAATCTATATAAAACCAATGGATTTCTCTTTACTACTGCCTAATGAAATTTGCCTGACACTCGGCGAAAGAACGCGTGAGCGTCGCTTGCTGCTAAACATAAGCATAGAAGAATTGGCGCAACGCACAGGCATCTCAGCCCAAACTGTCAGCAGTTTTGAACGCACTGGCAAATGCACCCTGGCCAACTTTGTCCGCATACTTGAGTCACTGAATGCCACGCCAGATTTACAGACAGTCCTGGTGCCGCAAACCAATACCATAGAAGACATGCGGGCAAAGTCTGCGGTACAAACCAGACAGCGTGCGTATCGTAAACCCAAGAGCCCATCATGAAAGAACTCAAGGTCAATTACAATGCGCATGGCGAGTCACTTTGGCTGGGCACGCTGGCCGACGATGGCCGCGATATCTTGTTCCAATACTCACCCGAAGCGCTTGTGCGTGGCCTGGAACTATCACCCATACGCCTGCCACTACGGCCATCTGCCTACCCTGACAAACAGGCCGATTACCTGCCCATCATGCAAGTGCCAGGTTTAATCTACGACTCCTTGCCTGACAGTTGGGGGTTACAGTTGATGAAACGCCGCATGAAAGCCAAAGGCATCGATACCGACACCGTCTCTGTACTAGACATGCTCGCCTACCTTGGTGACAACACCATGGGTGCTTTGACCTATGAACCCGGCAGCGAAACCCATCTGGCAGTCACAGACCTTGCATTAATCGAACTCGCAAAAGAAGTGCGGGCATTGGTGGTAGACGATAGCCACGAAGTCCTGGATGAACTGGCCAAGGCCGGTGGCTCCCCCGGCGGTGCACGACCCAAGGCGCTGGTTTACTACAAGCCAGCGACAGGGCAAATGAGCACTGAATATATGCCAGATGCAGAATCCTGGCTCATTAAATTCCCGGCAAAAGACGATGCCAGTGATAGCTGCGCACTGGAAGAACTGTACGCCCGGCTGGCACGCAAATGCGGCCTGGGCATGGGCGAGACACAATTCTTTGAATTACCTGACGGCATGACAGCATTCGGCACCAAACGTTTTGACCGCGATGATGAGCAGCGCGTTCACATCCACTCACTGGCAGGCATGTTGCACGTCCACTTTCAAATCCCATCCTTAGGCTACAGCGAATTCATGCGAGCAACCCGCAGGCTGACAAGGGATGCAAGAGAACTAAAAAAAGCCTTACAACGCTGCGCCTTCAACATACTGATGAATAACCGCGATGACCATGCCAAAAACCTGTCCTATCTGCTCAACAAAAATAATGAATGGGAACTAGCTCCGCCCTATGACCTGACCTATTGTGCCGGTTATCGAGGCGAGCATTTCATGGATGTGGCTGGCGAAGGCAAATCACCAACGCGGACACACATTTTGAAAGTTGCGCAAGACGGTGGAATGAAAGAAAAAGAAGCGAAGAATATTATTGATGAGATGCTGGAGTTAATTACTGTTGCTGATTTCAAGAATGCTGCACGGGATTTGCCTATCTCGAAAAAGACTTTGGCGATGGTGGGCAAAGTCGTTGAGGCGAATAGGTCAAGACTATATAAGTAAAACCAACGTGGCAAATAGATCAAATTTCAGTTAATGCAGTCTCCGGTCAAAGATTTGCAAGGTCAAGGATTTGTTTACGAAGGTTCCTATCAAAAATCCCACTAAGGATGCCATCAATCAATAAAATTGAAACTTTCAATCCATTTTCGGCATGCTTTTTATAATCTGCAAGTTTAAATTCATTAACAATATCTCTTGGATGGACCAATTGATCACGGAAGACTTTAAACTCTTTGAATTGACTCCACTCGGGTAGGTTCGTTATTTTAAGATGATTAATATTAAATTTAGAAATTAGATATCTAATTTTATTTTCCAAACTCTGATATTTTTCTCTTTCGATTAGAGTACCTTTTTTTGGATCAATCTCAGTTTGGATATCGTTTAAAAAATTACGCTCATGCAAAGTCAAGCTTAAGTTTTCACTAAAAGTCTCACCTATATAATTGACGAAAGATTCCAAAGCACTCGCCGTCAAAAATATTGCGGCGCGATATTCACGAATCTTTTGATCATCGCTTAAATCAGTAGAAGATATTTTTGCCCGCTCAATAAAGTGGCTAGCATCACTTAAATATGTTTCGAACATAAATTATATTTTCGATAATGATAAATTTGCTTTCTGCATTGCCTTTTTCGCTTCATACGATTGAATAGCTGCATTTGCGAGACTTTTTGTGATTTTTTTATCAGAAGATCGATTAATCAAAACAAAAAACACTTCAAACATCCTGCCCAGTTCATCTGAGTTTATTCGAGCGCCAATTCCTCGATATGTGTCGGGATCAACACCTTTCATTCGAGCATCTGACAATGCACGTGCGCCCATCGGATCTTCATCAACTCCAAGATTCTTTACCAATCCATATAAGACAGCCAATTGTTCATTTTTCCCAGAGTAAAAGCCAGCTATATAACTCCAACTAGCAACTACTGCAAGCGATAGAACTTTACTTGCAAATTGGGTAGATTTATCTTTCTTGCGCTTTGCAACTTTGTCTTTTTGCGTAACGTGCAACTCCCTAAATGCTCGTCCTGCATCAAGGAAAGCTTCATCAGTCCAATTAACAACGCTTCTCACCTTCTCATATTCAACATCCAGACCACCAGATTTACATACTGATGGAATGTGAAATGTTTCGCTTTGGTCAGCGACCTTTGCTCTCCAATAGTTAAGGACAAAAGTTCTTGCTACGCGAACGGTAGGAACATCGCCATTTTTACTATCGGAAAAGTCTTGGTTTTCTTCAAGCAATTTTATTTCTTGAAAAAAATCACGGAGCTCAGTACCAAGCAGTTGCTCTTTCATTCGATCAATAAGATCGTTTGATACTGCTATGGAAGTATTATTGACCGTCGCAATTTCAACTTTTTGCTCTTTAGTTAAAGAAAAATAAATTCGAAAACCATGATACTTATCATCCATATCAACGGCAGTTAAAATAGCTTTTACTCTATGCTGTCCACCGTATATTTTTAATGGGAAAGCAGAGTTATATGCCTTATCGTATTCAACAACAATATCCTCAAAGCTTCGTCCAGCTTGCGCATCGGATTTCATCACCCCAAAAGCATATTGATTTTCCGTGATATCGCGATTAAGTTTATACAGACTTCCGGAAGAACTTTCGTCATCCAAATCGTCTTCGTAAATGGTAGCTTCAAAATCCATTTTCTCTCGAATACTCTTTGCTGACAAATGGCAGCATACGTAATTTGCTTTACTTTTTTGATCATATAGAACAGACAAGCACTTCTCCAGAGGCGAGAATTCGGCTAAAAACTGATTTATTTCCATTGTAATTTGAGATGTTTCACCACCCATAGGCCATACTATTTCAGTGTGCATTGATACTGTCCTCTCAAAAATGTATCTTAATCTTACACCATTAATAATAGAGTGAATCGCAACATACACTCTATTACCAAAACGCTTTATCAAACAAGAATCAAATTTCCCTTCCCTCACCCTTGTGATAATGTACCAATTCAGCAATACTTCGCCTACGCCGAATGTGCTGGTGAAATTCAGTCACTCAAGCCTATTCGCCGAATAGCTGTTGGCCGCTATCAATGAATTGCCTGCCAGCATCCTGCAAGAATTTTGTTTTTTGGAGAACACTATGGGTCTGTGGAATAAGCTCAGCAATGAATTTATCGATATTGTCGAATGGCTGGATGACAGTCCCGATGTGATGGTGCATCGCTTTGAGCGCTATCAGAATGAGATCAAGATGGGTGCCAAGCTGACGGTGCGCGAGGGGCAGATTGCTGTGATGGTCAATGAAGGCCAGATGGGCAAGGGGCAAGTGGCAGATGTGTTCATGCCGGGCATGTATGAGCTGTCGACCGAGAACATGCCGTTGCTGAGTACGCTCAAGGGCTGGAAGTATGGCTTTAACAGCCCGTTCAAGGCGGAAGTGTATTTCTTCAAGACTACCCGCTTTACCAATATGAAGTGGGGCACGGCAGGGCCTGCCACCATGCGCGACCCTGAATTTGGTGTGGTGCGTGTAACTGCCTTTGGTATCTACGGCATACGCATTGTGGATGCCAAGGCCATGCTGTCTGAGCTGGTCGGTACCAAGGCTGATTTTACGACAGCGGATATAGAAGAAAACCTGCGCGGCAAGATAGGCATGCGCATCAAGGAAGTAATGCCTGAAATTGGCGTGCCGGTGATAGACCTGGAAGCCAAGGTCACCGAAGTGGGCAAGCGCATACAGGAAAAAATTGCTTCTGACTTTGTGCAATATGGTCTGGAATTGTGCGAAGTGCAGGTGCAGGACATAGGCTTGCCGGAGGAAGTGGAAAAAGCCATCGATCAGCAAGGTGCGATGCGCGTGATAGGCAATATGAACCAGTTCGCCCAATACCAGGGTGCGCAGGCTTTGCGTGATGCAGCGCAAAACCCGGGCATGGCGGGCGCCATGATGGGTGTAGGCGTCGGTGGTATGCTGAGCCAGAGCATGGGCACGATGTTTGGTAACAACCCGCAACCAGCTGCGGCACCTGCCGCAGCGCCGGCGGCGGGTGGTGGCATGCCGCCGCCTTTGCCAACGGCGGTATCTTATTTCGTCGCGCAAAACGGTGCGCAGACCGGGCCGTTTGATCTGGGTGTGTTGCAATCGCACGTGGGCAGCGGCAGTTTGACGCGTGACAGCCTGGTATGGCGTCAGGGCATGGCTGCCTGGGGCAAGGCGAGTGAACAGGCTGATTTGTCTGGTTTGTTTGCGGCCATGCCGCCACCGTTGCCACCACAATAAATCTTCCTCTGATGTGGCGTCGCGCCTGATGGTTGCGACGCCTTCTATTTTGTTCTGGAATCATCACCTGTGACGACAAAAAACTATCCCTGCAAATCCTGCGGTGCCAAGCTGGAATATGCGCCTGGCCAGCACGCCCTGCAATGCCCGTATTGCGGTGCCAAGAATGATATCCCTGAAGACCAGGCAGCCACTGTCGCGGCAGTAGAAGAGCTGGATTACCAGGCTTATCTGTCAGAGCAGGCGGGCAATGAACCCATGCTCGCCAGCCAGCATGTGAAGTGCACGGGCTGCGGGGCAGAGTCGCAACTAGCGGCTAACCTGGTGTCTGACCGCTGCCCGTTTTGTGCGGTACCGCTGATTGCAGCCAATGCTTATTCTGCACGCAAGATCAGGCCCAAGGCAATTGCGCCATTTGATATCAAGGAATCAGAAGCGCGCAGCAAGTTTGCCAACTGGATTACCGGCCTGTGGTTCGCGCCAAACGCGCTGAAGCAGGCTTACCGTGCCGAGCGCGGCCTCAAGGGTATCTACACCCCCTACTGGACCTACGATGCCGACAGCGACACAACCTATCAGGGCCAGCGCGGTGTCGATTACACGGTGACAGAAAACTATACTGAAAACGGCGAGACCAAGAGCCGCCAGGTGACGCGTACCAACTGGTACCCGGCAGTGGGTGCGGTGCAAGTGTCGTTTGACGATGTGCTGGTCGTCGGCTCAAAAACCCTGCCGACTTCGTATGCAGAAAACCTTGCGCCATGGCGTCTGGAAAAACTGCAGGGTTACCGCGACGATTATGTATCCGGCTTCACGGTAGAGGCTTACCAGGTGGGACTGGAACCCGGTTTTGTCGATGCCCAGGGCAAGATGGAAGGCGAAATCCGCAATGCCATCTGCCGCGACATCGGTGGTGACCACCAGCGTATCATTGCCATGCAGCCGCGTTATTCGAATATCAGCTTCAAGCACATCCTGTTGCCTATCTGGCTGTCGTCTTATAAATATGGCGACAAGACTTACCGCTTCCTGGTGAATGGCCAGACTGGACAGGTACAGGGCGAGCGTCCGTATTCAGCATGGAAGATTGCTGGTGCGGTATTGCTGGCAATCGCGGTCGTCGTCGTGATTGCCATGCTGAATCACAAATAATCAAGGTCAAGAACTCTCACCGCAGAGAGACAGAGAATGCGTTGTGTCTCTGCGGTGAGTTTTTCGGTCGTGTAGTCGCCTACTCAAACTGCTTCTTGAATTCTGCAAACTGCAAACTCAAATCGCTGACCTGCTGCTTGAGTTGCGCGACTTCTGCTTCTAGCTGACTGACTCTATCACTTTTTGAAGCGCCACTACCGCTGGAAAAACTAGAAGCTTCGGCCTGATCCAGGCTGGCTTCATCGCAGGACAACAGGTGTGCGTAACGCGGCTCCTTGGTGCCTGGTGTCAGGTTCAAACGGGCAACCAGCGGCGGGTATTTGTCCATCAGGTAGTCGAGGCATTTTTCGACGTCAGCAACACTGGCAAACTCATGCAGGCGGCCAGCGCGGGCGCGGATCTCGCCTGCGGTCTGGAAGCCGCGCAGCATGAGTATGGTCAATACCGCCACCTTAGGCTGGTCCAGCATCCATTTGATGCGCATGCGGTGCTCATACTTGGCGACGCGGGCACCGGCCTGGTGGATGGCATTCACCAGTTTTTTGGCAGCCAGCCTGTCTATGGCTTCCAGTACTTCAGACTCGGTCACGGACATGACAGGGTCGCGGCTGGTGAGCTGGTTGCAGGCATTCACCAGGGTATTTAATGACAGCGGATAATTATCGGGCGTGGCGGCTTCTTTTTCTGCCAGTACGCCAAGGACGCGCAATTCTGTTGCATCCAGAAAAGCCTCATCTTGGGTGGTCCTTGCTTCTGGTGTGGACGTGTTTTCTGTGTTCATGCGAACCTCTGCTGATTCTCTGTTGATTAACTGTTTTGCCGGTGCATCGCCCTGGGGTACTGCACTCACATCATCCATGGGCGCAATGTGTTCCCGCATTATCGCCGAAAAGCAAAGGCAGGCATCATCAATCTTAGCTCAGGTTTAATGATCAGGCATCTGGCCGGTGACGCATGAAAGCATCACGGATGTTTTCTTTCAATTGTGCGTCTTCCCAGGGTTTGGTCAGGAACTTGAAGATTTCGCCGCGATTCACGCCTTCGGCGATAGGTACCAGATCGGAATAGCCTGACAAGATAATGCGTATGGTATCTGGATACAGCTCTTTGACGATGCGCAAAAACTCGGTCCCGACCATACCGGGCATGCGTTGATCAGAAATGATGACCTGCACCGGGTTGACAGCCAGCAGGTCCAGCCCCTGCTGACCACTGGTTGCAGTCAGGATGTGGTAACCCTCGCCACGCAGCAAGCGTTTGAGTGCGGAACCGATATTCGGTTCGTCATCAACAATCAGCAGGGTCTTGGTACCATCAACAACTTCTTTTGGCGGCAACAGGCGTTTGCCCTCGCGCAGCATGGTGGCGAAGTCCTCGGCAGGTACCGGGCGACTGAAATAATAGCCTTGTATTTCATCGCAACGCAGCCTGCGCAGTAATTGTAATTGCCCTTCGGTTTCTACGCCTTCTGCCACGACACGCAAATTCAGGCTGTGTGCCATGGCTATCACTGCGGTGGTGATGGCGGCATCGCCAGGATTATTGGTAACGTCAATGATGAAGGCGCGGTCGATCTTGACGAAGTCAAACGGAAAGCGCTTTAAGTAAGCCAGTGAAGAATAGCCTGTACCAAAATCATCCAGGGACAATTGCATACCCATGGTTTTGATGGCTTTCAGCGTTTGCGCGGCTTCTTCCGGGTTGCCCATGACAACAGACTCGGTGAGTTCAAATTCGATATGATGCTGTTCGAGCCCGTGGCTATTGATGGCATCCTGGATGATGTCGAGGATTTTGCCATTCTTAAACTGCACGGCAGACAGGTTGACTGCCACCGGGACAATCTCTATTTGCTTCTCGCGCCAGGCGGCCTGCTGCGCGCACACTGCCTTGATAGCCCATTCACCTATCTGTACGATCAAGCCTGTATCTTCTGCTACCGGAATAAAGTCGCCCGGGTAAATCAGGCCACGTTCGGGATGTTGCCAGCGTATCAGGGCTTCTGCACTGACTATATGTCCGTTTAACAGATCGACACGCGGCTGGAAATACATGACGAACTGGTTATTACTCAAGGCTGTGCGGAGTTCATTTTCCAGCAGCATCTTGGCTGCCAGCGCGGCATTCATCAGTGGCGCATAAAACAGATAACGCTCGCCAGATGTCTTTGCGTTTTTTAGCGCTACTTCGGCATGCTTGTACAAGGTTTCAGTATCCGCGCCATCATCAGGATAAAGTGCCAGGCCTGCAGTGACAGAGACGCGAGCTGGCTGATGGTCCAGCAAGAAATCTTCGGCAAAGGTGCTGAAGACAGCATGTTCAAGTATGGAAGCTGCATCCCCACCTTGTACCAGGTTAGCCAGACCAATCGCAAAGGTATCACCGGCAATGCGGGCCAGGGTATAAGGTTCTTGCAAGGATGCTTGCAGCCGCCCCGCAATCTGTATCAGCAAGTTGTCACCGGCGTGGCGGCCAAGAGCATCGTTGAGTTGCGAAAACCGGTCCAGATTCAACAGGATGATGGCCGCCTTGTTAGGTTCCTGCGTGCCAGAATGCATTAGCTGCGTCAGTCTGTCATTGAACAAACGGCTATTTGGCAGGCCCGTCAGCTTGTCGTAAAACGCGAGATAACTAAGTTGCTCTTCCTTATCAATAAATTGCAGGGCGAATGAAAGATCGCCAGCCAGTTCATTGAGGAGTTTTATTTCGTCTTCGTCGAAAAAATCAATGGTGCCGGCAAACAATGTCAGCACAGCTACGACCCGGTTCTCTGTGACCAACGGCAAACAAGCCAGGGCAAGATGTCCCTGTGCCAGTAATTCGTCTTTGAAATTTGCCAGTGCAGGATCTTCCTGCACATTGTTGCAGATAAGCATACGCATTTCGCGCACTGCGATATCTGATGGCATATTGTTGTCTGATGCTTTGGCTAAAGCCTTCAGGCTGAGCTGTGCTGCGAGGTCGGACGCATTGCTGTATAAGGCAACAACAGGATCACTGCGTTTGTGCACGTCGGTACTTGCGACCCAGGCCATGCCAAAAGCCCCTTCGTGTACCGCAACCCTGCAGGTTTCCTGAAACAGTTCCATGCGATTGTGGGTGCGCACGATGGCAGAGTTAATGCCGGACAGCACTGCATAAATGCGGCTTAGCCTGGCTATTTTTTCTTGCTGGGATTTTTGTTCGGTAATATCTTGTATGGTATTAAACCATCTTGTCTTGCCGTGAACTACGCCATCTTCCAGCAAAGGTTCCATCACTTGCTTGAGCTGTACCAGATTGCCATCACCGCGCCACACCCGGTATTCGATTTCCACCCGGCTCACTAGTCTGCCTGCCTGTATGCAGGCATTACGGAATTTGTTACGGTCATCCTGATGAATGATATCCAGCCAGAGCCGGGTATCAGGTGGCATGCCACTATTATCCACACCGATAAGTATGGGCAGCGTATCTGACCAACGTTCAAAAGCTCCGTCAGGGCCGGTAATGACGTGCGCGGTCTTGTTCATCAATTGCGCGCGACGCAGACCCGCCTCGCTCTCCTGCAAACGGGCATTGGCATGCTTGCGGGATTCTTCACGCCCTATGTATTGAAATGAAAAAGCAACATCGGCGGCAAGTTCAGTCAATAGTTTTTGCTCTGAGTCATCGAAAGAATGAGGAGTATCAGCAAACAAGACCAGTACGCCAACGGGACGTTTATCCACGTGCAAGGGAAAGGCTGCCATGGACCCAAGCTGGCCCTCAATAAACCTGCCGTCAGGAATAAACATGCCGGGTGCTTCAAGTCTGTCGTTATAGATGGCTGGCAAGCCTGTGCGTACGGCCACCATCGCTGGCGATGCTGCCATGTCAATACCAAAGTTCAGGCCTGCAGAACCAATTTCAGGGGAAATATCACCGGCCCAGGCCACTACACTGCCATCAAGCGTGTCCGGATCAATAATAGCGATGTAGGCGGCAAGAAATTCAGCTTCTTCAGTGGCAATCCGGCAGGTATCCTGAAACAGGGCGGCACGGTCACGGGTGCGGACAATAAGGTAATTGATACGGCTGAGTACAGCGTAAATCCGGCTGAGGCGGCTTACTTTGTCTTGTGCATGCAAGCGCTCGGTGACATCATGTGCCAGCACAAATTTGCACAAGCGCCCTTCAAAATGGAGTGGATGTGAAGTAATTTCGACATTGATGATGCTGCCATCTTTCTTTTTATGCAGCCAGATACCGGATTTTTCAAAAGCTGTGGCTGTTTTCTGCTGCAAATTCTGCAGTAACCTCTCCTTTTCATAGGGTGGCCTGATCGCTTCTATGGTCATGGCCTGGAATTCGGCTTTAGTGTAACCATAATGCTCAATTGCCGCTGTATTGACGGTCAGAAAAGCGAGCGTCTGCAAGTCGTACACCCACATCGGTATCGGGTGGGCCTGAAATAACTCTATGAATGAAGTATTGTCTTTATTCATCGTGGTTCCGCCGAAATAGCCTGTCGCTATTGTCGGAAGTAAAGAAACTGTTATTTACCTGCTGATCAGGCCTCATTTATCTACGCCCTAGCAATAAAAGATTATTAGCTTCATAGCTGTATTCATACAATCAGGCTTAATTAATATTACACTATCGACACACTTCTGCCGATTTATTAATGAATGTTTCATTTTGTGGGCAATTCACAGCGATCCTGAAAAAATATAAAAACTTTTAACCCCTTTTGTTTTTCTGCTCCGTTTAATGATCATGACCCTCATGTTTACGGAGAAGAAAATGAAAAAATGGATATCAATACTGGCTAGCCTGGTATTAGCCAGCATCACAGGCGTGGCTAGCGCCGGGCAGTTGGCTGCCGTCAGCATCATCAATCAAAGCACAGGTGAACGCCTGCCCATCTGGCGGCATCAGGGTAACAATTATGTCGTTGGCAAGCCAGGTGAGCGTTATGCGGTAGAAGTCAGGAACAAGACTGGCGAAAGGATTTTGTCTGTCTTGTCCGTCGATGGTGTCAATGCACTGACTGGCAGCACGGCAGCGCCAACGCAGTCTGGCTATGTTTTGAGTGCCTGGCAGCCCATGGAAATCAAGGGCTGGCGCAAGAATATGGATGAAGTGGCAGCCTTTTATTTCACGCAACTGTCTGATTCTTATGCGGCGCGCACAGGGCGGCCAGACAATGTTGGTGTCATCGGTGTTGCACTGTTCAGGGAATATGTGGCTCCTGTCGCTATCATGGAACCAGAGTATGAACGCAGGGCCCAGACATCTCCAGCTCCTGCAGCACCAATGGCGAGTAACCAGGCCAAGGGCGCCATCGCAGCAGACAAGGCAGAATCCAGGATAGGTACTGGCCACGGCGAGCGCATCAACAGCACGGTAAGATCAACTGACTTCCAGCGCGCCAGTTCACAGGCAGATGAAATCATCAGCATACGCTATGACAGCTATGCCAATCTGGTGGCTCGCGGCATTATTCCCCGCAACCGCGACGTATATCCTGCACAGCCTAATCCCTTCCCCGGCGGCTTTGTGCCTGATCCCGGCCACTACCGTTAAATAATCTGAATTAACTATGTTCACACGTCAGAGCTGCCTCTGACGTGTGAAAGAACACGCCCTTACAGCATCCTTTTGGAGACTACCATGATAAAAAAGCCCAGCACCTTATTATTGACATTGATGCTCAGTGCCTGCCAGATCAGCAATGTTGCTGAACAAGATCCCGGTCATGTGACCGAGCTACCGAGACAAGCTGGGCCTCTTGAAGCAGACAGTGAGGTCACAGATGCAAAAGACAGCAAGGATGTGACAAAGCTCACCCGTAAAGCCGTGCAAGCGCCAGTCGTCGCCGAACCTGCCCCTGCTGCTGCCAGCCGTGACAACACCGTGCACGGCAAAGATTTGCCGGCTTTGATTAACAGCTATTTTGATGGCAATGCTAGGCAGCAGATGTTGATACAGGTAGATAAACCTTTGTACAAACCAGGCGAAACCATCTGGTTCAAAACCTGGGCTTTAATGAAAAAAACACTGGCTTCAGCAGACACGGCTGCCATCACCATGGAATTGATTTCCCCCAAGGGCAGCAGCGTCATGAGCAAGCGCCTGCAAGTCACTGCGGGTAGTGCAGCAAATGACTTTATCATCCCGCCAGAAGCACAAGGTGGCGAATATACTTTGCGTGCCAGTACAGGTGAGGGGCAAAGGGTTGAGCGCAGTATCATCGTCTCGGCTTATGAAGCACCGCGCATGAAAAAGAAACTGGAATTCGTCAAGAAATCTTATGGTGCAGGTGAGCAGGTCAGCGCCACCATAGAAGTCAAACGCCCAACGGGCGAAGCACTGGCGAGCAAGCAACTGATTGTTATCGCCACGGTTGATGGTGTCGAGCTGCCGCGTGTCAAAGCCAGTACCAATGCCAGCGGTGATGCCCTGGTCAAATTTGATCTGCCCAAAAATATAGAGTCGGGCGAAGGCTTGCTGACGATACTGGTAGAAGACGGTGGTATCACAGAATCGATTTCCAAATCCATCCCTATCTTGCAGAAAAAACTCTCGCTGGATTTCTTCCCTGAAGGCGGCAAGATGGTAGCAGGCTTGCCCAGCCGTTTGTACTTTGAAGCAAAAAACAAGCAAGGCAAGCCGGCAGATATAGAGGGCCGCCTGGTCGATGATCTGGGCAATGCTGTTGCCCGCTTCGCTACCTACAAGAATGGTTTGGGCAGGATCAATTTCACGCCTGCCACTGGCCGCAGTTATCGTGCCGAGATCAGCAAACCAGATACCGTGACTGAGACTTATGCCCTGCCGCTGGTGGAAGAAAAAGGCTGTGTCTTGCGTAATTATGATGACCTTGATGGCCAGGAAAAAGCTTTGCGCGTTGGAGTGCAATGCACGGACAAGCAAAAAGTCGTGGTGGCTGCCACCGTGCGCGAAAACGTTTTTGATGTCGGTGCTATTGAAGCGGGTAGCGACAAACCGGCAGTGATTTACCTTAAGGCCAAGGACGCAGCGATACAGAATGCCGCTGGCGTCGCCAGGGTCACGCTGTTTGATCAGAATCTCAATCCGCTGGCAGAACGCCTGGTATTCCGCAACCGTCGCCAACGCCTGGATGTCAAGGTGGAAGCCGACAAAAAATCGTATGTACCACGCGGCCAGGTGGCCTTGAATATCACCACCAAGGACAGTAGCGGCAAAGCCGTACCTGCCGAACTGACACTGGCAGTGGTGGATGACACGGTGCTCTCCTTTGCCGATGACAAGAGTGCCCACCTGCTGTCGCGCCTGATGCTGGAAACAGAATTGCCAGGCAAGATAGAGGAACCGAATTTTTATACTGACCTGACAGAAGAAAAAAGCGCACTGGCACTGGACATGCTGATGGGTACGCGTGGCTATCGCCGTTTTGAATGGCAGCCTGTACTGAATGCTGATTTTTCTGTCCGTACAGTTGCAGGCGGGAAGATAAACCGTAGAGAAGACAATATGCGTGTCCTGGCAGCACCGGCCCCACCCATGATGGCCATGGCACCACCGCCAAAGGTAATGGCACCAGCAGCTATGGAATTAAAAAAAATGGCTCCCTCTATGCCTGAAGCCATGCCTGTCATTGCCGCAGATGCCGTCAGACCACGCGAAGTCAAGGGTGAAATTCTTGCGCGTCCCGTCTTCAAGGCAGATATGGCAAATGGCCTGGTCGCCGAGGAAAAATTCATGGCAGCTCAAGCTGCAAAAGAAATCGCTGTCGACAAGGACTTTGCCCGCGCTGCCGCTAAAGTAGAGGAGAGGGATGCCAGGCAACAAGGCTGGGCTGCGGTACGCGTCTTCCCTGTGCCTGCATTCAAGCCCAACTACGCTGGTCCGCGTGATGATTATCGTGAAACCGTCATGTGGGCACCTAAAGTGCAAACCGACAAGCAGGGCAAGGCGACGGTGAAGTTTACCTTGTCTGATGCGGTGACATCTTTCCGCGTTTCGACTGAGGGTATCAGTGCCACTGGTGCGGGCCTGGCAGGTCGTGACGAGACTGTCATCAAGTCTTCGTTGCCATTTTCTTTATCAGCCAAGTTGCCGCTGGAAATATCGGCAGGTGACAAACCATTGATCCCGGTGACGCTCAGCAATGACAGTGAGCAAGCCCTGGACGTGGCACTGGATGCGAATTTTGGCAGCTTGCTGAAAGCGACAAATAGTAAAGGCAAGGATGACAGGCTGGCTGCGGGACAACGCAAGAGCATGTTCATCCCGCTGGAAGTGACAGGCATGCGCGGGCAATCTGAAGTGCAGTTGTCAGCCAAGGCATCAGGCCTGAAGGATGAAGTCTTGCGCAGCATACCGGTGGTGGCACCTGGCTTTCCACAACTGGCAGAAAAATCCGGGCAAATCAAGGGGCAGGCAAGTTATGAAGTTGACTTGAGCAAGGCCAGCAAAGGTAGCGTACAAGCCAGCATCAAGGTATACACCTCGTCATTGTCCACGATGATATCGGGTCTGGAAGGCATGCTGCGCGAACCTTATGGCTGCTTTGAACAAACCTCGTCCACCAATTACCCGAACGTGATGATCATGCAATACCTGAAGCAGCATGATGTGGCAGACACCGCTTTGCTGGAACGCACAGGTAAATTGCTGGATAGCGGTTACAAGAAACTGACTGGTTTTGAATCGCCGAAAAAAGGCTATGAATGGTTTGGCGGTGACCCCGGGCATGAAGCACTGACAGCCTACGGCCTGCTGGAATTTGCTGACATGAAACCTATCTATGGTGAAGTCGACAAGGCCATGATGACACGCACTGCAGCATGGCTGAAATCCAGGCGTGATGGCAGTGGCGGTTATCAGAAAGATGCCAAGGCGCTTGACACCTTTGGACGTGCTGCCCCTGCTGTGACTGATGCCTATATCACGTGGGCGCTGGTTAGCGCCGGTGAAACCGGGTTGGACAAAGAGATAGGCAAATCAGTCACACTGGCTGAGAACACCCAGGATGCCTATCAACTGGCCTTGGCAGTTGGCAGCATGCTGGAAGGCAATGGCAAAGCAGCTGTACCAGAAAAAACCCGCAAGGCTGCGGTAGAAAAACTGGCGAATATGCAGGCTGCATCAGGTGCATGGACGAATGCTGATCACTCCATCACCCGCAGTGGTGGCAGCAATCTGCATATAGAAACGACTTCACTGGCAATACTGGCCATGCTGAAATCTGGTGACCATCTGGAGCAGGCACGCAAGGGCATCAACTGGCTGCAAAACAACCGTAGCGGCTTTGGCCAATGGGGTGCAACGCAGGCAACCGTGCTGGCCTTGAAAGCCATGATCGCTTATGACAATACCACCCGCGTTGCGCCCAAGCCTGGCAAAGTCAGTTTGCTGGTCGATGGTGTCGTGGTTAGCGAACAAAGTTATGAAGCAGGCCGTCGTGACGCGATCTTGTTCACGGACTTTGACAAGGCACTGGCACCGGGCAAGCATATCATCACCCTGAAATCGCAAAACAACGATGCCCTGCCTTACTCAATCGCTGTCGAATATCGCACTACCGAACCAGCATCATCCAGGACTGCCGTAGTTGATTTGCAAACCCGTCTGGCCAAGTCTGAATTGAAAATGGGTGAAACCGTCAGGCTGGATGCAGTCATCAGCAACAAGACTCAGGCCGGTCAACCGATGAGCCTGGTGCGTCTGGGCTTGCCTGGTGGCTTGACTTTCCAGAACTGGCAGCTCAAGGAATTGCGTGAAAAAGGCCAGATCGCTTTCTTTGAAACCCGCGCCCGTGAAGTGATACTTTACTTCCGCGACATGAAGCCTGGTGAAGTCAAGAAACTGGGTATAGACCTGGTGGCAAGCGTGCCAGGCAGTTATAGCGGCCCGGCATCATCCGCCTACCTGTACTACAACGATACGGACAAGACGTGGACCAGTCCACTGAACATCAATATCACTCCCTGAGTACTCTGAGCAATAAGGGGGACAAGGTGCAGCACTTTTTGATCAGGAAATATGCTGAGGGGAAAGTGCTGTACCTGGCATTCGTCTATAAACATTTATCGGCATGGCAGATCAGAAATTTTGTTGGCGGCAGTGGGATTTCCGGTAAACTAGGGGACATGATCCCCCAACCTGACACCGATGAAGCTTTGATGCTGCTGTATTGCAAAGGCGACCTGCTCGCCTTCAAGGAGCTGTATCAGCGACATAGTCATGGTTTGTATCGTTTTATCAGCTGGCGTTCACCCCGCCGCGAATGGGTCGATGAAATCGTGCAGGACAGCTGGGCAGCCCTGCATACGGCCAGGACCAGCTACACGCCCTTGGCGGGCTTTCGCACTTATCTCTACCAGATTGCCCGCAACCGCCTGATTGACTTATTACGGCAAAAAGAAAGCCAGCTCATCCAGGAAAATGACGATACTGAGTTGAATGGCACAGCCAGTAGTGCGGACATTGCCCATGAGGGCTTGTCACCAGAAGCAGCGCTGGACAAGAAGCAGCAAAACGACAGGCTGCACGCAGCCATCCGGGTCTTGCCGAATGACCAGAAAGAAGCATTGGTCTTACAACAATTTAACGGACTCAGCCTGGAAGAAATTGCCACGGTGACTGCAGTACCGGTAGAAACTGTCAAAAGCAGATTACGCTATGCAATGCAAAAACTACGCTCCCAATTGCATAGCCAGACGAAGCAAGGTGAGCCAGCATGAGCGATAAAGACATCAAGGATAGCAACAACGATTTGGCAGATGCCGAATTTGATGCCTTTTTACAAGGTGGGGATGAACTCGCCCTCTTGCTGCAAGATCTGCCACAAGATACACCATCGGCTGAACTGGACGCCGCCATCATGGCTGACGCTGAAGCAGCCCTGGCTATGGCAGGCGCAACTACGCCGGCAGTTATAGCTGCCAATGATGCCAACAATCCTGATGCATCACCCCATCACCCTTCCTTCTTATGGCGCTGGAAAACGCCACTCGGCCTTGCCGCCAGTGTTTTGCTTGCGGTCCCCTTGTTCCTGCTGCGACAAGAACATGAAGAAGAAATTGAAGCAGCCAATACCAGGCAGGCTGAAGAGAAAGTCATTTATCCGCAAGAAGTGAAGAATGGCGAGATTGCAGCAGCCGCGTCTGCGAACATGCCGCCAGTTGCCGCCATTCCGCCCGTAATATCCGCACCTCAGGCAGATGCTGCGGGCAAGATTGCGGCCAGGGACTATGCAATAGAGCCCAAGGCCAGGGCAGAGCGCAGAGCGGATGCGGAGATGAAATCAGCCCCCGTTGCTGCCGCTGCCCCGCCCCGGGAAGCATCTGCTTACGCACCGCCAGCACCTGCCATGCCCGCCAACCCAGCACCACCCCCACCAGCCGCTGCGGCACCTGCACCAGTACAGCTTGCCGAGGCCCCGCCATCAGCGCCAAAAGCAATTGCCGGAGGTATGGCCAACGAGAAAATGCCAGAAGTAGTACGGCACGCAGAAGCAGAACGTGCCAGAAACACGGAATCATTCAAAATCGCCGCCAAGGAAGAAGCGCCAAGGCAGCTTGCCAAAGAAGCTGAAGCTGATAGCCGCCTGCAAGCTCCTGCGCCACCTCTTGCCAGGGCAGCGTCGCCCCTGATGGCGAAAAGCGCACCTGCTGCGGCAACGTCGGCACCGTTGGCCAAGCCAGCCATGGACAGCATGAATGCTGACAAAAAGGCGGACGTGCAAGCCGATAAGCAAGCCCGTGTTGCTGCACAACCAGTCCAGACCCTGGCTGCCGTACCGCCTGTACAGGCACCAGATGCCCCGGACTGGCAGGCAAAAATAGAAAAACTGCTCAAGGAAAAACAAAACCATGAAGCACTGGAAGAGTGGAAAAAATTCCGCGCAGTCTATCCAGATTTTGTAGTCGATAAATCCTTGCAAAAGAAAATCGACGCACTGCAAAAATAAAAAGGATCAATGGCATGCCATTGATCCTCATACTCACCTGGGCCTATGTTCGATACGGCCAGACGATATAGCTATCTGAAACAGCTTACTGGCGAAAAGTACTGGCCGGTATTGATACTGGACCACTGCCACAGGCAGGAACATTGATGACACGGTTTGCCCCCACTTCCCATGCCAGGGGTTTGACGCCCTGGGTAATGTACTTGTATTCGTAAGTAGTGCTGGCATTGAGGTTGCGTGATACCGTCCACAAGGGCCAGAAATTGCCTGACAGCCTGGTGGCAGTTGCAGTATTCCAACTGCCCAGTTCTGCCCCGCTGCCAGTGACATACACATCCTGCCCCACCACCGTATTGTTATTGGTGACCTGGAAATTCACCTGTACCTGACAGGCACCCGCCAGAGTTTTTGCACTGGCCGCAATGCTGCTGGCTGACACATTATTGGCATTATCCACCGCTGCGATGGTATAGCTGTAGGTGGTAGCAGGTAACAAGCCGCTGTCAACAAAACTGGTGCTGGCGCTGAACACGGGGCTCCCACCATTGCGTGCAACGTTATAACCCTTTACGCCACTGCCACCGGCATTGTCGGTAGCCGCACTCCAACTCAGGTTGATGCTGCTACTGCTGGTAGCAGTTGCCGTCAGACCACCAGGAACAGATGGTGCGGTAATGTCATTCGAGGCAGCGCCCAGCTTCTGGTTGATGTGCAAAGCTACTGCAGGTACCGTGCTGCCACCATTTGCGGGTATGCTGAGAGTGACCATGCCATTGGCAGCAACCACCACCGCATCTGCCGTACAAGCGGTCTTGCCAGCGTTGGCTACACCATGCACGACATTGCAGTAAGTACCTGCAGGCAGCAAGGTCTGGAAGCTTTGGTTCCATGCACTGAACTCGTTATTGATGGCGACAAAACCTTTGCTGCCACGGTTAAAGGCGATCTGGTTGCCGCTGCCGCTGGTAAAGTTATCGACACCCTGGCCCGATGTCACCGCACGAAAAGCTACCATATTGGCGATGTCAGCCCAGCGATGGATGAAATCCCATTGCTGGTTGATCAGTGGATTGCCATTCGCATCAAAGGGGCTGGCGGCTGGTGCGTCGGCATTGGTGTCCGTGAAGATAAAACCGGAATGCACTTGCGCCTCACCATAAGGCCAGGCCAGCATGAAGATGTTCGCCAGATCATAGCGCTTGCTGCCCTGTGTATCATTGGTCGCACCGCTGCGGTTACTGGCGTTCATGGAATCGCCATTGCGCTCAGTATCCCAGTTGTTCACAAACACGGTGGCCTTGCTGCTGTCCGTGAAAAAGCCCCAGGTTCCACCCCAGTTACCGGGCGTGCCCATGATGCTGCGCATTTGCGAAATGCTGGCACCGTTGAGGTTGCGGAAGGTTTCTTTCATCGCCGTTGCATACTTGAATTCATTGATAGTGCCTATGCTCAGGTAAGAATTACGGTCTACTGAGCCATCGGTAATGATTTCTTGCGTGATCCACAGAGGCTCGCCAGAATTGGTAGTGTGCGTTACGCCATTCACGATGGTCTGCAGATCTGTCTGGCGTATGTGCTTGGCCGCATCGAAGCGAAAGCCATCTATACCCATGCCTATCAGGCTGGTCAGATAATTCCTGATCTGGCCTTGTACATAGCTGGCACCCGTATCCAGATCAGGCAGGCCGACCAGGCGGCACTGGGTGACGGCATTGCGGTTATTACTGTAATCACTGCCCTGGATATCGCAAGCAGGATGGAAATCATTGGCACTGAAACGCGGATAACTGCTGGCAGCCACCCAGCCTGCACCGCCAGTAGAAGTACCACTTCCCGCTGCCAGATGATTGACGACGATGTCGGCATATACACGTACACCTGCAGCGTGACAGGTATTGATCATGGCTTGCAGCTCTGCTGCTGTGCCCATCTTGCTGGTCAGATTGGTGTAGTCAACTGGCTGATAAATATCCCACCAGTTGTTGCCACGATTGGCTGAACTGGGTGGGGATATCTGCACACCACCATAGCCTTGCGGGCCAAGAAAATTGCTGCATTCTTTTGCGATATCGCTCCACTTCCAGTGAAACATCTGCACCGAAGTGTCACGCGGATTAAAGGCTAGCGCAGGTGCACTTGCTGCCACCAGCATCAAACCAGCCACACCACAAAAGAATGCTTTATGTAATGTGCCCCTGATACCGCCTTTGCTACTTTCCTTGCTTAGATTTTGATTCATATTGTCCCCTCACTTTTTGCCTTGGCAAACTCAAACCCAAAGGATTTGAACTGCCCCCAATTTCATGCAGGTCGATTCAAGCATCGCCTCAACAGCCCCAAACTCACCGCCCGTCTTACCCGGCGGCACCGTCAATGGCAATCCACGGTGGAAAAACCACCTTACCTGCAAGGCATATCCAGACTTAGCGGTCTTTAGTGCCACATAAGTTTTTGATAAGCTTAAAAATTGTGCAGTAGTTTTAATACAAAAACTATTAATATATAAATATATTCATGCTGTTGTGCAGCACAAAATCTTTAAGGAAATTAGCAATTCACTCATAGAAATCATTAAAATCATGCTCATGCACGGTTGTTGATACACAACAATACATATTAAGTAATTTAACTACATTTTATTTTGTAGTGGAATGAGACATGCAAATATAGGTGCCTGGCAGACCGCGCCTATATATACGAGGTCGAAAAATCTGCTCAAAACCTTTTGTAGAAATCAGGCACATCAAAATCACATTGCCAATTGACGGCTCAGCAGGCAAATGAGATGAGATTGGGACTGGCTTTTCATAGTGCAACCTGGGCACGCAAGAGCCTCTACATATGCGAGGCAACGAACTCCACATTTGCATGTGTTGCAAAAAAACATCATAAATTTGAATAAATTCGTCATGCCATGCTTGTTTTTATAAAAAAGCTGTGGCAAGATACGTACATCAACCAAGCAACACCACACAATTTAGGAATGATCGTGAAAACAACTTTGACACAACAACTGATACAAAACTTGCGCAAGACAGCGCGGGCTTTGGCGTCGGTTGCCAAAGTTGAAGGCGCAGCAGTTGGCACATGGAATGGCTATGAAGCCTCGTATCGTACGAATACAGATACACGCACAACTAAAGATACAGATAGTGAGATGTTCAATGATGTCAGCCCAATTAATTTTGCGGCCACATGGTTTAACAACACAAGCATTCGAGGGGAAACCCTGAAGGTCACAGGCGGCAGTTAAAGCCACCCAAGACCCTAGCGCTGAAAAGCCCGGATGCCCTGAAAAGCTCCGGGCTTTTTTATTTTTTGGTGTCGTTTTTTTATTTTAGATTTTGGGTTTGCTTGCAGTATTCAAGGCAAACCACAGCAGTTAAATTCGCCAACTCGGCCCGCCAACGCGGTCGTGACCGGACAACACCGGATCATGGAAGCTCTTTAACAATTTGGGAAGTTCAACAGTTTTATCCCAAGGGCAGGAAAGCCTGCTTTTGAGGTAAGACTGAATACAAAAACTCGTTTCATCATTGAAGATGAAACACGTTTATATGCGGGTGTAGCTCAAAGGTAGAGCTGAAGCCTTCCAAGCTTAAGATAAGGGTTCAATTCCCTTCTCCCGCTCCATCATGAAAGTGACTTTATTAGTACTTACTATTGCCGAGGTTTTTTTCATGATGTCTTTGTCGTCTAATGGAGAGGACAGCTGACTTTCTATCAGCGAATGGCGGTTCGATTCCGCTCAAAGACTCCAGTATCAACAGTTTTACGGATGGTTACCCAACCGGTAAGGGATGCGACTGTAAATCGCAAGAGCGCCCGCTCATAGGTGGTTCGATTCCATCACCATCCACCATTTTTTGTGTCTCAAGCTAACCAGGTGAAAGCGCCGTTTTGAAGAATCGGAGAGCGTGGATCGTTACCACGGGGACGCACCAGAAATCATAGTAGTACTTAAGTACAAGCACAGTATCTTTATATATTACGGGGGTGTAGCTCAGTTGGGAGAGCGCCTGCTTTGCATGCAGTATGTCGTCGGTTCGATTCCGTCCACCTCCACCATTTTTTTTCATTTCAACAACAGGAGTAAGTCATGAAGCGAAAGACCAGGCATCGTCAGATGCCACACTTCACCATCACGCGGGATGTAGCTCAAAGGTAGAGCATTCGGCTTTTAACCGAACGGCGAGAGTTCGATTCTCTCTATCCCGACCACCAAGAATATCGATTAAAGCGTAGTCGTTTCAACCGATGTTTTTTGAACGCATTTCTTCAACAGCGAGAGATGCATTTTAGTTTAATTCCCCGATAGCTCAGTCGGCAGAGCGGCGTACTGTTAATGCGCATGTCCCTGGTTCGAATCCAGGTCGAGGAGCCACAACGTCCCTTTAGCTCAGTGGGAGAGCAACCGGCTCATAACCGGTGGGTCGCTGGTTCAAAACCAGCAAGGGGCACCATTTTATCTTTACTTGCATAGCTCAATTGGTCAGAGCGTTGCCTTGATAAGGCAGAGGCTGGTGGTTCAACTCCATCTGCAAGTACCAGTTCCCTAAACAGGAATTACGAAAAACTGTTCCAGCAAGGCGTCAACGACGAAGACAGTACTTTAGTACGCGGCTCCTAGGAGAGGAGTTGCAACGCAGCTGGGGCAGTTTTTCGTAAGTCCTGTATATCTCAGTAGCTCAATTGGCAGAGTCGCGGTCTCCAAAACCGAAGGTTGCAGGTTCAAGTCCTGCCTGGGATGCCAAACATTTTTCTCGCCTTAGCTCAGTTGGAAGAGCGCAACAATACGAATGTTGAGGCCGCAGGTTCGACCCCTGCAGGCGGGTCCAGTTTTACCGTGTGATCATGTGATCCTCACTACCTCACCAGTGGCATGTGCAGACGCACATGCGCGGTATTTTTTATCAGGACTTACGCAAAACCGCCCCAGCTGCGTTGAAGCTCCTCTCCTAGGAGCCGCGTACTAAAGTACTGTCGTCGTCGCTACGGCGCAGTCGGGGTTTCAGACTATACATTGTCTGCCGACGGAACGAACCTCCCTTCCCAGGGAGGCTTCCTTGGAGATAGCCTTACTGGGACAATTTTGTGCAAGTCCTGTCAGCAAAGGAAGATTCGCATAATGGTATTGCACCGGGTTGCTAACCCGGCGGGCTTGCAAGAGCCTATGTGCGTTCGAGTCGCACATCTTCCGCCAGTTTTTTGCCGGTTTAGCTCAGTTGGTAGAGCAACTGATTTGTAATCAGTGGGTCGCGGGTTCAAATCCTGCAGCCGGCACCAGTTTTGCCCTATTAACTCAATGGTAGAGTCCCCGCCTGTCTAGCGGGTTGCCAGCGGTTCGATTCCGCTATAGGGCGCCATCTATGGAAGCGTGGCAGAGTGGTAATGCAACTGTCTTGAAAACAGTAGGCCTGCAAAGGTCCGTGAGTTCGAATCTCACCGCTTCCTCCACATCAATACGTGTCAGTAGCTCAAAGGATAGAGCCCCGGTCTTCTACACCGACTGTTGCGGGTTCGAGTCCTGCCTGACGCACCATCTTTGGTCGCCACACACAGACCCGTTTCGGCATTGCCGATTCGTGGCGATCATTCCTCCATTCCTTGACCATACGAGATTTAGCTCAGTTGGCAGAGCATTCGCTTCATATGCGAGCGGTCGCTGGTTCAAATCCAGCAATCTCGACCACTATTCCCTGTTTTTATCCCCACTTAATTCCATTCGCTTACAATTGCCGTCATTCAAAAAACACATAAAAATAAAAAGGAATTCCCATGAGAAAATTAGTCACTATCAGAACAGTTAACAACATCAGGCCTATTCCTGATGCTGACGCCATCGAATGCGCCAGCGTGGATGGTTGGTCTGTGGTCGTCAAGAAAAATGAATTTCAGGTTGGTGATGCCTGTGTCTATTTTGAGATCGATTCCTTTTTGCCTCTGAGCGATGTACGTTTTTCCTTTCTGGAAAAAAGCAAAATTATCTGGAATGAAAAAACCGGGATAAGGCTGCGCACGATCAAACTGCGTGGCCAGATTTCACAGGGCATGATACTACCGCTGAATCAGTTCCCAGAATTGATTGAACTTACTGATGACGGCAACGCAGATTTTAGCCAGGTATTGGGTATAGAAAAATGGGAACCAGTCATTCCAGCCTCATTGTCTGGTGAAGTAGAAGGCGCTTTTCCTGAATACATACGCAAGACCGATCAAGAGCGTATACAGAATCTGACGGAAGTCTTGCGCACTCAGACACGGGAAGAATTTGAAGTCACGATCAAGCTCGATGGTTCCAGCATGACAGTCTTTCACAAGGATGGCGTATCTGGTGTTTGCGGCAGGAACTGGTGGATCAGGGAATCTGAAACCAATAGTCTATGGCGCGTAGCAAAGCAAAATCAGATGCTGACGGCTCTGACTGCCTATGGCCGCAATCTTGCACTGCAAGGTGAAATCATCGGTGAAGGCATACAGGGTAATCCTGAGAAAATGCGGGGCCAGGATTTTTACCTGTTCGATATTTTTGACATAGCCGCGGGCAGGTATCTGGGCAGGGCAGAACGTCAGGAAGTACTAGCCAGACTGCGCGCCCTGGGTGCTATTGTGCATGAGGTGCCGTGGCTGGAAAACATGACCCTGGAACGCTTTGCTGGCGATGTGAATAAAGTGCTTGATTATGCTGAGGGCGGATCACTGAACCCGGCCACAGCCAGGGAGGGCGTGGTCTTCAAGCGTCTGGATGGTAGCATGTCGTTCAAGGCGATTTCAAACACATATTTGCTGAAACACGGAGACAGGTAGGAAGATCATGGGTGGAAATGCATTAAAGGCTGATTCAGTTCGTCTGCCTGCCGCCAGGTATCACGAGGTGGAACACTATGCCGTGACGACATTGCAGCGGCATTTTCCACAGCGCCGTATCGAGGCTGTCATGGCCTATGCTGACAAGGCTGATTTTGGTGATCTTGATATCCTGATCGAGGCCGGCGATGGTTACAGTTCCAGACAATTTGCAGATGCACTGCAGGCGACAGAAGTTGTTGCCAATGGTGACGTCACCAGCATAGGCCTGGCTATTGCAGAAGGTGTATTCCAGCTTGATCTGATCAGGACAGACTCTGTCTCGTTTGATTTTGCTTCACGCTATTTTGGTTTGAATGATTTTGGTAATCTGATAGGTCGCATCGCGCATAAATTTGGGGCCAAGTTTGGCCATCTGGGCTTGTTGTATCCCATGCGTGACCCGGACAATAAAGACCATCTGATTGCAGAATTGTGCATTACGCGGGATTTTGGCGCAGCCTTGAATTTGCTGGGCTATGATGCGCTGCTGTATGAGGACATGCGTGCGGCAGGGCAGTTCAAGACCCTGGAAGATATCTTCCTCTATGTTGTGTCTTCACCCTATGTCAACCGCGAAATCTATCTGCTGGATAACCGCAATCACAAGGCCAGGATACGCGATGCCAAGCGGGCGACTTACAATGCCTTCTTGTTATGGCTGGATGAGCAGGACGTGGTGCAACTGCCAGCTTATGCATGGGCAGAAAGTGGCACGCCTGCACGACTAGAGCAAAAGCAGGCATTTCTGGAAATGGCTTTCGCCCGCTTCCCGGATTTCGAGCTGGCGCATGAGCAGGCGCTAGAAAAATACGCGCGAAAAAAACAAGTGAAACAGCAATTCAATGGTGCCCTGGTTGCTGACATCACTGGCCTGTCTGGTAAACAACTGGGTGAATTGATGGCGCAGATACGCAATTCATTTGCGGATGAAACCAGCTTTGAAAACTTCTTTCTTGATACTGATGCTGAAGTAATCAAAGCCAGGTTCTTGCAGGAAGCGGCAGCACTCTCGTCATGAACATCCCATCATGAACTTCCCAAATAGTGCTGCCTGTAAATTAAGGTGTGACCAGCCCGTCCATGCGGACTACTTCAAAGCTGCTGCCTTTGACATTGCCCAGTTCTGACACCAGTTTATCGTTATTCCAGCGTGCATCTGGTGCGCCGCTGATATACCAGTTGGAGCCATTGTCGGCCACCAGCATGCCGTAGGTTTTCATGGCTTGCAGGATGGCTTTGGTTTCGCTGGAAAAATTCGCAGGTATCTGGTAACTGGCTTTCAGACGGACACGCATGCCCATGGGCGGCAGGGTGTTGCTGGTGTTCGATGATGCCCAGTGTGTCGCTGGCGGTACATAGGCGCGGCGTGTGCGGCTTACCGTAAAACGCAAGGCGTGTCGTATGACACCACTAGCAGCTTCTTCATAACGTACCAGACCAGGGAAGATGGGCAGGCCTGCAGCATCGGCACTGGTCCAGCCTGGTTTTCCACCGGGTCTGACTGTATTGGATGTCAGATCAAATATAGCACCGCCACTGACCTTCCAGCTACCGCCTGCTTGTGGATAGGCATTACCGACTTCATAGAGGCGGTTGGCATCGCGGTCTATGACGAGGACGTGGCGGTCACCATCAAAGCTGCTGCCGTTGGCTTTTTGCCCTTCTATCGGCGCGTTGCTTGGTATGGGGTAAGGACCGGGTTCGCTTTCATCGCCATAGTCGGTAAATTGCACACTGACCTTGGGCTGGCTGCCTGCGACGACCACATAAGGTATGCCTATCGGCGCTCCGTCATACAGGCCAGCACCAAAATCAGGATGCAGGCCTGTCCCCAGGCCTATGCTGCTGATCAGCGCATCCGATGCGGGGTCGACTGCCGCATTGGAGATGTCGGTATTCCAGGCATTATTGGCAGGGAAAGGCAGGCTGCCATTCAGATTGGCACCGGCACCCAGGTCAGCCCTGCGCAAGTCGCCATAGACTGCATTGCCTGTGGTGCTACCGGTGCCTGCGCTATTCACGGTCACTGTGACCGTCGCGTTGGTATTGCAGGCTATGCTGCAGGCGGAATTGCTGGCTGTCAGTGTATAAGTCGTGGTCGCAGCCGGGTTGACGACAAGGCTATTGCCGGTAACAGCAGCACCATTCAGCGTCAGGCTGGTGGAGCCAGTGACTGTCCAGCTCAGTTGCGTACTTGACCCTGCATTGATGCTGGCAGGATTGGCGATGAAGCTATTGATCACTGGCGCAGTAGCCGTCGTGGTTCCGGTAGTGCCGCCAGTACCTGTGGTAGTTGTAGTCGTTGTGCCAGTCGTGCCGGTATTGGCAGGTGCAGAACCGCCTCCACCACCGCAAGCAACCAGGGGCAGTATCAATGCAAGGGCAGACAGTTTTGGCAGGAAATGTGGTGGCATGGTTTTACTCTTGGCATACGGCGTGGGAAAATCAGACTAGTCTTGAAATCCTGAGCCGACAATACGAATTGCATTTCCTTACAAATTGCCAGACTGAAAACATGTATCATTTTTTGCAAAACCATTATCAAAGATCATCATGAACACGACTACCCTGCCACTGGAAGAACAAGAACATCCCATAGACCCGGCGATACGCGCAGAGATCAATGCGACCCTGCAACGCATAGAAGAGACGCATGATGTCAAAGTCTTGTTTGCCTGCGAGTCAGGCAGCCGTGGCTGGGGCTTTGCTTCTCCAGACAGTGACTATGATGTGCGCTTTATCTATGCCAACAAACTGGACTGGTATCTGACCGTCTTCCCTGGTCGTGATGTCATCGAATTACCTGTCAATGAAATCTATGATGTCAGCGGCTGGGACTTGCGCAAGGCCCTGGGCTTGCTGCGCAATGGCAATGCGACTCTGATAGAGTGGTTGTCTTCACCGGTAGTGTATGCGGCTGACCCTGTCTTTTTGCGAGCCCTGCAAGCGGCCTCGCGTGAAGTGCATAGGCCGGAAAGGGCTTATTACCATTACCTGCATATGGCCAGCAAAAACTACCGCGAGCACTTGCAAGGTGAAATGGTCAAGCTGAAAAAATACCTGTATGTATTGCGCCCCTTGCTGGCTTGTTTGTGGATAGAACGAGACCTGGGTCCTGTGCCCATGCGTTTTCAGGACATGGTCGATGCAACAATTGAAGACAAGGAATTGCTGGCAGCCATCGCCGAATTACTGGTCATCAAACGCCGTGCCAAGGAATCAGAATTGTCTGTCCCCATGCCTGTCATCAACCGTTTTATCGAAAGCCAGTTGCAGAGGCTCGACGGTGTCAGGACTAATAGCACGGGTGACATGGATTTCTCGGTACTGGATAGCTTGCTGTTTGATACGGTCATGAAAAAGCCTGCTTAAAAAGCAAGGAATCAGGGCCTGCAAACAGAAAATCGCGATTTCAACCATAATGGTTTTCTCTCAATTTGAAATTGCAGGCTATGTCTTCCTCATACCCTTTATCCATACTCGATCTGTCACCGATTGCCGAAGGCAGTGATGCTGCGCAATCTTTCCGCAATTCCCTCAGCCTGGCTCAGCATGGCGAAGGCTGGGGCTATCAGCGTTACTGGCTGGCAGAACATCACGGCATGCCTGGCATTGCCAGTGCTGCCACTGCTGTCCTGATAGGCCATATTGCTGGTGGCACCAAAAGCATACGCGTGGGGGCTGGTGGCATCATGTTGCCAAATCATTCTCCACTGGTCATCGCTGAACAATTTGGCACACTGGAATCGCTCTACCCTGGCCGCATAGACCTCGGTCTGGGACGTGCACCGGGCTCAGACCAGCGCACTGCGCGTGCGCTGCGCCGCAATCTCTCCAGCGATGCAGATGAGTTTCCGCAGGATGTGGCTGAACTGATGGATTATCTCAGTGAAGATTCGCAACAGGCGGTACGTGCTGTGCCTGGACATGGTTTGAAAGTACCCATCTGGATTCTGGGTTCCAGCCTGTTTGGTGCGCAACTGGCGGCAGCCATGGGCTTGCCGTATGCCTTTGCCTCGCATTTCGCACCCCAGCAAATGATGCAGGCGATAGAAATTTATCGTGCCACTTTCCGTCCTTCTGCCCAACTGGACAAACCCTACGTTATGTTGGGCTTTAATGTGTTTGCGGCGGATACGGATGATGAAGCCTATTACCTGGCCAGCTCTGCCCAGCAGGCATTCATCAATTTGCGCAGTGGCCGCCCGGCAAAGCTGCCTTTGCCAGTCGCCAATTTCTTGCAGAATATCGGCCCGCAAGAGCATGCCTTGCTAGAGCAGGTTTTGTCTTGCTCGGCCATCGGTGCACTGGATACTGTCGCTGAAAAAATGCAGGCATTCATAGAATATACCAGTGCGGATGAATTGATGATCACGGCACAAATCCACAATCACGCTGCGCGCCTGCGTTCTTATGAAATTGCGGCACAGGCAGGCGCAACCATCAAACTGACTCCCAAAATTTGATTTGATAATTGATGAAACGGCGAAAGTAATTTGAGACAACTTTTGCCATTTTTTTGTTTGCCCTGAGATACACTTAAGTTTTGGGGACAAACAAGAACATGAAAAATTTCGCGCATCGCTTTTCTTACACCGCAGTCGTTACATTATTTACCCTTGCTGGTCTAGCTGCCCCGGCTGCAACAGTCAGTGCACAAAATAATCTGCCAACGACACCGGCAGCCTGGTCAGAAACATTTAAAAATGATCTGCAACTGGCTTATCAGGAAACCCTGGAAAATCATCCAGGTGCGCATGATCCCCATAACCCGGATTTTCGCAAGAACCTCGATACTGCACGCAGCAATGCACTGGCCCTGGCGGACAAGATAAAAGACGCAGCAGGCTATGAAGCGGCATTCAATCGTTTCAACGTCAGCCTGCATGATGGCCATGCTGGTGCACAGGCCAAGCTGCCTCCTTCTCTGGCGCCACGCATACGCTGGCCAGGTTTTGTCACAGTTTGGCGTGGTGACGCTCTGTATGTCTATGCATCTGAAACAGCACAGCCTGCCACCGGGGCCAGGCTGCTCAGTTGTGATGGCAAACCGGTCAAAGAGCTCGTCATGGAAAATGTTTTTTCCTTCAAAGGCCGCAGTGATGAGGCAGGGCACTGGTGGTATCTGGCCAGGCAGGCCTTGATCGATTATGGCAATCCTTTTGTGCAAGTGCCCCCACAATGTGTATTCAGCCATCAGGGCAAGACACTGACACATACGCTCAACTGGCAAGCTGCCAACGACAATTTCGAAACCTGGCGCATACGTTCCTATAACGGGGAAACGCTGCCCACAGGTTTGACAGAGCCAAGGAAAAATCTGTTGTGGGTCGCGATGCCCAGTTTTCAGCCCAACCAGGCAGAACGCGATACGCTCAATAAAATGACTCAGGAAATTGCTGAGCATCGCGAACGTGCATTGCATGCAGATGCCATCGTCATTGATTTGCGCGACAACGAGGGCGGCTCTTCCGAGTGGAGCCGCAAATTTGCCAGTGCTTTATGGGGCAAGGAAAGAGTGAATCGCCTGATGCAGGCATATTCACCCAATACCGATGTCTGGTGGCGCGCCTCCAGAGATAATACCCGCTATATGCACGAACTGATAAAGCAATTTAAAAGCGAAAACAGGGAAGACAGTGCTGCCTGGGCGCAGCGACATGCCAAAGGCATGCAGGCAGCGCTGGACAAAGGTGAATACTTTTATGTGGAATCATCTACCTTCAAATCTGAAACCATAGCAGCTGCCACCACCAGCAGCTTGCCAGCAGACCCGGTCAGCCTGACAACGCCGGTGTATGTCATCGTCCCAGGCCAATGCGCCAGCGCCTGCCTGGATGCGCTGGATATCTTCACACGCTTTGACAATACCAAACTCATAGGCGCACCCAGTTCGGCAGATTCCAGCTATATGGAAGTCCGTACCAAGACGCTGCCATCCGGGTTGGCGCGTGTGGTCATCCCCAACAAGGTCTATGTCAACCGCGCACGCGCTGCCGGGCGGGTTTATACACCGGCCATCACGGTCACCGACATAGCATGGTCGACTGATAATTTCTTGAAAATTGTAGAAGCCGATCTGGCCAAATCTAGGTAATACAGAATATGGGCGAATAGGACTTCCACAAAATTGTCCCAGCAAGGCTATCGCTTTAGGAAACCACCCTTGTAAGGGTGGTTCGTTCCGTTGGCGGACAACATGTTGTCCGAAACCCCAACTGCACCTATCGCTTTAGGAAACCACCCTTGCAAGGGTGGTTCGTTCCGTTGGCGGACAACATGTTGTCCGAAACCCCAACTACACCGTAGCGACGAAGACAGTATTTTAGTACGCGGCTCCCAGGAGAGGAGCTACAACGCAGCTGGGGCGATTTTGTGGAAGTCCTATAAAAAAAAGCCTGCGCACACCTCGTTGCGCAGGCTGTCAAATTGCTGACCAGAGAACAATGGGTCTTATCAGCAAGAGGGAAACGTCTCTACTACAATTCTTTGCTATCTTGTCTCAGATTTCTCTGAGATATACCTCAGGCATTTTCAGCCTTGACATTCAATGCTGCATTCGATTTACGGTTTCGACCAGTGACGATACCAAAAAGTTTCATCAGCATGCGATAAATAAAACGCACAAACAGCAAGGTGAATAATGCTTCCAGCATGGTCATGCAAAAACCGACCAGGGGATTACGCACTTCCATGCGCATACGCATTTTCGCCATCATGCGGTCACGTGATATTTCTATGCTGTCATAGAAAGTAGGCACGACCAGCAAGGTCAGAATTGTCGAAGTGATGGTGCCACCAATAATCGCAATCGCCAGCGGACGGTAGAACTCGCCGCCTTCACCCAGGCCCAGCGCCACGGGCAACATACCTGCAATCAGCGCAAAGGTCGTCATCAGGATAGGGCGCAAACGCACACGGCCAGCGTGCATCAATGCCTCTTCACGGTCATAACCTTCGGCCTCTTGTTTGCGGGCAGCATCAAGCAAGAGAATCGCATTCTTTGCGACAAGACCCATGAGCATGATGATGCCGATAAAGCTCATCAGATTCAGGGTGCTTCCTGTTACCAGCAAGGACAGAACTACGCCTATCAGTGACAGCGGCAAGGACAGCATGACGCCCAGCGGTGCCGTGAAGGAGCCGAACTGTATCACAAGTATCAAATACATCAAACCTATGCCCGACAACAATGCGATCAGCATGGCACCAAATACTTCTTGCTGATCCTGGCCGGAACCACCAAGTGAAAGGCCGTAGCCAGGCGGATAGTCAAAGGACTTGGCCAGCTTCATGGCGTCATCAATCACTTCACCATTGGAGCGGCCCTGGGCATTGGCAGACACGGTAATGGTACGCTTGCCATTGGCATGCTCAATACCTGATGGCCCCTTGCCCATGGTAATGGTGGCAATCTGATCAAGCGGTACCATCTGGCTGGTGCCGGATACTGCGATAGGCAGGCGTTCAATGTTTTCCTTGCTGACGCGGTCATCAGGATGCAGGCGTACTGCCACATCGCGGGTCTCACCTGTCGGATCTACCCAGTCACCCACCTCGATACCAGCAAAGGCAACCCGCAGGGCCTGTGCTGCATCATTGGAAGAAATACCCATGGAATTGGCGAGACCACGGTTCAGTTCTATCTTCAGTTCCTTTTTCGGATCCTGCTCAGACAAGCCGACATCGACTGCACCTGGAACCTGGCGCAATTTATCCATGTAGGCACTGGTAATTTCCAGCAACTTGCGGGAATCGGGGCCGGTAAATTCTATCTGCACCGGTTTTTGTGCACCATTGTTGAGGTCATCCAGCACCACATATTCAGCGCCAACCAGGACACGTACTTTCTCACGTAATTCAGCAGCGATTTCCTTGGCACCGCGTTTGCGCTCTGTACGTTTGCCGATATCGACATAAATACGGCCACCGGCAGGCGTGATGTTGCTATTGGTGTCTTTGGTTTCTGGCAGGGTACGGGCAATTTCTGCGGCCCTTTCCATTTTCAGGCGTGCATATTCCAGTGAAGACGAAGCAGGAGTACGCACAGTGATCATCAGGTTGCCTGAATCAGAAGCAGGCAGGAAACTGGTACCACCCCATTTGACTTGCACACCCAGCGCAGCCACCAGACTGAGCAGGGCAATCGCCCCCATGGAACGACGGTGATGCAGGGCCCAGGCAATCACATTACCGTAGCGGTCAGACTGATGATCAAACCAGTCATTGAAACGCGCCAGTACCTTGCTGATACCTTTTTTCGGTGCAGTATGATGATCAGGTGGGTCACCCCAGTATGCCGACAGCATAGGATCAAGCGTGAACGAGATACCCAGGCTGACCAGTACCGAGCAAGCTACTGTCAGCGCAAATGGGCGGAACCATTCACCCGGCATGCCAGGCATGAAGGCCACGGGAATAAATACCGCGATGATGGAAAAGGTAGTCGCTGCCACGGCCAGACCGATTTCTGCCGTACCTTCGAGTGCGGCAGTGCGGCGGTCAGAACCATTTTGCATATGGCGCACGATATTTTCCCGCACCACGATCGCATCATCAATCAGCACGCCAATCGCCAGCGACAGGCCCAGCAGAGTCATGAAGTTCAGTGTGAAGCCGCACAGCCAGACGGCGATGAAAGCCGCAATGACCGAGGTTGGCAAGCTCAAGGCCGTGATCAGGGTAGAACGCCAGGAATTCAGGAAGGCATACACCACGAAGATGGTCAGGCCAGCGCCGAGCACCAGGGATTCAATGACATTATTGAGGCTGCGTTGAGCGTCCTTGCCGCCGTCGCGGGTTATCTCAAGCTTGGTGCCTGGTTGTGTCTTTTCAAAATCCTTGTTGATTTCATCGACCTTGTCGCGCACGGCCTTGGCCACGCTGACAGTACTGGCATCGCGGGCACGGGTGACAAAGATACCGACATTCGGCTTGCCGCTGCGTATGCTGAGTCCATCCTTGTCTGCAAAACTGTCTTCTATGGTCGCTACTTGTGACAGACGTACGATCTGGTCGCCAGTGCGTTTCACGACGATGCCCTGGAATTCTTCTGGCGATTCTATGCGGCCAACCAGGCGTATGCTTTCTTCATCCAGCGTGCCGCGTATCTTGCCTACCGGGGCATTGGTATTCTGGTTGCGCAAGGCACTGACGACTTCGCCGACGGAAACATTAAATTCGCGCAGCTTTTCTGCACGCAGAAGCACAGACAATTCACGCTTCAGTGAGCCGCTGACTTCGACGGTTGCTACACCATTAATGCTGCGCAATTTGTCGGCCAACGTGTCTTCAGCCAGGCGGGAAATCTCGGCATGGGTCTGTTTGTTCGATGACAGGGCCATATTGACAATAGGCTGTGAACCCGGGTCCCAGCGGCGTATCATGGGTTCGCGCATTTCTGTCGGCATTTTATAGCGCAGGCCGGAGATGACATTGCGGACTTCATCTGAAGCCTCGATCATGTTTTTCTTGAAACTGAAACGCATGTCGAAGCGACCGCTGTTTTCTGATGCCGTGGCCCAGACTTCTTGTACGCCCGCCACCGCTTGCAGGGATTTTTCCAGGCGGTTGATGATTTCGCGCTCTACCGTGTCTGGCGATGCGCCAGGGTAAGTAATCACTACAGATAAACCCGGCACTTCGACGTCAGGGTTCTGGTTGACCCTCAGTTTGCTGAGAGCCAGCAAACCCAAAGCCATGAGTGCGACGATCAAGACGATGGTCGCAGTCGGCTTTTTGATACTGAAGTCAGATAAGAACATGGTTATTTTCCTTGCGCTGGAGTCGCGTCAGCTACTGCCACCTTGGCGGCAGCCAGTTCTATGTTCTGACCATCCTTGAAACTGGAGCTCGGGCTGCGCATGACGACATCACCTGCCGCCAAACCACTGCGGATTTCATAATTGCCTGTGCGCTGGTCACGTTTGCCGATTTGCAAATCCACCTTGTTCAAGGTTTTGCCTGCAATTTTCCAAGCATAAGACTTGTCACCGGACTTGATGACAGCCGCTTCTGGCAGCATCAGGGCGCTGACAGTCGCCGCTTCAATATTCCCCTCGGCATACAGGCCAGAAACACTGGGTTGCTTGCTGTCAGCAAAGGCTACCAGCACTTCAACCTGGCGAGTAATCTCATTGGCCGCAGGATCAACCCGGGTGACCTTGCCACGGAACTCTTGCCCGGCATAACCATTGATGCGGAAACCTACAGGCTGGCCAACCTTGACCATGGCGATCTTGTCTGTCGATACACGGCCAGCAAAGCGCATACTGGTCGGGTCGATGACTTTAACCAGTTCCTTGCCTATGGCGGCAGTATCACCGGCAGATACCTTGCGTTCGCTGACGACGCCATCAAACGGTGCGCGCACGACCGTGCGTTGCAATTGCTGGCGCGCCACCACGGCGCGCGCTTTGGACGCTGATAATTCGCTTTGGGCAGTGTTACGGCGTACTTCAGCATCATCCAGTGCCTGCAAGGAAGTCATGCCGGAGGCACGCAGTGTTTTCAAGCGCTGCAAGGCACGCTCAGACTGGTCCAGCGCCAATGTGGCACTACGGGCGTTGTCTTCTGCGGAATTGAGGTTGTCGCGAATAGAGGTTTCATCCAGTTTGACCAAAATATCGCCACGTTTGACGACATCACCATTTTCTTTCAGCACTTGCAACACGACTGCGCTCACTTCTGCACGCAGATCAGCCTTGCGCTCTGGTTGTATGGAACCAGTCACAACAGGGCCGGATGCCATGGCATTGCTCTGTACCGTCATCACGTCCTCTGGTGCAATCACCAATTTGACAGGAGCTTTGTCTTTCTTGTCATTTACGCCACTTTTATCGGCAGCTGCACTGGCGCTGGAGCTTGCACTGGCACTTGAGCTTGCATCTGCTTTTTCCGCGGATTTGTCTTTGCTGCATGCTGCCAGAGCCGAGGCAATGGCAAGAACAAGTAGAGTTTTACGTAACATGATGGTCCCTGTCGCTATTAGTGTGGGGAAATTGGATGAGAAAGTATTCCCTGTAGTCTTGTCTAGTTCAATCGCCATGGTTTTAAAGTGCACTTTTTTATGGATGAAATGCTGATTTGGCGGATTGAAATGCAAACAGACTTGCTTGAATTACGGGGAATCAGACCCAAAGAGGAGTAATAAGTTCAGGAGAGTGCCAAAATTCCGGGCTCGGCCATGATGGATACGCGATGGATGCCCGACAGGTGTAATGTCATGCCTGACCCAGCATAAGCTGACGCAGGGCATCGACATAATTCTTGCTGACGGCTACCTCTGTACCGTTACGCAGCCTCAATTGATAACTGCCATTTCCAAGTACCTGCAAATGGGCGGGTTGATCTGCCCTGACGATGGCCCCCCGGTGAACACGGATGAACTGGCGGGGATCGAGGTATTCTTCCAGCTTGCTCAGAGGTACTCTGTGCAAGACCACACGCTTGTCCAGGTGTAGCTCTACATAATTACCTGCCGCACCTACCCAATAAACGTCAGAGAGCAGGATGTTCTCCATTTCACCGACAGACCTGACCGTGACCTGTTGCAGGTAAGCGGGTTTCTGTTCATCCAGGCCACGTTGACTGGCAGCAAGCCAGGCTGATAGTGCACGGCCGTAAGCAGGTTGCCGGGTCAGGCTCAGCATTTCCCTGGCCCGCTCCAGGGTTTTAGAAAATCGGTCAGGACTGAAAGGCTTGAGCACATAATCCAGTGCCTGCAATTCAAAAGCGTCAATCGCATGGACATTATAGGCAGTCACGAAGATGATCAAAGGTGGTCCTGGCTGCGCGGCCAGACTGCGCGCCAGTTCCAGGCCTGACTCTTTGGGCATTTGTATATCGAGAAAAACGACATCAACGGCATTTTCCGCCAGAAACTCGCGTGCTGTTGCTGCATTCTTCAATTCGGCCAGCACCTGCCATTCAGGATATTTGCTCAGGGCATAGCGCAGGGTAATACGCGCATGTTCTTCATCATCGACGATGATGCTGCGGATGGTGGCTATGTTGGCTGTATTAGCTGTAATGGCTGTCATTCTGATCTTGTTACCGGCATGCTGATCGTCACTACGAAACGGCCTGTAGTAGTCTCGGTCTGCAAAGACGCGGCATCGCCATAGGCCAGTTGCAGGCGTGCCAGTGTATTGCGCAAACCCAGGCCTACACCGGGATTGGCCGCAGCTTCGGCATGCACGGGGTTGCTGATGCGTATCAGCAGATTACCCTCGCTGCAGTCAAAACGGCACAAGATATCGCTGGCTTCTTCATGACAATCCAGATCATGCCGCAAGGCATTTTCTATCAGGGGTTGCAATAACAAGGGTGGACAATCGCAGGCCAGTACCTGCTCATCCACCCCTACTATGGCGATATGCAGGCGCTCCCCATAGCGCAGACGCTGCAGCGCCAGATAATCCTGCACAAAGGCAAGCTCCTCTGCAAACCTGACCCAGTTTTTATCTCCGGCGGCCAGCGCATAGCGCAATAGTTCGCTCAAGCCATGTATGCCATTCAGGGCGACATCCTTATTATCTGAAATGACCAGGGCACTGATGGCATTGAGGGCATTGAACATGAAATGGGGTTCCAGCTGCGCCCGCAAGGCCAGGGATTTTTGCTGCTCCAGCTCCAGCCGCAAAGCCAGGGCATCTGCTCTTTCCAGTGCCCAGGCACGCCCCCTTTCCTGGCTTTGCTGCCAGATCTTGATGGCGACCACGGCAAAATATACGGCACTGATGGACGACAAACGCAGCAAGGCCGCCAGCTTGTCGAAGACCTGCAGCTCTGCCTCTATCTGCCCCCAGTTCATGTCATGCGGGCCATCCAGGGTAAACAGCTTGCCGACATACAGCAATTGCCCGGGCAAAACAATCAGCAATAGCAGTCCATACCCTACCGCAATATGTCGCGCACTGCTATATAACCAGGGCCAGCGTTTGAAACAATAAGCCAGGATATAGCCAAGTATCGCCAGCGCTATCGCACTCCTGCCCCAGCTTTGAAAGATCAGCCAGAAGTCGCCCTGATTGCCTTCGCGCAAATCATCATTGAGAGAAGTCAGCGCACCGATCAGGCTGAGCGTGCTCCAGATGAATACATTCAACAGCAGTACCCTGGCCGCAGCCTGCCAGGTCTGTGGCGCTGGCTGCGGCACTGGGTTTGAAGAAGTATGAAAGCTGCTGGTATCCATACTTTGCAGTATAGCAGCGCAATCACACTGAAATTTTTGCTTGCCGGGTTTTCGTCACGGCAAGTATCGGTTTCATCACTCAGGACGGAAGTATTCAAGGCTTGTCTTCAGCAGGCTTTGCGTCTTTCTCTTTTTTCTTTTTTTCTGCATAACGCACAGGGATCAGATGCTTTTCCAGATCATGCAGGCTGGTGGACATTTCGCGTACATTGTCCCAGATGCTATGATCAAGGCGCATCTTATGGTTCATGGCGCTGATGATGGGCAATAAGGTTTGCTCATAACTTTCTGCCAGGCGCTTCAAGGTGGTTTGCAAGACTTCCTGATCGGGCATGTTGATGTGCACATCACTTCTTGCCTTCTGCCCGAGGGCGGCAATCTGCTCGCTGATATCGGCCAGCAGATTGGCAACCTTGGTGGCACCATCTGCATCTGCACCGCCCTGCTTGCGCAAACGGCTGAATTCATGCAACAGGTCTTGCCAGCGTGCCTGCTCTTCTGGCTGGGGCTGACCGAGCAGGTGTGCCAGTTTCAAGAGATTTTCTTCCGCGCCCATGGTCAGGGTCTGCGCCTCGCCGCGGTAGTGATCGCGCAATAAAAGATCCAGCTCATCATCATGCATCAATGCTGATATTTTTGGTGTCAGCTTGCTCATATTGCGGTAACTGCCTTGCAATTTGAATGCAGGCTCGGTACGGAATTGATCATCTTGTGAGGCAGAGGCGATGTAAGCCTGGTTCACTTTCAGCAAGGCATCACGCACTTTGAACAGGCGTTGCAAAAGCGCGCAGATTTCTGCAATTTCTTGCTGGCTGTAGACATGCTTCAAATCGCTGGCCGGTATGGGTTCACCCTGCGCCATCCGGATCAGTTGGTATGTATCTTGCGGGTCGCGTGTACTCAACAAATGCAGGGCCGGGTGTGACACCAGGGCATTTTCTATATATGACAGGGCAAAGGCATCTTCCTTGCCACTCAGCACATCACCCAGGTTATAAATATCGGCACGGTTTGCCAGCATGTCGGGAATTTTGAACATCTCACCCGATTCAGTATACGGGTTACCAGCCATGACGATGGCAAAGCGCTTGCCGCGCAAGTCATAACTCTGGCTGGCACCGCGCCACACACCTTCTATGCGGCGCGTGCCGTCGGCCAGGGCAATGAATTTTTGCAGGAACTCAGGATGGGTATGCTGGATATCATCCAGATACAGCATCACATTATTGCCCATGGCCAGACCGAGATTGAGCTTTTCCAATTCCATGCGGGCGGCGCTGCTGCTAGCCTGTGCAGGATCAAGTGAAGTGACATTGTGGCCCAGCACCGGGCAATTGATGCGGACAAAGATCATGCCCAACCTGTCGCCCAGGTATTCCATCAGCGTGGTCTTGCCATAACCCGGCGGTGAAATCAGCAAGAGCATGCCCATGGAGTCAGTACGTCTCTGCGCCCCGGCAGCACCTATCTGCTTGGCCAGGTTATCACCCACCATGGGCAGGTAGACTTCATCAATCAGGCGATTGCGGACAAAGCTGGACAAAGGCTTGGCCTGGAATTGCTCCAGATGCAGGCGGGCTTTTTCTTCCTGTACCAGTTGCAGGCGCAGGGTCTGCAATTCCTGATAGGCAGGAACGATGAGCTTCACATGATGCGAGAGACGGCGCATGAAGTCATTGAGTTGCAGATCAAGGGCCGGATTCTTGTCCTGTACGTCTGCCGGCGTAGTGATACGTACATGTTCACCCAGCATACCGCCAACCTGTACCTGCAAATCTGCCGAATGTATGTGGCGCGGTAAATTACACAGCAAGGCTGCACTGACCTCTGGCAAGAGATTCTGGTCGAGTTGCTGATGCGTGATATAGCCGTGCACCCATTCACTGGCGAGCTGCCAACGTGCATGTAAAGCCAGAGTCTGCTCTTGCCATGGCAGGGGAATCGCATTCCTGGCCAGATGCTGCAAGATACCCTGCATGATGTCATAGGCGGCGCGGCTGCATATCCATTCATGCGCCGTTGCGCGTTTGACGCCACCGGCATCCTGACTGAGTTCATCGAGCAGGTAGCTGGCTGCTTCTTCCATCAGCATGGACAGGGATTCTGTGCCTGCTTCCATGCAGTGACTGAAATCCAGATGCTGTTGCTGCACATATTTTTGCAAGGCTTGCTGCTGTTCGGTCGCGATCTGGCGTAACAGACGGCCGTTGCCAAATTGCTTGCTCATCAGTTCTGCCTGCTCGGCCTGATGTTGCAAAGTCTGCGCTGCTACTTGCAGACTGGGAGTATTGCTCAGGTGCTGCCAGTACAGCACAGCAACTGCCCTTGCCAGCGGGTTGTAGCGCAATAGCCCGGCATTCTCCACCATGGGAACCAGATTGCGCAGGATGGCGCTGGCATCATGATCATGCACACCTTTTTGATAGCCTTCCTGAAAACGTGCTGCAGCAAAGCGCCGCACCAGGGTATCGAGTGTTGCGGTATCAGTCTGTGCAGCAGCCTCCAGTAACTCTTGCCACTTGCCACTGCCTGTCTCTGCACGGGCGTTCTCCACGATCTGATAGGCCAGGTACTCTGCGCGATAAACCTGCCCGGATTCTGACAATATTTCCAGCCCCCAGTAGGGCCGCAATGCTTCAAGGCGGGAATCTTCAACCGCACAGAAATAATCGGTACCACTGATATGGTAAGACAGCTTGTCTTGTCTGGCGATAATGGTCAGGTCCAGCAATTGCTGGTTGACTGTAAATGCATGACGACCCAGGCGTATGGTATTGCCGCTCACCAGCTCACTGCGGTCACGCAAAGAACGCTGTGCTTGCTCACGTATATTCTTGAGTTGCCCGGCGAGGTCATCAGCAGCAACCTGATTACCCAGCTTGCGCAATTCTTCTATGCTGGCCTTGAGTTTATTGAGCAGGGAATCAGAGGCAAAATAAGCCTCCATTTGCGCCTGCTCCTGGAACTGTGTCAGGCGCTTGGGGATGCCAGTCAAGATGCGGCGTGCTGCTTCCATGATGGCCTGGGCGCGGCGCGAACGGGCATCGTTCAGGATTTGTTTCTTACCCTCGAAGGTTTCGTATACCGATTCGCGCTTGTGGGCGATCTCTGTCAGGTATTCATCCTGTTCGGCAAATCGGCCTTCCAGTTCTTCGAGCTGTGCCAGCAAACGTGTCAGCAATTCATCGCAACGTTCAGGCGTAGCGGCCTGTTCCAGCGCGCTGTCTACCGATTGTCCGAACAGTTTTAATTGCGCCGCAAATTCGGCAGCCGATTCACCTAGCGACAACTGCTTGCGGCGCAAGCGTGCCTCTGCCCGCAGTTTATTCAGCTCTGCATAAATGCCGGATATCGTATCGAGTATCCTGGTGCGCAGGCTGGCATCACCTACCGCCAGTGTCCCCAGCAATTCTGTCAAGCCATCGAGATTGTGCGCGTGCTTGTCCAAAGCTTCGTAGACGGGTGACAGTTCTGCCGTGGTTTGCAGGCTGCCCAGCTGGCTGCTGAATTTGGCAACTTCTTCATGGATTTTTACAAAGGCATCGTCGCGTGACAAGAATTGCACGGTGCGCTCGGCCACACGCCTTTCTTCAGTTGCCAGTTCATCGTCAAGTGCATGCAGGCGCGCCACATCCATATAACGCTGTTCTTTGAGCCCGGTCAACTGCCCGCGCAGCAAGCGTATCTGGTCCAACGCTGTAATGAAATCACCGGGTGCATGCCATAAGCGGCTGGCGGTTTCTGTCAGCAGCTGCTTTTGTGCAAACTCAGTTTGCTGCAAGGTTTTTCTGGCCTGGCTTTGTATGGCGGCGACCTTGTCAAACTCATCCAGGGTGGCGCGTGCCACTTCTATCAGGCTCTGTACATCCTTGCCGATTTCCCTGGCTTGTTCTGCACTCAGCCAATAATAGGCATCGATCAGGTGCCGGGCTTGTTTGGCGATCGCCTCATAGACAAAGCGACTGGGCAATTGCGCATTGCTGCTATCGTCCTGCTCACGCACTGACTTGGCCAGCGAATACAGTTCAGACAAGCCGCGTACCAGCTCGCGGTTACCTATCTTGCCAAAGAAACTTTGACGCGGGGCCTGCCTGGCGGCATGATCATCACTAAGAAAAGGTGTCTGCCATAATTGCATCGCATGGTTGCGGGTAGGCTCGTCGCTCTCGGCAGTAAACAGCATCATGCGCCCGTCGCCATAGCGGGCATACCCCTGGGCCAGCAATGGCTGTTCCAGTGACTTGTTGATGAGGTTGTAAGTCAGCAAAACATAAATGCCCGGTTCAACGCCATAAAACACATACAAGACATCTTCACCATTGGGGGACAGGACACGACGCTTGAATTGCAAGTCTGTGGGCAAGTCACTGAACAGGCGATGTTCACCGCTTTGCAGTATGTAACCACCAGGAAAAACGATGCCGTGGTCTTCTGGCAACTGCACGCAAGACCTGCCTATCGCATCCACTCTCATCACTTGCTGGGTGCGGCGCACATACACCAGATAACGGCTCTGGGTTTCGCGGTAAGGCTTTACCCGCAGCAGTATCAACTCACCCACAGCAGCGTAGGCAATCTCTGCGTCATTCAGTGACTGGTTGGCATCTTCAACCGGCTCGGCATAAATGCCCAGCCCCGTATCGGTATTGTTTTCTATCTTGACCGTCAGGTCGCCGCCTATGGATTCGACAAACAGGGTATCAAGGATATTGACGTGGGAATGCTTGCCAATGACATGCTGTTCCCGGGTGGCCGACAGCCATTCAAAATCATGTGCTGGTGGCAGGGCGACATCTCTTTCACCCCGGTTATCGATATAGCTGACCGTGCCATCATCTTTTATCTGCCAGCGAAACACGCGAATATCCGACATGCGTTCGCCTATCTTGAAGGCAGCCAGCAATTTACCCTGGTGCACACGCAGTTGCACCAACTGGGCATTTTTATAGTAACTGTAGAGTTCCCTGAACTCGTTGAGGAAACGGCTATCATTGAGGAAGGTATCCTCCAGCTTTACCGGTTCAAGCTCATGCTGCCCGCTGCTATTATCCAGGCGATACAGAGCAAACACATCTTCAACCCGGGTCTCTTGCCGCAATCCTATAAAGACGTTGTAACCCAGCACCAGTATGTCGCCAACCAGGACCAGGTCGCGCGATACGCAATTGTTTTCAGTGCGCGCACGGGTGCGTGCCAGCAGGCTCATCTCGTCACGGCCAAACTCTTCCAGCCTGGCACTATTGAGCAGGGCCGCCTTGTCGGATATCAGCTTGCCTTGATTATTGAGTCGCTGACGCAGCAGATCAAAACTGCCGGAATGTTCACCGGCAGCAGCTTGTGGATCTGAGTCATCAATTGCAGCATTGCTGCTTGTACTACTTTGTGTATTGCTGGACGCGGCTTGCTCAGGCATTGCATTCATTGCTGGGTTTTCCGTTTGTTTTTTCGTTTGCATATCAGGCAGTCATCAGCAACTGCATTGACGCGGAGAAAAGTGCAAGCCTGCACCTTTCTCCGGGAATCAGGTCATGCAAATCCGCCTTATGGCAAAACTTTCTCTACACCCTCTGCGCCCTTGCCCAGACTGTTGATCAGCGTGTGCAGGGCACTTTTCTGTTGTGCTGTACCCTGGGCATTCACTCTCGCCAAAAACGCAGACAAGGACAGGTTTTGCAATTCAGCAGATGACCCGCCAAGTGCCCCCACCAGGTCACGCAAATCATGCACCATGTCGCGCTCACCACTCAGGTGATTTTTCAGACCCACCTGCAAGGTTTTACTCTTCTGTATCGTGCCATCTATCCCCTTGCCTATCGCCAGGGCGTTGACAAAGCGGTCAAAGTAATCACCCTCACCACCAACGATATCGATATTGGCGTTTTGCAGTGCCTTGCCGAGTACCTCAGCCTGGTCTTTGGCAATATGTGTCTGTGCGTCCAGACCTTTCATGATTTGCTGATTGGAGATTTCCAGTTGCATACGGAATTCTTCATGTGCACGGGTTTCATCACTCATGGCAGCCATGGCTTCAAATTTCTGACGCAGGCCTTTGGACTCTGCTTCAAAGCGGGTTTGTATGACGTGAGCTTCCGCATCACCATGGGTGACTGTTGCACTGGCATCTGCCGTTTTGACATTGGCCGCAGCCAGGCCCATTTGCTCATGGCCCTGAGCCTCAGCCTGCATATGCAAGCGCAAAGATTCAGCATCTGCGGCCCCCTGTTTGGCAGTTGCTTCGGCACCGGCAATGCGGACATTGGCTTCTGCACGGCCCAGTTGTTCTTTACCCTTGGCTTCTGCTTCCATTTGCATGCGGGTTGATTCTGCCTGCGCGGCGCCCTGTTTCAGGATAGCTTCAGAAGCAGCGATCCTGACTTTGGCATCGGCCAGGCCAGGTGCTGCCAGTTCTGCTTCGCGTCCTTCAGCTTCGCGTTTTTTGGATTCAGCTCCTTTCTCGGCGACTTTCAATGCTGCATCTGCCAGTGTCAGATCTTGCGCTGCCCTGTGTTTAGCAGAGCGCTCTTCTGCTTCTGCTGCCTTGACTGTCAGCACCATTTTTTCTTCTGCACTGGCTTCTGCGATGATCACCACGCTCTTTCTCTGACGGTCAGCTTCAGCGACCACACGTACTTCCTTGATAGCTTCTTCCTGTTCGGCGACTGTGCGTTCCACCACGATGCGTTCACGAATGACGTCGGCAATCGCCTTCTTCTGGATTTCTATGGCTTTTTCTTTTTCTATGGTTTGCAGTGCCACTTCTCTTTCCCTGTCGACGACTTCGAGTTGACGGGCTCTGGTGACGCGCTCTTCTTCAATCGCGACAGCACGCTTGCGATTGTTTTCTGCCACTTCTTTTTCACGCATGGTATTTTCTTGCTGCACCAGTACAATCTGTTCCGACTGCAGACGTGCCAATTCAGATTTGGCATGTTCTTCAGCCTGGACTTTCTGGGTCTCGGCCTGTTCACGCGCACGTACCGAACCTATCTCACGCCCCTGACGCGATTCTGCATCGGATTGCTGACGTTCAAGTTCAAGTATGGCTTCACGGGTTTCCACATTCTTTTTCTTGATGCGCATTTCTTCATCGCGCTTCAATTCATTGGTGCGTATGCTTTCTATCGCGGTCAGCTCAGTGATTTTTTTGATACCCTGGGCATCGAGGATATTGTGGGCATCCATTTTATCCAGCGATGTTTGCTCGATATAATCAATCGCCGCATCTTCGAGTACATAACCAGACAGGTCATCACCAATCTGGCGAATGATTTCATCACGGAAGCGGTTGCGCGCCTGATACAGATCGACAAAGTCCATGGACTTGCCGACGGTCTTGAGTGCTTCTGCAAACTTGGCGGCGAACAGGCTTTCCAGCGTGTCCTGGTGCGAGGCGCGCGCGCAGCCTACCGCCTGCGCGACTTTCAGCACGTCTTGTGCAGTTTTGTTGACGCGGATAAAAAAAGTGACCTTGATGTCGGCGCGGATATTATCCATGCAGATCAGGCCATCCTTACCCATCCTGGCGATTTCTATGGTCTTCAGAGAAATCTCCATGAGTTCTTTTTTATGGATGATGGGGTAGACAATGCCACCAGTGAAAGTGACATCGGGCTCTGCTCTGAGAGTATTGATAATCATCGCATGGCCCTGTTCCACCTTGTGGTAGAACTTGGCGAACATCGCCAGTGCACCGAGTAACACAATAACGCCGAAGCCAATTGCGAGCAGCATGATGTCCATGAAATTCCTTTGTTTGTCTTTTGGTAAATTTAATATTAAATCTGCTCGGTAAGAGCACTTACTTCGTACTGCTGATTGCTGTCGTTATAGGCAAGCACGACCGCTATTGAATTCTTTTTCAAGGTGTTGGGGCTAGCTGCCCATACCCGGATATTGATGGCGACACCATGATCTTCAATTTCAGCCCGGCCAAATTTCTCATCCACGCTTTCTGTCACGATGCGGCAGCTATGGCCAATCAGGCTATGGTTGTCCCTGGCATAATGACGCACGAACAAACTGCGCATGGGTTTGATGAGGCTGGCAGAAATGGGGATAGATAAGGCCATGCCAGCCAGCAGCGTGCCACTGCCCACGACTAATTGCAGCATTGCCGTTGGTACCAAGGCCAGCAAATATTGATGTACCAGTGCAGTGAATAGCCAGGTAAAGAAAATGATGAGAGTCGCGACTATGGAAAAAGGTACTCCACCCAACCCCATTGCCACCAGATACCCCGCCATGGTATGCAGGTCGGCACTATCACCGTCTGCATGCGCATCATGATTGCCAACATCATGGTGACCAAGATGCAGCTCATGACCACCACCAGCATCAAGATGATGACCAAAATCAACCAGGCCAAATATGGACAACAGCCAGTACACGACAAGCACGCCCATCAGTACGCTGGGTATTGAGGTTGGAAAGCTGCTCAGCAACTGCCAGATATTCATGAATTTTCCCTGTCTATTATTTTTGTTGATATAAGCCGCATCGGTCAGTTCTTAAGTAAACACCGGGGTGATCGTAACAGGCTCCATCATGTCAGGATTATTTTTTTGTAAAATTGATCAACTCCTGATTCAAGCGCTCTTTAATCGCACGTTTATCTTCCAGATCTATGCCAAAGCGTTCAGCCAGCATGACGTAATCGGCGTCACTCAAAGTGACCGTCAGGCGCGGCCTGACAGGTTTGCTGTTGTAAGGCAAACCCAGTATCAGGCGTATCTGGTCAGAGGGAGATAACTGATTGTCGAAGGCGGCGCGGCGTACGGCTTCTATCACCTGTTTTTCAACATCAAACGCCACCTGCACCGCACGCAAGGCGGCATCAGAACTTGTCCAGCTTGACGATGTTTTGACCATGTGATTCTCAAGCATCTGTCTCGTTTAATTAGCGCCATCACTGGTCGCTGGCTTCATCATTGCCGCTTGCCGCGCACTGAATTTTGCCTGCAACCTGGCCAGGACCAGTGCCTTCTGGTCAGGTACCTGCCCTATGCCTGCGGCTGCCAGTTTCTGGTCGAGTGCTTTACCACCCAGTTCATTTTCCAGTGTATCTGCTGCATGCATCTGATCTGCCATGTCTTGATGGCGCTGCTTGATACGCTCCAGCGATTCTTTTGCACTCATGAGTTTGGAACCACTGGCACCCATGGTCTGGGAAATGGTAGCAGTCGCCTGATACACGCTCTCCGTGGTCTTCGCCATGGCGAGCTGGCGCTCATGCTCGCGCAAGCTGGTTTCGGCATTGCGTATCATGTCCTTGAGCTTGTTGATGTTTTCTGCGAACTCATTACGCGAGGCATTTTGTTCGCTAATCGCAATTTCCAGGTGGGCGAGCTTGCCTGCGACTTCTTCAGCCAGCACCAGCTCACTTTTTTGCATGGCCTGCAAAGCCAGTTCTTCATAGCGTGCCAGCTCTGCCTGCAGGCTTTCAATTTCCCGCGCTGACTGCATTTCTTTTGCCATCACGGCAGTCAGGTTTTGCTTGGCCCTGGCGACATGCGCCTTCGCTTCGACAATCTCTTGCTCATAAATGCTACTGGCATTCTGGTCAACCACACTTTGCCCGATTTCGCGCAAATTGCCTCTGAGCATAGTCAAAATTTTAGAAAAGACAGCCATGGTAGTCCCCTTATTTCAGATATTCAGTGAATACATCTAAAGCTTCAATCGCGTTATCGGCCACCATGGCGACATCGATGGCGATATCTTCCACCGATGCATCATGTGCCAGCGACCCATAAATGACATAGTGCTGTCCTATGCGACCAAAATTGGAAAGCGGGATAGAGATATTCAAATCCATCATGGCTTCCAGCATTTCTGCGCGGCGCTCTGGCTTGATTTCTTCTTCTGTCCACAGATAACAAATGCAGAGTACCTGGCTGGGGGATACTGTGACAAAGACGGGCAACTCGGCCTGGCTTTCTATGCTGATGCGCATGACCGGCACACCTTCGGGCTCGGTGACAGGCAATAAGCTGGCACTGACATCCGCCAGCCCCATGCGCCGGGACAGTATATTTTCTATACCTGCCAAGCGCTTCATCAGCTCTTCCATACAACTCCCTCAGTTCTTTAAGCAATTACAAAAAGGATACATGACATATTATGTCGCATTTTAGGCGTACGACATAAAATGTCAAGAGAGGAAAGTGAAAATATTTTTATGCTTTTTGCACAACCATTTAAGCATGAGTCAATATCAGTGAGATTTGTACCCGCACTCAGCGCAGTGAGATTTCAAGAAGCTGACAGGCAGCGTATAACCGCATCGTCCACTGGCTTGCCGCCTGGCAGGCATTCGCGCAGGGTCTTCCTGGCTTTGGTTTTGCTGGCGCTCACAGTTTGAGTGTCAGGTATCAACCAGCTTTGATAACGCGGCGTGAATACGCCATCGTGAGAATTACGAAAACGGAATGGCAGGGAAATGATGGTGCCGTTCTGGTTCACCTGTACATGAAAATGCAGGTGTGGCGTAGCGGAGTAACCACTGTTACCGGACAAAGCCAGGACATGCCCGGCTTCCACGCGCATACCTGCTTGCACCTGACTGGAGTTTTGCTTGAGATGGAAGTAATCAGCCCAGGTGCCGTCATCATGCAGGATGCGGACATAATTGGCCTTGTCAAAGAATTCGGCCTCAGTCCTGCCGTTGTCGGCAAACTGGCTGACCACTTCCACCACATAACCGGCACGCGCCGCCACTACTGTCGTACCCATCGGCATATCAATATCGACGGCATAACGGGTGGCAACGCTCTGATGGGTAAACTGCGGGCCATCGGCGGCTTGCACAATCTGGAAACCGTGACCAGCGGCAAAAGGAATTTGATAGCTGACATTCGCATCATGCCGGGCATTAGGGTCGCCCTGCACGAACTGACTACTGTAATCGATGGTATACCCAAATTGTGCGTTGGCAGCAGATATCTGCACCAATTCCATGCTTTGGCCACCCGTCAGTTGTGCCTGTATGGGCCACCTTTTGTTCGACGTCAGATTACTGAAACTGCCAAGCTGCAAGGTCACTGTGACTGGCATACGGCTGTTATTGGTCGCCAGCAAGGCATTTGAATAGGCACCTTTGACAGTCTCGATTTTCACCAGCTCATTGCGGGCATATGCTGACAAGGTAAAGCCGAGGAAAATCCCCAGGCTGAGCATGCTGTGAAAAAATATTCTATGTGACATGGATAAAGTTACGGCAACTGTTGACGCCCGGCACGCCGCCACATTGTGCGACTAGCCGCCTTTATGCTCTCCACTAAACCGGCATCGCGCAAGCTTTCAAGTGCCTGCACCACCATGGATACCGGGAGAGCTTCATCTGGCCAGTCTATCCAAAATGTGGTAATACCTTCTGCAGTATCAGCACTGTCAGGGTGCCTTTGCAGATACTCGCGTATGGAGTTCATGATAAATTCGAGATCTCGTGCCTGCATTATGCTTCCCCCTCTTTTGACATTTTCCTCTTGATGTATCACGCGAACCAGGCCAGCACTGGCATCTTCAATATAATCCAGCACCAGGTCAAAACCGTCAGCGCCACCATAGTAGGGATCAGGCACAATCTCGCTGTCACTCTGGCCTGCATATTCCATCATCAGTTTCAACTTGTGCTGATGCTTTGCCGGGCAAGCAGACTTCATTCTCGCCAGGTTTTCTTTGTCCATGGCCAGCAATAAATCGAACTTTTCAAAGTCACTGGCGACGAGCTTGCGCGCCCTTTGCTGTGACAAGTCTATGCCACGGCGTGCAGCAAATTCCTGCGAGCGCGGATCAGGCGCCTCGCCTATGTGATAAGCATGGGTACCGGCAGAGTCTATGTGCAAATCCAGTCCGGCTGCTTCAGCATGGCTGCGAAATACCCCTTCTGCACTGGGTGAACGGCAAATATTACCCATGCAGACAAACAGTATTGCCCTGGTAGCGGAGTTTTTCATTAGGAAAACAAAAATTATTAATATAAAGACAAAACATCTTATCGTTCCTGCCATGCTAACACGCAGTTTTCACGCCAGTAAAGCCAGATTCTGGTGTGGATAAGACGCATGTTATTATTTCAGGTCAAAGCAAGCCTGAACCCTCTTTTCACATAAACGCGTATGACAGAAAACATCTCAAGCAATACAACAACCATCAGTTTTCGCCCTGCAGTTGATGCTGATGCTGAAACTATCGCTGCACTGGTCAACAGCGCCTACCGTGGCGACAGCAGCCGCCAGGGCTGGACTACAGAAGCTGATCTATTGCAGGGTTCACGCATATTTCCGCCTGAAGTGCGCGAACTGATCGCGAATCCCAATTCTGTCATCCTGCTATGCCTGCAGGATGAAGACATCATAGGTTGCGTGAATCTGGAAAAGACCGAAGGCGCGGCCTATCTGGGCATGTTTGTCGTACGCCCGGTCTTGCAGGGAAATGGCATAGGCAAGCATTTCATGCAAACGGCAGAAAAACATGCGCAAGACTTATGGGGAATAAACAAAATCTGGATGACCGTCATCAGTGTCAGGAAAGAACTGATTGCTTACTATGAGCGCCGTGGCTACGTACGCACAGGCCGCTTCAAGCCCTTCCCTTCGGACAATGGCAAGGAACAGATGCTGGTTGAAAACCTGCAGTTTGAAGAGATGGAAAAAATCCTGGGCTAAGTTGGCCAAGTTGGTTACATCAATTACTTTGGCTCTTGAGGATAATAAATGCTGACGGCGATGGCAATGCAAAAAGCGATGCCTACGCCGTACAGCAAGCGTATATCGCTACCAATGAAGTAGGGATAAAACATCAGCCCCACGGCCAGCCATTTGACACGCTTGTTGCTTTTTTTCCTGCCATAGTAAAACGCCGCCATACCCAGCAAGCCAAAAGCAAAGGCAGCAATCAGGTAAGCTGGTGTAGGTAACAGACTCCACAGCAGCGCCCACAGTTCCTGTTCATCCATATAGCATGCATCCTTAATAGAATAGTCAAGATAGTACAGGAAATTGAACAGTATCATGAGCGCACAGATCAGCAATATATTGCAACAGGCAATCACACTTCACCAGCAGGGCAAGCTAGCCGCGGCGGAAGCACTCTACCTGCAAGTCTTGCAAACCCAGCCTGAGCATTTTGATGCCATGCAATTACTGGGGGTGATTGCCAAGCAACGCGGCGATGCGGAGCTGGCAGTGACACGCCTGCGCCAGGCAATCGCTATTGATGCACAACAAGCCATTGCACATGGCAATCTGGGCGCAGCCTTGCAAGACCTGGGTTTATCGCAAGAAGCCTTGGCCAGTTATGACATGGCCCTGCAATTGAAACCCGATTACGCCATGGCCTGGAATAACCGTGGCAATACTTTGCGCAGCATGGGGAAGCTGCCTGCTGCCCTGCATAACTATGATAAGGCCCTGCGCCTTAATCCCCGCTATACAGAGGCTCTGCTAAACCGTGGTATCGCCCAGCAAGAAATGGATGAGCATCAGCAAGCCTTGCAGGATTTTGATGAAGCCCGGCAATTAAAACCACAAGATGCTGCCATCCATTTTGCCCGCGCCTTCAGTCTGCAATGTTTGCGGCTATATGAAGGTGCTATCGCTGGATATGAAGATGTCTTGCACTTGCAGCCCGGGCACATACAGGCCTGGTGCAATCGCGGTATCTGTCTGCAAAAATTGCAGCAGTTTGCAGCCGCTGTGGAGAGCTTTACACAGGCGATAAAAATCAAGCCGGATTATGTCAAGGCGCATCTGCAATATGGCAATACATTGCGCCAGATGGGGCAGGACGATGTTGCTATTGCGGTTTATCAAGTGGCAGCCAGTCATTGCAAGGATGATGTGGAGCTGGCGCAAATCAATTATGCGCTGGCAGCACTGGGCGTAATCGATACGCCCGCAATGTCTCCCCCCACCTATATTGCTGATTTGTTTGATCAGTACGCTACCCATTTTGACGAGCATTTGCTGAAAGTCTTGCATTATCAAATACCGACCCTGCTCAGCAAGGCAGTCAGCAAGCATGTCAAAGCTGAGCCCGGCAATTATCTGGATCTGGGTTGCGGTACGGGCTTGTGCGCAGCTTATCTGCGGGCAAAAGCCAGCAAGCTGACGGGCATAGATTTGTCAGAAAAGATGCTGAACCAGGCCAGGAAAACAAGTCTGTATGATGAACTGCATTGCGCAGAAATAAGCGACTGGTTGCAACTGCAAGACCAGGATTTTGACCTTATCATTGCAGCAGACGTGTTTGTATATATCGGCGAGCTGGATCAGGTATTTGCTGCTGCCAGTCGTGTCATGCAAACGAAGTCAGTGCTTGGATTTTCAGTCGAAGTGGCGGATGAAAGCGTAGACTACATTTTGCGCCCGTCCCAGCGCTATGCACACAGCTATGCTTATCTGCAGCGGCTGGCACAATTGCATGGCTTCAAGATCGTTGAAGCCAGCCAGGAAATTGCACGTCAGGACAAGGGCGAGGATGTTCACGCCCACATCCTGGTCATGATAAAAATCTAGGCCATCAGCAAAATGGCGATGCTGGTAGCCACACCACCAGACCAGACCAGGGTACGCAAAGTGCCCTGATTCATCAAATAGGTAATGATGTAGACGATACGGATGGCAATGAACAAGACTGCCAGTTGATCTATACGCACTTGGTCTGCCTGGGCTTGCTGGGCAAGAACAACCGCAGCAATAAACAAGGGCAGGGCTTCAAAACCGTTTTGCTGCGCCGCATTGGCACGCTGCTGCCAGCCACTCAGGCCCTTGGCCCATTCCCTGGGATTGTTATTGTCATACCTGCCTGCTTCACGCGGCATTTTGGCTGAGCCACCCTTGGCCAGACCAACTGTCACTATCGGCAACAGGCAAGCCGCCAGTACGCACCAGTTTGCTATCGTCATTTTTATCTCCTGGAATAGTGTGAATTCAGATTTGAGAATTGCACGATACCAGCAGTCACAACAAGCTGCAGTAAATATTTTACGCCACCAGCGTCCATCCTGCCTGTGTCAAAGGGAGGCGCGTAACAGGCTTGCCACTCGCTGCCAGCAAGGCATTGGCAATGGCCGGGCCTATCGACGGCGGACCTTCTTCACCCACGCCTTCCGGCTTGTCACCAGTACTCATGACCATGACGTCCAGTACTGGTGTCTGTGCCAGCGTGACCAGTGGATAACTATCAAAATTACCCTGATCCACCTGGCCATCTTTGAAACTGATTTCGCCAAACAGGGCAGCAGACAGACCAAACAAGGTACCACCCATCATCTGTGCCTCAACTGCTTTGGGGTTACCGACGACTCCCGGGTTGATGCCAGCAGTAATTTTTACCAGACGGAATTGCCCCGGTTTGCTGACCGCAATTTCGACAATATGAGCACTGAACAGAAAGCTATTGCCATTCATGGCAAAACCACGGTAATGGCCATTGGGCAAGGGCGTGTTCCAGCCAGCACGATCTGCCAGCGCATTGACGAAAGCAAGGGCTTTAGGATTATGCTGCAACAGGCGGCGACGGTATTCCAGGCTATCCATGCCCGCCTTGCGTGCGGCCTGCTCCAGCGTGTGTTCAAGAAAAAAACAGTTTTGCGAATTGCCTACCGAGCGCCAGTAAGAGCAGGGAACGCCAAAGTCAACGCGTGTCCAGCGTGTATCGAATAAAGGGAATTTATAACTGTTACCGAACCAGCCCATGATATAGGTCCAGTCAAGACCATCCCTGGCCGGGCTATTCGTGACCCGCGTATATTCCAGTAGTGAGGGACCCGCAGTATCGAGCCGTAAAACCATGGGCAGATGATCTTTATCCAGCGCCAGTTGCACACGGGCAGCGGTGATGGGGCGGTAATAGCCAGCCCGCATATCGTTCTCACGCGACCAGATGGTTTTTACGGTGGCACCGGCAGCCCTGGCGATCAAGGCAGCCTCGATGGCAAAATCATGTTCCAGCCTGCGGCCAAAACCGCCACCCACGTGCTGGGTGTGCACCTGTACTTGCTCAGGCTGCAAACCCAGGGTCTTGGCGACGCCATTTTGCGTATCCGTCTGGCTTTGGGTGGAGAGCCAGACTCGCGCACCTGTTGCAGTCACTTCAACAGTGGCATTCAGGGGTTCCATCGCTGCATGCGCCAGGAAGGGGACATCAAAGCTGGTGTCGATAATGCTGCTTGCCTCTTTCATTGCTGTCTCTGCAGCACCTTCTTTTTGTTTTTTCGGACGAGGGAAGAGCTTGCCCTCGCCAGTAGCAACTGTCCTCAGCAAGCTGTCGCGCATATCTGCGGTGTTGATGCTCGCATGCGCGCCATCCTGCCATACTGGTTTTAGTAGTTGCACTGCCTTGTGAGCGATCCAGTAACGCTCAGCTACTACCGCCACGGCATTTGGCAGATGCACTACCTGACGCACACCTTTTATTGCCAGCGCAGGGCCATCATCCACACTTTGCAAGCTGCTGCCAAAGCGCGGCGCATGCAGGACAGCTGCCATCAGCATGCCTGGCCTTTGCACATCAATGCCAAACACGGCGCTGCCGTCTACCCTTGCCGGAATGTCAGGGCGTGGCATTGACTGCCCCAGCACCTTCCAGTCTTTGGGTGATTTGATCAGCAGTTTTTCTGGTGGCGACAGCAATGCTGCTGCCTTGATCAAGGAGGTATAGGGCAGGCTGCGGCTTGTAGCGGCATGATTTATTTGCGCGTTGCCTGCGGTGCAATCTTTCACCTCGACTTGCCATTGCAAGGCAGCTGCCTGCAGCAACATCTGCCTGGCCGCAGCACAGGCCGGTGCTATCGTTTCCAGCGCAGAATTAAAACCTGCACTGCCAAAAGTGGTGATACCGGGCGGCCATTCCCTGTGGAATTTCTTGATGACTGGCGCATGTTCTATGCGCACATTGGCGATAGGCATCTCCAGCTCTTCAGCGACGATCTGGGCAATCGCCGCATGCGTGCCCTGCCCCAGATTGGTGACCGTGGTGTAGGCAGTCACCACACCTGTGCCATCCATGCTGAGCCAGAAATCAAAGGGCGAATTAAAGGGCGACCCTGCCTTGCTTTTTTCATCCGCCGCCAGACTATCAAGCATGGGTATTGCGCTGCTGCCCAGTACCCATGCACCGGCCATCAGAGAAGACTTAAGAAAATTCCTGCGTGCAGGCGAAGCCAGGGGAGTCATACTTTTATCCCTTTCTTGCCTGCCAATGGTTTGAGTTTTGCAGCAGCCGTGTGTATCGCGGCCCTGACACGCGGATAAGTACCGCAACGACACAGATTGGTAATTGCCGCATCGATTTGCTTGTCGCTGGGATGTGGTGTAGTGTTCAGCAAGGCAGCAGCGGCCATCAGCATGCCTGACTGGCAATAACCGCATTGCGGCACCTGATGCTCTATCCATGCTTGTTGCAGGACATGGCTGCGGTCGGGCGACAAACCTTCTATCGTCGTGATGCTGCGCCCGTTCAGGCTTTCTACCGGCATGACGCAACTGCGCAAAGCCTGTCCATCCAGATGCACGGTACAGGCACCGCATTGCCCGGCACCGCAACCAAACTTGGTGCCAGTCAGGCCCAGGTCTTCGCGCAGTATCCACAGCAGCGGCGTGTCACCATCTGCCTGGCATGTACGTACTTGCCCATTTACTTTGAGTTTCACATCCATGTGTTCCCTTTGCGTTTGCAATTCAACAGCAGAAATTGATTATCTGGCAGCGATACACTGTCATGGCAGAGCTTGTGACGAAACCCCGAAACCCTGTCGCTACTCCCTTTCTGCGCAGGCAAATATGGCTATGCAGACTGCTATACTGCTGCCATGGAAAATGCCCGCCCAGATACTGCCGCCCTGAACCAGATGCCACAGCTCACAGCGATCACCGTCTTCAAACTCTTGCTGAGCAATATCCTGGTGTGGACCAGTCTGTGTGCCATTGGTGCTCTCGGCAATTATGGTGACCTGATCAAGTACGGAACTACCCAGCGCAGCTTTAGCGAGATACTGTGGTTCTGGGTCAGCAGCCATTTGCTGATGATGGTCTTCAGCACCTGCCTCTACCTGATTTTCATGCGGTACGAGCGATTCCTCAGCAAGGCGAAGGGCATAGCACTGGCGTATGTGATCATGCTGCTGGGCTTTCTGCCACTGGAAGTGATGTATATCGCTATCCTTGACCTGCTCAAGGACAAACCCGGCTTTGGTTTGCAAGACATCCTGACCACGGCCTTCAATATGCGGAACTTTACTATCTTCCTCGAATATGCCTGGTCCACCGGCACCTTCATTGCCGTGCTGGCGATCTGCACCTGGCGACAGGCGCGTGTGCGTGAGCAAGCCCTGCAACAATCGATGAACGATGTTTTGCATCTCAGACTGGACCTGGAGCAGCAAAGGCTGGATGCCTTGCGCGGACAACTGGAACCTCATTTTATCTTCAACTGCCTTAACGCCATCAGCGCCCTGGTTAGGGCAGACGACAAACGCATCGCCCTGACTGGCCTGAACCGCCTCAGTGATTTGCTGCGCTATGCGCTGACGGCCAGCAACAAGGACTGGGTGAGGCTGGAAGACGAGATGACTTTCATACGTGATTATCTGGAATTGCAAAGGCTGCGTTATGGCGCGCGCCTGCAAATCAGTATCGCTGGTGATACCACGAACGTACTGGCAGGTGACTGCCCGCCTCTGTTGCTGCAACCCTTGCTGGAAAATGCCTTGCGCCATGATCTGGATTGCCACGAGGGCAGCAGCGACATACGCATGCAGTTCAAACTGGATGGTGAAGAACTCAGTATCAGCGTCAGCAATACCGTCACCGATGGCATTGCTGCCAACCCCGGGCTGGGACTGGGCTTGCCGCAAACCCGCGCCAGGCTGGAATTGATTTATGCAGGACGCGCCAGCATGCAAAGCGGACGTACGCAAGATGGTGGTCAGTATCGCTATGAAGTGAAAATCCGCATGCCGCTACATATGCCTGAGAGCGCCACAACATGAACACTATCCGCGCACTGATCGTCGATGATGAGGAACCGGGGCGGGCGAACTTGCGCTATGCCTTGAAAGATCATCCGGACTGGAGCATAGTCGCTGAATGTGCCAGCGTGGCCACAGCACGGGAAGCAATGGACACCTATGTGGTTGATGTTATTTTCCTCGATATACAAATGCCACGCGAAACCGGGCTGACACTGGCACGTGAACTGGGTACGCAAGTTGCGCCACCGTTGGTAATTTTTGTTACGGCCTTCAATGCCCATGCGATAGAAGCCTTTGACCTGCATGCGCTGGATTACCTGCTCAAGCCTTTTGATGATCAGCGCCTGGCCTTATCGCTGGAACGCGCTACCGCCATGCTCAAACAGCGTCAGCAAGCCAGCTATGCGCAAGCGATGAGTCAGTATGTCAAGGCGGAAGATGAGGCAAAAAAAGACCAGCCAGCTTATTGGCAACAAATCAGCGTACGATCGGTAGGCCGCATAGAATGCATACAACTGGCCGATGTTTTATGGATAGAAGCGGCTGGAAATTACATGCAATTGCATCTGGGACAGAGACAGGTATTGCACAGGGTTGCTCTGAGCCAGCTGGAAAAACATCTCGATCCTGCAAGCTTCATGCGCGTACATCGCAGCGCTATCGTGCGCTGTGACCAGCTCAGCCAGCTTGAAGTTCTCGGTGATGGTGTGTATCAACTGGTGCTCGCCAACCAGGACAAAGTCCCCGTCAGCGAGCGCTATGTTGCTGAAGTCAGGCGGCGCATGCATGATGGCTTGCGACCGGTCTGACATCTTCTTTCCTTAAAACCTGTTTACGATCTGTAGCGAGCGTGCGTCAGCGGGGACGGGGTAACACTCAGTGCAACATAAACGCAGCGCAAAAAGCGGAATGTACTCTAGTACATGAACATTTTGAGCAGCGCAAGAGCCCCGCATTAACTCCGATGCGCTCGCGCTTAAGATCGTAAGCAGGTTTTTTACCAGACCTTGACCCTGTCCTTCGGTGCCAGATAAAGTTTTTGACCAGGCTGCACGGCAAAGGCATCGTACCAGGCATCCAGATTACGCACGGTCAGGACGCGGTATTGTCCTGGCGCGTGTTCATTGGTAATGATGGCTGTACGCAGGGTTTCATCACGCATCTTGCCGCGCCAGCTACGGGCGTAAGCCAAAAAGAATTCCTGTTCATCTTCTTTGCTAATGGCCTGGCTTTTTTGCTTCATCGAGGTACGATAGGCATCGTAGGCAGCCATCAAGCCGGCCAGATCGGCAATGTTTTCACCCAGGGTCTGCGCACCATTCACGGACAGGTCAGGGAAGGCCTTATATTGATTGAACTGGGCAATCAGGGCTTTGGAAGAAGTCTTGAAATGCGCCAGGTCAGCCTTGCTCCACCAGTTGCGCAACTCACCTTTTGCGTCAAACATGGCACCGGAATTATCAAAGCTGTGGCTGATTTCATGGCCTATGGTGGCACCGAGAGCACCGTAATTGGTGGCGTCACTGGCGGCCAGGTCAAAGTTCGGCGATTGCAAATACGCAGCCGGGAAGTTGATGGCGTTTTGCAGCGGCATGTTGACGGCATTCACCAGTTGCGCATTCATGCACCATTCAGTGACATCGACAGGCTGGCCAAATTTTGCAAGGGCGCGACTATATTCAAACTCCTGCGAACGTTCACGGTTGCCATAGGCATCATTTGCATCGACCACCAGACCAGAATAATCGCGCCATTTATCCGGGTAACCAACACCGACATAAGTCGACTTGATTTTGGCCAGTGCTTCTTGCTTGGTAGCAGGCGTCATCCACTTCAAGGCCTGCACGCGTTCGCCAAAGGCGGCCAGGATATTGCTGACAATTCCATTAATACGCGTTTTGGATTCTGGTGAAAAATTCTCGGCCACATACAACTTACCGACTTCTTCACCGACTGCATTATTGGTTGCTGCCACTGCATATTTCCAGCGTGGCTGCGGTGCTTTGGCGCCGCTGAGTGCGCTGTAAAACTTGAAGCGCTGGTCAAAGAAGGCCTGCGGTAATACTGTTGAGCGCTGGTTGATGGCATGGAAGCGCAAATAATCTTGCCAGCTTGTCAGTGGCGTTTTCGCTACCAGTGCCGATGATGCCTTCAATGCAGTGGGATGCCAGATAATGAATTTGTTTTGCCCATCCAGACCTGCTGCCTTGAAGTACGCTGCCCAATCCAGGCCAGCAGCTTTTTTATTGAAGTCAGCCAGGGTCCAGGTATTATCGGCCTTCAAGACATCAGAGGTGGCTTCACGGTTGGCATGGCCCTTGGCGATCTGTATTTCCAGATCAAAGACGCGCCTGGCAGCTTGCTCAGCATCAGGCACATTTGCCAGCTTGAATGTCGCGGCTATATGGGCCAGGTAGTTTTTCCTGATCTCTGCCATTCTGGGACTGGCTGACAAATAATATTCGCGGTCAGGCAAACCCAGGCCACCTTGCAAGAGGTAGGGCATGTACTTCGTATGGTCATGGAAGCCTTGCGATACCCACAGGCCAAACAGGTTTTCAGTAAATACATTGGTGGCATTGATAGGGTCAACGTCGGCACGCAAATGCTTGCCCAGGTAAGTCGCCAGCGCAGTCTTGTCTTTGAGGTCAGCTATGCTTTGCATCTCGCCTTGCAAAGGTGCCAGACCACGCTGGTTGATGACATCGGTATTCAAGTAAGAGGTGTAGAAATCACCTATCTTGCGCACCGCACTGCCTGCTTCTGCTCTGGTCGCCTGCTCTATGATTTTCAAGACCTTGGCATCAGACTCTTCTACCAGTACATCAAAAATACCGACTGCGACTTTGTCGTCGGGAATGACAGCGGTTTTTTCCCAACCACCGTTGGCATAGCGGTTAAAGTCGTCACCTGGTGTGACTGAAATATCCATGCCGTTTTCTTTTTTTATCGGCGCTGCGGTTTTGGTAACAGGTGCATCGGCGGCACGTACCATGCCATGCATCAAAGGCATAGCCAACATGACCTGCAGGCAAACGCTGGCGATGGGCTTTAATTTAAATATTGTCTGGTTCATTATTTTCTTTCTTGTGAAATCTTGCAGAGATTTTGTCTATCGATAGGCAGCATAGACTTGGAAATCATTTTCCGTGACAAGTTCCACTATCTTCTTCTATTTTTATTTATTTCCTTACTTTCGCAAAAGCATCATTTTCTTTCCAGGCAGGCATTTTTGCTGCATTAGCAATTTCCCGACCAAGATTCAGAGTGAACTGTGCCTGCTCAGTCATGCCAGATAAATCCCAGTTGGCATCATATTCATCGCTCACCTGGTGATAACGTTTGCCATAGCCGCGCGCTTTTTCTTGCGAGGCTTGCGGGTCATTAATATAGTCGCGGCCACTGCCTATCGAAAAAGCCGGTACGCCCGCCTTGGCAAAACTAAAATGGTCGCTGCGGAAATAACCACCCGCCACGTCCACGCGTGGCGGGGCGACTGTCATGTTCATGCCTTGCGCGACTTTGCTGGCAGCCACGATAAGGTCACTACGGTCGGCACCAAAGGCACTGATGTCTTTGGTACGGCCCACAAAATTGAGCGTATCCAGATTCAGCGCAGCAGCCGTTTTATTCAGGGCCCATAAAGGATGCGCAGCATACCAGGCGCTACCGAGCAAACCCTGCTCTTCTGCTGCCACCCACAAGAACATCTGGCTGCGCTTGGCCGGTTGCGCGACTGCGGCTTTTGCCATCGCCAGCAAGGCTGCTGTGCCAGAGCCATTATCGACTGCACCATTGTAAATCTGGTCGCCTGTACCTTCTTGCTTGCCCAGGTGATCCCAGTGTGCGCTGTAGATCACCAGTTCATTCTTAAGCTGCGGATCTGTACCGGGTACGATACCGGCAATATTGAATTGTTCCAGCTGCCGTATTTGCGATTTTGCTTCACCCTTGAGCCAGGCCTTGATGGCGACTGGTTTGAAATCCTTGCCTTCGGCAGCCTGGCGCAGCGCATTCAAATCCAGGCCTGATGCCGCAAACAGGGTGTTTGCGGCGCCATCAGTGATCCAGCCTTGTATCGCCAGGCCCTTGGCATCTTTATTCGCCAACTGGAATTGCTCACCCGTGCCACCATTTTTCAAGACATCCCAGCCTATGTTTGCAGACGCATCGGTGTGTATCAGCAAAACCCCAGCCGCGCCACGGCGCAGGGCTTCTTCCGTCTTGTAACTGCGGCGGCCATAATAAGTCAGGGCTTTGCCACCAAAGCGGTCTGGCTGTTCTGCGCTGGGTTGCGGATCATTCACCATGACGACGAGAATCTTGCCTTTGCAATCAACACCCTTGAAGTCATCCCATTGTTCTTCCGGCGCGTTGATGCCATAACCGACGAACAGCAATTCATGATCAAACTGATGTGAGCTCACGGCATCACCCGCACTCCAGATCCAGTCTTCACCAAAAGTCAGGTTAAGCGACCTGGCAAGACGTATATTGACAGAGCTTTCCAGTGGCAAAGACTTGATACCGTTGATGCTGACTGCCTGCCTGTAGCTCTTGCCATTGGCAGGTAACAGACCAGCTACAGCAGCCTGGGTTTCCAGATAGGCCACTGTCAGGTCACCACCGCGCTGCCCCGTACCACGGCCTTCAAACAAATCGGAAGACAAGAGTGCCAAATGGGCGCGCAAAGCAGCTTCATCAACTTTTGCAGGGTTTGTCTGTGCAAAACTATACGCTGGAATTGTCAGGGCAAAGCCCAGTAGCGCAGTAGATAAATAGTGTGCAGAATTTTTTTTCATATCATTTTTATTCAAAACAAGGCAATAAAAAAACCGGCCTGTCAAAAAAACAGGCCGGCTTCGTCAGTCAATATTTCAAGCCAGGTGACGCAATTCGCGCAGGGCCACCGATACAGGTGCCAGGTCCGGCCCCTGTGCGCTGATGGTGGTCAGCAAGGCAGTCAGTCTGTCTATGGCCGGTGCATGCTGCGCATGCCAGTTGCTGACATCTTCCTGGCGTGACAACAGGCCACGGGTGATCTGACTGGCGATGGAATACACATCATCGCGTGCGCTGCCGCGTGCCTGGGTCTGCCACAAAGTGTCTGTCGGCAGGCGGTTGATCTGATTGCGCCAACCGGTCAGGCCCAGTTCATCATCAATACCGAAGTAAGCACGCGCTGCCAGTTCCAGCGTGCTGCTGGTGCTTTGTGCCAGGTCAACCAGGTCGAGTGCCGGGAAGATGTATTCCAGCGCCGTCAGGTTTTGTGCCAGCGTGGCTTCTACCCCGGCTTGCGTCAGCGCCTCGGCTTCTTTTTGCCAGTTGGCGTGGGCATTGGCTGGCAGCCAGTCATCTAGCTGCCAGCGCAGTTCACGTGCTGCCGGTTGATAACGTTGTATCAGCGTAGGCAGATCAGTGCTTTGTGAACGTATGCGCAACATCCAGCGTGAAGCCCTTTGGGCGATCGCGATCAGTTTGGACAAGAGATCGAGCTGCAGTTTTGAATCGACGACATAATCAAGCGCATCGATCTGGTCCCACAGCGCTTCCAGATCAAATATCTCACGGGCCAGCGTAAAGGCGCGTATCACGTCTGCCGCGGTCGCCCCTGCTTCAGAAGCAATGAAGTTGACGAAGGTGGCGCCGGCACGATTGACCACCGTATTGGTGATGAAGGTGGCAATGATTTCGCGTTTCAACGGGTGATTGGAAATCGCTTCAGCAAAACGCTCTGACAAGACTTGCGGGAAGTAAGCCTTGAGCGCGCGGCTGAAGAAAGGATCGTCCGGCAAATTGCTGGCAACCAGTTCATCAAACACTGACATCTTGGCATAGGCAAGCACGACCGCACCTTCTGGTGCAGTCAGGCCTTGCTTCAATGCCTTGCGATGGAAGATTTCATCATCACTGGGCAGGTATTCTATGGCACGGTTCAGACGGCCCTGTTTTTCCAGCGACTGCATCAGCCTTTGCTGACCATCAAGCACATACAGTGGGCGATGGGCAGCAATATCCAGTGCCTGGCTTTGATAATAATTATCGGTCAGGACCAGGTGGCCGACTTCATCTGTCATCGACGCCAGCAAGTCATTACGTTGCTTCAGTGTCAGGTCACCCGCTTCGACGATGCTGCCCAAAAGAATCTTGATATTCACTTCATGGTCAGAGCAATCGACACCGGCAGAATTGTCTATCGCATCGGTATAGATACGACCACCTTTTTGCGCGAATTCTATACGGCCATTCTGGGTACAACCCAGGTTACCGCCTTCGGCCAGGACCTTGCAGCGCAAGTCATTGCCATTGACCCGGAAGGCATCACCAGCCTTGTCACCGACCTGGGCATGGGTTTCATACTTGGCCTTGACATAGGTGCCTATGCCGCCGTTGTACAGCAAATCTACAGGAGCTTGCAAAATGGCACGCAGCAATTCCACTGGTGCCAGTTCGGCAGTTTCTATGCCCAATACGGCACAGGCTTCCGGACTCAGACTGATGGATTTTGCAGTGCGTGGGAACACGCCGCCACCAGCAGAAATCAAGCTCTTGTCGTAATCATCCCAACTCGAACGCGGCAGGTTGAACAGACGCTGGCGCTCGGCAAATGAGATCGCCACATCAGGTGAAGGATCAATAAAGATGTGGCGATGATCAAATGCCGCCACCAGTTTGATATGCCCGGACAACAGCATGCCATTACCGAATACGTCGCCGGACATGTCACCAATACCGGCCACGGTAAATGCCGTGTCCTGCGTATTCACACCCTGTGAGCGGAAATGGCGCTTGACCGATTCCCATGCACCGCGGGCAGTGATACCCATTTTCTTGTGGTCGTAACCGACCGAGCCGCCGGAGGCAAACGCATCACCGAGCCAAAAGCCATAATCAGCCGATACACCGTTGGCGATATCCGAGAAGGTTGCCGTACCCTTGTCAGCCGCAACGACCAGGTAAGGGTCATCGGCATCATGACGTATGACTTTTTGTGGTGGTACGACAGTGCCTTTGACGATATTGTCAGTCACATCCAGCAGGCCGGACAGGAAGATTTTGTAGCAAGCCACGCCTTCAGCCTGATAGGCTTCGCGGTCGCTTGCTGGTGGCGCATTCTTGAGGACAAAACCACCTTTGGAACCAACAGGTACGATGACGGTATTCTTGACTTGCTGGGCTTTTACCAGACCAAGGATTTCGGTACGGAAGTCTTCACGCCTGTCCGACCAGCGCAGGCCACCACGGGCCACTTTGCCCCCGCGCAAATGCACACCTTCAACCCGTGGAGAGTAGACCCAGATTTCAAACAGGGGTTTGGGTTCCGGCACGCCGGGTACTTCGCGCGGGTTGAGCTTGAAGCTCATGTAAGGCTTGAATGCACCGCTGGCGGTGGTTTGCCACAGATTGGTACGCAGGGTTGCAACAATAGTCGCGATGAACTGGCGCAAGATGCGGTCTTCATCCAGGCTGGCGACATTGCTCATCTGGGCTTCAAGCTGTTCGCGTATATGCTTTTGTGCCTGTTCGCGGTCACCGACATAGTCAGGCTTGAAGCGGGCACCAAACAACTCGGCAATCAGTTGGGTGATAGGCGCATTCTTGTTGAGTGCTGCTTCGATATAGTTCTGGCTATAGGCAAAACCCAGTTGCTTGAAGTAACGCGAGCAGGCACGCAAGACAGCAATAGATCGTGCATCCAGCGTGGTATTCAAGACCAGGCGGTTCAGGTCATCGCTTTCAACCTCACCACCCCAGGCTTGTGAAAACAGGTTTTCAAAACGCAGTTTGACTGATGATAAGTCTGTATTGGCAGGTAATTGCAAGCCAAGGTCATGTATCCACAAAGTCTCGGCGCCGCTGACAATCGCGTAAGGATGTTCATCCAGTACCCTGGCCCCCATGTGCTCCAGCACCGGCAGCGAATCAGACAAGGCCACCTTGGCAGTGTTATAAATCTTGAAGCGCAAATTGCCGGGGCCTGCATCGAGTGGCCGATAGAGCTTGACCATCATCGGTGCGCCGGCGTTCAGACTGGCCAGCATGTCTGCATCTTCTGCACCAACCAGAGCAGAAAAATCTTCACGGTAAGCTGTCGGGAAAGCATGGGCAAAGCGGTTTGCCAGGCTCAGGCCATTGCCTTCACCATGCGAGCGCAGCAACTCTGCCGTGCAGTCATCTTCCCAGCGTTGCGCGAGTTTGGCAATGCGCGCTTCCAGCATGGCCAGATTGACATTTTGAGGTGCGACATCCTTGGCCCTGACCAGGTAATGGATGCGCGCCAATGGGCTGTCGGTCAGCATGGGCGTGAATTCTATGGACTGACCATTCAGTGCCATCATCAACTCATTACCTATCTTGACGCGCAACTCAGTGTTATAGCGGTCACGCGGCACAAACACCTGGGCCGAAGTGAAACGACCAAAGGGGTCACGGCGCAAGAACAAGCGGGTGCGCTGACGTTCTTGCAGGCGCAGGATACCTATTGCATGATCTGCCAGGGTGTTGCCATCAATCTGGAACAATTCATCACGCGGATAATCATCAAGGATGGCTTGCAGGGATTTGGCTGCATGGCTCTCAGGCACGACACCGGAGGTGTTCATGACATTCACCACGCGCTGACGTACCAGCGGGATATTGCCCACCGGTTCAGAATACGCCGTGGATGTGTACAAACCCAGGAAGCGCGATTCACCGATGACATTACCGGCATCATCAAAACGCTTGACGGCGATATAGTCCAGCCAGGCTGGCCTGTGCACAGTGGCACGTGTCATGGCCTTGGTGACCATCACCATTTCTGTGGAATCCATCAGGGCCACTACTTCTGGCGGCAAACGGGTTTCCGGTGTCTTGACAGGGCCACGCAAGATGCCCAGACCAGAATCGGCTATCGCTACCAGGCTGACATTGTCGCCATCGCGCTTCAAATCATAGTCGCGCACACCGAGGAAGGTGAAATGCCGGTCTTCCAGCCAGGCCAGAAAGGCAAGGGCTTCATCACGTTTTTCTGGGGATTGGGTAGATTTCTCACAAGCTGCACGTACTTCGCGTACACGGGCCAGCATGGGTTGCCAGTCAACCACGGCACCACGTACATCGGACAAGACACTTTTCAGATCTTCCACCAACGCCTGCTGTGCCGCCTGGTCAACGATGCGGTCACATTCAACCAGGATCAGGGATTCTACTGGGTCGCTACGGCCTGCCGCCTTCGCCGCTGCCACTGTGCTGACTGCAGTCACACTGCCATTCGCATCACGCGCCACGCTCATCAGCGGGTGCACTATCCAGTGTGCAGTACGGCCACTGCGGTTGATTGCCATCGTCACCGAATCCACCAGGAAAGGCATATTGTCATTCACAATCTGCACGACCGTATGGTCGCTGACAAAACCATCTTCTGCCAGGGTAGGGTTGAAAACCCTTATCTTGGGTGTCTGGGCGGTACGCGGTGCATCCAGCAAACGCCAGTGGGCATTGGCCTGGGCGAACAGGGTAGCTGGGCCACGGCTGATGATTTCATCCGGGTCAGTGTTTTCAAAATAGGTGGTAATAAAAGAACCCTGGCGTTCAGATGCCGGGCCAGTGTGCGCTTGCGCATAAGCAATCAGCTCAGCGAAGTGGGAAGAGGTCATACGTTCTCCTTCTATTGGAAGATAACGAGAGATAAAGATGCAAGGCTACCTGTGCACCATATTGTGCAAGTATCCTCCATTATGCGGATGGAAACAAACGGCATTTCCCTTACGAGCGTACGGAAAATTGATCGCCAGACCACACAACTGGTATTGAGTGCAGGCAGTTCTGAGCAAGTGTTGCTTACTTACACAAAAATGCCGACAAAATGCGAGAACATCGAGCCCAGGCTAAATGCAGCTTTTTTGCTTTTTCTCAAGCCTGACAAAATAGGAAAATACAAAATTGTGGGTAATCATGACCATGTGCAGTGCAGCATGAGGACAAGAGCAGGTCGTCTCTCATGAGCCTAATGATTGAAACGGATAGGTTGCATAAACCAGCCCACGATACTGGCGATCAGCATGATGGCCGCAAGCCACACCAGCTTGCGCCACGTCTGACCACTGCTTTTGAGTATCTCGAAACTATCGACAAAGATGGTTTCGCAAGCGCCGTTGCCAGTATCGGTGCGGACGATGCTGGTGCCGCGCTTGAAAGCGAAACCATGGTTATGTGAGTATTCAGAGAGGCGGCCACGCAGATGAATCTGGTCGCCGATCTCGACCTTTTGCATGATCTTTGCGAGGCCGGGCTGGTCGGTCAGCAAATGGTTGTTCGAAATAGCCGTCTGGTCAAAAGCAGCAAATGCTTCACCCGTCGAAGCCTGGAAATTGCAGGTGAACTGGCCGCTGGAAAAACTGATGTCGCTATAGGAACCGTTGCGCGCATTATTACCCCAGATGACGCATATATCCATGACATTCAGATGGTCATTCCATTCACGGTGCAAATAATCCCAACCGGTACTGGTGTCATGCCTGCTGACGACCAGGCCAACCAGATCATAGTCATACAAGGGTTGCACCTTGTAATCGACACCGCCTCTGCTGACTTCGAATGCGGTTTGCTCTATCTTGTTTTGTACTGGTTCATTCAATAGCACATTGTTCAATTCGGCCGGAGGTGGCAATACGTCACGCCTCCATATCGCGTATAGCAAGAGGCAAAGGCTGAATGTCATCAGCCATTTCAAAAAAGTGCGCAGTGTCAACGTGCTTAACCCAGCTTCAACAAGCTGACATCATGTAATGAGCAAGCCTGTACTTTTGCGCCAAAGAAATCGGCTTGTAGCTGAAATGCTCGCAGAATTCTTTGACGCCCAGGTTCATCATCCGGCAAAGTAAAAATCACTTTCAGTACATTCGCTGTATTGGTAGCTTGTTGCGTGTTGATGGCTTGGGCCAGTGTTGTGGAGGCTGTCGTTGAAGTGACAGTTGCTGTCTGCGGCAGCATTTTATGCATTTCAGCAAGGACTTCTGCTTCGGTGATGATGACGGTATCGTGCGCGCCATGAAATTTTCGTGCGCCAGGACTGACATCAGCGACACCGCCAGTAATTTCAAATTCCGTGGCGGAAATACGCTCGTAATGGAAGGCTTGCCAGTCACTATTTTGCAGTTCCACTGGCTGAGCAGCCAGGTATTTGCGGTTTGCCACTGCTGCCATTGCAACGGCAGCAATCCCGCCACCGGCAATCATGCCAATTGGCAACATCTCTGCCAGGTTATCGGGAATATCTTCCGCACCGTTCAGACTCACTTCACTCATTTGCTGCCTCAATCAAAAAAAGCTGTTTGCGCATTGTATTCCTGTTAGGGATTATCAGGCACAAACAGCTTAGAACTCCTTTCATAAATATGAATGAGATGCGTTCCAGTCGAAGAGAATTGATGAGGATAAATGAGAGAAAACTTATTTGGCAGTGGCTTCTTCGCTGGCCTTGTCTTCTTTCTTCTCGTCTGGCGGTGGGTCTTTCGGCATGGGTTTGCGAGGCAGCATCTCATTGCGGTTGGCAGCATGGGCAACGAAGCTGGCCAGTATCATCGAAGCCTGGGTCAGGTCGCTCTTTTGTACTTTGTCATATACATCCATGCTGGAGTGATGAGTGCGGCTGAAGTAATCCATATCGTCCTGGACGAACTGGAAGCCGGGCACGCCAACGCGGTCGAAACTCACATGGTCGGTGCTGCCGGTATTGCGCAGCGTGGTCGTTGTGGCACCAACATCATTGAATGGTGCCAGCCAGGCATCAAATATCGGTTTTAATGTGGCATTGTTTTCTGCATAGATGCCACGGATTTTGCCGCCGCCATTGTCGAGATTGAAGTAGGCAGAAATCTTGCTGTGCATGGGTTTGATGCTCAAAGGCCCGGTCTGTTTGCGTGCAAAAGTCGGCAGTTCAAGTTCCTTGGGGTCAGTTGGTTCAGGGCGGGAAGCGATCCATTTATTGACATAGGCACGCGACCCCAGTAAACCCTGTTCTTCACCACCCCACAGGGCGATGCGTATGGTGCGGCGCGGCTTGAAGCCAGTCGCCTTCAACAGACGCACAGCCTCCATGGCCATGGCAACACCGGCGGCATTGTCGGTTGCGCCTGTGCCACCGTGCCAGGAATCCAGGTGGGCACCGAGCATGACGATTTCATCTTTTTTATCTGTGCCGGGGATTTCAGCCAGTACATTGATGGCAGCTTCCGGGTCTTCGTCGCTAAAGCTGGCTTTGACATCAATTTCCAGTTCCACGTCTTTTTTCTTTTCCACCAGGCGATACAGGCGGTTGTAGGTTTCACTGGCGACGACCAGGGTTGGCGGGCCGGTCAGTTCACCTTTCTTGTATGAACCACCTTCCTGTACAAAAATGGTGCCATCTTCGCCACGGGTGACATTCAGCGCAGCCAGGACTTTTTCTTCCGTCAGGAAGGTACGCAGTTTTTTAGCAAACGTAAAACGCTTCAGATAAGCCGGTATGTCACCACGGCGCGAGGCTGCCGGGTCAAAATCGATTTTACTGAGTTCACTCAGTTCTTCATGCGAATACCTGTGTGCATCTGCCTTGACATGTGGCTTGATGGGCAGAGGCTCGTCCAGCAACACGATGGCTCCTGCCAGCTTGCCCTTCCATTTCGGCAGGTCTTCATCTGCCGTCATTTTTGCAATCATCAGCTTGCCGCGCTGCAGCCCGTCTGTGCCTGGGGTCCATGCCTTGGGAATGGCATACAGATCGACTTGCGAGGGCGCAACCATGCGCAAAGTGGTTTTTTCCAGTGTCCAGCCTCGGCCAAAGGGAGCAAAGCTTTCGCTATGGATATTTTGCAGGCCCCATTCACCGAATTTGCTGCGGGTCCAGTCACCAGCCTTGCGCAAGGCTGGCGAACCGGTCAGGCGCGGGCCGATTTCATCTGTGAGCGTGCCCAGTATTTCTTGCGCCTTGGAGCGGTTCATGGCCTCGTCACGCAATTTGGTAATCAGGTCGAGGTCGATTTTTTCTTCGCCGGCGGCAAACGCGAGCTGGCCGCTAAAGCTGGTGGCGATGAGGGCGGTACCGCATACAAGCTGCAAAATACGCATTAATTGTCTCCTGTTTGGATTGACCTATGTAAGTCTCTGGCCGGATTGGCTTGAGCTTCAGTGCAATGTTTTTATGCCGGCTGGAATTGCTTGTTATTCTTATACCGGATTATGTTGCACTGCTTGGAGTGGATAAGTCCTTATTTGTTCCGCAACTTCCATGCTTTTAAGAAATATTCCTTATTTTTAACGGGAATACCCGAAAAATTTACTGGAATCTAATTTGACATGGTGAGAAATTTATCTTATTTTACCAAGTAGTTAAATAAAGAAAAACCGCCACCATGCAGCAAGATGCCCTCAGCATGACCTTCTCCGCACTGGCCGATCCTACACGGCGCGCCATCCTGGCGCGGCTGGCGACGGGGGAAACTTCAGTCAGCGAACTGGCAGAACCATTCGACATGAGCCTGCCAGCCATCACCAAACATTTAAAGGTACTGGAGCGGGCAGGCCTGATCACACGCAGCCGCAGCGCCCAGTGGCGGCCTTGCCAGCTACAGGCAAGCCCACTCAAAGAAGCATCCAGTTGGGTTGATCAATATCGCCAGTTCTGGGAGCAAAACCTGGACAGGCTGGAAATCTATCTGCAAGACCTGCAAACAGCCGCACAATCGACAACAACAGGGGAACAGCATGAATGAAAATAAACCGGATTTTGTCATCACCCGTATCCTGAAAGCACCGCGTGAACTGGTATTTGCCGCCTTTAGCGAAGCTGACCACCTGGCGAAATGGTGGGGGCCAACAGGTTTTAGCGTAGTCCGGTCCAGCATGGATTTGCGCGTCGGTGGCAGCTATCACTTTGGCATGCGTGGCCCGGATGGCAGCATGATGTGGGCCAAATTTGTCTACAAGGAAATAATCCGCCCTGAAAAACTGATGTATCACCATAGCTTTTCTGATGAAGCAGGCAATCTGGCGCATCACCCCATGAGCCCGACCTGGCCGCTGGAGGTTTTATCGACCATCAGTTTTGATGAGCATACTGATGGCACCTTGCTGACAATACGCTGGGCCTTGCTCAACAATGCCACCGAGGAAGAAAGAAGCGTCTTCCACGCCACCTTTGCCAGCATGGATCAGGGTTTTGGCGCTCTGCTGGATCAATTGCAGGCTTACCTCGCCAGTCTCTGATATTTCAAACTGTTTCAGACAGGCTGAGGCTGTCTCTGATACAGGCGATAGAGAGCCAGGGCGAGCCATTTTTTACTGAAATTTAGTAAGTAAAAGTGAATAACTAGCATGACAGGTAAAATCACGAGTAGAATTCAGCGTCATTTTTTAAATCGTCGTATGCCAACAGGCATGATATCTGCTGCAAAGTCAGCTCAATATTGAAGGAATGTGTATGTCAATTAAGTCCCGTGTAGTCCTGGGTAGTGCGCTTGCCCTGCTGGTACTCAGCGCCTGTAATGATAAAAATGCAGATAAGGCCGCATCGGCTTCTGCTTCTGCCTCGGCTTCCACAACTGCCAGCAGCAGCGAAGTCGCTGCCACTGTCGATGGCACGCCTATCAGCAAAAAACAATTGGATCAGATCATGCAGCAGCAAGCTGCTCAAGGCATGCCTGATACACCAGAAACACGCAAAATGGTCATCGACAATCTGGCCATGCAACTGCTGGTTGCCAAAGAAGCGGTCACCAAAGGCCTGGATAAAACACCTGACGTCGCTGACCAACTGGAAATGTCCCGTCAATCAATCCTGGCAAATGCCTATGTCAAGGATTACATCAAGACAGCGGCAGTAACGGATGATGCGCTGAAAGCAGAATACGAAGACTTCAAAACCAAGAATGGCGGCAATGAATTCAAAGCGCGTCATATCCTGGTAAAAACAGAAGATGAAGCCAAAGACATCATCGCCAAAATCAAAAAAGACATCAAAGCTTTTGAAGGCCTGGCAAAATCCAAATCACAAGACCCTGGTTCCAAAGCCAGTGGTGGCGACCTGGGCTGGTTCAACCCACGTGGCATGGTCCCTGAATTTGGCGCAGCCGTTGCCAAACTGGAAAAAGGTAAATTCACTGAAGAGCCAGTCAAATCCCAATTTGGTTACCATGTCATCGTATTGGATGATTCCCGTCCTGTGACTATCCCCCCGCTGGAAGAAGTCAAAGCTGGCCTCAGTCAGCAGTTGCAACAAAAAAATCTGAAGAAAATGCTGGATGACATGAAGGCAAAAGCCAAGATTGAAGTCAAAGCAGCGCCAGCAGCAGCTTCTGCGCCTGCTGCAACAGGTGCACCTTTGACAGTGACACCAACCGTAGTACCGGCAGCATCTGCAGCGGCATCCGCTTCTGCTGAAGCACCGAAAAAATAAGCCTTAGCAATTTCTGGCAAAGGTTGGAAAAGAAGGTCGTCAAGCTTGTCTTGGCGGCCTTTTTCTTTGCCTGCATGCTTGATGCGAGTAGGTATTAAATCATTGAACTATTGCCAAGTTAACTAAATCCTGAGACACTATTATTGCCAATATTTCAAGCAATGATATAAGCAAAAAGCACCTAGAAGTTCAGCCATTTCCACTCAGGAGGCATGATGCCAGCCCAGACAATACCTTTCAACGGCAGCGAACTGGCGCTGGATGCACGGCCCGATCGCCTTGATATCCGCGACCGCATGTACACGCCCAGAGTGATGAACCTGCCAGTGTCTTTTCCAGACGCTGGCTTTATCAAAACCCAACTCGCCAAATACATCAAGGCAGGCATGATTTTGAATCAGGGTTCCGACGGTGCCTGTACCGGTTTTGGCCTGGCCGCCGTCATCAATTACCTGTTCTGGCTGCGCGACGCGGGCAATAAGGAAAGCAGCCCGCGCATGATTTACCACCTGGCGCAACTGTATGATGAATGGGCAGGTGAAGATTACCTGGGCTCCAGCTGCCGGGGTGCACTCAAAGGCTGGCACAAGCATGGCGTCTGCAGTCGTGAGTTGTGGCCCTATACGGTAGACAAGAATGACCAGGTACCCGCCTTTGAAGCCCCCAAGCCAGGCTGGGAGAAAGATGCACTTAAACGTGCCCTGGGCGTGTATTACCGCATAGATAAAGCATCCATCACCGACATGCAGGCTGCCATCGTCGAGATTGGTGCCATTTATGTATCGTGCAAGCTACATCAAGGCTGGGCAGAAGTCCCTCCACCCAAGGCAAGCAGTTTCAGTAAACTGGATCAACTGCCTGTGGTTAACTTCAGTGACATCAAGGCCGGGGGCCATGCCTTTGCCTTGCTCGGTTACACCGACCAGGGCTTTGTCGTGCAAAACTCCTGGGGCGAAGATTGGGGCTTGCAGGGCTTTGCCATCATGACCTATGACGACTGGCTGGTGAATGGCAGCGACGCCTGGACTGTGTCACTCGGTGTACCTGTGCGCTATGTCGATGCAGTGAACCGTACCCGCGCAGAAAACCAGCTGGCACCGCAGGCCAATATCCCGCCCGCCGCGGCCTTCAAGGCCAGCGGTTCTGCGTTGATACCAGGTGCAGCATGTGCATCCAGCAAGGCAGGGCAGCCCAATCTCAGCATGGACCAGGCTTACAGCCTGACTGTCGTCATGGGAAACGATGGCGGCCTGATACAACGGTTACTGGAAGTCGCCGATGCTGCAGCAACGGTAGAAAAAGTTCTGGTGCAGGCACCACAAGCCTGGTTCAGACAGCAGAGTAAAAACGAGGCTAAGGGCAAGACATTGAAACTTGCCCTGTATGCCCATGGCGGCCTCAACACTGAAGATGATTCACTCAAACGCATCGCTGCCATGGCACCGTATTTTCTGGCGAACGGCATTTACCCGGTATTCATTACCTGGAAGACCGGACTCACAGAAACCATGGGAGATGTGCTCAAGGATAAATTGCAGGACTACCTGACTGGCTCAGTCCTGTCCAGCGACTGGCTGGACCACCTCAAGCATACCGCCGTTGATGTCATGGACCGCACAGTAGAAAACCTGGCAGCAAGCATAGGCGGCAAGTCGCAATGGATGCAGATGAAACAGAATGCGGCACTGGCCACTGAAGATGATGACCCGCCACGTGGCTTGCTCGCGATTGCTGAACGTCTTAAGGAATTAAGCAAAGCCCTGGGCAAGGGCAAACTGGAAATCCATCTGATCGGCCATTCTGCCGGCTCGATTGTGCAGGGGCATTTGCTGAACCTGCTGGCCGCACGCAAGCTGACTGTCAGCACATGCAGTCTGTATGCGCCGGCCTGCAGCCTGGAATTTGCAGAAAGCACTTACCGCCCTGCCATAGAAAACGGTGTGCTGGCGCGGGAGAATTTCCACATTCATTTGATGTCAGATGCACGTGAGCGTGACGATAATGTCTACCAGATTTATCGCAAATCCCTGCTCTACCTGGTAGCTCGCGCTTTTGAAAACCGCCATAAAACACCCTTGCTGGGTATGGCGGCCAGCCTGGATGCAGCTTATTTTAATGGTGACAAAGCATCAGAAGGGCAATGGAATGACGCCAGCATCGCGACATTAAAGAGCTGGAATAAATTTTACTGGAATAAAAAACTGCCCAGCGATTTCGCCGAAACCGGTGAAGGTCTGACGGCGGAGCAAAAAGCCAGTTTGCATATCATCCATGATACGCATGTCAATTGCGGCAAGCGCCTGATCCCGGTTGCCCACGGCAGTTTCGACAATGATGTCAACGTTGTCTCGCAAACCCTGGCACGTATTCTTGGCCTGGAAACAGGCGATGCTTTGCCTGTGCCTGTTCAAGATCTGGATTATTGAGCCCTCTTAATTGAACACTCTTAATTGAGCAATATTAAGTTGCGGCCAACTTGAGCAAAAGCCTGATGTATTCCCAGGGCCTTCGTTCCAGGTTCCAAAAATCATGGAAGGTCAGAAATAACACCCCATGCATAAATAAATACCCCCGCATGCGCGGGGGTATTCATACTATCGCATCACATCTGATGAGACTGGCATACTCAGGCTTTAGGACCCTTGCGATGTGGCTTGGCTGCTGCTGGCTTGCCTGATCCATAGCCTTTGGCTTTTTCTGTCACGCGACGATCACCGCCGGCTTTTTTTGGGCCGAAAGGTGATGGCTGGTTGACGGGCAGAGGCTTGCGCACATGGTCTTCACCAACCGGGCTGATCTGGATTTGCTTGCCTGCGACCCAGACGCCTTTCAGCTGCTTCAGCAATTCCTTGGGCATGCCATCTGGCAGGTCCAACGTGCTGTAGTCGTCGAAAATATCGATGCGGCCTATGTGCTTGGCTTCCAGACCGGCTTCATTGGCAATCGCGCCGACGATATTGCTGGGCGTTACTGCATCTGCCTTGCCGACTTCGATACGGTAAGTCAGCATGGGGATGCTGACCTTGCCTTTGCCGTCAGCCTTGTCTTTCTTAGGCTTGGCTGGACGCTCTTCATCAAGGGGAGCACGGGCTGCACGGTCTACTACCTGATTCAGCTTGCTGCCAGGTGCAGCATCCGCAATACGTGGAGCACGTTCGCGAGGCGCTTCTTCACGCGCTGCACGTGGTGCCGGGCGGGATGCTGGCGCGCTGCTGCCTTGCGCTTTTTCTGCACTGATACGCAGAGCCTGGCCAGCAACACGTACTGAACTCAGGTGCTCCATCATGTCACCAGGCAGATTGTCTGGCAAATCAAGGATGGTGTAGTCATCATAGATATCGATACGACCGATGAACTTGGATTCTATATTGGCTTCATTGGCAATCGCGCCAACGATATTGCCGGGTTTGACGCCATGATCATGACCCACCGCGATACGGAAAGTCTGCATGCCTGGCTCCGGCGTGCGCGGGCTGTGTTCACGGCGTGCGCCACGGTCTTCACGAGGTGCACGCTCAAAACGGTCACCCCTGTCACCACGATCGCGGTCGCCACGTTCAGCGCGGACAGGACGCTCATCGCGCCAGCTATCATCATTTTTCGTTTCTTTACGGTTTTTATCCAGCAGCAAAGGTTCATCACCACGCGCCATTTTGGCCAGCGCCGCAGCAATTTCCACTGCCGGGATATTTTGCTCACGTTCAAAATCTTCAATCAGGGAGGTGAATTCTTCCAGGCCACCCTGTGCCAGCGTGGCAGAAATCTGGTCCTTGAAACGGGCGATACGGACATTATTGACTGTCTGTATGGTTGGCAATTCCAGCGGTGACACTGGCTGGCGGGTTGCCCGTTCTATCGCTTTCAAGAGATTTTTTTCACGTGGCGTGATAAACAGGATGGCTTCACCACTGCGACCGGCACGACCAGTACGGCCTATGCGGTGGGTGTAGCTTTCTGGATCGTACGGTACATCATAGTTGATGACGTGGCTGATACGCTCTACGTCCAGACCACGCGCAGCAACGTCAGTGGCGACCAGGATATCGATCTTGCCGTCTTTCAGCTGCTGGATGGTGCGCTCACGCTGTTGCTGGTTGATGTCGCCATTGATGGCGGCAACCGAGAAGCCTCTTGCATCGAGCCTGGCTGCCAGTTCTTCGGTACCCAGTTTGGTACGGGCAAAAATGATCATGCCGTCGAAAGTCTCGGCTTCCAGTATGCGTGTCAGGGCATCAAGCTTGTGCATGCCGCTGACCAGCCAGTAACGCTGGCGGATATTGTCGGCAGTGCCGGTCTTGGCCGCAACCGTGACTTCTGCCGGTTTATTCAGATAAGTCTGGGCAATGCGCTTGATGGCTGAAGGCATGGTGGCCGAGAACAAGGCAGTCTGGCGGCCTTCCGGTGTTTCTTGCAGGATGCGCTCGACATCATCAATAAAGCCCATGCGCAGCATTTCATCAGCTTCATCCAGCACCAGGGTTTTCAGGGCGGATAAATCCAGTGTGCCCTTGTCCAGATGGTCAATCACGCGACCTGGCGTACCCACCACCACATGCACACCACGGCGCAGGGCCGAGAGTTGCGGGCCATAGCTTTGGCCACCGTAGATAGGCAAAACATGGAAACCGGGGATGTGGCGTGCGTAAGTCTGGAAGGCTTCTGCCACCTGTATTGCCAGTTCACGCGTTGGAGCCAGCACCAATGCCTGCGGCGTAGTCTGGCGGATATCGATACGCGACAAAATAGGCAATGCAAAGGCAGCAGTCTTGCCAGTACCGGTTTGTGCCTGGCCCAGCACATCGCGGTTGGACAGCAAAATCGGGATGGTGGCCGCCTGTATCGGCGACGGTGTTTCATAGCCTACATCCTGCAAGGCGCGCATGATGGGCGCACTCAGTTGCAGGTCTTCAAAAGTAATCGGGGGTTTGTTTTCTGACATGGCGATGCTCGCTCGTTCGCTCGTATCGCAGGATGCGACAAGATGGTTATCCCTACAGTTTACTCTTCTACGTCAATCTCAGGGAATTTTCCTGCCCTGAGGCAGAGTTGGCTTAGCTTAAATACATCAGATATAAATTATATTTTTAGCATCATACAATCTGTTTTTAAGGTGATAGCGACAACATTCAGGGAAGGGAATTTTTGCAGCTTACTTCATAAAATCAATGAAAGCCCGCAAAGCCGCTGACTGATGGCGGCGGCTGGGATAGTATAAATAAGTGCGCTCAGGCGCTGGCCACCAGTCTTCCAGCACATATTGCAATTGCCCCTGCTGCACCAGTTCATCTGCATAGCCGCGGTAGGTATAGCAAACCCCTGCACCATCGCAGGCAGCCCGCGTCGCTACGTAGAAATCATCCACCACCAGCGCACCGGTGGTAGCAACTTCCATCTTTTCTTGCCCGCGCTGGAATTCCCAGCGATATCTTTGTCCGCTAGGGAAACGAAATTGTATGCATTGATGCTGCAATAAATCATGGGGCGTTGCAGGAATCCCATGCTTTTGCAAATAGTCCGGTGAAGCGCAGACAACGAAGCGGACTTCCTGCCCTACCGGGATAGCAACCATGTCTTGCTGCAAGCTTTCACCAAAACGCAGGCCCGCATCAAAACCCTGTTCAACGATATCGATGAGTGCATCACTGCTGACAACTTCCAGCTCCACCTCGGGATAAGCTGCGTGCCAGGCTGCCATCAACGGGGCTAGCGTCAGTTGCGCCGCCGGGCGCGGCACATTCAGGCGCAGGCGTCCTACCGGTTTATCGCGTAGTTCATTCAAACCTTCCAGCGCCCCCTGGATTTCTTGCAGCGCCGGTCGCAGGCTATGTAACAAGCGTTCCCCAGCTGGCGTCATGCTGACGCTACGGGTCGTGCGGTGCAACAAGCGCATACCCAGTTTTTTCTCCATCTTCGTCACCGTGTGACTCAGCGCTGAGGCGGTGAGCTGCAATTCCTGCGCCGCCTGGCGAAAGCTGCGACATTCTGCAACACGGGCGAAAGCCAATAAATCATTCAAGTCTGGTGACATAGCAGGAAACTCCAGTTAATGGAGTGCATTATATCGACGCGGGGGAAACATAAAGCTTATATAAACTTGGATAGACGTGGATAGAGCCCCTTATTGCGTCGTACTAACAGCCTGACTTTGCTGCGTCAATACCAAGTTTTGTCAGGTTTAAAAACTTAAGCAAAAAATACTGATCCCTGATTTATAATTCTGACGCCCTGACTGAAATTGGTCAGCCCGACCAATACTTTTTTTAAATCAAATCAGGACCTACATGGATCTTGCTTCCAGTAAATATCCTTGCCACGCCTTCCATGCATCCCTGCCAGGTGGCCGCGATGTGGGCGAACTGAGCCTGTCGCAATTGGGGGTCAGTTATCAGGTGGCATCTTTGCTGGGTACCCTGCCATTTGCGCAAATGGAACTGACCCTCGGTGGGGCGGCCAATAAACTGGTCTTCATCAAGCATGCACACAAACCAGATCTGGTGCTGTACACCAGTGACTTGAGCATATTGAAAAATCCTGTCTTGCTGGCCCATCCTGAATGCTCACGCCAGATATCTGCACTGGGCCGCAAGCGCGCTTATGGCTGGGGTGTGCTGATAGGCTTTAGCCTGTTGCTACTGGCTGTGCCAGTGGGGCTGATGTGGCAAATGGATACCATGTCCGCCTATGCCGCCAAACAAGTACCAGTGGAATGGGAAGAAAAACTCGGTGCCAGCGTCGCCGCCCAGGATGACCTGAAAAACAGGCGCATGGCCAAGGCCGAAGCTGATGTCGTGCTCAAGCCACTGACCGCTCCTCTGCTGCAAGCCCTGCCCAATTCGCCGTACCGTTACTCTATCTCCATCGTCAATGACAGCAGCACCAATGCCTACGCCCTGCCGGGTGGTTATGTCGCCATCCATTCAGGCCTGATCCTCAAGGCGGGTAGTGCAGAAGAATTGCTGGGCGTACTGGCGCATGAAATCAGCCATGTTGAAGAACGTCATGGCACACGCAATGTCATCGGCAATGCCGGTATTTATCTGGTCGCCAGTGCCGTGTTTGGCGACGTCAGCGGCTTGCTGGCAGTCTTCACCAATGCGGCACCTATGCTGTTGAGTCAGCAGTATTCACGTCGTTTTGAAACCGATGCAGATGAAAAAGGCGTGCTGCTGTTAAAGCGCGCCAAAATCAATCCGGCAGGCTTGCCAGTCTTCTTTGAGCGCATGATTGCGGAAGAAAAAGCCGCGCTGGAAAAAATCGACAACAAGCAGGCACGCGAAGCCTACAAGCAAGCCATGGGCTTGCTCAGCACCCACCCCACCAGCGAAAAACGCATGGCGCATTTACGTGAGCTGATCGGTAAACCTGAGGGACCGGGGACGTATATCAATCAGGAAGCGGCCTTCAAGGATTTGCAGGAAGCTGTCAAAAAATTTGTCGCCAAGTCTCCCGTAACTGAACCCAAAGTACCTGCACCAGCATCACAAGAAAAACCACCAGCAACGCAGTCCTGAAAATTAAATAAGAATTTCACAAAATTGCCTCAGCCATGAACTGCAACGCAGTCAGGGCGATTTTGAGAAATTCCACACAAAGAGGAGTTAGTAGTGAAAGCAAATATCAAAGGAGGCCATGCCTTCTCCTACGTCGAGGTAGAACTCGCACCCGGTGAAAGCATCATGACAGAACCGGATGCCATGTCCAGCATGGATGCCAGTCTCGACCTGACAGCCCATTTCAATGGCGGCCTGATCAAGGGTTTGCTGCGCAAATACCTGGGTGGTGAATCCTTGTTCATCAGCCGCTTTAACAATGCTACTTCTGCGCCACGCAGCATGACCATCGTGCAGCCCACGCCTGGTGAAATCCTGTGCAAGGAACTCAATGATGAAGTGTATTACATGCAGCCTGGTGCTTTTCTCGCGTGCGAAGAAAGCGTCAAGATAGGCCTGGGTTTTGCCGGTTTTGCGTCCTGGATAGCGCGCGAAGGCCTGTTCCGTATCAAGGTAAGCGGTCACGGCAAGGTCTGGTTTGGTGCCTATGGTGCACTGCTGGAAAAAGAAGTGAATGGTGAATACATCGTCGATACCAGCCATCTGGTGGCCTACGACCCATCGCTGCGCCTGAATTTGCAACTGGCGGGTGGCCTGTTTTCCAGCTTCTTTGGTGGCGAAGGCCTGGTGACGCGTGTCAGCGGCCAGGGCAAGATCGTCATCCAGACACGCAGCATTTCCAGCCTGGCTGGCTGGCTCAATCCAAAATTGTAAGGACGCATCATGCACGTAGAATTAGTCAATCAGCCTGGCAATACCGCTGCCAAAGTCAGCCTGCGTCCAGGTGAAGTCTGTACTGCCGAATCTGGTGCCATGCTGGCCATGAGCAGCAACATGCAAATCACCACGACCACCCATAAAAAACAGGGCGGCTCTTTATTGAAAGCAGCCAAACGCCTGATAGGTGGTGAATCCCTGTTCCTGAATCACTTTGAACCACAGAATACACCGGGCGAAGTCTGGCTGGGTACTGACCTGGCAGGCGATATGCTGGTACTGCCGCTGGACAACGATAACCTCATCGTCCAGGGTGGTTCTTTCCTGGCTTGCGATGAAGGCATAGAAGTTGACCTGGGCTGGCAGGGTTTCAAATCCATCCTGTCTGGCGAAAGCATTTTCTGGCTCAAGTTGAAGGGCAAGGGTACTGCAGTCTTGTCTTCATTTGGTGCCATCTATCCCATAGAAGTGGATGGTGATCACATCGTCGATACCGGTCACATTGTCGCCTTCAGCGAAACCCTGCAATTCTCCATCACCAAGGCAGGCAAGAGCTGGCTGCAATCCATACTCGGTGGCGAAGGCATGGTCTGTAAATTTTCTGGCCGTGGCACAGTCTGGTGCCAGTCGCATAATGAAAGCAGCTTTGGCAGCCTGCTCGGCCCTGAACTCAAAGCCCGCGGATAAGGACAATAAGAAATGAATAACACGATGATAGATATCGTCCTCACCGGCGAACTGGCTGAAGGCATCAGTTTTGAACAAGCTTGCAGTACAGTCGAAAAACTGTTCAAGCTCTCCACGGAACAAGCCAGGCAATTACTGGAAACCGCACCGAGAGTCATCAAGCGTGGACTCGATAGCGAGACTGCAGAAAAATACCGGCTGACCATAGAAAAAAATGGCCTGAAGGTACTCTTGCAAAGTGATGCTGACGTTGCTGTAAAAAACGAAATTGTCGCCCCGGAAGTGACAACGACAGCGCCTGTACCCGCAACTGCGGTTGTGACCCAGGCCGCCGTTGAAGCAGTGCCGCCAGCGATAGCCAGACAAGAGCTTACGACCAATACAGCCGCTACCACCAGCACCGCCATCACTCCAGCACAGCCAACTGCAGCAACCGAGTTCGCCGGCCTGAAATTCAAGATCGATGGCAGCCCGGACTTCGGCTTTGTCACGGTCCAGTTACCAAGCGGCCAGACCTTGAAAGTGGAAGCCAGTGCCATGGCCACGATGGACACCAACCTGGTCATGAAGACCAAGATGAAAGGTGGCATATCACGCATGCTGTCAGGTGAAAACCTCTTCCTTAATGAATTCACAGCAGAAAACGGCCCAGGTGAAATCGGTATCGCCCCTGCCACCCCCGGCGACCTGATTCACCGCTACATGCGTGGCGAAACCCTGTACCTGCAAAGCGGTGCCTTTGTCGCCAGCACCACTGGCATCAACATAGAAACCAAATGGCAGGGTTTCACCAAAGGCTTCTTTTCCGGCGAAAGCCTGTTCCTGATCCGCGCCACTGGCGAAGGTGACCTGTGGCTCAACAGCTACGGCGCGATCATAGAAATCGATGTCAAGGACGGCTACGTCGTCGACACCGGCAACATCGTCGCCTTTACCGAAGGCCTGGAATACAGCATCAGCAAAGTCGGCGGCTACAAGTCCCTGTTCTTCTCCGGCGAAGGCTTTGTCTGCCGCTTCAAGGGTGAAGGTAAATTGTGGATACAAACACGTAGCGTTGGCGCGTTTGCGGGCTGGGCTGGGAAGTATCGTCCGACGAAGGATTAAGCAGTCAATAGTTGATTCATCAAGATTGAAGAAATTTGACAGTTGGTCGTGTTGACGTTGCTTTTGCAGTTGTTTTTGACTTTTGCAGTTCCCATGTGTAGCCGCCGTTTGTGCTGTACAGAAAATGGATTAAGAAGAGCCGCTGTCTGAGGTGTAGCAGGGGTTTCGTGCAGCATGCTGCACGCCTGCGTAACGACAATCGCTTGCAAGCGATTGTGCGCCCTGCAAGGGAAGCGAGTTTCGGATCTTCCCATTTTTTGTACTGCATAAACGGGAACCCCGAAGGGGCGGCTACGCCTGGGTCGCCTTCTTTGGCATACCTTTCTTGGCGACGCAAGAAAGGTATGTAGCTGTCGGGCTACCCCCGACCGGCAATCGTGAATGACGTGTGCGGGTATCTTGAAATCTAACTCGTGAGTCTGCGAATTTGAATTTAGCGCATTGCGCGGCACGCTAAAAACGTCACTGGATTCCAGCCAAGAGCACGCTGGAGCGCCAGTCCGGTGGAATGACGTCAATAAAATATTCCAAGTTCAAAGTCTAATCAGCTAGGTTAGATGTCGGAACATGGTACTTGGCGCAAAAATATAATTACCAATTACTGAAATTAAATCATCAATATCATGAACAAAACAGGGATTGTTTCACCAATCCCTACCCATCATACTGCCATTTCCAACCTCCTCACAGGAAAACCGAAATGTCAGCAATCACAAATGAATTCCAGGACCAGATCATCGTCATCACTGGCGGCTCCTCAGGCATAGGCCTTGCCAGCGCCAAGGCATTTATCAATGCCGGTGCCAAACGCATCTACATCACTGGCCGTTCAAAAACCAAATTAGAACAAGCCCGAGAAATTCTCGGCAATAAAGTAATCCCGTTTACAGCAAATGTCGCTAGCATCAGCGACCTGCAAGCACTGCATGACAAGATAGCTCAACAAGGCGACAAAATAGATGTCCTGTTCGCCAATGCCGGCATCGCCAACCACAACCAGTTTGGCAGCACCACGGCAGTGGAATTCGACAATATCTTTGGAACAAATGTCAAAGGCCTGTTCTTCACTGTGCAAAGCCTGCTGCCATTGATGAACCCGGCGTCTGCCATTGTGCTGAATGCCTCCATCGCCGCTAGCATGGGCATGCCAAATCTGAGCCTCTACAATGCATCCAAGGCGGCTGTACGCTCGTTTGCACGCAGCTGGTCGAATGATCTTAAGGACAGGCAGATACGCGTCAACACCATCAGCCCCGGCGTCACCAGAACCCCCATCATGGAAAATGGCCTGGGCATGAAAGAAGAAGATATCACCAATTTTTCAGCCTACCTGGCTGGTGCAGCACCGGCTGGCCGCATGGGCAAGCCAGAAGAAATCGCCGCTGCTGTCTTGTTCCTGGCATCCAGGGCCGCCAGTTATGTGAATGGTGTGGAGTTGTGTGCAGATGGTGGATTAAGCCAGGTTTGATGCCAGAACCCGGATACAGGTAAGATAGCTGCTCTTAAACTTCCAGTTCAACATCATGGTTACCTGCTATCTGCGCTACATCATCGATCCCGCCAAACTGAAAGAGTTTGAACATTACGGCAAACTCTGGATACCGCTGGTGAACAAGTTTGGCGGCCAGCATCACGGTTATTTCCTGCCTTCTGAGGGCGCGAATAATGTGGCGCTGGCATTGTTCAGCTTTCCCAGTCTGGCTGCGTATGAACAATACCGCCTGCAGATGATGGATGATACCGAATGTCAGGCAGCATTCCAATATGCAGAAGAACACAAGTGCATCATCAGCTATGAAAGAAGTTTTTTCAGGCCGGTGATGAGTTAATTCGGGCCGCCCATGACGCTAGCCATGAAAACCACAAGAACGATGGGCAGCCAGGCAAGCAGCATTAACACCGCTGCGCTTACCGCAGTAAATATACCGCGTTTTTCTCGTGGCACTTCAAGCAACACAGGTGAGCCCAGATAGAGCAGATAAATGCTGTAGATACTGGCAAGAAAATTGATCACGACCATCGCGATCAGATTTTCGTTGACTCTTTCATTGCGAAAGAAAGGCAGTATGTGCAGCGATCTGACTATCAACAATGGCACTATGCTATAGATGCTCAGCTTCAAAGCCTGCGGCAGGCTATACGAGCCGCCAAACCTGCGGCTCAGGCCCTGCATGACACGGGCAATGATATAGATAAATACCAGGCCCATGCCATAGGCACGCACAGAGTTCACCAATATCATGCGCAGGTAATCGCGTGACAGGGTTTCAATCTCTGTTGCCGGACCAAAATGCCTCAGCAGCAAAGCAGATACCAGGCCCAGCAAAAGAAAGAAAGCCGTGAGGGGTACGATAGTCAGCACGAATACATGCTGACTGCTGCGGCTGTCTTGAGCAATTCTTTGCCACTCACGCCTGGGTTCGGTCAATACATAGTACACACTGCGTACCAGATCCATTTTTTATCCTGATCAAGTCCGGGAAAAATGCTTACTTGGTTTTTTCGACATCCAGGAAGCGCCAGTCACCGCGCAAGATGGGATGTGTTTTATAGCCCTTGACCCAGGGCTGTATCAGCCAGTTGCGCACACGCCAGAGTTCCATGCTGTGCACGGTGTCGGCTTCAAGGATTCTTTCCATAGTGTTGAATAATTTCAGGCGTTCTGGTCCGTTGGGCATAAGGCGCGCCTTGTCATAGGTTGCATCGAACGCCTCAGACTTATAGCAGCCATGATTGCCCCGGTAAGCGTTCTTGCCATAATACAGTTCCATGAAATCCATGCCATCCGGGATGTCGGCGATATAACCCATGCCAAACATCATGAGCTTGCACTGGTAAGCTGATTTCAGGTTATCAGCAAAACCAGCAACCGGGAATTCTGCCCGTATGCCTATCTTGTCGAGCGAACGCTTCCAGACTTCCATGCGGGCATAGTCCTTGGTCTTGGGAGCGGAATGGATGCGCAGTTTCAATGGTGAACCATCAGGCATGCTGCGGAAACCATCTTCACCGCGTTTGTAGCCAAACTTGTCGAGCAGTTTGTTGGCCAGTTTGGGGTCGTAGCCGTTGCTGTTCCGGTAGCTGGCATCATGCCCAGCTACATCCGGCGGCACCATGGATTGGGCCTTGATGGCTTGTCCGAACCAGACCTGGTCAATTTCTTCCTGGTGATTGAAAGACAGGGCAATCGCCCGGCGCAGGGCAATTTTATCCTTGCTGTAACCGCCAACCGTCGGGTCCTGGAAATTGAAAAAAGTGCGGGTAACACCTGGGTCTATGGTACGGTAGAGTTTCAAACCCTTGGTTGCGAATTCTGGCTTGAGCTTGCCCTGGTCCAGCAACTTGACTGAGGCTGCCGGTACCAACATTTCAAAATCCAGCTGGCCAGAATCAAAGGCCAGCCAGCGTGACTGCTCTTCTTCTATGATGGCAATCTCGACACGCCCGACCTGGGGCATCTGTTTGCCCTTCATGTCCTTGATGATCTGCTTGTCCCAGTCCGTGCCAGTGCCCTGGAAGTCCCAGACAAAACCACGGTATTCAGGATTGGCTTCGAGGATGATTTTACTGCGTGGTACATATTGCTTGAGCATATACGCACCGGTACCTACCGGATGCTGGTTGACAGCCTCGCCGTAATGCACAACTACTTCACGCGCTACCGCACCACCCAAGGGTTTGGCGAGGTAATAAATCAGGCCAGGATGTTGCGCCTTCATGCGCAAGATCAGGGTATAGGGGTCTGGTGTTTCCAGTCCGGCAATTGGCTTGTCATAGTCAAACTTGCCGGTTTTTTTGGCGGCGGCAATCAGTTCATCCAGACCGACTATCTTGCCTTCCAATATGCTGGCCTGCACTGAACGGTTGTTTGGATCAACCAGGCGCTTAAAGGTATAGGCATAGTCGCTGGACTGCAATTCCCTGCGCTGCCCCTTGAATGCCGGGTCGGGGGAAAAATAAATCCCCTTTCTGAGACGGAAGGTCAGAGTCTTGCCGTCATCACTGATGACAGGCATGGCTTCTATGGTATTGGGCACGAGTTTGGCCGGACGGGCCAGGTAATCGTAAGTGACCAGGCCTTCAAAAATCGCATCTGACACCCAGTTGGAATAGGCGCTATTGGTGCGCATGGCATCAAAGCCATCATCGGCAGCTTCAAAGGACAGATGCAAGACTTTGTTCGGATCAGCTGCAGCCATCACGGGCAGGCTCAGGCTGCAGAGCAATGCCGTCAGCACAGCAGTCAGGGAAGATTTCATCTAAAAAAAAGGAAGAAGAATAAAGCCAGCAGGATAGCAGTTAACAGCGCCGTTTAACGCATGGATAAACCATATTTGCGCATGATCCTGTCCATCTCGCCGGTTTCTTGCAAAAACTGTATCGCGCTATTGATTTGTTCCAGCTTCCACATCGATTTATGCGACAGGGCGCACTGAGTCTGCACGACAGAGAAGGGGGTTTTGGACACTTTGTAGAGGCTGCGTTTTTCCGGGAAGTTTTTGAAATATCCCTCTATCTCACCATCAGAACTGACCATGGCGTCACCACCACCAAGAGCAAGCAGACGGAACATGCCTGGCACATCAGTCAGATCAACGCGCTTGATTTTGCCTTCGCTTAACTGACTTGTGATTTGCGGATAGTGGTAACCAAGTTGCAGAATCACTTTCTTGCCTTCGAGTTGCTGAGGCACCATCTCTATACTGGTTTTGTCAGCCATGACTACTACTCTCTCCACCTGCGGGAAAGTGGCCACGGTCCAACTGACTTCCTTGGGTAAATCAAACCAGGCCGGGCTGGAATAACACATGATATCGGCGTCACCCTGTATCACCACGCTTTCTATGCGTCTGCGTGAATAAGGGGCATAGCTGGCTTGTGCCGAGAGTTTTTTTGCCAGCTGGTCAGTAAAATCTTTTTGCAAGCCACCAATCAGCTGGTGGTTCTTGTCAAAAATATTGAGGGGGTAATCAAGGTTTTCATAGACTGCAACCCGCAGTTGCGGCTCCGCAGCCAGTGTCACTGAAGGGTAAGCCCAACACAAAACCAGACCTGCCAGCCCGCTCAAAGCGGTGCCAAAACATGTGCGCTGTCTTTTCATATTTGCACCCAGCTCTATTATTACGACTACAACACATGACTACCTGCGGGCAAACCCACGTGCCCCCTGCAAACCACCAGTATGCACCGCCACTACCCTGGCATTTTGTGCGAGATATCCATCATGCCACAACTGGCGCAAGGCAAACATCATTTTGCCCGTATATACGGGTTCAAGAGGAATCGCTGTCTCTTGTTGAAATTCATGGCAAAAGCCTGTCAGGGCAGGCGATATCTTGCCATAACCACCATGATGATAATCGGTCAACAATTCATAGTTCTGGTAGTCAGGATAGCCTGCCTGGCTCAGCAAACGGCTGACTTCTGTGCGCAGGTATTCACCTTTGCTGATTGCCGCAATGGCGATGACTTTGGAGCGCCCCTCCAAGCCGGCCAGCAAACCAGCCAGCGTCGCCCCCGTACCACAAGCAAGCACCAGATAATCAGGAATGAAGGCTAACTCGGCCACCAGCTCTGCCACACCCCGCAAAGCCAGTGGCGTGCTACCGCCCTCGGGCAGCCAGAGTGTACTGTCATCTGGTGCATCCACATGACTGCGCCAGGCAGAGTTATCCAGTCTCAATTCACGATAAGCCTCACGATTCACAAGCTGCACCCGCATACCCAGAGCCCTGACATCGTCCAGCATGGCACTGTGCATGCCCGCCGCCCCTCTGATCAGGGCTGTAGTGGGCAGCCCCAGTATATGTGCCGCATGGGCCAGGGCATGGATGTGATTAGACCAGATGCCTCCCATGGAAACCACGTGCGTACTCTGCCCCTGCAAGACTTGCAAGGGGTATTTCAATTTACGGAACTTGTTGCCCGACACCTGGGGATGCAACATATCGTCGCGTTTCATCCACAAATCCATGCCAGGAAAAAGCTGGCTGATCACTTGTTGGCAAGGAGAAATCTGGTCAGTGAATAACATGCTTGGCAGAAATGCAGGTGACAATGGTAAAGTACCATTGTAGCGCCTGGTGCCAGACCCTGGGCCAGACCTAGCCCGTAGCCGGAGAGTACATGCCCCCAGAATTTAATCAGCCTTTGTTAGAAGCAAGACAACAGATTGATCAGTTGATCAAGCAAATCAAGAACGAAGGTCATCAGGATAATCTCTTGCCAGCACTGGAAACCGTGCTGACCCAACTCGACAGCATGGCCAGGACAGATCACCTGACCGGCGCCCTGAACCGCCGCACACTGATGGCGAAGCTTGATGGCGAACTGGCACGCTCCTTCCGTACTGGCCATACCTTTACCCTGGCAGCCATTGCCGTCGATGGTCTGGAGCAAATACTGGAACAACATGGCCAGGCCGTTGCACGCCAGGTCTTGCAGCAAGTCGCCAAAGAAGCACTGACCATGTTGCGTACCCTGGACTCATTTGGCCGTGTCGCCGCCAATGAATTTGCCATCGTCATGCCCACTACCTGGCTGGAAGCCAGCCGCAAGGCCATTGCCCGCCTGAAGTTACGCATCGCCGAAATAGATTGGGAAGCCATCTCGCCTGGACTGAAAGTGACTTTTGCCACCGGCCTGACCACCAATGCCCACAAAGACAGTGCTGACAATATGCTGAAAAGAGTCAACAGCGCCTTGCAGACTGCCCGCAGCCAGGGTGCAGACCACATCGTGGAAATTGAGCCTCCTTTGCCAGACTACGACCCGAATGCAGAAGATTAAGGGAACTTGTTGGCGTCTTTGCAGACCAAGTAGTGCCGGTTAAGTTTCAATTAAGCATCCAAAAGGTATCAAACTGAGTGTGTCCTCTGAGGGTGCTCTATTTGATACCTGGCTGGCCCTAATCCAAACAAAAATATTCAGGGAACCTCATGAGAACACCGCAGTTGCGACAGGCATTGCCTGCGCTATCCATCATGCTGGGCGCAATATTGACCAGCATTGCCACACCAACGCTGGCCTTGAGCAGCAATATCGTCAACACAGGCAATAGCGTCGCCACGGATGACAAAACCGAAGCCGCCAGATTGCGCGCCGAGTACATCCGTAAAAACTATGCCAAGTTTGAATACCGCATTCCCATGCGCGATGGCAAACTCCTGTTCACTGCCGTGTATATGCCGAATGATGCGAGTGCCAGCAAGCGCTACCCCATCCTGATGAGCCGCACGCCCTACTCCGTCGCACCGTATGGAAGTGACCAATACAAAACCATGCTGGGGCCAACTGCCGAGTATGAAAAAGATGGCTTCATCTTTGTCTATCAGGATGTGCGTGGCACCTATATGTCAGAGGGTGAATTCATCAACATGCGCCCGCATCTGGACCAGAAAAAATCCAAAACCGACATCGATGAAAGCAGTGATACCTATGACAGCATAGAGTGGCTGGTCAAGCATCTGCCACACAATAATGGCAAGGTTGGCCAATGGGGCAATTCTTACCCCGGCTTTTATACCTCCGCTGGTGCCATCGACAGCCACCCGGCACTGAAAGCCATCTCACCACAGGCACCTATTGCGGACTGGTTCCGTGGTGACGACATGCACAGGAATGGCGCTTTCAACTTGCAGATGGCCTTTGGTTTTTTCCACAGTTTTGGTCAGCCACGCCCGCAACCGGTAGCAAGTACAGGCTGGAAGACTTTTAATTTTGGCACACCCGATGGTTACCAGTTCTTCCTGGACCTGGGTTCGGTGGCGAATGCAAATACTCGTTATTTCAAGAACGGCATCCCCTTCTGGAACGAGATCACGGCACATCCAAATTACGACAACTTCTGGCAAAGCCGCAATATCCTCCCTCACTTGAAAAACATCAAGGCAGCTGTGCTGACCGTGGGTGGCTGGTATGACACAGAAGATTTGTACGGCCCGCTCAATACCTACAAGGCCATAGAAAAACAAAACCCCGGTATACAAAACACCCTGGTCATAGGCCCATGGACACATGGCGGCTGGTTCCGTACAGACGGTGACAAAGTGGGTGATGCGAATTTTGGCTACAAGACTGTACAGACCTACCAGCCCGTAGAACTGGCTTTCTTCAAGCACTATCTGAAAACCGGCGATAAACCTACGCTGGCAGAAGCATGGATGTTTGAAACCGGTGCCAATCGCTGGCGTGGTTTTGACAGCTGGCCACCAAAGGAAAGCAAGGACAAGGCTCTGTACTTCCAGGCTAATGGCAAGCTCAGTTTTAGTGCCCCCACCAATCAGGATGCGCAGTTTGCAGAATACATCAGCGACCCGGCCAAGCCAGTTCCTTACACTACCGAGATAGAAACGCGCTGGAGTAAACAATATATAGCAGCTGACCAGCGCTTCGCCACCAGCCGCCCGGATGTACTGAGCTGGCAAAGTGAGGTACTGGAAAAAGATGTGACACTGGCTGGCCCGCTGAGTGCCGATCTGTTTGTCAGCGTCACCGGCAGCGATGCTGACTTTGTCGTCAAGCTCATTGATGTCAACCCAGCCAACCTGGAAATTGATGCGCAAACAAATCGCGGCAACCAGCAAACCCTGGTACGCGGTGAACCTTTCCGCGCCCGTTTCCGCGATGGTTTCGAGACGGCCAAACCCATGGTACCGAACCAGATGACCAAGGTGAAGTTTGCCATCAATGATGTCTTCCACACTTTCCAGCGCGGCCACCGCATTATGGTGCAGGTGCAGTCCAGCTGGTTCCCCTTCATAGACCGCAATCCACAATCCTTTGTGCCGAATATCTATGAAGCCAAGGATAGTGATTTCATCAAGGCCACCCACAAGGTTTATTTTGGCAGCCAGCAACCCAGCGCCCTGCATGTCAAGGTCCTGCCAGCCCTGGACGAATGAAAAAATGCCGCTTACCCAAATCAGGTAAGCGGCATTTTTTAATCAATAATCTTTACGCTGGTTTTGGTGTTGGCTGGAACACGACCAGCCAGGTCGCCAGCACCACTCCAGCACAACCTATGACGGTATTCATGGTGATGTGTTCATTCAGGAACAAGTAACCCCACAGCAGGGCAAACAGCGGAATCAGGAAAGTCACCGTCAGCGCCTTGGTTGGTCCCAGGTCAGCCATCAGGCGAAAATAGATCAAATAGGCAACCGCACTACATAACAAGGCCAGTGCAACACCCACCATCGCTATGGTCAACGTAATCTCGCCCTGCACGGGTGCCAGAGGCAGGAAGGGCAATAGCACAAATGCCGCACCTACTTGCGAACCTGTTGCCATTTGCATGGACGTCAGGCCCGTCAGTTTTTTCTTGGTATAGATACCAACGATGGCATAGCACAAAGTCGCGCCCACGCAGGCCAGCACCGCCAGCACCAGTTTGCTATTGAATTCTACTGGCCCCAGGCGCACCAGGAAGGCGACACCAAGCACACCGATTGCCATGCCAGCCATCTTGCGCAGTGTCAGCCGTTCGTCCAGGAATGCCGCGCCCATCACCGCACCCCATAGAGGACTGGTGGCATTCACGATGGCGGAGTAACCAGCCGGTATGCTGAGCGCCGCATATGAATACAGGGCAAACGGCAAGGCTGAATTAATCGTACCCAGAATTAAAAAAGACTTCCAGTTTTCACGGAAGTTCATCGACCTGCCAGTGACAAGCATCATGGCCAGCAAGGCCATACCAGCCAGCCCCACCCGGACTTCGGCACTCCATAATACCCCGACCACAGGTGCCAGCACCCGCATGAACAGGAAAGACGCACCCCAGATGGCAGCCAGGGAAATAAGACGTAACAGGTCAGCACTGCGCATACACACTCCATCAGAATCAGGATAGCAGCTTAACAAACTACAGGAAAAGCTGCTGGCAGCTTTCGGACATGAGGGGAATGAACAGTGAAAAGCGAATAGCAAGCCATCTCAAATAATGGTGCAGAACCGATTCAGAAATTTTTTTACTTCTTGAAATCTGGATCACGGCGAGGGTCACTGCCAGGATCACAAGCCAGTGATTCAAGGCTGGCACACTCGCGCTTCCGGTTAGCGGGATGGTCGCTCAAACTATTTTTTCCTTCGGCATACCCTTTCAGGTATTGCTCCCGGTGCGGCGGCTGATTACGCAACTTATTGCGCCACTGTTGAAACTCAGGTTCACTGAGATGGCATTTTACCGAACGATACAGTGCATCATTGTAGATCGCAGCCTTTTGAGGGAAGGCTTCAGTACATGCCTGCGCCGCGCCGTCCACTGAGCCGGCATATCTTGCCGTTGATAATTCCTGCGCACCTGACACGTTCAGCAGCAGGTAGCTCACTGCAAATAGCAAGATGTGTTTCATTTTCCCTCTTCAATCCACATTAGGTGTTACCGGGCAACCTGAAAAACCATCATCCAGCACGGACACAAAAAAACCAACACGCTCCAGCAAGTTCAGTACAGCAGCTTAACAAACATAGGGCAAAGCTGCTCGCAGCCTGCGGATATCGCAAGATCGACCGACAAAAAAAGGAAGCGGATACTGATGCATTGCAGCAGTGACTCAGCATAAGCCCGGATCGCTCAAAAAAATGATTTATTGATGGAAACGAGGCTATTGTTGTCCAATTGAATTGACACGATGAATACAGAAAATAATACTGCAAGCACTACACGAGATTTGCGCAGCAGGATTTTCTTTACCTGACTCGTCGCAAACAAACACTCTTTTCATCAACTCAAACATCACACTATTCCTTGTGTTTTTTGATCGCGGAAGCTGCGCAGATGCGATCACGATGACTGTCTGCAGAACAGCAAACCATGCAGGATACCTATCAGTGTCCTGCTGATGGCTGCTGCCTCAAAAGCGTCCGACCATTCCACGCCCGCGACAGTATCAGAGTAAAGAACTGACAAATATTTTTTCGCCACATCCTGCATAAAACATGAGCATGCCGCATGCTTTACTACATTTGTATATTCATACATTTGAAAAAGAAAAGCACGACATCTGCTCAAGGCAAAAATATAGAAAGTCTGAATCACATCCTATCAATAACAGGAGACAAAATTGAAAACAAGAAAATTACGTAGCTATTGGGCAAGCGGTATATTGTTAAGCATGCTGATCTTGCTGGCAGCTTGCGGTGGTGGCTCGCAAAGCGGTAACGCGCTGACCGCTGCAGTTCCACCGGTACAAGCACCACCAGCCGACACGTTCGGCCTGACTTCCGACAGCAATTTCTTTATCGTCGATACCGGTGCAGGTCTGGTTTTCAAGATACGCCGTCTGGATAATGGCGTCAGTACCCAGTCTGCCGGTGACATTGCTTCTTTGATTTACAACGGCGTGCAATACCAGGACCAGTCGCGTGGTTCACAGGTGAATAGTGGCTTTGATTTTCTGTACACCGGCATATCTGCAGTGACTGTAAATGCCGATGTCATCAATACCGACTATATACGTGTCACCGTACAGGCAGGCAACCTGACCCATTACTACCTGGCCAAGCGAGGCAACCCACACATTTACATGGGCACTTACTTCACTAGCGAACCCGACACGCTGAATCTGGTGCGTTATATCGTGCGCGTACCCGTAGGCGTACTGCCGTTTGGTCCGGGACCTTCAGACTTGCGCAACAATACCGGTGCCATAGAATCTGGCGACATCTTTGGCATGGCGAATGGCGAGACACGCTCCAAGCATTATTCAAACATGCGGCTCAAGGACTGGTCTTATATAGGCGGTACCAGCAGCAGCGTGGGCCTGTGGATGGTCAGGGATAATAATGAAGGTGGTTCTGGCGGGCCCTTCTTCCGCAGCCTGTTGAACCAGATTACATCCACCAATCAGGAAATCACTTACATCGTCAACTATGGTGAAAGCCAGACGGAAGCCTACCGCCCTGGCATACTGAATACCTATACCCTGGTATTTACCAATGGTGCGGCACCCGGTACGCTCGATACTTCATGGTTCGCCAACATGGGCATGAGCGGATATATACCCTCATCAGCACGTGGTGCAGTGGCAGGCACAGCCATCAATGGCCGCAACACCAGCTATGGCTACACCGTGGGTTTCTCGAATGCGACGGCACAATACTGGGCCACGGCAAATGCCGGCAATGGCTCATTCTCCAGCCCGAATATGATACCCGGCACCTACACCATGAAGATTTACAAAAACGAGCTGGCCGTCGATACTCGCACAGTCACCGTGAATGCTGGCAGCACCTTTAACACGGGTGCCATCACCATCACAGGTGACCCCAGCAGTAGTGCAGCATTGTGGCGCATCGGTGACTGGGATGGTACGCCCGCTGAACTGTTGAATGGCGACAAGGTCACTACCATGCATCCATCCGATGTCCGCATGAGCTCATGGGTGCCTGGTAATTTTGTGATAGGCAGCTCAACTGCCGCTGCCAACTTCCCGGCCTATCAGTGGAAAGCGGTGAATGGCAGCTACACCATCAAGTTCAATCTGACTGCCAGCCAGATTGCCGACCACACACTGCGGGTAGGTATCACCACTGCCTATGCTGGCGGGCGTCCAAAAGCGCAAATGAATGCCTGGGTTTCTGCCAATCCGACAGCATCAACCCAGCCATCCAGCCGCACCCTGACCGTTGGCAGCTATCGGGGCAATAACACCATGTACACATTTGCTATTCCGGCCAGTGCTTTTGTTATCGGTGAAAATACGCTGACCCTGACGGCTATCAGCGGCTCCAGCGGTACGACTTATCTGAGTCCGGGTTATTCGTATGATGCGGTAGATCTCTTGCAATAAGAACGTTCTTCAGGCCAGCAGTTTTTGCTGGCCTGAACATCAGTTTATGGATAGAGATAAAAGACCAGTGTCGCTGAAATTCTATTTTGCCAGGCCCATGTTTACATTGGGTATGCCTGTCGTATTCGGGTACAACTGGTGTATCAATTCTGTCGTATACGAAAACCTGTCTACAGGATTTGACATAGTCCATTGCATGTTACTGCTCTTCCTGCCGATATCTGTACGCGCAGTGGCAGAAAAATCACCGAGATAATACGCCTTGCCTGGCTTGAATGCCAGATTGCGTATAGGATTACGGAAACTGCCCACTTCCCTGACATTGCCATCGGCATCCGTGTACACGATCTCATCAATATCACAAATTGATGGTTTTATTTTGATGATATGCACAGGACTTTCCCGGTAAAAACGCAACAAATATTTGCTGCCATCCTGACACTTGAGGTTCAATCCCATGCTGACATGCCCATCTGCCGAAACTAATATTTTTTCTGTTGTAATTAAAAAACTGCCATATAAAAAACTATCTGCTTCCGTCAATTTTTCATCTGGTTTCAAACGAGGGGTGTAATTCGCGCAGGCGGTCAAGAAAAGTGCTGTCAATAACAGCACAGGGATAGTTTTTATCTTCATGATAGATTTACAAATACGAGAAACACAGCGGACGCAAACGATACAGGGATTAGGCAGCGATTGCAAAAAAATTCGCAAGTTTGCTTTGCACTCCCTAACGCCAGCGTTGATACAAGCTGGTCTGATACATTCTGGTACAGGCGAATTTTTGTACATGGTAGACTTTTACGCTTCATCTGCATGCGAAATTGAAAGTCCATCATGAGTACAAGTCCAACATCAATGCTATTCGGTGCCGCCATCGGTGCGTTCGTAGTCTGGCGCATAGTCTCGCGTATCCGGCGCATGGTGGGCAGGCAAAAATACTCAGGTGTGCGTGCCATTCTCACGGTATGCATTTTCCCTGTATTGATTGCGCTGGTGGCATTTGGCGCACTGAATCATGAAGGCAATATACTGTTCATGCTGGCTGGATTGACAGTCGGTACCGGTCTCGGTTTTTATGGTCTGCGTCTGACCAGGTTTGATAACAGCCCGGCCGGAAAATTCTATACACCGAATGCCCATCTCGGGATTGCACTGTCACTGCTGATGATAGGCCGGATAGCCTGGCGCATGGGTACGCTGTATTTCACGACACAATCCTTTACTGCACCACCTGGTGATTTTGCCAGCAGCCCGCTCACTCTGTTCCTGTTTGGCATGTTGGCTGCTTACTACATCAGTTATGCAGTTGGCTTGTTGCGTTGGTCACGCAGTTTGCAAAAACCAGTGGCAATTGCATCATCAGTTACGTCATCAATTGCAACAGACGTTGTTGAAGGTACAGAGCAGAAAGTGTGAGCAAGGGCTCATGATACGGCTTTGGTCAAACCAAAAAACTGTTCAGTATTGTTTCGTATCTGCTGCGCAAGCGCTACTGGCGATATACGTAAAATGGCAGCAACTGCTTCCAGCACTACCGGCAGATGCATGGGTTCGTTGCGATTATCTTGCGGGCGTACCGGCAAGTTCCGCGGCAACAAAAACGGTGCGTCAGTCTCTATCATCAGTTTGTCTTTGGGCAGGTATTTGATGGCCTTGCGTAAATCATCACCACGCCTTTCATCACATATCCAGCCGGTAATGCCGATATGGCAGTCAAGGTCGAGATAGGCGCGCAGTTCTTCAGTATTACCAGTAAAGCAGTGCACCACTGCACCTTTGAGTTGTGGACGGTATTGCCTCAGCAAGGCAAAAAATTCTTCATGCGCATCGCGCTCATGCAGGAATACAGGCTTTTGCAAACGCACTGCCAATTGCAGTTGCGCTTCAAAACAGGCGCGTTGTTGTACTTCGCTTGAAAACATGCGGTTATAGTCGAGGCCGCATTCACCAACCGCCACCACAGTGTCACTGGTCGCAAGTTTTTCTATCGCTTTTGCACACTGCGCATTCCAGTTTTTTGCTTCATGCGGATGCACGCCCGCAGTGCTGTTTAAATAGCCGGGATAAATTTGCGTCAACACATGGGCATCATGGCTGGCACGTTCGGATGTCCCGGTGACGATGATATGTTCGACACCCGCCTGTTTTGCGCGTGAAATCACGGCATCAAGGTCATTGTGAAAACGATGGTTGGTCAGGTTCGCACCGATATCTATCAGTACAGGTTTTTGTAGCATGGTATAAATTTCCTGTTGTTTTTATTATTTGGATTACTAGCCGCTCAGTAAATAATACAGATAAAACTGAGGGTATTCTGAAGCAGAAACTGCGAGGGAATAGTCTGGATAGATCTAAATCTTATTGTTTAAATTAATGGCGCTGATTTCAACGCCAGCGCCATCTTAATTCGGGATGATGAAAAATATCAAGCGTTTTCATCAAGGTGTGTTGTTGATCCAAGCTAGTTACATTGGCTTGAAGCGCCATGCATACGCCTGACTGACCTTGAGCTTTTCTTGCAAGCCTCTAAGCTCCACCGTGTACTTGCCCAGCTCATCCCTGTGCGCACGCGTAATCGCATCAGCGCGCACAACCGTGCCGCGATGCACTTGCCAGAAGATGTCAGGGTCAAGACCATCCATGATTTCTTTAAGTGGTTTGCGTACATGCGCCTCATCATCAGCGCAAACTACCCGCGTGTATTTTTCATCGGAACTAAAGAACAGGATTTTTTCTACCGGGAACATCTTGATGGTGTCGCCAACGCTGGCACTGATCCAGCGTATCCGTTCTGCGGTCGTGTTCTTCAAGCGCTTGTCGAGTTCAGACATGAGCTGGCTGACATCTGCCACGGGTTGTTTGCTGGCGATGCGCTCTTTCAATCGGGTGACGGCCTCTTGCAGCCTGATTTCAGAAACAGGTTTGAGCAGATAATCAACGGCACCGGCGGCAAAGGCATCGAGTGCGTGGCTGTCGTAAGCAGTGGTGAAAACGGCGTGGCAACGTCCCTTTACGGCATGCGCCACGTCGAGGCCGGTCATGCCCGGCATGCGTATGTCTAAAAAAGCGATGTCAGGCTCTTCCTGATGTATTGCTTCCAGCGCTTCAGCACCATGTTCACATTCGGCCAGTATTTCAAGTTCTGGCCAGACTTTGTTGAGCATGCGGCGCAATTCCTTGCGGGGCAAATCTTCGTCATCGGCAATGATGGCTGTGGTCATGGGATTATCTCTTTTTATTTATTATGCTTCCAGGGGAAGAAGTATGGTCGCTGCAACACCGCCTTCAACTCTGGCTTTTAATACCAGGCTGGCACGCGGGCCATACGTGGATTCCAGTCTTTCATGTATATTCGCCAGACCTATACCAGTGCCGGAACTGCTACCTGCAAAACCGACACCATTGTCGGCGACGGTCAGTTCCAGCATGTCTACGCCATAGCGTTCGACCTTCTTTGCAAAAACAGCGATATGCACGGCACCTATCTTGGGTTCTACGCCATGTTTGACGGCATTCTCAACCAAAGAAATCAGCATCAGTGGTGGCAGTGCGGCGTCTGTCACTTCACTGTCCACGCTATAACTGAGGCGCGGTATGCGTGCCTGCATGAGACCCAGATAAGCACTGGCAGCTTCCAGTTGCTGTTTGAGTCTGGCCTGGGCAGAACTGCCGTCGTTACGCATTTGCGGTATAGTGGCACGCAGGTAATCAACCAGGTGATCGACGATGGCGGTAGCGCGTTCAGGCTCGGTCAAAATGGCTGAGCGTACACCTGCCAGGGTATTGAAAAGAAAATGCGGTTCCACCTGGGCAGCCAATACTGACAGTCGCAATTCAGCTTCACGGCGCGCCTCCTGTGCCAGGCTGAGTTCACGCTGACGCATGACTTCCAGCAGGCGTTTTTTCTGACGGAAGAAATACCAGAGATCAACCGCACCCGCCGTATAGGTGACGAGACCAAACACCAGCATGAAGGAAAAACCTTGCACCAGCATTTTCAAGGCCGGTGATTGCTCAATCTTGCTGACGTTTTTGTCCTTATCACTCTCCTCGGCCGGGCGAACCGTCACTCCGGTGGCTGGCTTGTCTGTTTTCGATGGCGGTAAGCCCGAGGCAGTAATACTACCCTGAACCGCAAATTCCATATTTTCACCACCGTAAGCCAGGTACTTGGTGGCATAGTTAGTCCCAGAAATAATGCCATAGCTGATGCCTGCACCAACCAGCAGGGCCAGTGTCAGCGATATGGCTTCTTTCTTGCTCGCATAAGCCTGGTTTCGGACCCATACCGCCATTGCAGGTCCGATCAGGTGCAAGGCCGTGCCACCTATGGTCAGAGGGACGAAGGCCACCGCCAGCTTGCGCAGATCTGTATCTGCCACCAGACCTGTCGCTATCACCAGCAAGTCAACGATGATGAACAAACCTATCCATGCCTGCGCCCGGTAACGGAACCAGGTACGCGAAAACACGGGGTAGTTACGGGCGCGGGTCAGCCAGGTTTCACTTCTCGCCGTTACTTCGGACGGCAGTAATTGTTCTGAAGTATGTAAAGCTGTGCGCATAGGATTAATGGCTGACATGACAATTCCTTATGAAGTTGCAGCTAGTCTAAGGAATGCGACAATGATGTGGGAAGAATGCGATAAAACTGGCTGGCGGTCGATGAAATGCGATTTTGCAGCGACGAATTATTCCATCCCGGCTTCGCTGCCATCTTCCGCCGCGCTGGCTCTTTGCTGTTTGGCAATACGTATGATGGTATTGCGTATGGAGGTCAGTACCGCCACGGAATTGAAGGGCTTCACGATAAAACCCTGTACCCCGCGTTGCTGGGCCGTCTGCAGTATGGTCGCATCAATTTTTGATGACACCAGGAAAAGCAATGCCTTAGGCAATTCAGCCTTGATCTTGTCGAGCAAAGCCAGACCTTCTTCATCGGTTTCGCCTATGTCCACGCAAACAATCTGTGGCTTGAGTTTGATCACACGGGCCAGGCTGGCGGGCGTCAGATTGGCATCTCCCACTACTTCATGACCCCCATTCACCAGAACAGAAGTCAGCAAATTACGGGCAACAGCATTCGCATCCAGAATGACGGCTTTTAGCATGGCTAAATGTAGAAAAAGATTCAATTTGCATATTAATGCAAAACTTTAAGTTCATGTGAAAAAGGCGGCAGATATGTCGTATCTGCCGCCTTTCCATCGCCATTACTTGCGTATGTCCTAATCCCGGTTACCGTCCGGTTTGGCATTTTTTACATACATCTCCAGCCAGCGGTCTTGCTCCCACAGCATGTGCAGGATGGATTCGCGGGCACGGTAACTGTGGCTTTCATTTGGCAGCATGGACAGCCTGGTAGCCCCACCCAGGCCCTGTATGGCCTGGTACATGCGTTCGCTTTGCATGGGGAAGGTGCCGGAATTATTGTCTTGCTCGCCATGAATAAACAGGATGGGGTCCTTGAACTGGTGGGCAAAATTGAAGGGGGACATTTCCTGATAGACCTTGTTGGCTTTCCAGTAATTTCTGTCTTCGGACTGGAAACCGAAAGGCGTCAGGCTACGGTTATAGGCACCAGAACGGGCAATCCCGGCACGAAAAAAGCGGGTATGCGCCAGCAGGTTGGCGGTCATGAAGGCACCATAACTATGCCCACCGATGGCGATGCGGTTGCGGTCTGCCACGCCTAGGCGCACCACTTCATCGACGGCTGCTTCTGCATCCATCTTCAGTTGCTCAAGATAGGTATCGTTTGGTTCTTTCTTGCCTTCACCGATGATGGGCATGGTAGGGCCGTCCAGCACGACATAGCCACGGGCCAGCATGGGCAAGGGGCCGTTATAGGAAATGCGGTTGAACTTGTATTGCGAACCTATGACCTGCCCGGCAGCTTCTGCCGATTTGAATTCACGCGGGTAAGCCCACATCAGCATGGGGCGTGGGCCATCGCGCTTGGGGTCATAGCCGGGTGGCAGATACAGCGTTGCCGTCAGGTCTACGCCATCTTCACGCTCATAACGGATTTGCTGTTTCTTGATGCCCTTGAACTGCGGCATGGGATGCGGGAATTGCGTCAATGCGCGCGGTACAACATTTGCCTGCAAATCATGCAGATAGAAATTGGGCCTTTCTTCGACCGATTCGCGGCTGGTAATGAAGCTGCTACCCTTGTCATTCAGCAGTGCCTGTATTTCTTCATAGTACGGGGCTTGCGAGCGCCACAGGCGGGTGATCTGCTTGTTGGTCAGATCGAATTTATCGAGGAAAGGCCGGTCACCCTCAGCACTGGCGCCATTGCCGGTAAAGAAGATGGCCTTGCCATCCGGGCTGATGCGCAAGACCAGGCGGCCCTGGGCGTTTTGTGTCATGACCGGGTTGCCGGGATTGCTGTACTGGTCTTCTGACTTGCGGACAAACATGAGTTCGGGCTTGCTGTCCGGTACGCCCGGCTGTATGCGCCATGTACGCGTGTCGCGGGTCTTTACCCAGTTCTCGGTCACGACAGCCAGATAATCATTGCCCCATTGTACATTTCCAAAACGCCAGCCCAGGTCCATGATTTTTTGCGCCGGGGTATCGAAAGGGGCAGCCTGCTGGAACAGGGCATCATGGATTTTGCTATTCACCTCAGGGTCGCCGCCTGCCTGTGCTTCCAGCCAGTACAGGGTGGCAGGTTTATCCGTGCGCCAGCCAAAATCACGCGGGCCGGCTTGTACGGCATCATTGCCGGTGGGGATGCGTTCACGCAGTGGGCGCTCAGCAACCGTCTTCACCTTCTTGCCCTGGATATCCCAGAGTTCTATCAACTGAGCAAAGCGGTCTGCCGGCAACATGGTGGAATACGGGCGGCGCAATTGCGTGGTCAAAATCAATTTGCCATCAGGTGAAGCCTGGGATTTGATCAGGGTCATGGGGCGGGTGATACGGCGCACCTCGCCATTCAGGTTGACGATGCCCAGTTGGGTCTGCAAATACCAGTCCAGGGTATCGCTATCCCGCGCTGTCCTTAGCATGTCTGGATAGATGCGGTTTTGCAGGGTTTTGCCACCCTTGGTCTCTTGCATATTCGGCCCTGCCGGTACTGCAGGCTGGGGGGGTAATTCCTTTTGATGCTGGGGAGTCAGCCTGACCAGTATTTTTTCTGAACCTTCTATCCAGGAAAAACCGGGGCCGGTCACGGCATTGAGCTTGTCGGCCATCAGGCGGCGGGCAGTACCTTTTTTGATATCCAGCAACCACAATTCGACGCCACCTTCTACCCACAGGCTGAAGGCCAACCATTGTTCATCGGGTGACCAGGCGGTTTCGGCGATCTTGAGCTTGGCTGGCAAACCCTTGACTTCACGCGCCTTGCCGGTGGCAATATCCAGCAAACTCATGCCATTGCCAAAGTCAAAATGGCTGGTGGCGCGCGTGCGTGGATTGATGCGCAAACCCGCCAGGCGCAATTCTGGCTGGGAGACATCGGCAATACTGGGCAAACCAGGCAGTGTCAGCAACAATGCTGTCTTGCGTTGCGGTCCCAGGCGAAACAGCGGGCCTCGGGGGGCATCGACCACGGCTTGCAGTTCTGCCGGTGGTAGCTGGTAGCCGGATTCCGGTACATTGCCAGCCTGGATCTGGCTACTGGCCAACGCTAACAGAGCGAATGTAGCGGCGGCGAACAAGGGTTTAATACTTATCATTAACAGAGCATCCTGATTACAACTTAACAACGAGCTTAAGCACGAGCTAAACCGCAGTTTGACAATAATTTCAGGGCTAATTTGATAATTTTTTACGCCCTATAAAGAACTACCGCCCCATATTGGGGCGGAGTTTTTATTGCATTGTAAGCGCTTTACAGGCTTTTTACAGCTTAGTTAGGGCTCCATATCGCTAATCGCTTATTTTGCGCCTGGTGCAAAACCATTGGCGGTAATGTCGAGTTCAGTGACTTCACCATAATTGGCAGCAATACCGCGTATGCTTTCGGCCTTGCCTATCAATACCATTTGCAGCTTGTCGCGTGGGAAGTGTTTGTCCACCAGTTGTTTGGCTTTGTCTACGTTGAGGCCATCCACATCACGCATGAAATGGTCAATTTGTTCACGTCCTACTTTGGCAACAAACATTTCACCCAATAAGCCAGCCAGTTGCTGATTGGTTTCAAAACGTGGCGGGAATTGCCCTTTGACATAGGCCTTGGCTGATTCCAGGGTAGCGGCATCAATACCCTTGTCCCACAGGCGCTGATAAGTCTTGGCTGCCAATGCGAGCGCTGCCTCTGTCTTGGGCGTGGCAGTGAAACTGGAAACGGCAAAGCTGCCCGTCTCAGCCAATGGTGAGAAGCTGCTATTGGCGCCATAAGTCAAACCGGAATTGACGCGCAATTCATCATTGAGCCAGGAAGTAAAACGCCCGCCCAAAATGGTATTGATGACTTGCAGAGGTACATAGTCAGGGTCATTACGGGCAATGCCCTTGCCGCCAAACAGGAAAGTGGTTTCGACAGCATCTGACTTGTTGACCAGCCAGACGCGGGCCTTGTCTGCTTCAACCTTGCCATTGGCAGCAATTGCAGGCATGGCAGTAGTGGCTTTCCAGGAACCGAACAAGCTAGTCAGCTGGGCACGCATGACGCTGGGCTTGAAGTCACCGACGATCACCAGCGCCGCATTTTCAGGGCGGTAATAACTTTGATGGAATTTTTTGGCATCCTGGGGTTGCAGTGCCGTCACGCTGGTGACCGTACCTGCCACCGGGTTGGCATACGCACCATGACCAAACAACATGCTGCGGTAATAGGTTTGCACCACATTACGCGGGCTTTCTTTGGCCTGCTTCAAACCATCGACAGTACGCGAACGCAGCTTGCCGAATTCTTCCGCCTCAAATGAGGGATGCAAAATGGCATCGGCAAAGATGGGCAAAAGCACATTCACATCGGCACTGGCAAAGTCTGCATTCAGGGAAGTGGATTCTGTCGTCGTCGCACTGGAAATACGGCCACCACGAAAATCAAAGCTCTGGTCCAGGGTCTTTTTATCAAACTTGCTGCTGCCTAATAACAGCGCATCACCGGTCAGGTTGGACAAGCCCGCATTGCCAGCATCGCTGACTGCACCAGCCTTGACGACGGCGCGCACGGCAATCAGGGGCACGTCATGGCGTTCCATCAGATACACAGTCAGGCCATTGGGCAGCTTGGTGGTTTCAAAAGCAGGCAGGCGGAATTCAGCCGCCTGGCTGTTCGCTGCCAGCAAACTCACGCTGGTCAGGCCGGCCAGGCTGCAGGCGAGAATTCTTTTATTAATTATTTTTATACTGATCATCTTCTTATTCCTCCACAGCGGCGAGCACGCCTACTGTTCTTTGTGATTTTTTAAAGTATTTGGCGGCAACACTCTGGATATCTGCAGGAGTCAGTTTGCGATAGGCATCCGGTGCGTCAAAGAGTTTCTTGTAATCGCCAAAGAACATTTCATATTCACCTAGCTGAGCAGCCTTGCCATTGATGGTTTCCTGGGCACGGTAGAAATTCAGGAGTTTCTGGTTTTTCACTTTTTGCAATTCATCTGCCGTGACACCGTCTTTGACCAGCCTGTCTATCTCGGCCAGCAATGCAGCTTCGACCTTGGCGGCAGGCACCTTGTTGGCAGCAACGGCAAAGAAATTGAACAGGCCAGGGTCAAAATTCTTGCCATGGTCGGCACCGACCTGGGTTGCCAGACGCTGATCCACCAAAGCCTGATACATGCGCGAAGTCTTGCCATCAGTCAGTATGCTGGCGATGACATTCAAGGCATAGTAGTCAGGATGGCTGGTCGCAGGCATCTTGTATGAAACCATGAGATTGGCAGCAGTGGCAGATTCCTTGCGCACGAACACGCGGCGCTCACCTTTTTGCTCAGGCTCCACCGTACGCACGACAGGCGGCAAGGCACGCTGTGGCACATTGGCAAAATACTGCTCTGCCAGGCGTTTCACTTCTGCTGCCTTGACATCACCAACGATGACAGCCACTGCATTGTTCGGGGAATAATAGACATTGAAATAACGCTGCAAGTCATCTTGCGTCCAGGCCTTGATGTCGGATTCATGACCGATAGTCGGAATGGAATAGGGATGGGCGCGGAATGCAGATGCGTACACCTCGCCCCACAGGGCGCGCAGATTGGAGTTTTCCAGCCCGGTGCTGCGCTCGGACAAGACCACGCCGCGCTCGCTCTCGACCATTTTGGGGTCTATGCTGAGATTAGCGATACGATCGCTTTCCAGATCAAAAATGGTAGGCAGGGCTGTGGCTGGGAACCAGTCCTGGTACACCGTCAGGTCATTGCTGGTATAGGCATTATTGGCACCGCCGTTGGCTTCCATGGTGCGGTCAAATTGCTTGGGGCCGAATTTTTTCGAGCCATTGAACATCATGTGTTCAAAAAAATGCGAGAGACCGGTGATGCCTGGCACTTCATTGCGCGAACCGACTTTCCAGTAGGTGTACATATTCGCATTTGGTATTGTACTGTTTTCCAACACTAGGAATTTCATGCCGTTTGGCAGCGTAAAAGTTTTTACCTGTTCAACTGTAACGGCCTGGGCCGTCCCCGCCATCATGCCCAGATAAAGACCGCCTGCGGCAGCCATGGTTTTCCACTTCATTGCATTTTCTCCCTTGTATGCTTATTGATTGCGGGTGCTGATCCCTGAGCTATGACAGAGAATACCGTCTCTAGTTCTGATCAAAAATATTCTGGATATATAAAGATTTCTAAAGACTGCAGATATTTACCCTAATTTGTCATACTGGCAAGCAAAATCGTTGCAAATAACCACTCTTACACCAGGTAATTTATTCACTGCGGCAAGATTGCCTTAATCCGTCATATCATTCACATCATTGCAGACACTTCTGCTTGGAAAACACGCAAGGCTAAGAATCATGACATTAACGACATCCCCAGCCCGCTTTGGTTTGCGGGCAAAAATGCTCTTCGCTGTGCTGGCTATGGTGCTGGCAGGTTTTACCGTCACCATCAGCCTGCTGACCAAGCAGGCTGGCAGCATGCAGCAGGAGTCAGCCCAGCAATACGCCAGACAACTGGCCATCAATAATGCAGGCAAGGTGGCGGAGCGCATCAACCTGGCCCTGCATGCAGCACGCAGCCTGGCGTTTGAACTGGCTGCCATGCAAGCCAGCGGCAAGGCAGAGCGCGCCAGTGTCGACCTGTTACTGAAGAGCGTGCTGGAAGGCCATCCTGAATTTACCGGCGTAGGCACGATATGGGAAGCCAATGCTTTCGATGGCAAGGACAGCGAATACGCTGGCAAGGAGGGCCATGACGCCACTGGCCGCTACCTGCCCTACTGGAACCGTGGCAGCGGCAAGACCCAGGTTGAAGCCCTGACGGATTACGAAAAAGAAGGTGCAGGCGACTATTATCTGCTGGCCAAGAAGAGTGGCAATGAAGTCTTGCTCGAACCGTATATGTACAAGATCGCTGGCAAGGATGTATTCATGACTACAGTCACTGTCCCGGTCAAGGCCAAGGGCCAGGTCATAGGCGCAGTCACGGTAGATTTGCCGGTAGCAGGCTTCCAGGAAGATGTCAGCAAAATCCATCCTTATGAAACCGGCTATGCCAGCCTGATTTCTAATAACGGTATCTATATCGGCGATGCTGATGCAAAAAACGTGGGACAGAACATCGGCGACAGCGCCGCTGCAAAAGCTGCCAAGACGGCCATCAAAGCTGGCCAGACTTATAGTGACAGCTTTGAGCACAGCACCATGCAGACGACGGTAAGCCGCATTTATGTTCCGGTGCAGATAGGTGCCACCACTACACCATGGTCATTTGTCATCAGCGTGCCAGAGAATAAAATATTGGCCGACGTGCGTTATCTGCGCAATACCGCGATCCTGATTGGTATCTTCAGCGTGCTGGTGGTATCGGCCATCCTCAGTTTCGTCATCAACAAACTGGTAATCGCCCCTCTCGGTGGTGAACCTGATGTCGCCGTCAATATTGCCAGAAGCGTGGCAGAAGGTGACCTGACCACAGTAGTGACACTAAAACCCGGCGACCGCAGCAGCATGTTGTATGCCTTGCATGGCATGCAGCAGCAATTGACCGTCATGGTCACGCATATACGCGACAGTAGCGAGTTCGTCTCGAACGCATCTGGCGAAATTGCCATGGGTAATATCGATCTTTCGCAAAGAACCGAGAACCAGGCTTCATCACTGGCACAAACTGCCAACAGTGTAGAAAGCCTGAACCAGACCGTCAGACAAAATGCCGGCAATGCCGAGCAAGCCCGGCAGCTCGCGGTCTCTGCCGCACAAACAGCGCAACGCGGCAGCACCCAGGTTGACAAGGTAGTCAATACCATGGCGGGCATCTCTGCCGAATCGAAAAAGATGTTTGACATCATCGCAGCCATAGAAGGCATCGCCTTCCAGACCAATATCCTGGCACTGAATGCTGCAGTCGAAGCTGCCAGGGCTGGCGAACAGGGTCGCGGCTTTGCCGTGGTGGCGTCAGAAGTGCGCAACCTTGCCCAGCGCAGCGCTGTCGCCTCGAAAGAAATCAAGTCACTGATAGAAACCTCGATCGCCAAAGTGGATATGGGCTCGGAAGTGGTTGGCCATGCAGGTAAAACCATGACCGAGATACTGGCATCGGTAGAGGGCCTCTCCACGATACTCAATGAAATCTCCAGTGCCTCTGCCGAACAAAGTCACGGCATAGCGCAGATCACGAATGAGATAGGCTTGATGGACCAGACGACCCAGCAAAATGCAGCATTGGTGGAAGAGTCTGCGGCGGCAGCGGCATCGTTGAAAGAAGAAGCGCAGAAATTGTGGCAGGCATTGCTGGTGTTCAAGGTCAATTAATTTCTAATCGCGCTGTACAGTAAATCAGTAACAAGAAATGGACATCAAAACCAGTGTTTGATGTCCATTTTTTTCAGCATCACTTTGCCGCAGTCTGCACCTTTGCCATGGCCTGCAAAGCCTCAGCAAATACTTCAGGCTGATAACCACGTATCATGCGCTTGCCTATGATGATGACTGGCACACCTTCACCGCCCAGCTCTGCATGTCTGGCCGCAGCGGCAGGAGATTTCTCTACATCCAGGTCCACGAATTCGATTTTATTTTCATCAAAATAAGCCCGCGTTTTTTTGCAAAAACTGCAGCTGGCCGTGCCATACATCAGGACTTTGCTGTTGGTATTCTGGAAGTGGGCCGAATAATCAGCTTCCTGATAAGCAGGTTTCAACCACATGGGAAGACGCGGTGCAACATAGCCTATCAACAATCCTACCGCAATGATGAGCGCATAGCTCAGTATCGTCTTTGCTATTTTCATACTGTCTTCCAGATAAACGGGATTTGATGAACAAGGTTTTCATGTAAGCAGTGACCAGCCTGTTGCTGATCACTGCCGTGGAGCAGCCATGCCAGACCACCCGCATACAAACTGGGTGGCATCAGCTTAGCCAAGCTTCACAAAATCATTACTCCGGATAACCGCTGAGGCAATCCTCCATGCAGGCGGCCCAAGCCTCAGAGCCACGCGGACCTTCCTTGATGCAGATCTTATTGCAGAAATAGAACGGTGGAGGATAGGCAAATGCAGCACTGCAGCCAATTGCCAATGCCAGAGCGATCAATTTTTTTGTTGTTGATTTAAACATCTAAAGTCTCCTGATTTATTGAATGGGGGGAACCTAACAGCACCGGAACATTCGCCCCCAGATCAAATGCCCGGTTTTATGACACAAGGTAGTTTTGGCTATCGTCTTCTCTGCATTTCTTATCAAGACAATCTAGTAACATGCTTTTTTATAATTATTAATTCGACAAAATAATACCATCAAATATATTTGACTTAACATTATTTAACTATTGCACCTGCACAGAAATTTTGCTTTTTTACCATTTATTTTATTAACAAGAGCCAGCTCTTCAGAGGGGGGATGGCGACATCCTGAATAAAGTTGCTAGTGGAAATCAGCACAGCATTTTTTGCTGCGGCGCAGCATATGTCTTTTTATATGAGATTTTTGTCGTGGTAAGCTACGCGCCGAATTGACTCAATTCACATCATTTACAGGTACGCATTGAAAAAAATTTTGCGGCCAGCTGCGACTTTTATACAAAATAATTATTGGAGAGCACTTTGAACAAAATTCAAACGCCAGGTGCACACACTATTCTGGGACACCCGGATAGCTTGTTCGTCCTGTTCTTTACAGAAATGTGGGAACGGTTTTCTTACTACGGCATGCGCGCCCTGCTGGTGCTGTTCCTGGTCACCACGGCAGCCAAAGGCGGCTGGGGCTGGAGCCGTGCCGATGCAACGGCCCTGTATGGCTGGTACACTGGCCTGGTGTACCTGACCCCTATCCTTGGTGGCTATATCGCCGACAAGATACTGGGCAGCCGTCGTTCCGTCGTCCTGGGTGGCTTCATCATCGCTGCCGGACATGCCTGCCTGTTGTTTGATACCCCGGCCATGTTCTATACGGGCTTGGGCCTGGTGGTTGCCGGTACCGGTTTGTTCAAACCAAATATCTCTGCCATCGTTGGCCAGTTGTATACCAAGGAAAATGAAGGTGGCCGTGATGGTGGCTATACCCTGTTCTATATGGGTGTGAACTCTGGCGCTTTCTTCGGCATCCTGTTGTGCGGTTATATCGGTGAAAATATCTCCTGGCCTATGGGCTTTGGCCTGGCCGGTGCCTTCATGATTTTGGGTGCGATCCAGTTCTATTTTGGCCAGGGTATCTTTGGTGATATCGGCCTGGCAAAATCCCAGCAAAGTACGGACGTGGTTGCGGCGGAAGAAGCTGAACCGCATATCGTCGCTGACCGCCTCAAAGCAATTTGCGTCTTCTCTTTCTTCACCATCTTTTTCTGGTTTGCGTTTGAACAAGCCGGTGGTTCGATGACGATTTTCGCTGCTGACTATACCGACCGTGCACTGGTTGGTACCAGCGGCATGATGTTCAAGATCGTCAACAGCCTGATGACAGTCATCCCGACCATCATCCTGAGCTGGCTGCTGATCAAATTGTTTGCAGGTACGGCAAAACGCTATCTGTTATCGAATGCCTTGCTGGTACTTTGCATAGGCCTGATCTGGGTGCTGGTGATCTGGATGTTGCGCCGTGAATTTGGACTTGATCAATCCAGTGTACCTGCTACCTGGTTTGGTGTGTTGAACTCCTTCTTCCTGGTGATCCTGGCACCGATGTTTTCCAAGATGTGGGAAAAATACTGGAACCCGAGTGGCCCGGTCAAATTTGGTGTGGGCCTGATCTTGTTGGGTCTGGGCTTTGCCGCCTTGTCCTATGGCGCATCCAGCATCCCTGCCGGTGCCAAGACAGCAAGTGTAGGCATGGTCTTCCTGATCGCTGCTTACTTCTTCCATACCATGGGTGAGCTTTGCGTTTCTCCGGTAGGCTTGTCATATATCAGCAAACTGGCGCCACCACGTTTGCTGGGCCTGATGTTTGGTGTCTGGTTCCTCAATACGGCGATTGCCAACAAACTGGCTGGGTTCACCGGTAGTTATATCGACCATATTTCTGAAACTTATTCACTGTCAGTCTTCTTCCTGATCTTCACGCTGATACCTATCGGGGCTGGCCTGGTTCTGATGATGTTGAACAAGTGGATGGAAAGAAAAATGCACGGCGTCCACTAAACTGCGCGCTGCATAGAAAAATCCCCGCCCAATGATGATTGCGCGGGGATTTTTTATGGCAGATTACTTTAAGCCTTGAATGTCACCCAGGGTTTCAATCTGACTGTTGCCTTGATCAGGCCTGCGGTCTCTTGCGCCTCTATCACCGGGCCTATGGGTTTATAGGCTTGCGGTGCTTCTTCTACCTTGCGCTCTTCCCTGAGAGTCACACATTGCCAGCTGGCGTCGGCATTATCATGACGCAGACGCCGCACGTCCTGCCTGCGTACACGACGACCCGCACCATGACTGCAAGACCATAACCAGTCAGGGTTGCCCAGTCCTTCTACCAGGTAGCTGGCATCACCCATGGAGCCGGGTATCAGGGCCAGGTCACCTTCCCTTGCCGGGGTTGCACCCTTCCTGTGGATGTTCATGCCATGCTCACGCAGGATGACATTGTGAGGTACATCCACTATCAGCGATGATTTGGCATGACCCAGCACCACCTGCAATTGCTGCCTGACCAGTTCTGCCAATACCATGCGATTGGCCCAGGCATAGCGCGCTGCCACGCCCATGGCTTGCAGATATTCTTCAGCCAGTTCCCCACTGAGTCCATACAAGGCAGACTCAGGATGTTTGAGACCGACAGGCCATTCTGCCCTGGCCCTGTCCATCCAGCGCTGGCCAACGTAGAAGCCTACATCGCGTGAACCGCTATGCATCATGACGACGATATCGTCCTTGGACAGACCAGCACGATATGCCAAATGGCGGTCGAAGACAGCATCGACGATCTGCAGTTCGACAAAGTGGTTACCACCACCTGGCGTACCAAGGCTGGGGTCACGCACGATGCCATCGCGGTTGAACCAGGCCTCAGGTGCATAGCGACTGGCACCGCCAAATTCCTGCAAGCCTATACAGACAGCAAGTTCTTGTTGCAGACGGTCACGGTCGGCTGTGGCCCAGATACCACTATCAGGCAAGCTGTCCAGAAAAGCAGAAGGACCGGCATCGCTGAGTGCAACAAAGGCTTTGGCGTGGGCAGGCACATCCCGGCCATTTTCCAGCAAGACTCGTTGCAACTGCCGTATCAATGCAGGCTTATGCTGGTTTGCCTGGGACAAATTAAACCCGGTGGTCAACAAGCGCATGCCGCAATTGATGTCGGTGCCTATGGCCGCGGGAATCACAAAGCCTGCATCGGTGGCAACGATGGAACCTACCGGTGCAATGCTGCCGGGATGAAAGTCTGGCGTTGCACAGGCCTTGCAGACTGCATGATGGCCGTCTGCTAATTTGACTGCGGCAAAAGCCATTAATTGTTTTACTGCTTTTTCTTCCAATGGAAGAGTGTCAGGCAATAAGACTGTTGCCTGCGCATGTTCATGATGAAGCTGGAATATGCCATTGGCATGTTCAACATGGATGCCCTGTCTTTGCAGGGCCGTTTGTAAACGAGATATAGAAGTCATGGCTGCTACCAAAATTTGAAGTACAGGTGAGCCTCCGGCGATTCGGGGGCATTTGTACCTCTAGCAGCAGCGCCAAGAGGAAGATTTTTAGTATAACTAAAATTGCTGAATCTGCAAACAATTTGGCGGGGGGATGTCTCTTGCCAGCATCCCTCGCTTTTCAGCCAGCAGCCACCTGCTGCACCAGCGCCATGGCAAATTTGCCGTTGCCTGTAGACCAGTCGGAATAGTCGTTTTCATGCATGAAGATGAAAACATCGGCCTTGGCCACACCCGCATTTGCTGCCAGGTTTTCTGCAATGTGAGCGTACAGATCACGCTTCATGGCGTCGCTGCGGCCGCGCCTGAGGCTGATGTCGATGACCACAAGTTTGTCTGAACGCGCCACGCCGTTGAAGCTGCGGCTATAGAAAAAATCCTCTGCCTCATAGCTGCTGACGAGATTGAACAACTCGTCTTGTGGCATGCCTATGCTGCTCACCAGCGCCTGGTGTATGCCTTCGACGATAGCCTGACGTTGCTCCTGGCAGGTGTTCTTGCTGACATGGGTACGGATGAATGGCATGTGATATTTCCTGAAAATGAATTTGATTGAAATGTAAAATGGCAAACAGCATTCTGAGAGGAAATGCATTGGAAGAAAATCGATATTCATTCGCTTGTATGTGCGATAAACTCAAATAATGAAACGCCGCCTGCCACCCCTGAATGCACTCCGCGCCTTTGAAGCCGCTGCCCGGCTGGGGCGCATGACTGCCGCTGCCGATGAACTGGCGGTGACACCCGGCGCCATCAGCCGCCAGATACAACAACTGGAGCAAAGCCTGGGTACAGTCTTGTTTGAAGGCTCCAAGAACCGCCCGCAACTGAGCGCCATGGGCCAGCAGCTATTACCAGCACTGACAGCCGCCTTTGACCAGATGGACACTGCAGTGAATGCCGTGCGCAATGACAATAACGGCACGCTGGACATTTGCTGCTTCAATACTTTCACGGTGAAATGGCTGATACCACGTTTGTATGATTTCAATTCCAGATATCCCGACATCGACGTCAGGCTAAGCTCCACTGACCGTCGTCCCTACGCTGCGCCAGATACTGAGTATGAACGCTACGACCTGTTGATCAGCGTGGATGAAGCCAGTGCAAATTCAGACGACCGGGACAGAATCTTGCCGCTGTTCCAGGAATGGCTGGGGCCAGTACTTTCACCAGCGCTGGCAAACAGTATCAGCATCACTGCAGCAACTGACCTGACCGGGAAACCCTTACTGCACACCCACACCAGAGCGAATGCCTGGCAAATGTGGGAACAGGCAGCTGGTTGCACAATCGCTGTGGCAGAAGGCAGGGAGTTTGAGCACTATTACTTTACGCTGGAAGCTGCCATCGCTGGCCTGGGTATCTGTATTGCCCCCTGGCATCTGGTGATAGATGATATCCGCAGTGGCAGGCTGGTCGCCCCCCTCGGTTTTAGTGCCAGCACTTATCGCTATGTGGCACGGCGCAGCCGCAAGCAAGATAAAAAGCTGGACCTGTTTTGCAACTGGCTGCAAAACCAGGCCGCACTCAGCCCATTGCCGGGTGACAAGCTGAAATAAACATTATTTTTAAATAATTGCATCCAAAACCAAATCTCCTGCGTAAGAACAGTGCCCGTAAAGTTTTTTAAATTTCGACGGTCATTTTTCCTACACTTCAGGAGTTGGTCATGAGACAAGTAACATCGAAGTTCAAGCAAAAAATTCTGCTCACCCTGGTCACTGCAGGCAGTATAAGCGGCATCGCCGCCCTGCCGGCACAGGCATCCAGCCATCGCGAAGCACCCTTTATTACACGCCACCCAAAAGTGGATGCGGCTGATTTTTATATGTTCCGCAGCTATGAAGCCAACCGCGCGGCATTTACCACATTGATCGCCAATTACTCGCCCCTGCAGGATTCTTACGGAGGCCCGAATTATTTCTCCATGGATCCGGATGCGCTGTATGAAATCCATATCGACAATGTCGGCGATGGCAAAGAGCACCTGACTTTCCAGTTCCGCTTCAGCAATACCAATAATGACGCACAGTTCACCGTGGGCGGCAAGAAAGTCTCCATTCCTCTGGTCATCAATGGCGGTGCGATTGATGGTGTCAATCCGGCGGGTTTGAATGTACGTGAAACCTACACCGTCACCATGGTGACGGGCGACCGCCGTACCGGTACCCGCCAGGCCGTGACTAATGCCAATACTGGCTCCGCCACCTTTGACAAGCCAATTGACTATATCGGTAATAAATCCATTCCTGACTATGCAGGCTATGCCGCCAAGCATGTGTTTGCTGTCAATATCCCGGGCTGCACGACACCAGGCAAAGTCTTTGTCGGCCAGCGTAAAGACCCCTTCGTCGTCAACCTGGGTGAAACTTTTGACCTGATCAATATCAAGGCACCTGCTACAGCATTTGATCCGAATGCAGAGAAAGCCGGTCATGATGACCTGGCCATGAAGAACGTCACGGCAATAGAAATGGAAGTACCGACCAGTTGCCTGACCAATGGTAAAGAAGCCGTGATTGGTGGCTGGACCACGGCCAGCTTGCGTCAGGGTCGTGCCATCAATCCTACGCCAAGCAGCACGGGTGCAGCATCCAAGGAAGGTGGCGCATGGACGCAGGTATCGCGTCTGGGTATGCCATTGGTGAATGAAGTCGTGATTGGCCTCAAGGACAAGGATCAGTTCAACCACAGCAAACCCAGTGGTGATGCCCAGTTCATCAACTATGTGACCAACCCTACCCTGCCTGCACTGGTGGAAGTCTTGTTTGGCAGCGCTGGCGTCAAGGCACCAACCAACTTCCCGCGTAATGATCTGGTGGCAGCTTTCCTGACGGGTATCAAGGGCGTCAATCAACCAGCAACGGTCACACCATCTGAAATGCTGCGCCTGAATACCACAACGCCGGTCAGTGCAACGCAAAACCGCCTGGGTGTGATTGGCGGGGACAGCGCTGGCTTCCCTAACGGTCGCCGTCCTGGTGATGATGTGGTGGACATTGCCTTGCGCGTGGTCATGGGACGTTTGTGCACACTCAGCATAGGCTGCGTACCAGCCGATGCACCAGCGGGCAGTATCGATTTCACAGACGGTGCCTATCTCGACAGCAGCTACACCGACAATGCCTTCCCTTACCTGAAAACCCCTGTGGCTGGCGCACTGAAACGTTAAACGTATCAGTCATTTTGTACACCATACTCAAGGAGCAATCATGAAAGCAAGACATTCTTATCTGATCGCCGGTGCATTGCTGACGCTCATGTTGACAGGCTGTGGCGGCAGTTCAAGTCCGCCAACCAGTACCACGACACCCGGTACTGGCACTGGAACAGGGACGACCACACCCACGGTCATCGATACCTTCACGCAATATGTGCTGAACCTGTTCGGCGCAGCGGATACAGCAGAACCACAGTCCATCGATGCAGCAGTCGTCACGGCGCCAGAAGCAACAGAACCTGTTAGTGTCAACTAGGTGGATAGTTGCAGCCAACTGAAGTTGCGGGCTCAGGACATTTTATTTGCTGTATGTCTTGAGCCCGCCCATGAATTTGGAGATTTAAAAGAATATGCACCTGTCTCGTTTTTTATCTGCGCTGCTGATCTTTGCCAACCTTGCCTTTAATGCACAGGCGACGCCGTTTATTCCCGGCAATGGCAAACAGGTGCTGGAACAATTGCCATCGCGTACAGACCCTGCCCAGCGTGCATTTGCAGAACTGCGCAAGCGCCTGGCAGCAAAGCCAACTGACACTGCCATTGCCAGCAAACTGGCACAAGCCTATATCAATGCCGCCCGCAATGATGGTGACCCGCGTTACCTTGGCTATGCACAGGCAGTATTGAAACCCTGGTGGAGCCTGCCAAATCCGCCGATACCTGTACTGGTATTGCGTGCCACCATACTGCAAAGCACGCATCAATTTTCTGAAGCCTTGCTTGACCTTAACAGTGTATTGAAGCAGGACAGGGATAATGCCCAGGCCTGGCTGACCCGCGCCACTGTCTTGCAGGTACAAGGACAGTTTGCCCAGGCCAAAGCCAGTTGCATGCACCTTTATCCTCTCGCGACTGAACTGGTCACGCTGACCTGTTTGCATAATGTTGGCAGCCTGAATGGGGACGCGGCCAACAGCTATGCAGCGCTTGCTGCTGCCTATAAAAAGTACGAAAAAGATGCCAATAGCGATGCAGGTACAAAAATCTGGGTCACGACACTGCTGGCAGAAATGGCTGCCAGACTGGGCGATGTCAAAGCAGCCGAAGCCTGGTATCAGACAGCTCTGTCACTGGCAGAACCTGACAGTTACTTGCTGGGCTCTTATGCAGATTTTTTGCTGGATCAGCAAAGACCTGCTGAAGTCGTCAAGCTGTTAAAAGACAAGACCAGAATCGACGCCTTGTTGCTGCGTTATGCGCTGGCCTTGCAAGCGCAAAAATCCCCTCTGGCAGCGGGACAAATCAGCTTGCTGGATCAACGTTTTGAAGCTGCCATGCTGCGTGGCGACACTGTGCACCAGCGCGAGCAGGCACGCTATGAATTGCAATTAAAGAAGCGCCCGGCAATTGCCCTGAAACTGGCGCAACTGAATTGGGCAATACAAAAAGAAACCGCAGACTTGCGCATCCTGCTGGAAGCAGCCGCAGTACATGAGCCTGAGGCTGCAAGCCCGGCCCTGGCATGGATGACTCAAAACAAACTGCAGGACATCGCATTGAATCCCATACTCGCCAAACTGGGAGTCAAGTCATGATGCTCAGCACCATGCATCAACTGGCGCGCCGTCTTATGCTGGCAATGCTATTCAGTCTGTTCAGCCTGCCTACCCATGCCCATAAACCCAGTGATAGCTACCTTATTCTGCAGGCAGACCAGGCCGGTATCCACGGTCAATGGGATATCGCCTTGCGCGACCTGGATTTTGCGATAGGCCTGGATGAAGACGGAAATGGCGAACTGACCTGGGACGAAGTGCACAACAAACATGCTGACATCGCCGCTTATGCACTGGCCAGGTTGAAGATCACTGCGGGTGAGCAGCCATGCCCGTTGACAGCAGGACAACAACTGATAGACCAGCACAGCGACGGCGCTTATACCGTATTGATGTTCGACAGCACTTGCAATGCTGAAAAAATCAGAGTGCAGTATCAATTATTTTTTGATCTGGATACCCAGCACAAGGGCTTGCTGCGCCTGGTCAACAAAAAGGATGCAACAACTACCGCTATCTTCAGCCCCGAGCAGGCCAGTCAGGAATTTGTCGTGGCCGAGGTCAATCAATGGCAGCAGTTCAGCGATTATATTTTCCATGGCATCTGGCATATCTGGATAGGCTTTGACCACATCCTGTTTTTATTGTCGCTATTGTTACCGGCAGTACTGGTGCTAAAAGCAGGCAAATGGCAAGCAGCCAGCAGCTTTAAAGCAGCAATGATCGATGTATTGAAAATCGTCACGGCATTTACCGTCGCCCATTCGATTACGCTGACACTGGCTGCCCTGAACCTCGTGGCCCTGCCTTCACGGTTGGTAGAGTCAGCGATTGCGGCATCTGTCATCCTGGCAGCGCTGAATAATCTGATCCCGCTTTTCCAGGGTAAGCGCTGGCTGGTGGCATTTATTTTTGGGCTTATCCACGGCTTTGGTTTTGCCAGTGTACTGGCTGATCTTGGTTTGCCACAATCAGCATTGACGCTGGCACTGGTCGGTTTTAATCTGGGCGTGGAAATCGGCCAGTTGACCATCGTGGCAGGCTTTTTTCCTCTGGCTTATCTGCTGCGCCGTCACTGGCTGTATCAGCGTGCCGTTGTGCAGGTAGGTTCAGGGTTGATCATCCTCATTGCCCTGGTGTGGTTTGTTGAGCGTGCCTTTAACATGCGCCTGATTTCATAGGGGCTGCGGATCTGTCCTCTGCCACTTTCTTTTCATATTCGTTTGGTTATGAATATGCGAAGAAAACTGCGCATTTTTTATATATTGCGGTGCTAGAATAAACAATTTCGACCTTTGCCGATTTATATAAAGTTCAACCGAGGATATTAATGAAAAGCAAACTGAGTCTGCTATTGCTGGCCGCGCTGAGTGCCAATGCTGGTTCGCAAGAAAATCTGAACTATCAAAAACCACCACAAGCCATACTGGACCTGGCCGACTTCCAGCGCGCCCCGGTAGTGAGCATGGATAGCCATAGAAAGACGCTGTTGCTCAGTTATCGCAATACCTATAAATCATTGAATGATTTGAACCAGACAGAAATGCGTCTGGCTGGTTTGCGCATTAATCCTGTCACGAATATTTCCAGCACCCTTACCTATGTCAATAATCTGAAGTTGCGCAAAGTCGACGCCACTGAAGAAGTGCAGGTCAAGGGTTTACCCGAAAATCCTTTGATCAGTCACCTGACCTGGTCGCCGAATGAAAAGAAAATCGCCTTTACCAATACCGCTGCCAAGGGTGTCGAGCTGTGGGTCATAGACGTGGAAACAGCAACGGCGAAAAAACTGACAGAAGCCAATCTGAATGCCAATCTGGGCACGCCATTTGACTGGTACCGCGATAGCGAAAGCCTGCTGATCAAGGTCTTGCCCAAAAACCGTCCTGCCCTGTTGGATGCCAGCAAGGACTTGCCCAGCGGCCCTATCATCTCAACTTCAAGCGGTGCGACTTCACAGAACCGCACTTATGCCGATCTGTTAAAAAACCAGAATGACGAGAGTAACTTCGAAAACCTGACAACTTCCGAGCTGCATAAAATCAGCCTGAATGGCAAGAGCAGCCTGTTCAAGAAGGCTGATATGTTTGCCGATGTCAGCTTCTCGCCTGATGGTAAATATCTGCAGATCAGTACCATACAAAAACCTTTTTCTTACATCGTCCCGCTGCAACGTTTTCCTTCAAAAACCATCGTCAGTGATGTCAACGGCAAGCAAATCAAGGTCGTCAATGAAACGCCCTTGCATGAAATCATTCCCAAGGGTTTTAGTGCTGTCCCTGTTGGCAAACGCTATATGGCCTGGCGCGCTGACAAAGCAGCCAGTCTGAGTTATGTGCAGGCGCTTGACGGTGGCGACCCGGCCAATAAGGCAGAGTTCCGTGATGAAGTGTTTTCCTGGGATGCGCCTTTCGACAAACCCGCAACCTCACTGGTAAAAGTCGCGCAGCGCTATGGTGGCATCGTCTGGGGTAACGATAATCTGGCCGTCGTCACTGATGGCTGGTATGACACGCGCAATACCAAGGCCTATCTGTTTAATCCTTCCAATCCGGCAGAAGCAGCACGTGTGATTTCTGACCGCAATATGCAGGATATCTATTCTGATCCTGGCCGTTTTGAAACCAAATTTAACCAGTACCATCGCCGTGTGCTGGCGATAGAAGATAACAAGGCGTATCTGCTGGGTGCTGGTCACACTAAAAAAGGCCAGTTCCCTTTCATCGATGAAATGGATTTGAGCAGCCTGAAAAAGAACCGTCTGTATCAGTCCACCTATACCGACAAGATAGAAAGCATAGTCTCGATAGAAGATGTCAAAAAAGGAGACGTGCTGGTACAGATACAATCGAAGACAGAATATCCGAATTACTACTTCCGTAATATCAAGGGCGGCAACCAGCTCACGCCAGTGACGCAATTCAAGAATCCCTTCATGGGCCTGAAGGATGTCTCGAAAGAAGTCATCAAGTACAAGCGCAAGGATGGCGTGGAATTGTCAGGCACCCTGTACCTGCCACCAGCCTACGATAAAGAAAAGAAAGAGAAACTGCCTTTGCTGATCTGGGCTTACCCGGCAGAATTCAAGGACAAGGATTCGGCCGGACAAAGCAAGCATAATGAAAACCAGTTCACTTTCCCCGGCTATGCCTCATTCATTTATTGGGTGACGCGCGGTTATGCTGTGCTGGATGATGCAGCCTTCCCCATCATCGGTGAAGGCAAAACCGAGCCTAACGATAACTTCATCCCGCAACTGGTGGACAATGCGCAAGCTGCAATCGATGCGGTTGACGCACTGGGTTACATAGACCGCAAGCGTGTTGCGGTAGGTGGCCATTCTTACGGTGCCTTCATGACTGCGAATCTGCTGACACATTCAAACCTGTTTGCCTGCGGTATCGCACGCAGTGGTGCCTATAACCGCACACTGACGCCTTTTGGCTTCCAGAGTGAACAGCGCAACTACTGGGAAAGCCCCGAGGTGTACAACAAGATGTCACCTTTCATGAGTGCCGACAAAATGAAGACGCCAATGTTACTGGTACATGGTGAAGCCGACAATAACCCTGGCACATTCACCTTGCAAACCGAGCGTTATTTCCAGGCCTTGAAAGGCCTGGGTGCACCGGTACGCATGGTGATCCTGCCCAAGGAAAGCCATAGCTATGCTGCCAAGGAAAACATCATGCATCTGTTATGGGAACAGGATCAGTTCCTGGAAAAATGCCTGAAGAAATAAGCGTAACGAAGATTCAATGACTCCAGTAGTGAGCGCCATGGCTGAAAAAAATCCCGGATCATTAATCCGGGATTTTTTTCGCTACCATGCATACTCGCTTGCGCCCTCATGCAAACTGACTGTCATTTGATCTTCTTGCCGCTTGAGCTGTTCCCACCCTCAACTACCAGGCTGGTCACAACACCATCTGCGTTCTTTTCAAAGCGCACTGCAATCCTGTTATTAAGCATAAAGAAGCTACCGTTCACACCTGAGAAAAGTTCCTGCTGACCAGCACCCAGGGGATCTGCCTTGACGTACAGACGGTCGCCGTCGGCTGTCACCACGACAGGAAAATTAGCGACGAGATATTCACCGGCAAATTTCTTGTATTCTGCGGCATCACCAGCGAGAGCGACTTTCTCTACTACCTTGTAATCAGTCCAGCCGTATTCTGCAGAAATGGCACGCAAGACTTCCTGTATCAGCTCCATGCCATTATCGCTATTTGTCATCAGAGCAGCACCTTGTCCGGTACTGGTAAAGGCGGTGAACATGGTGCGTATACCCACATTACCACCACTATGGCCAAAGCTCTCATGCTCATCCTTGGCTTCACCTAAAAACAGGCCCAGACCATAATCACTGAGCTTGCTGCGCGTCAGCATTTGCCTGGTCATTTCTTGTGACAATACCTTGTTCGATTTGCCTGCACTGCTTTGCTGTATCTCGATGACAAAGCGTGCCAGATCTGATGGTGTGGTCCACAAAGCCGCAGCCCCGAGCTCAGGATAACGATGCCAGTTGCCAGGCACAGGCTTGCCATCAGCAAGGTAGGCAGACGCCGTGATTGCCTGCCAGTTGGCAGGTAATTCATAGCTGCTATGGTCCATGCCCAGCTTGCCGAGCACGTTTTTTTTCATCAAGGCAGAAAAGTCTTCATGCGTAGCATCCATCATCAACAGCTGGACTATGGAATACCCGCCACCGGAATAACGCCAGGCACTGCCGGGTAAAGCCGTCACCATGACAGCGGCAGAATTGGCGGGCTTTTTACCGTCCAGCACTTGCAACAAGGATGGCAGCTCTGCATTGTAGGCATAGCCTTCGAAACCATGCACATTCACTCCTGCGGTATGACTCAATAACCCTCGCAGGCTGACCGCTTGTTTGTCTGTATATGCATTGCGAGGCAGCTTCCATGACACCAGTTGTTGATTGACATCAGCATCCAGATTCAGGGTGCCGCGTTCCACCAGTGCCAATGCTGCCATGGCTGTCACCGACTTGCTGATGGATGCCGCCTGGAAGCGGGTTTCGGCAGTCACCGGCCGCTTGCTGGCCACGTCCGCGTAGCCATAACCACGCGCCCATTCGAGCCTGCCCTGATTGATGAGAGCGATGCTGATGCCTGGTACCTTGAGTGCCTCCATGCGCTCAGACAAACGCATGGGCTGTACTGGCCTGCCCTTGATCACGGTTTGCGGTAACAGGCCATTTTCTATGCGGGCTATATGTGTATCAATAGCAGCATCGTCAGCAACTGCCAGCCTTGCCTGCATCAGGCAACACAGCAATGACAGGCAAGCTAAGGAAGCGAGGAATTTCTTCATTTGTTTTGAATCCAATTCGTGGCAGACGTGGTCTGGATCGGGGCGACTCTAGCACGGGGTGTGCAATATTAGCAACGCACGTTAGTGGACTCATCAATAAGAAAACGATTCCGGCCAGCTTTCTTGGCAGCATAGAGTGCAAGATCGGCTCTGTGCAGAATCTGGTTCCAGGTATCATTCTTGCCAGTCGCAAATGCTGCGCCCATGCTGACTGTCATTGCGACGCGGACACTCTGGCTCATGACTGTCAGAGACTCGACTTCCCGACATAAGCGTTTGCCGATTGCCGTCAACTCAGACACCGATATCTGCGGGAAGTAGAGTACAAATTCTTCGCCGCCATATCGTGCAAAGGCATCTCGTTCCCTTAAGGTGCCACTGACATGACGCGAAAACTCCACTAAAACCAGATCCCCCACGGCATGTCCAAAACGGTCATTGATCTGTTTGAAATGGTCCAGGTCCATGATGATTACTGCCATATCCTGGCATATATTTTCTGGAAGCTGATCCAGGAACCAGCGGCGATTTCCTATGCCTGTTAATTGATCTGTCTGTGCCATCAGTTTCAAGTGCCGTTCAGTACGCTCGTTGACCAAAATAACAGTCAGCAAGGCAATGCCGAAATTCAGCAGTATCTGCAGCAGGAACATCTCTGCGATAGAAAAGATGAAGGTCGTCCCAGAGATCAGGCTAATCAGATTGATAGTATAAACAAGCGCACTCAGGAGCAGTGCTACAGCCAATAAGCGGCGAACAGGAAGTGCCTCACTACGGTAATCACGCCGGACTTTCAATGCGGCAAGCATCAAAAAAATAACTGCATTCATATGAAAGACGCTGGCCCGCAAAACGTTTTGACTTGGGAAATTTGTCATCCATCCAAGTAAAGTCAGGCCCACTGGCACTAGCAGTACCAGCTTGTTTTTCTGCCAGCCACGCCGCCCGCTTAATTCGCTCAGTCCGGCCCAAAAAAGCGCATATCCCAAAGTGCCAAGGAAAAGGCTCAGGTGTGTCCACAGCCAATAAGGCAGACTCACATTTTCACCGAGACCTGCAATCGTTGCCCCGACAGCCAAGGCAATAAAAGCAATGGCTAACAAGCCCAGACCTTTCGCCGAGACTAATTGTTTTCGTAAGTACAAAAAAGCAAGTGCGCCGACAAAGAGTGAAGTTTCGTGCAGTAGCAGGACTGTGGCCAGATTGATTTCAGGGAGCATAAATGCGGAGAGGTCTTTGAGAGCATCATGTGATGAGCACGCATAAACAAAATAAGTACACCAGGCGCTTTGCGGTTCAGTTCACTTATTTCAGTTCATTTAGTCGCACTAATATATTAGCCCGCAAGTATAACAAGGGCATGAATTTAAGCCCCGGAACCACACGTAATAAAGCGGTCAATTACAATCAAATGGATGATTGCTTGCATTTTTGAAGAAATAAATGACTAAATTTCACTTTTTTCATTAACAGATGTGAGCCGCTTTCTAAAAAGCCAGGTAGATATTTTTTATCACTCCCACAATAGAAAAACCCCGCTGGATAATCCCAGCGGGGTTGGCAATCTGAAACTGAGCTATATGGCTCAGGCTCAGTGCAGTTTAGCGTTCTATCGCCAACGCCACGCCCATACCACCACCGATACACAAACTCGCCAGGCCTTTTTTGGCATCGCGGCGTATCATTTCATGGATCAGGCTGACCAGGATGCGGGCACCGGATGCGCCGATAGGGTGGCCAATCGCAATCGCGCCACCGTTGACATTGATCTTGCTGGTGTCCCAGCCCATTTCCTTGTTGACGCCGATGGCCTGCGCGGCAAAGGCTTCATTGATTTCCATCAGGTCCAGGTCCTGATGTGTCCAGCCTGCTTTTTTCAGACAGAGCTGGGCGGCAGGTACCGGGCCCATACCCATGATGGTTGGATCGACACCAGCAGAAGAATAAGCCTTGATGCGGGCCAATACTGGCAAACCCAGTTGTTCGGCTCTTTGGGCTGTCATCATGATGACAGCAGCGGCACCATCGTTGAGGCCGGATGCATTACCGGCAGTCACAGTGCCATTCTTGTCGAAAGCTGGACGCAGGGATGCCAAAGATTCCAGCGTAGTGCCATGTTTGATGAATTCATCAGTATCAAAAACAGTTGTACCTTTTTTGCTGACCAGCTCAAAAGGAATGATTTCATCCTTGAACTTGCCCGCTTTTTGCGCGGCTTCTGCCTTGTTTTGTGAGGCCAGGGCAAACAAGTCTTGCTCTTCACGGGTGACGCCGTATTTCTTGGCGACGTTTTCTGCGGTGATGCCCATATGGTACTGGTTGTAGACATCCCACAGACCATCGACGATCATGGTATCAACCAGTTTGGCGTCGCCCATGCGGAAGCCATCGCGTGAACCATTCAATACGTGTGGCGAAGCGCTCATGTTTTCCTGGCCACCGGCGATGATAATGTCAGCATCGCCAGCCTTGATGGCTTGTGCTGCCAGGTGGGTGGCTTTGAGGCCGCTGCCGCATACCTTGTTGATGGTGAAAGCAGGCACCATGTCTGGCAAACCGGCTCTGATAACTGCCTGGCGCGCAGCATTCTGGCCTACGCCAGCGGTCAGTACCTGACCCAGGATGACTTCACTGATCAGGTCACCGCTCAGGCCGGTTTTCGCCAGCAGGGCTTTGATGACATGTGCACCCAGGTCGGAAGCAGCCGTTTTTGCCAAAGAGCCACCAAATTTGCCTACTGCAGTACGGCCTGCAGCTACGATTACCACGTCTTGCATGTGAATTCTCCTGGTTTTGTCCCTGAGGGCAGGGATGGTCAAATGAATGCTGCTGAATTATTGCAAATGCGCCTGCATATAGAATACATGCTCTAGCTTACCACTGCTCGCGCCCGCCTGAGTTCTCGGGCTTTAAAAAAGATGGTGTTTTGCCATGTCTGGTTCTTGATCCTGCTCAAAACCATGCGGTTTATACATGTGCAGCGACCCTGGCCAATACCAGTTCTGCCATCGGCGACAGGCTGCGTCTTGCCAGGCTGACCACGCCAATTTCTGCGTGGATGGCTTGCCAGCCATCGACTTTTAGCTCGACCAGTTCACCGCACTTGAGTTCTGCTGCTACTGCTGCTTGAGTACACAAGAGGATGGCATCGCTGTTCATGACTACATGCTTAAGGACATAAATATTGTCGCAAGTAGTGACCATAGGCAGATCCTGGCCGGGTTCCAGGCCAAGAGCCTTGCGCATGGATGACAGGAAAATGTCTGCCAGATATACACTGGCATAACTGGCGTTTTGCAAGTCTTGCAGACTTAGTACCGCTTTCTGCGTCAGTGGGTGCTCACGGCGGCAATACAGGCCACCAAATTGGCGCGTCAAAGGCCTGGTGTTCACATGCTTGTTGGGGTTCAGGGTACGGGTGTCAGCGATGAAGAATTCCAGCTTTTCTGCCAGCAGGTGTTCCATCAGAGTGTCGCTATTATTCACTTCCAGCACGGTACGCATGCGTGGATAGGCGGTCGCCAATTCCGTCAAAACACCGGGTAAAAAACTGGCGGCGGGAAAAGGACCGGCACCAAAAACGATCTGGCCACTTTCGCAATCGCGCAGTTGTGCCATTTCCTGCTTGAGGTTATTTGCCGCATACAATAAATCACGGGCACGTACAACCAGTTGCCTGCCGGCGGTAGTGGCTGTGGCACCAGCCTGATCACGGTCAAACAGGCGCATGCCCAACTCATCTTCGAGGCTTGAAATGCTGCGGCTCAATGCAGGTTGACTAAGGCTGAGTTTGTCTGCTGCACGGGCAAAGTTGCCTTGCTCTGCCAGCACGACGACATGTCTGAGCTTGTTGAGGTTCATGTACAGACCATAACAGATCATACCTTTTAGGTATCAATACGATGATTATAATGCACTGGACGTATGCGCTTAAGTGACACACACTGCTTTAAGCTTAGAACTCAGATGGAGACCATACATGGCAGATCAGTCAGGCAAACAGTCAAGCAACATCAGTCGCAGAAAAGTACTGGCAGCGATGGCAGGGGTAGGCCTGGGTGCCGCCATTGGCGATGTGGCCGACAAGCAGCACAGACCGCGCAGCATACCCAAAGTGCCCTCTGCCATGTCAGCCGCAAGCTTGCGCCAGCGGCGGCCAAATATCTTGCTGATCGTGAATGACCAGTTACGTCACTGGCAAGACTTACCGCCTGGCCTGGGTTTGTCCGCCCATGAAATGCTGCTGGAGCAAGGTACAGGCATGATGAATTTCCATGCGAATACCACGCCATGCTCGCCTTCACGCTCGAATATGTATTTTGGCCAGCATACCCAGCACACCCTGATGACAGCGAATGTCGATGCGCCGCCCTCTTTCCCAAAACTGGCAGATGGCTTGCCCAGCCTGGGACATTTGTTAAGGGCGCAGGGTTATTACACGGCCTATAAGGGCAAATGGCATTTAAGCCACCTGCGTGCCGACCCTGGCCTGGTATATGGTCCTTATCCCAGCACCGAAAATGCATTGGAACCTTACGGTTTTTCTGACTACAACCTTGATGGCGATCCACACGGCGCTACCTGGACCGGTTACCGCTATGACGGGCAAATCGCCAGTAATGCTGTGCAATGGCTGGGCAGCAAGGGGCGTGACATGCGCGGCAAGCAACCCTGGTTTCTGGCTGTGAATTTTGTTAATCCGCATGATGTCATGTATGTCAGCACTGGCGATAAACAGGTAGCCAGCCGGCAGCAGCGCAATATGTTGTCGCCCTTGTCCAGCCCACCCACTGGCGGCGTTTACGACAAAAACTGGGACCTGCCTTTGCCGGACAGTTATTACCAGGATAAATTAAGTGACAAACCCTGGGCCACCAGTTCTTACATGGAAATGTGCAACTGGCTGTATGGTCATATCGATCCACACGATGAAGCTGCCTGGCGCGCCTATCAAAGTTATTATTTCAATTGCGTGCGTGATGTAGACAGCCATGCCCTGACCGTCTTGCAGGCACTGAAAAAGCTGGGCATGGACAAGGACACCATCGTCATCTATACCTCAGACCATGGTGAGATGGCCGGTGCGCACAAGCTGCGCCAGAAAGGGCCTTTCATGTACAAGGAAAACATGCGCCTGCCTTTTATCGTGCGCCACCCCGATGTGGCCGGTGGCAGGATGACGAATGCATTGGGTTCACACATGGACCTGGTGCCCACCATTCTGGGTATGGCTGGTGTGGATGCGCGTGCAACTGCTGAAAAATATCCCTATTTGAAAGGTCTGGACATCAGCGCCGCCATCGGCACAGCTGGCGCGGCCACAGAACGCGATAAAAAAGGGATTTTGTTTAATTACGGCGTTCCTTTGTATATGGACCCGGAATTTACGCGTAAAGGTGCAAAGACCGGCAAGACTTATAACCGGCTGAGTTCGCTCTTCATCGGTTTTGAAAGCGGCCAGTTCCTGCCAAGCCTGGACAACCCGGCCTTGTTCCGTGGCATCCATGATGGCCGCTATAAATTTGCCCGCTATTTCAAACCTGCCGATCATCACCAGCCACGCGACTGGCAAAATCTGACGACACGCAACCAGTTGGAGCTTTATGATACGCAAACCGACCCAAATGAAATCACCAACCTGGCAGCAAAGCCCGAGCAATACAAAGATTTGTTGCTAGACTTGAACAGTAGATTGAATGTACTGATCACTGCCGAAGTAGGTGCCGATCTGGGCAGGGATTTGCCGGGACCGGCATTTTTATATCAACGTGGAACCTGAACAAGCTGGGGGAGAGCATGCAAGAAAAAACCATAAGCAAAATCCTGTACGTTAGCGGCACAGTCACCATGCTGGCTGGCTTGCAGTTTATTGCTCCCACCCTGTTCTTGCAGGCATCAGGCATGCAAGTAGGCGACGTCACCGGCCTGTTCTTTGCCAGGCACTGGGGTTTGATGGCTTTTGTGGTGGGCGCGCTGATCATCTATTCAGTTAAACAAACGCAGGCAAGAAGGGCGATTTTGCTGGCGGCGGCTGTTGAGAAACTGGGACTGGTTGTGATGCTGGTCATCAACTGGACTGAGCCCGCCTTGCAGGGTCTGCGTAACGCAGCCTTGTTTGATGGCGTTTGCGTAATACTGTATCTGATTTATTTATTGGGTAAACAACCAGCGCAACCAGCGCCATCAACGTCACCACCAGCGCAGACTTGAGTTATGGCTGCCCATGAAAAAATCCCCTCATGCGAGCATCAGGGGATTTTTTTACTGCAACTCACCGCAGTGAGCCTGAATCTACAATTGCTAAATTACTTCTTTTTAGCAGTTGCTTTTTCAGCCGCTTGTGTGAACTGCTGGGTAGCCTTGTTCAGGTTTTCTTCCAGAGTTTGCACAGCTTGCTTGGTTGTCTTGGACAGTTGCTCGTAACCTGCGTTGATGTTGCCAACAACAGATTTCAAGGCTGTTACAGCTTGTTCGGAACCAGCTGGTGCATTTTTAGTCACTTCATCGATCAGGGAAATCACTTTAGTGTTAGTTTCAGCGATGTGCGCTTCAACTGCTTTAGTGAATTCTTGCTGAGTTGCTGTAGTGATGCTTGCCAGGTGACGGCCATAAGCCAGGGCTTTTTCAGCATTTGGCTGAGCTTGGGCTGCAGACAAAGTGAAAAATTCTTGTGGGTCTTTGGCGCTCAACAGTTGCTTGGCAGCAGCAGTACCTTCTTCGAAACTTGCCTTGGCAGCATTGACGTTCAGGGCAAACAGCTGCTCCAGGCCTTCAAATGCTTTTTTGTTCAGGGAAGTCAGGGAAGCAAATTGGGCTTCCAGGTTAGCTTTAGTCGTAGCGATAAATTGTTCTGGTGTATTGGTAGTCATGGCATTCTCCGGTAGATGGAATTAAGTGGCTTTAGTAATCGGCAGCGCTTTCCATGAATTCTTGAATGGTGCACCGCAACAATTACGATTCTACACGTAGAATTTAAAACGTCAAGCACTTTTTGTGCATCGCACCAAAATTATCTAAATGATATTTTCAGATATCTATCTGCTTTTCCTGAAATTACTTGCCCTGCTTACTCTTTAGGCACATGCCTGGCATAGGTGCGACCTGCCAATATTGCTATTTAGAAAATTTTCTTTCCAGCATCAACAAGGCTTCCTTATTCTGTAAACCACCCGCATAACCTGTCAGCGCGCCATTACTGGCGATCACCCGGTGGCAGGGAATGATGATGGACAAGGGGTTACGCCCATTCGCCGCTCCCACGGCGCGTACTGCCTTGGGTCTTGCTATACCCTGCGCCAGGGCCAGATAGCTGCTGGTCTGGGCGAAGGGTATGCGGCGCAAGGCTGCCCATACCTCTTGCTGGAAGTCTGTGCCTGCAGATAAATCCAGTGGCAAATCAAAATCCTGGCGCTGCCCGGCAAAATATTCCTGCAGTTGCTGACGTGTCTGTATCAGGACAGGATCAGACTCATCTTCTTGCCAGCCTGCACTACCTTTGAAGTGCTTATGGTTTTCAAAATAGACGCCGCTGAGACCACGCTCACTGGCGGCTAATAATAATTGCCCAACCGGGCTGCTGTAATTAATGTATTTCATGATATTTCCTTCCCTCTTTCTTTACTCTTTACTTAGTGATTGCCATAGCAGGAGTGCTGCATAGGCCCGCCACGGTGCCCAGGGCTGGGCGATGCTCAGTAATTGTTTTTCAGTCAGGCGCTCGCTTACCGGTGTCGCCAGTAAAGCCGCCGCTTTTTGCAAACCCAGGTCCCCCGCCGGAAAGGCATCCGAGAAGCGCAGGGCGCGCATGACGATGTATTGCGCCGTCCATTCGCCTATGCCTTTAACAGTCTTCAGTTTTGCCACCATCTCATCTGAACTGGCAGCCAACTGTCTTTGCAAGCCGCCATCAAGTGCAAACCGGGCGATGTTTTGCAGGGTGGCAGCACGGGCACCGGGTATGCCTATGCCTGCCAGTTGGTCTATCGACAGGTCTACGATGGTTTGCGGGCTGGGGAAGTGGTGGGTGACAGCAGCAAACGGTGTAAGCACCGGTTGACCAAAACGGGTCACCAGCCTGCCAGCGACGGTAGTAGCACCAGCCACACTGACTTGCTGGCCCAGCACGGCACGGATAGCCAGCTCAAAGCTGTCAAAGGCACCCGGCACGCGCATACCAGGCGTGCGCAGGATTTGCCCGGCCAGCAAGCTATCTGTTTGCAAGTGACTTTGTATGACAGCAGGGTTGGCTTCCAGGTCAAATTGCTGCCTGACTCTGGCCATCAAGGGCATGAGTACCGGTGCCAATGAAGGCGAGACTTGCAAGCTGAGTTGCTGTTTGGCTGGCAGATGCGCGACTTTGAGCCAGCCTTCCAGCCCATCCATCTGCACACTGCGCACATAGGCTTTGCCGCCTTTTTCATCGATGACGGCTTCCAGTCCCGGCATGGCGCGCCCGGCAAGGTAAGCGATCACTGCGTCCCAGGCATAGGGTGGGCGGTAAGCCAGTTTCAGACTAACGCCTTCGCCAGCACTATCTGCCGCACGCCGTATCGAGCCTGGTGCCATTTGATAGCGCTCTGAAAACAGGGCATTGAAGCGCCTGACACTGCCAAAACCGGCGGCAAAGGCAATCTCAGCCATCCCCAGTTGGGTTTCTTGCAGTAGTTTTTTTGCAAACAATAAACGCTGAGTTTGCGCCAGTTCTACCGGGGTCACACCAAATTCCTGCAACATGACGCGGCGCAACTGCCGTGAAGACAAGCCGACCTGATGGGAGAAATTTTCTATGTCCATTTCATTCAGAGCACCGTCAGCGATTTTTTGCCAGATGGCATGGGCAAGATTCTGTTGTATCGCATAAGGCGCAAGTTCGGGGCGGCAACGCAGGCAGGGGCGAAAACCTGCAGCCTCAGCCGCGGCAGCACTGCTGAAAAACTCACAGGACGATTCACGTGGCGTCTTGACGCCACACACCGGGCGGCAATATACGCCTGTGGTTTTGACACCAGTAAAAAACACGCCATCGAAACGGCTGTCCTTGGCGGCCAGTGCGCGGTAATAACACTGCTTTTGCGTCAAACCGTCACTGGCCTCAGTCAGCATGAGACTGGTCGCGTCAGGCGGTACTGCTGTTTGATGCTTGCCCTGCATGGTTGGTATCTGCTGTTCCATAGCCGCCACTTTCTTATGCGTAATCAATTCCCGGATAGCTAAAATTATGTACCCAATTTGCAATCTGCATTACTATCTTCAGGAATCGTTATACGCGAGTGCCAGTCACTCTTCTAGCCATTTTCGGACAAACAAATCGGGAATCATGCGCCAGGCGCTGAATTTGAATCGCAATTTACATCGTATCGTCAAGACCGCGCGCAGGCATCCGCGGCTGGCGACTTGTTTACTCGGCCAATTGAGCCAGCAAGCCGCAGCAGCCGGGCAAGCCGGCTTGCAGCTTGACGCCTGCTACCAGCGCTACCTGATACTGGAAAGACTGGGGCAGGCGCATTCCATGCAAAGCGAGCTGGAACAGGGCCTGCACATCGCTGAGCAACAGCAACTGACACGCCCGGCTGGCCTGATGCTGCTGGCACTGGGCCGTATCAGCTATACCCAGGGTGCCTACCGCGACGCCCTGATGTACTGGACGCGCTGCGTAGACCTGAGCAAGTTCAACCGTGACCAGTTGACGCTGGTAGAAGCCCATATAGGACTTGGGCAAATTTATGATGCCCTCGGTGACAGGAAAACCGCGGCACGCTTTCATACCGATGCCGGCATTTTGCTGGAGCAATTGAATGAGCCCTATCTGCTGTGCAAGCAAATCATCAACCTGGGCGTCAATGAACTCAATACCGGTGAATTACTGGCAGCAGAAGCCTGCTTTCTGAAGGCGAAAGTATTAGCCGAGCAACATGCCATCCATGAATACCTGGCCGAGACTTACTGGTATCTGGGTTTGGTCGCCAGCCGGAATACGCAACTGGATACGGCAGAAAGCCATATCCGCACCGCACTGGATCTGGCCGATGCCTGCAACTATGTCTGGTTGAAAGGCGCAGTGCTGGATTCGCTGGCCGACATATTGCGCGCAGCAGGACAATTCAATGAGGCGCTGGATGCCTATGGCAAGGCCTTGAGTTATTCAGAAAAAGTCGCCTCACGCCGACAAAAAGTACGCAGTCTGGCTGCCCTGTCAGAAATCCACGAGCAGCAAGGCAACTGGCAGCAAGCCTTGCACTTTGCCCGCTTGCATCAGCAAACCACGAGCGAGCTCAGTGAACTGGGCATGATGGACAAGTTCCATGAATTGCGTGCCTATGATTTGTCACACAAGTCACCGGTAGAAATCCTGCTGGAACTGTCATCGAATCGCTTGCTGGAAGAAGGCCAGCAAGGCGAAGTATTGCAATTGATCGCAGATACTGCCCTGGCCATCCTGAATACCGAACTGGCTGCCGTCTTTTTAATTGACGGTAATGAAGTAGGTTTGCACTGCCATGCGAAGGCGGGCAACAGCCAAGCCCAGGTCAAGGCAGAAATGCCTTGCCAGAACTTGCCACTGTTGATGCATATATTGCAGCAGGATGAAGTACCACTGGTAGGGCATGATATGCGCCTGCATGTGGTGGCGACAGAAATGAAAACATTGCTGGGGCAACAGCAATTGTATTCAGCGCTGGAAATACCCTTGCGTTTGCATGGCAAAAGCGTAGGGTTGATCTGCTTCGCACATACAAGCGGGGTCAGGAACTGGTCACGTGAAGATGTCTTGTTTGGCCGCCATCTGGGCAATCTGATACAGCAGGTGCTCAGTCACGCTGAGCATGCGCAAACCCAGAAACAACTCGAAGCCCGGGTGCTGGAGCGCACAGCCAGCTTGCAACTGCAAACCGAACAATTACAGCAGGCACACAAACATATCTACCGACTCAGCGAAATAGGCAGGGAAATCACCTCCAGCCTGGACCGCGATACCATCATGGAAATCGTCTACCGTCATGTGCATGATTTGATGGGCGCAGAAGTATTTGCCGTGGGTCTGTACCGGCCAGAACAGGAGACCATAGAATTCCCCTGTAATATCTTGCGCGGCCATCGCATGCTGCCGTATATACGCGATATCAGGGACAAGGATTTACTGTCAGCCTGGTGTGTCTCACATCAGCAGCCTATCTTTATCAGCGACATCTATACTGAATACCAGAATTACATTAGCGAAGCGGGCTTGAACAAGCTGACGGTGGACAGTGCCTACTTTGCCGGTCTGGAAAAAATCATCCCCATCTCACATATCTATGTGCCCTTGATGATCAAGGGCCGTACCGTAGGTATCATCGCCATACAAAGCACGCAAAAAAATGCCTTCCAGCGCATGCATCTGGACATCGCCATGATGCTGGCGGCCTACACTGCGATTGCTGTGGAAAATGCCGAGACTTATCAGCAACTTTTGAAAGCCCAGCAAATCCTGATTTCGCAAGAAAAACTGGCGGCGCTGGGTTCACTGGTAGCAGGCATTGCCCATGAATTGAATACCCCCATAGGAAATAGCCTGCTGACAGCGACGACCTTACAGGAACAATCAGTCCTGTTTTTACGCAAGCTGACAGAAAACACCTTGAAGCGTTCTGACCTGAACCAGTTCACGGCCACCATCAATAATGCCAATGAATTATTGCTGCGCAATCTCATGAGTGCCAGTGACCTGGTCAGCAGTTTCAAGCAAGTCTCGGTAGACCAGACCAGCCAGAAACGCAGACTGTTCAATTTGCGCAAGACTACCCTGGAAGTCATACGCACTTTGCACAATCTCATCCATAAACATGGGCATACGCTGGAAATTGATATTCCCGACGATATAGAGCTCAACAGCTTCCCCGGCCCTTATGGACAGGTACTGACCAATTTCATCAACAATGCCATGCTGCACGCCTTTGAAAACCGTGAAAACGGCAAGATGCTGTTACGTGCCCACAAGACGCCGGACAATCAGGTGCAAATCACCTTTAGCGACAATGGCAAGGGCATAGAGACTCAGGATTTGCGCCGGATTTTCGACCCCTTCTTTACCACCAAGCTGGGCCAGGGTGGCAGTGGGTTGGGGCTCAGCATAGTCCACAACCTGGTGACCACCATCCTGCATGGCAACATCGCTGTCGACAGTGCACCGGGCATGGGGACACGGTTTACCATGGATCTGCCACTCAATCCATAAGAGCTGGACAAAACAATTCTGACTGCTGCGAGACACCATACCGTCATGGTGTTTTGGGCAGTCCACATGATTTTCAGGATTGGCATACACTTACCAAGTTTGCTTATAAGTGAAAATCATGACTACTCAACGCGCCCCCGACCTGAAAACCGTGCTGCTGGCCAGCGGTATTGTCATCACCTTATCCATGGGTGTCAGGCATGGCTTTGGTTTCTGGATGCAACCCATCTCGCAAGAACATGGCTGGACCAGGGAAACCTTTTCCATGGCCATGGCCTTGCAAAACCTGATGTGGGGCGTGTTTGGCCCGCTGGCTGGCATGGTGATAGACCGTGTAGGCACGATGAAGATGATGGTGCTGGGTGCCTTTCTGTATGCCGCAGGATTGCTGTGGATGGCCTTGATTGACCAATCCGGCCTGTTCATTGTGGGTACCGGGATATTGATAGGTGCAGCACTGGCCTGTACCTCGTTTGGTGCAGTCAGCGGCATCATAGGCCGCACTGCTCCGCTGGAAAAACGCTCCTGGGCTTTTGGCATATCCTCTGCCGCTGGCTCCTTTGGCCAGTTTGTCATGATGCCCATAGAACAGCAATTGATCGATCACGCGGGCTGGCAAAATGCTTTCTATGTGCTGGCAGCACTGGTCGTGGTGTTGATGGTACCCATGGCCTGGAAGCTGCGCGAACCGGCACTGGAACAAGCCGCCGGCCCGCAGCAAAGCATTACCGAAGCGATACGCGAAGCCTTTGCCTATAAACCATTTTTGCTGCTGGTGGCCGGTTATTTCGTCTGTGGCTTCCAGCTGGTTTTTATCGGCGTGCACATGCCTGCCTACTTGAAAGACAAGGGCGTCATGGACCCCAGCGTCGCCGTGTATGCGCTGGCGCTGATCGGCCTGTTCAATATCTTCGGCTCTTATTATGCGGGCAAGCTGGGTGGCATGTTCCCCAAACCCTATCTGCTGTCAGCCATCTATCTGGCGCGCGGCATCGTCATAGGTCTGTTCTTGCTGGCACCGTTGACACCCTATTCTGTCTATCTCTTCGCCGCAGCGCTGGGCTTGTTGTGGCTCTCCACCGTACCATTGACGAATGGTGTCGTTGCCGGGATTTTTGGTGTCAAGTATTTGTCGATGTTGTCAGGCTTTGTCTTCTTCTCCCATCAGGTGGGCAGCTTTATCGGTGTCTGGCTGGGTGGCTATATCTATACCAGGACCGGCAGCTACAATATGGTGTGGGGCATCGTCCTGGCGCTGGGTATCTTTGCCGCGCTGGTGAATTTGCCTATCAGTGAAAAACCTATAGTCCGCGCCAATCCAGCTCCGGCCTGAGCAAGCACTATTAAAATCATGTCCAAACAATTATCGCGAAGATTATTGCGTCTGCTCTGGGGCAGCATCATCGCTATGGTGCTGGCCCTGGTGTTTTTCGCTTATCTGCGTCCTTCTTTCATACTTGACCTGGCGAACCGCTTCGTCATGTGTTGAAAGCAGATTTTTGCAGACAGTTTTTTACACATTTTTTAGCGCCTCAGGGCGCTATTTTTTTTGCCCAGATTGAACGATCTTTCCAGTTGAGGGTCTGCTACACTGGGTTCCCTTTTTGATCAAAGATACTGGTAAAACTACATGAACAAACATTTACTGCTCATTTTGCTGGGTACGGCACTGGCCACACCCGGCAGCTATGTCGTTGCTGCCGAAGCTAAAGAAGCTGGGCAGGCCGTCTCGCAAAAGAAAACTGCCAGCAAACTGGCGGACAATCCCTTTGCCAGTATCAGCAAACTGCCTTACCACTATCCGGCTTTTGACCAGATCAAGAATGAACACTACGGACCTGCCTTCACCGAAGGCATGCTTCAGCATGCTGCTGAAATTACGCTGATTGCCAGCAACCGTGCCGCCCCCACATTTGAAAATACCGTAGTCGCCATGGAACGTGCGGGCCAGATGCTGAACCGCGTCTCCACTGTCTTCTTCAGCCTGACAGGTGCGAATACCAATCCTGCGCTGGAAGCCCTGTCGCGTGACCTGGCACCCAAGCTGGCTGCTCATCAGGACCAGATTTTCCTGAATGCACGCCTGTTCCAGCGCATCAGCAAATTATATGAAGCACGCCAGGCACTGAAGCTGGATGCAGAATCAGAACGCTTGCTGGAACGCTATTACACAGACTTTGTGCGCGCCGGTGCCAGGCTGGGCGACAAGGATAAGCAAAAACTGAAGAGCCTGAATGCACAATTGGCCAGCCTGTCTACCAAGTTCAGCCAGAATGTGTTGAAAGAAACCAATGCCTCGGCCATCGTCGTCGATAGCAAGGCAGAATTGCAGGGCTTGTCTGAAGAAGAAATCGCCAGCGCCGCTGAAGCTGCCAAGACGCGTGGCTTGAAAGATAAATTCGTGATACCGCTCATGAATACTACTGGCCAGCCATTTGAGGCCAGCCTGGCAAATCGTGCCCTGCGCCAGCGCCTGCATGAAGCATCGGTCAACCGTGGCAGCCATGGCGGTGAATTTGATAACCGTCAGGTCGCCATCGACCTGGCACGCCTGCGCGCTGAACGTGCCACCCTGCTGGGTTATGCCAACCACGCCGCCTATGGCCTGGAAGACGAAACCGCCAAAACCACTACGGCAGTCAACAAGATGCTGAGTGAGCTGGCACCGGCAGCAGTGAATAACGCAAAAGCCGAAGGCGCAGAGCTGCAAAAAATCATCGATGCACAGCAAGGTAATTTCAAGCTGGCGGCATGGGACTGGGCATTTTATACCGAGCAATTGCGCAAGGCGAAATACAGCTTTGACGACAGCCAGTTGCGCCCTTATTTTGAATTGAAGAATGTGCTGGAAAACGGCGTCTTCTTTGCGGCCACCAAACTATATGGCATCACTTTCAAGGAACGCACGGACTTGCCGGTGTATCACCCCAGCGTCAAGGTGTATGAAATATTTGATGCAGATGGCAAGAGCATGGCCTTGTTCATTGCCGACATGTATGCGCGCGACACCAAGCGTGGCGGTGCCTGGATGAATGCCTATGTAGAACAATCCACGCTGTTTGGTACTCAGCCTGTGATTGCCAATCACCTCAATATCCCGCAACCGCCAACAGGTCAACCTACCCTGCTGACCTTTGATGAAGTGCGCACCGCTTTTCATGAATTTGGCCATGCCCTGCACGGCCTGTTCTCGAATGTGAAGTACCCACGTTTTTCTGGCACCAATGTGCCGCGTGACTTTGTCGAATATCCTTCACAAGTCAATGAAATGTGGGCGACCTGGCCTGAGGTATTGAAAAACTACGCCAGACATTATCAAAATGGTGAAGTGATACCGCAAAGCCTGGTCGATAAAATCACGGCAGCCAATAAATTCAATCAGGGTTTTGCGACGACTGAATACCTGGCTGCATCCTTACTGGACCAGCGCTGGCATCAACTGACGCCTGCGCAGATACCAAAAGATGCCCTGGCTTTTGAGGCAGACGCATTGAAACAGGCAGGCGTGGACTTTGCGCCAGTGCCGCCGCGTTACCGCAGCACGTATTTCTCCCATATCTTTGGTGGTGGCTATTCAGCTGGTTATTACGCCTATCTGTGGAGTGAAGTGCTGGATGCCGAGAGCGTGGAATGGTTCAAGGAAAACGGTGGTCTGAACCGCAAGAATGGCGACTGGTTCCGTCAGCAATTATTGTCCAAGGGGGGCAGCATGGACCCGCTGGAATCTTTCCGCAATTTCCGTGGTCGCGAGCCGAAGATAGAACCATTGCTGATACGCCGTGGTTTGCAAAAGCAATAGGACGAGATGAAGTGAGGAGCTATGCAAATAAATCTGCATAGCTTAGTTCACTGAACACTAAAGACATTAAAAACGGATCAAAAAAAGAGGGAACATTATTCAATGTTCCCTCTTTTCATTTATTTGACTTCAACTGAATTTACTCAAGCTTCCAGACAAAATCAACCTTTGCCCACAGCTGATCTGGTTTACCATCCTTGGTACCTGGCTTGAATTTACACTGGCTCAATGCGCCCAATGCAGCCTTGTCCAGGCTCTTGGATCCGCTGGATTTTTCGACTTTGGATTCAACAACCTTGCCATCTGTGCTGATGAGAAAACCCATGGTAACCGTGCCGGTTTCTTCATTCATCAAAGCTGCTTTTGGGTACTTTGGCGGTTCGCAGGATTTGCTATCCATGACTGGCGAAGTTTCGGCAGCCATGACAGATGCACTGGCGCACAGCAATAAGGATGAAATGAGAATTGATAATTGTGGTTTCATAGAACTCTTTGTATTCATTTTCTATTCAGTATAAAAAATTTCCAACAGATTTCAAGGCTAGACACTATTCGCAACAATTGGCGTTTAATTGTTGCGAGCTTAAGTGCTAATGATCAATCATCAGCACTTAACATTATCTGTGTCAGAACTCTTCCCATTCATCAGCGCTATTTGCTGCGGCTGCTTTTTTCGGTGCAGTTCTGGCGGCTGGTAAAGACTTTACCTGACTGCTTCTTGCTTTGGTCTTGATGGCTACCGGTTCTACCCGGCGCACCGGTGCCTGTGCTACCGGAGCAGCAATTTGCTGGACACGTTCACTTGCATGCAATTTAAAGACGCTGACCACTTTTGCCAGCTCAGACGCCTGATCTTGCAGGCTTTGAGCGGCCGCTGCTGCTTCTTCCACCAAGGCTGCATTTTGCTGGGTCATGCCGTCCATTTCGATGATGGCATGGTTGACGTGCTCAATACCTACGCTTTGCTCCTGGCTCGCTGCGCTGATTTCGGCAATGATGTCAGTCACATGTTTAACGCTGGAGACCACCTGGTCTATCGTCACACCCGCCTGGCCAACCAGTTTGGTACCGATTTCGACTTTCTCTACTGAAGTGCCGATCAGGGTTTTAATTTCCTTGGCAGCAGCAGCACTGCGTTGGGCCAGGTTGCGCACTTCCGCAGCAACGACCGCAAAACCGCGGCCTTGTTCACCGGCACGGGCAGCTTCTACGGCGGCATTCAAGGCCAGGATATTGGTCTGGAAAGCGATGCCATCAATAACACTGATGATGTCGACAATTTTCTTGGACGATTCATTGATGGAGCCCATGGTATCGACCACTTGGGCAACCACTACACCACCCTGACGCGCGACTTCAGATGCAGATGCAGCCAGTTGATTGGCTTCGCGTGCATTGTCAGCATTTTGTTTTACCGTGGTCGTCAATTCTTTCATGGACGAAGTGGTTTTTTCCAGCGAGCTGGCTTGCTGCTCGGTGCGGGAAGACAGATCCAGATTACCAGTGGTAATTTCGCTGGATGCAGTGGCGATGGTATCCGTGCCATTACGCACCTGGGCGACGATATTCACCAGGCTGTCGCGCATGTTTTTCATTTCATATAACAGACTGGTACTGTCACCGGATTTCAAATCGATAGGCGCCGTCAGGTCACCTGCGGCAATTTGACCGGCGATAGTGGCAGCATAATCAGGTTCGCCGCCTAACTGGCTGAGCAAGCTGCGGCTGATCTTGAATGCAGCAAAAATACCAGCAACCAGTGCCAGACCACCCAGGGTCAGCATCATGCTTGTTGCCGCTTTAAAAGCGGCACTTGCTTCATCGGCAGTCTGGGTATTGAGTTTATCTTCCAGCGTGACCAGTTCGTCCAGCGTATCCAGCCATTTTTTCTGTACCGGACGCAATTTCTTGATCAGGGTAATAGTGGCAGCTTCGGCATTATTTGCCAGGCCCAGTTCCTGTGCTTTGGCAGGCAGGGCGGCAGCAGCGGTTTCTGCCTCTTTCAACTTGGTCAGCAAGGTTTTTTTCTCTGCCGAGACATTGCCTTCTTCAGCAGCCATCTTGCTTAATTTTTCATCAGCCGTTGCGTACTGCTTGGATTGCTCGGCAATCTTTTTCAGTTCCGGCTCCATATCTGCTGCATCATTCAACAAGGTCAGATTACGCAGCGACACCATGCGATCATAAACGATGGCGCGCATATCCAATGCCAGACGGGTCTCGGCATTGCTGACATTCACGATTTTCTCCAGTCGCCCCTGAATCTGGGACATTCTTGAAATGCCGACAATGGTTACGGCAATTAAAAACGTCAAAACCAGAGCAAAGCCCAGTCCCAGACGTCTGCTTACTGTCATTTTTGATAAATTCATTTGCTTGACTGGTGTGAAAAATGGTTGAGGAAGATGAGAACAAAGATGTTACAAAGTACTACGTCGCTTGCTTATCATTGCCGGAAAAATTACCATCAAGCCACTTTATCTTATAAATGCATGATGAAGCGTGCATTTATTGAAAGTACGGCTGTTAATCAACGGAAAAGCAATAGATAAAGTTAGAAATATACTCGAATTTTGCTCAGTAGCAAGGGCTTTTTGCGTGCGTTTTCGCTCAAAGAATTGACTACAAGCGGCAATTTATTTCCATTTAGACAGGTATAAAAGTTTGCTTATTTTTTTTGCAGATTAACTATACTCGCCCCAGTTGTCCGATGACTGAATTTTCTTCACAATTTTCACGATTTCCCCATGGCAACATCGCTTTATTGAAAAATCATCACGCCTTGTAAATAGTAGAAAATATTTCGTTAAAGAAAGAAAATTTATTTTCAATATTTGTGCCAGCATAGCAAAATTTGAAAAAAAACCCGGACAAGTCCGGGTTTTTTTCTGATTGAAACTTAAATCAGTATTTGTATTGCGCAGTCACATAGAAGGTACGGCCCAGAGGGTCAGTATAGCGACCATCGTAACCAACCTGATTACCACCACCTGTATTACGGATAGTGAATGGAGGGTCAACATTGAACAGATTGCGGATACCGCCTGTGATTGTCAGGTTCTTGATGACCTTGGCTTGCAACTGGTAATCAATAGTCGTGTAGTTGCTGACATCACGGTTCATATCCACCAGACCACCGACGCTACCATCAGCATTCACGGAACGTACATAGCCATCACCAGCAGCCGCCACTTTGTCGTGGTAACCGGAACGGTAGTTCATTGTAACGCTATGAGTGTACTGATCGGATACCTTCAACGAAGTCACCAGTCTGGAGATAACCCGGAAGGTAACATCGTCATAAGAGTCAAAACGACCGATACTGCTTTCTTTCTTGGCGCCTGGCACATCTTTTTCTGCCGTCAGCATATAAGTACCAGACCAGTTCACATTCAGCTTACCGATAGGCAGGGCTGATTTGAACGTGGCATCCCAGTCCAGACCGGAATAACGGGAGCTGGCCAGATTCACAGGACTGCGATTTGCCACCAGGACTTTGGACTTCTGGATAGGATCGTAGTACAGGGAAATGTATTGATCAGCCAGTGAAGGCGTCGTGAAAATCAAATCCTGGGACAATTTCTGGATTTGGTTTTTCAGTTTCACATCCCACCAGTCCAGGCCCAGGGACAGGTTGCTGCTTGGTTCAAGGCGGAAACCAAATGCTGCCTGTTTGGATTCTTCTGCTTTCAGCGCATCTGCGCCTGTGCTTGGGTTACCTTTTTTCAACAGACCGTATTCCGACGTACCACGGCAATATGGGAAACGTGGGTCAGTTGCTTTGGTGATAGGGCAAGGGAAGAAATTCGAAGAACCATCGTTTTTCAATGGGTCAGAAATATCATTCAACGTCGGTGCCTTGAAGCCTGTGCCATAAGAACCGCGCAGCATCAGACTTTGGACAGGCTGATAACGTGCAGACAATTTATAGGTTGCCTTGGAAACAGACACACCCTGGGTACCAGGCTGTGACGCATTACCATTGACGTCATAGCTGACATTGTCTTTCTTGACAGCGTCATAGCTGTCGTAACGCACAGCTGCTGTGACATCCATGTTTTTGATGACAGGCATCAGCAATTCGCCGAATGTACCCCAGCTCTTGCGGGAAGCTACCAAGCCTTGCGAACCGGTAGAGCCACCAATGATAACGTCAGTCCAGGCAGGATGCTGAGGACCAGGCCCCTGCACAAGTTCGCTAGGTGCATCATTGAAAGACTGCTTGGTCATATCCGCACCCAGACCCAGTTGCGCCTTGCCACCGCTCATCTCAAACAATTCTTTGGATGCATGAGCACTGAGGACATCAATCTTGGATTTGGTGACACTCAGGTTTTCTTGCAATACTGCAGGTGCCAGGATGGCTGATGCATTCTGATTGATGATGTAAGGATTATAAGCACCTGATTTGACCAAAGCATCAAAGCGGTTAGCACTCATGTACCCGGAAACGGCATCATCTTTTTCTGTGTTTTCGGAATGGGTATAACTAGCGCTGACATCCCAACCCATCAGGTTACTGTCCAGACCCAGCACCAGGTGACGAGCTTCAGTCTTGTAATCATCAGCACGGCCACCTGCATCACGTGCACGGAAATAGAAGAAGGCATCAGTCACGTCATTAGGATTAATACCTTGTCCAGCCAGCAGTGGTACGACAGACTTGTTATAGGCACCAATGTAATTCGGGTTGATGACTTTCTGGCCAGTCACAGGGTCTGTGCTGAACGTAGTCAATGGCTGGGCTGGTGCTGCATAGCGAGCCTTGTTGGAGAAATTGGACATGACCAATTCACCAAACAAAGTTGTGTCCTTGCCGATTTTCAAATTACCGGAAGCAAAGAAGCTGTCGCGCTTGAGTTCTGGCAGCAATTGTACTGTCGACGCATAGTCATAACGACATACACCGCCACGTTCGAAAGTGTTAGGGCCATTACATTTGCCAGTATTCACCAGGTCTGGCGAGAATGTCGCATTATTACCCAGAGAATCATAGATGTCGGCATTGGCAGGTATCGAGTTGATACTGGTTTGCCAGGTGGCGTACATCTTGCCATCTTTCATGAACTTCTGGACACCGGAATTGGCGAAGTGGCGTTGAGTAGCCTCCAGAGGTTTTTGTTCGTCATGGCTATACGCGAACAGGACGTTAAAGCCGTCTTTTTCAGGGTCACCGAAGCCTTTGGAAATGGAGAAGTTACCACTACGGCCACCGCTTTGTTGCGGGCTGGTCAGAGTTGCTTCTACATTCAGATCTGTCTGGTTCTTTTTCAGAATGAAGTTGACAACACCGGCAATCGCATCTGAGCCATACAGTGTAGAAGCGCCGTCAGTCAAAATCTCAACGCGCTCAACTGCAGACAAAGGAATACTGCCCAGGTTGACGGCACTACCTGTGCCATACGGTGCCATACGGCGACCATTCAACAATACCAGAGTGTAGTCAGTACCGATCGCGTGGATGGAGGCAGACTGGCGACCAGCACCGCCACCGTTGACGGAAGTGGATGCAGTGATAAAGCCTTGCATGGCAGGGAGGGCAGCGACGAGGTCGGCCACATTATTTGCACCACTTTGTTCGATGTCTTTACGGCTCAGAGTTTGCACAGGCAATGCGCCTTCTTGTGCTATCCGTTTGATCGAGGAACCCGTGATTTCCACTTTTTGTACGTCTTGCGACATCGCTGGTTGTGCCAGCAAACCTGCACCGACCGCGACACCACCCAAAAACATCAGGCGTACGGATCGGGCCAACATTTTTTCTACCATGACTAAACCCCCAAAAATGTAACTAATGAGCGAGGCCGCCCGGACAAGACCCTGATTGGTAACCAGAATCCCCTATTTGCCCGGAACAGCCAGATTATCTTTTCTGGATTATTTTTAGCGGAAAATGAAAAAAGCAATTCATCGCAATTTGTTCATCATTTGTCTGTTTCAATTACAGCTTCATTTTCCGAAAAAAAATCTCCTTGTCATGGAACCATTTGAAAACTTTGATGTCAAGACTGCTTATTTTGTTTAAAAAACCGGATTTTTCCTGCCTGCAAGCCAAAATGTTAAAAATGTGCAGGTCATAAAATTACGCAAGATGAACTGTTGTGTAATAACGTCGGCCTGCGATATTTATATTTAATTTAGCTATTTATTCGTATCCAAGAATTTGCACCCGCCTAAAAGCCTGAATGACAGGATAAAAAATGGGCACTTATAGACCTTGCACCATTTTGGACTTGATTTGACGTTGCTTTTTTCACCATCTGAAATTTGTATGTACAATTTCAGATGTTTTGAAAGAACTCGAATGGAAATTTTTCTTTCCATCGAGAACGATAGAACGCCTCATTCAATGATTTGACTTGTCTCTTAATGACAACAAGTTATAGTTTACGCCTAAAACGTTATGTGTTTTATTGATAACTTTTTTGAATTAATGAGCTTTCATTTCATCAACTTATCCAACGACCTGCGCCGTCTTTAAGTCAAAAACAAGTAAAAACTTGATGCCGATGAAGACAGGTCAGTGCATACATCCTCTGTGATCACCATCCTTGAGCCCGGGGGCTTGTGCCAGACTATCAACATGTGATGGCTATCTCCCCAAAGGAAATAGGACAGCTACAGACAAGTTTTATCGCTTGCAGGAAGTCTTGCTGAACCCGGCAAGAGCGGGCCCCTGATTTGTATCGCAAAGAAGAATGCGCATAATAAAAAACCCCACAAGCACGCTTGCGGGGTTTTTTATTTCAGCAATTGTTCGTATCACCAACACCGGTATAGCAAGTCCGGTGTGATCATACTAAGCTACGCCAACATTAGAACGTGTAACGTCCACCGATGTTGAAGTAACGGCCAACTGCGCCTGATTGATGCAGGGATGGGTTGTAGTTGATACGGCCATAAGTCTGGACGTCCAACGGTGCCATCTTGTCAAACAGGTTAGTGATGGATGCTGTGAATTCCAGGTTTTTGGACATTTTCCATTTACCAAACACATCAACTGTCGTGAATGCAGCTACGCGGCAACCCAGGTATGGATTGTGGTTTGCATCAGTATCCAGGCAGTCGCCACCAATTTCATTGGTGTCGCTGATGCTGGATACGTGGTTGATGTTACCGGACACTGTCCAAGGACCACGTTCCCAACCCAGGCTCAGGCTGACTTTAGTACGTGGTGTACCGCCGTCACCGGACAAGTTCACGTCACCGTGAGTACCAGCAAATTCATGCACAGTACCATCAGCGTCAGTTCTTCTGAATTCATGCATGTAAGTCACAACCAGGCCAGCATTCAACTTACCGTTGGAACCCAGGTCAAACTTGCTGCGCATGTCCAGATCCAGACCCGAAGTTTGTGTCTTACCAGCATTCAGGTAAGGCGCTTTCACCATCAGGATAGGACCAACCAGGCCAGGGAAGTTTGTTGTTGGTTCGCCGCGGACGATTTGTGCATCTGGGTAACCAGCTGGATTGGTAACAATCGCGCTAGGGTCAGAACCACCGATTTCGCCGTCACGGACAATTTTCCACCAGTCCAGGGAGATACTGAAGTTCTTGACTGGTTCTACAACAAAACCAAGGCTATAGCTCTTGGATGTTTCTGGTTTGATGTTTTTGTTACCGATCGTGATCGCACCAACACTTTGTGAAGAGCAATCTGCTGGCAATTTGGTCACTGCGCAACGGATAGGATCACTAGGGATGTTAGTAAATGCAGCTACAGCGGAATCACCGTTCTCTGCCGCGCTAGGAGCACGGAAACCTTCAGCATACGTACCACGGAATGCAATGGTATTAGTAGGTGTGAATTTGAAACCGGCTTTAGGCGTAGTAGAACGGCCATAGTCAGAGTATTTGTCTGAACGGGCAGCCAATTGGAATTCCAGGGATTTCAATACCGGGATAGCCAATTCTGTGTAGATCGCTGTTACATTGCGTGAACCTTTAGCAGCAGAGTAACCCAGGCCAGCGATATCATTCGTGTTAGTGAATGGTGTTGCTTCGCTGTTGGTTTCTTCTTTACGGTACTCGGCACCAACCGCGATAGCCATTGCACCACCGGCCAATTGCGTCAATTCACGAGTTGCTTTGAAGTCTACCGATGTGCTCTTGGTCACGCCGGAGTTTTTCAAAGTTGGAGAAACCAGGGCCAGAACTTCAGGTGTATTCACACGGCCTTGACCGATACGGAATGTACCATTTGCTACTGCTGCTTTCAAAGCAGATTGACGATAGTAGCCATTTTGAGTCTTGTCTGTTTTGCTTTCAGCATACAGGAAGCCAGCATCGTAATCCCACTCAGCAACTGTACCTTTTACGCCAGCCAGGAAACGGGTAACTGTAGTTTCCAGATCAGCAGTGCGAGGACGTGCAGCATCAGCCCAACGTGGACGTGCGCGTGAGTCAGCAAATGGATTGTCTGGATGACCGATAGGCAGCAGCAACTGGTCAGGGCCTGTGCTTGTATTGTTAACACGGGCGTTCACCAGATCAAAACCAGCGCCGGTCAGGCCGGATGGTGTTGTTTGTGTTTTTGCCTTGCTGTTGAACAAGCCCAATTCTGTGTACGCTGTGGTTTTGTCATTGATGGCAAAAGTACCACGTGCATACAAATTCAGGTTTTGAGTTTCTGGCTGAATAGTTTGGTATGCCACTGGATCGAACAAGCAACCGCCGCCGCCGTTGTCGAGTGATGTACCGCCAACTGGATCCAGATTTGCTGCAGAGCAAGTGCCTGGCAATTGTTTTACGTTACCCGCTGCACCAGCAATTGTGCCGCCAGCAGCGTTCACTGGACGTACTGTGCCCAGGAAGTTGGAACCGCCGCCGTTACCGGAAGTGATGAAGCCAGCGCGTTGATCGCGACCACCCCATGGACGTGCATCAGCTTGGCCAATGTAGTCGCTACGGTCTTTTTGCCAGATTTTTTCTTGCTTCTTGGCATCAATCGTCATGAAGAGATTGTATTTGTCTGTTTGCAGGTTACCGAAACCGATCGCTGCGGAAGCGCTCAGGTTGCGGCCATCGCCACGGGAAGACTGGCCGATATTGGCGGCAACAGATTGACCTACATAGTTTTGACGCAGGATAACGTTAACCACGCCAGCGATAGCGTCAGAACCGTAAATCGCAGATGCGCCATCTTTCAGGATTTCGATACGATCAACTGCATCCAGTGGGATGGAGTTCAAATCGACGAAGCTGCGTTGACCGTCATCACCGAAACCATACGGTGCTGTACGGCGACCATTGATCAGAACGAGAGTCGAGCTAACGCTCAGACCACGCAGGGAAACACCCGAAGCGCTACCGGCAAAGCCGTTAGTGAAAGAACCACTGATACTGCCGTTATTGTCAGCAGAGATACTGCGGACTACGTCAGCAATGGAAGTTTTGCCTGTTTGTTCGATGTCTTTACGGCTCAGGATTTGAGTCGTTGCAACACCCTCTGTTTCAGTACGTTTAATACTGGAACCGGTAATTTCAACTTTCTGTACACCTTCTTGTGCGAAAGTCGGTTGAGCCAGCATACCCATGCCCAACAACAAACCACTTGAACAGATCAGTCGTACCGATCTCGAAATTGTTTTTTCTTTTATCACTATTGCGCTCCGTTCTTTATATGTTCTAAACAAAATCTGGCGAAAACCAAACAAACTTTGCCAAATTGCAAAACTGCCAAATAATATGGAAATTTTTTTTTACGCGTGGGAAATTTTGAGAAATTACTTTCAAAAAATTTGCCTCAGCATGAGAACATCTAAGAGATTCCATTGTCAATATTGATAGAATGCATGCGGCGGAAAAACAACAATATGCAGATATGACAACGAATAGACAGAGCAGAGCATCTGCTTTTGACTATGAAACTATAGAAAAGTTTCAAATAGAAGGGAGTTTTTTTGTATCAATAATTCCAAATGGAAACATTAATACAAAAGAAATAATTTGCACCTGATTAATCCGGATTGAAAACCAGTTGCTGCGAGAAATTTTGCACCAAAATGTATCTAAATAAAACAGTTTGTATCGCTTAAAACCTTATTTTCACTATATTTAACTGAAATTTTGGTCCACTTTTAGCGTAATTTGCATCGAAATGCAGAAAAAACCAACAAAAAACCCCGGCGTACCGGGGTTTTTTGTTTACCTGAGTCTCGTGGAGACCCATATGAGTACAGCAAAGGCTTATTTTGCAGATGCCTCAGCAGAAGCTGCTGCCGGTGCCTTGACTTCAGGCTCCTTGAACTTGGCGCCACCTGCATTGGCCAGATGCACGACTGCGCGTGCAACTTCAATATCATCCAGATCAGGATTACCGCCTTTGGCTGGCATCCCACGCAAACCACCTATCGCATTGGCAACTACCTTGTCATAGCCTTGTGCAATGCGTGGTCCCCAGGCAGCAGCATCGCCAAATTTAGGGGCATTGGCTGCACCAGTGTCATGGCAAGCTGAACAGATAGTTTTATAAACTGTTTCGCCAGATTGCAAAGTCTTTGGGCCATTGGCATCCTTGAAATTAAAACCTTGATCAGCTACCGGGCTGATACGGGCGGCAACCGCTTCTGGTGTCAATGCAGAAGAACCTGCGCCGACTTTTTTGTCATTCGATACAAACTGTACCAGCAAGACAATGGCGATAATGGGGACCAGGAATCCAGCGAGAACTGCAACGATAAGTTGCTTAGGGGTCTTGATCGCTGATTCGTGTTCGTCGTGCGCGTCGCTCATGGTTTCCTCAATGCAAATAAATTAGGTACAGAAAATTCTTAGTCTATGCTTGCAGGCAACTTTAACCGCAAGTGCCAAAGCTTGGGATTATAGTGCGAAAGCGCTTTGTTTGGAACGAAAAGCAAGCTCTGCGGCCCAAGAATCCGGGAAATCTATCCGGTTTAACGACAATTTCCCTTCTTTGATACGCAAGACCTTCCTAAAATTGAGGCTGTATATTGCTCGAACATTACTTATGTTACTCATGCATATCAGAGATAGGTTCCAAGTCCTCAAAATGGCAGTGTTCTTCTGCATACGCCTATACAAGGTCTCTTGGCATTCAGGCTGAATTATCGACACCAGGATTTTTAAGACTCAAGTCAATTAATATGACTTCAAAGTTTGCATAAAATGCATTGTGCTTCCCACGGGTTTTACAAGTTTCTGATTTTTTTGCTCAAAACCCAAGTCGTCATCTGAATATAAATGTCATGACGGAGTAAAGAAGTCGCAAATCATTTATATGCGGAATTTGCCCGTTTCTTGCAGACATATTTGTAGCTAAACAGCTACAATAGCGGTCTGCAAATATTTGCACGTGACCGTCTTCCAACGGATAGGATGCTAGCCTCCGAAGCTGGCGATACAGGTTCGATTCCTGTCGGTCACACCAGTTTGCAGCAAAAACTGCTTCAAATTCAATGCGAAAACCTGCGCCAGTTGTCGCTGTCTGCTTTTTGTCATATTTAAATCAGTGGATTAGGTTTATTACCAGAACTCATTTCATATGAATTCTGGCCAGGTATGGACTATGTGACAACCCCCAAAGGGCTGGTGTGGCAGGTTCGATTCCTGTCTGGCGCACTAAGATTTCATCCCGGTTCTCTTCTTGAATTTCTTTCCGATCTTCCTTCTCCCATTCTCGTTTCTTCCCATCGTTAGCATCTTTGCACGTTCTGGTTGCTTTTCTTGATATATTTGTACTAAGCTAGCCCGCTTTAGTTGACCAGAAGTTGAACCAGACTTCATCTTTACTGGTCTGAGCCCCAGCTCGTCCGTGACTTGTCGCGGCTGCACTGCTGACTAATTTGTCTTCATTACTTTGTATTTATTAATCCATAAAGGTCGCTACATGAAATCATCGCGCATGCAACTCAGCAGCTTGAGTCTGTCCCTGGCATTGGCTTTTACTACTCTGGTGCATATACCGCCAGCCATCGCGGCTGAGAATGCAGCGGTGGCTAAAACCGCCCTGCCTGCCGGTGTGCAGTTCGTGCGCCAGGTCGAGGGTATAGATGAATACCAGTTGGCGAATGGCATGCGCGTCTTGCTGGTACAAGATGCCAGCAAACCGACGACGACTGTTAACATTACTTACCGGGTCGGCTCGCGTCATGAGAATTATGGCGAAACCGGCATGGCGCATTTGCTCGAGCATCTGATGTTCAAGGGTAGCAAGGCCCATCCGCGCCTGTGGGAAGAAATGTCACAGCGCGGCGTGCAATTCAATGGCACAACCTGGCTCGACCGCACCAATTACTATGAAACCTTTGCCGCCAAGCCTGAAACCCTGACCTGGGCCATCAGCATGGAAGCTGACCGCATGGTCAATTCCCGCATCTCTGGCGAAGACTTGAAGACAGAGTTCTCCGTCGTGCGCAATGAAATGGAAAAGAATGAGAATTCCGGTGTCGGCATCCTCATACAACGCATCATGTCCAGTGCCCATCAATGGCATAACTATGGCAAAGACACCATAGGCGCGCGCACTGACGTGGAAAACGTCAACATCCCGCACCTGCAAGCTTTCTGGCGTAAATACTACCAGCCTGACAATGCCACCCTGATCGTGGCCGGTGCCTTTGATGCCAAACAGGCTCTGCAACTGATCGCCACCCAGTTTGGCAAAATCCCCAAGCCCAAGCGTGCGCTGGAACCTACGTATACATTAGATCCTGTGCAAGATGGCGAGCGTGATGTCATCGTGCGCCGTGTCGGTGATTCGCAAGCCATCGCGGCCCTGTATCACACCGTGCCTGCTGCCCACCCTGATTACGCCGCGACTGAAGCGCTGGCCCTGATCCTCGGTGATACACCGAATGGCCGCCTGTACAAGGCCCTGGTTGAAACCAAGAAAACTGCCGATGTTTTCCCATGGGCGGCGAATCTGGAAGAACCTGGCTTTTTGATGCTGGGGGCAAACTTGCGCACCGAGCAAAACCTGCCGGAAGCCAAGAAGATATTACTGGACACCATAGAAGGCTTTGACAAGGCCCCGGTGACGGAAGCAGAACTCGCGCGTGCCAAGGCCAAGCTGGATTCGGATATCGCCCAGGTTTTCAATGATCCAGAAAAATTTGCCGTGTCCCTGTCTGAAAGCATAGCCTCAGGCGACTGGCGTTTGTTCTTCCTGTTCCGCGACCGCGTCAAGGCACTCAAGGTGGAAGATGTACAGCGCGTCGCTACTACCTGGCTAAAATCCAGCAACCGTACAGCAGGCAGCTTTATCCCTACTGAAAAACCAGACCGTACACCGGCCCCAGCCAAGGTCGCCGTGGATGAACAAATCAAGCAATTCAAACCTGGCGTGGCCATCGCCCAGGCAGAGAATTTTGTCGCCTCGGCTGATAATATCGACAAACGTACCGTGACTGGTGCGCTCAGCAATGGCATGAAGTATGCGCTGTTGCCCAAGACCACACGCGGCAATACCGTTGTGCTGTCCATGCATATCAATCTGGGTGATGAGAACAGTCTGAAAGGCAAAGCCGGAGCCGCCGAGCTGGCTGCCGCCATGCTCAGCCGTGGCACAGAAAAACTCAGTCACCAGCAATTTACTGAAGAACTGGACAAGCTCAAGGCCAAGTTGCAGATCAATGGCAATGTGACTTCTGCCAATATCCAGGTAGAAACCATACGCGATAATCTGCCACGCGTATTGGAACTGGTGCGCGATGCCCTGCGCCAACCGGCTTTCAATGAAGCCGAATTCACTCAATTGCTGAACTCGCAACTGGCACAACTGGAAGAATCGCGCAAGGAACCACAATCCGTTGCCATCGACGCGGGCAAAAAAGCCCTGAATACCTGGACCGCAGATGATCCACGCTACTATCGCGGTATCGATGAGCAGATAGCTTATTTAAAAATCGCCAAACTGGCTGAGGTCAAGGCTTTCTGGAAAGAGTTCTACGGCGCCAACCAGGCAAACCAGGCGCAAATTGCCGTGGTTGGTGAGTTTGATGCCAACAAGCTGAAAACGGAATTGCAAGCTGCCTTTGGCGACTGGAATGCCCAGCAAAAATTCAGCCGTGTTGCCAAGCCTTACCATGCTACCAAAGCGGATGACAAACAAATCATCACACCGGACAAGGCCAATGCCTTCTTCTACGCTGGCATGCAACTGCCGCTGGGTATCAAGCATCCTGATTATCCTGCCCTGGTGATGGGCAACTACCTGCTGGGTGGCAGCGCCAACTCACGCATATTGAACCGCATCCGTCAAAAAGATGGTGTCAGCTATGGTGGCGGCTCGGGTTTCAATGCATCTCCTCTGGACGAAGTCGCCAGCTTTTCCATAGGCGCGATTTATGCGCCGCAAAACCGTAGCAAACTGGAAACCGGCATACGAGAAGAAATCACCCGCGCACTGACTGAGGGTTTCACAGCTGCTGAACTGGAAGACGGCAAGAAAAGCCTGATCCAGCAATACCAGCTGGAACGCAGCCAGGACGCGGTGCTGGCATCGACACTGGCAACCAACCTCTACCTGGGCCGCAATATGCAATACCGTGCTGAAGTAGAGAAAAAAATCCAGGCACTGACCGTGGCACAAGTAAAAGAAGCCATGGCCAAACACCTGGGCTATGAAAAAACCGTGCGCGTGTTTGCGGGTGACTTCAAGTAAATAACGTTACAAGGAAGGGCTTGCACACAAAGCTGTGCAAGCCCTTTTTATTTGGTTTTCTGATTGCTCACTATGATTACCACGACCACTGAAGCTTACCAACTGCTGTTGCAACTTGGCGCATCAGAACGCCTGCTTACCCATGTCAGATTGGTTGGCGAAGCGGCTGAAATGCTGATCGTCAGGCTTGAAGAGATGGGCTTGCAGTTCGATGTGAATCTGATACGTCTTGGTGCCGCCATCCATGACGCGGGAAAAATCCTGCACCCCAATGAACTGGATGGCCCTGGTTCCTTGCATGAGCCTGCTGGTGAAAAAATGCTGCTGGACCATGGCGTACAAAAGACCATCGCCCGGTGCTGCGTCACCCATGCACAATGGCAGGGAGATGGCCTGAGCCTGGAAGAATTAACTGTCGCCACAGCAGACAAGTTATGGAAGGGCAAACGCGAGGCCGAGCTGGAATTAAAACTCATCCACACCATCGCACAGCAAAAGCAAGTTGATCATTGGGATATCTTTACTTCACTGGACGATCTATTTGAAAGAATTGCCGCTGGGGGCAGCGAAAGACTGGAACGTAGCAGGTATGTAACTGGCTCTTAAAATTGCCTGGCCCTGAATTACTCTTCCCAAATATCAAGGATCATCAAACAGCATGCCCTGGCTGACCTGACGCTCGTTGCTGACATCTGCCTCTCTCATCAGGGCGCTGGCCCTGACACCCAGCAAGCGAAACCGGTTTTCCAGTGCCACTCTGCGCAGGCATTCTCCGGCAGCCCTGCGTATGATGGCTGGGTCAGCCGTTGCGACAGGAATGGTAATGTCGCGTGTCGATATGCGGAAATCCGTGTAACGTATCTTGATGCCCACAGTTTTGCAACGGTAACCCTTGACGGTTAAATCCCTTGCCAGACGAGTGCAGAGATCAGTGAAAATGTCGGTCAATACCGCCCTGTCGTGAACTGCATGCAAGTCGCGGTCAAATGTGGTCTCCCTGCTGATCACCTTGGGTTCTGACTCTGTAGAAATCTCCCTGTCATCAATGCCACGTGCAGTGTTATACAGCCAACCGGCATAATTGCTGCCGAAGGTATTTTGCAGCAGCCCTAAATCTGCATTTGCCAGCTCGCCCACTGTGTTGATACCCAGGCTTGCCAGGCGCTCGGTTGATTTTGGGCCTATCCCATTCACTTTTTTTACTGGCAGCGGCCATATACGGGTTGGCACGTCTTCCATCTCCAGGATGGTCAGACCATCAGGTTTATCCAGATCAGACCCGATTTTTGCCAGCAGCTTATTGGGGGCAACACAAATGGAGCAGGTAAGACCCGTTGCCTCGGAGACAGCCTGTTTCAAACTGCCTGCCAGGGCGCGCGTTTCTTGCGGATGGTCGGTCAGGTCGATATAGATTTCATCTATGCCGCGATTTTCAATTTTGGGGGCAATCTTGCCCACTGCTTCTTTAAAAAGACGCGAGTAATGGCGATAGGAGTCAAAATCGGTGGGAAGCAAAAAAACATCGGGGGCCAGCTTCGCCGCCTTCATGATGCCCATCGCGGAGAATATGCCAAGTGCCCGCGCTGCATAGGTCGAAGTGGTCGCGACACCACGCCCGACATAGTCCTTTATCCGTGAAAATTCATGTGTGCCATCGCCTTTTGGAATCGGGCGATGTGAAGAGCCGCCACCTATAAGCACTGCCTGCCCCCGCAGTTCTGGATAGCGCAAGAGTTCAACAGATGCATAAAAAGCATCCATGTCCAGATGAGCAATCCTACGTGGTTTATTATTCATGGCAATCAACCAGCACTTTGCAATAAATCATGATTCGCTTGATGCATCTCATCATCGCATGCCGCCAGGGTAGCAAGCTGGATAAACATTTTCAAAAACTGACCCACTTAAAGGAATAAGATTAAAAGCTGGAATAAGCTATTTTATCCTGAATCCGGGAAATAACTGAATATACATACAGCAAAATAAAGTTTACGCAAAACAAGGAATTACAGCAACATGCTGTTTAAGCTAAGATAGACTCATCCTGCATCTCTTGCTTTTTTCCTGAATTCCCTGATGGATCAATGATGAAAAAACTGCTTTCCCTGATTTTTGCTCTCAGCCTGGCATGCGTTATCAACCCGGCCAGCGCCACGGCACCCCAGGCTTATGATGAAACTGCCGATGCCCAAGCGGCAATCAACAAGGCTCTGGTGGAAGCTAAAAAAACAGATAAAAAAGTCCTGGTCATCTTTGGTGCCAACTGGTGCAAGGATTGTCTGGAACTCGACAAATCCATGCATGGCAAGAACGAACCTCTGCTCGCCACCAAGTTCATCACAGTAAAAGTGAATGTAGGCCAATTTGATAAAAACAAGGAGCTGGTGGATTTCTATGGCAATCCTACCAAGAAAGGCATCCCTGCGGCAGTCTTGCTGAGACCGGACAACAGTGTGCTGTTCGCTTCCAAAGGTGGCGAGCTATCGAATGCACGCAAGATGAGCGAGCAAGGCGTCTTCGATTTTTTTGACGAAATCACCGCGCTGTACCGCTGACCAGCATGAAAAAGATCTCCGGGCATGTCTGAATTACCTGCAATGCCAGCCAATCAAACACCGTGTGAAACGGAGCTGGAAATATTGCAGCGCAGTCATGCCCTGTTATCCAATTTCTCACGCTGCCTGCCAGGCATGTTTTACCAATTCCGGCGCTACCCTGATGCCCGTTTTTGCCTGCCTTATGCCAGTGATGCCGTAGAAACTTTTTTTGGCGTCAAGGCAGAACAATTACGTGAAGATGCCAGCTTCATGTTTGCCAAAATCCATCCCGATGATCTGCCAAAAATGATCGCGGCAGTGCGCAAATCCTTTGCCGAGCTCAGCCCCTGGCATCAGGAATACCGCATCATTTCTACCGGACAGCCAGACCGCTGGGTAGTCGGTGACGCCACCCCTGAACAACTGCCGGATGGCAGTGTGCTCTGGCATGGCTTTCTCAGTGACAATACCGAACGCAAACTGACCGAGCAAAGATTGCTGGCTGCTGAACGCCAGCGCAGCCTGGTCATGAAGGCCTCGAACCAGGGTCTGTATGACATCAATCTGCAAACTGGCGAAGGCAGCTTCAGCCCTGAATATTTGCAGATGCTGGGTTACGAACCTGGTGACTTTGGTCACCCCCAGCAATTCTGGGATTATTTTTGGGGCACGGGTGTCCACCCTGATGATGTGGTAAACCTGAAGCGCGCCTATAAGGCTCATGCAGCGGCACAAGGTGGCGCAGATTACCATGCCGAATTCAGGCAAAAAAACAAGACCGATGAATGGCGCTGGATCATGTCACTCGGCAGTATTGTCGAGTGGGATAGCAAGGGCAAGCCTTTGCGCATGGTTGGTACCCATATCGATATCACCGAGCGCAAGCAAACCGAGGAAATGCTGAGGCACAATCAGGAACTGCTCAAGTCCAACAAGAACCGCTACAAGGAACTGGCCAGGGAACTGGAGATCCTGATCACCAATGCGCCGGTAGGTATCATGTTTGTCAGCGATGGTGTCATCGTCAGGGCTAACAAGGCACTGGCAGAATTATGCCGCTTCCCCAATGCCCAGGCCATGATAGGGGTGAAGACCAGCTTTCTGTATCAAGGGCCGGACGATTATGAGGCGTTCAGTGCCAAAGTTGCACCTGGCCTGCAGGCCGATGAACTGGTCGGGCTGGAATGGCAGTTACGCCGATTTAATGGTGAGTCTTTTACCGGCCGCGTGGCCGGACGCGCCTTGCCAACAGAAAGCTATGTGCGCGGTGCTGTCTGGATGATAGAAGATGTGACCGAGCAGAGAACGACGCTGGATGCCTTGCGCACCAGTGAACAACGCCTGCAAAGATTGATGAATTCCAGCCTGATCGGGATTATTCAGGGCAATGAAGCAGGCCAGATACTGGATGTGAATGATGTGTTTACCCAGTTCAGCGGCTATGACCGCGACTATCTGCTGACCCGCGATAATTTGTGGGACACCCTGTTATCACCGCAGGATTTGAAGATTTGCCAGCAAGCCTATAGAGACCTGATACAGACCGGCACCACCGCACCTTTCGAGATCATGTTATTGCAAGGCGGGAATATAGGCCTGCCTATTCTGGTCGGCCTCAGCCATCTCGAAAATTCAGAACGCGGATGGGTTGCGTTTGCCATGGATATCAGCGACAGGTTGCGCATGAACCGCTTGAAGACGGAATTTATTTCCGTCGTCAGCCATGAGTTGCGTACCCCGCTGACTTCGATACGTGGTTCGCTGAGTTTGCTGGAATCCGGCGTCAGCGGCGTATTGCCCAAGCAGGCTGAGCACTTGATACGCATCGCCCACAACAACAGCAAACGCCTGATCACCCTGGTCAACGATATTCTGGACATGGACAAACTGGCCAGCGGCAAGATGATCTTCCGCTCAGAAGCACTGGATCTGGTGGCGCTGGTACAGAATGCGCTGGAGTTGCATATGTCGTATGCCAGCTCGCTCAAGGTCAGCCTGGTACTTGACCATCATCCACAACAAGCCTGGATACTGGCCGACCATGACAGGCTCATGCAGGTGATGGCAAACTTGATTTCCAATGCGGCCAAATTCTCGCGTGAAGGTGAAACTGTTTTATTGCGCGTGTTTGGCAAAGGCCCGCGGTATCGTGTCGAAGTCAGGGACAGGGGCGTAGGCATAGCACCAGAATTCCAGGAACACTTGTTTGAACCATTTACCCAGGCCGACGGCACGGATACACGACAAAAGGGCGGCACAGGTCTGGGCTTATCCATCACCAAGGCCATGCTGGAAAAAATGCATGGGCAAATCGGTTTTGTCAGCACGCCGGGTCAGGGTTCGACTTTCTGGTTTGAATTTGATGTGTATCGCTGACTAGACAAAATATTGCAGTCTGAATTCTGAAGGTGTCAGATTCACCGCCCGTTTGAATGCGCGGCGAAAACTGCGGCTGTCTGAATAATGTAATTGGGCAGCGATATCATCCAGACTCATGTTGGTCGTGCGTAAATAATGCCTGGCTTTTTCCATGCGCAGGCTTTCGGCAATTTGAAAGTAAGAACAACCTTCGCGCACCAGCAAGCGGTGCAGGGAGCGTTCACTGATGCCCAGTGCCTGTGCCAGTTCTGGCACGCTGCGGTAATCACATTGCAGGCTGACCAGTTTGTGCAAGAGGCTTTGCCTGCCCGTCAAACCGACTGACGCCAATTCTGCATCACAGCGCATTTTGCTGCTGGCTGCCAGGTCGGGATCGGGGTTGATCAATAAGGTATTGAGTGCGCTGTTATTGACGATGATGCAGCTGACATCGGCACCATAGACGACAGGGCAACCAAAAAAATCTTCGGCCACAGACCGCCTGGCCTGCCGGTTGCCACGCAACTCCACCCTTTCGATTTGCAGGGCAGCACCACACAGGGCACGGCTGACATTGATGGCGGTTGCCAGGTGATCTGCATCAAGAAAATCCTGCAGCTCAACATCATCAAACAGAGGGCGGGCTGTCAGCACCGATGTGCGTTCCCCGGGTTCCAGCTGCAATTGCACCATGGCACCGGCGATCAACTGGTATTCCAGACCAAAATGCATGGCATCTGACAATGTTGCCTGCGCCAGCATGCCGCTCGCCATCGCACCCAGTGCAGGCAGGGACTTGCGTGCACCGGACAATATCCCAAGGTCTGCGCCGCCGTGATAACGCGCCTGCAACAAACTTTCCCTTGCTTGTAGGTAGCTGATACGCACATCTTCAGGTGGGCAGCCATCTGCATTCAGGCTCAATGCCGGGAACATATCCTGCAGATGCCAGTCACGCTCGCGGCCTATCGCCAGCAAACCCGAGAAGGGGTGAGCCGGGAATACTGCATCCTGTACTGAGAGCACTTTGTTGTTCATCTGCGCATTCGCTGCAAGGTGGCAGGATTTGTCCTTACGTTCTGGAGTCTGAAGATTTAATATCCTAAGCTACACCGGAACATAGAATTCGGCAATACTGTAAAAACCAATAATATTAAAGAGACAATATATGACAACAACTGTACCCGACTACATCGTCGTGGGTGGCGGTTCCGGCGCTTGTGCCGTTGCTGGCCGTCTGACGGAAGACCCTGCTCTGCACGTGACCATACTCGAATCTGGTGGCAAGGGCGACAGCTGGGTGGTGAATACGCCGGCGGGTGTGGTCGCCATGTTGCCGACCAAACTGAATAACTGGGCATTTGAAACCGTGCCGCAACCCGGCCTGAATGGCAGGCGCGGTTATCAGCCTCGCGGCAAGATGCTGGGTGGCTCGTCGGGTATCAATGCCATGGTGTATATCCGCGGTCACAGGCAGGATTACGATCAATGGGCGGCTCTCGGCAATACAGGCTGGTCTTTTAATGAAGTCTTGCCCTACTTCAAGAAGTCAGAAAACAACGAGACCCATGGCGGCCATTATCATGGTCAGTCTGGTCCCTTGCATGTCAGTGAATTGCGTAGCGACAATCCCTACCAGCAAATTTATCTGGAAGCGGCCCGTCAGGCTGGCTTTAATATCAATACCGATTTCAACGGCGAAGAGCAGGAAGGTGTGGGCATCTACCAGGTCACCCAGCACAATGGCGAACGCTGGACAGCAGCACGCGGCTACCTGCATCCGCATATGGGTAAGCGCAATAATCTGCAGGTGGAAACCGGCTGCCATGTAACGCGCATATTGTTTGAAGGCAAACGCGCCATCGGTGTTGAATACAGACAAGGCGGACAGTTGAAAACCCTGAAAGCAGGCAAGGAAGTTTTATTGGCAGCAGGTGCTTTCCAGACCCCGCAATTGCTGATGCTGTCTGGTGTGGGTGATGGTAAGGCCTTGCAGGCCATGGGTATACCGGTAGTACACGACTTGCCTGGCGTAGGCCAGAATTTGCAAGACCATCCTGACTTTGTTTTCAAATACCGTGCCAAGAGCCTTGATCTGCTGGGTGTATCCGCTGGTGGCAGCCTGCGTATGGTGAAAGAGTTCAGGCGTTATCAAAAGCAGCGGCGTGGCTTGCTGACTTCAAATGGTGCTGAAGGCGGCGGCTTCCTGAAGACCGATCCTGGTCTGAGCGCACCCGACATACAACTGCATTTTGTGCTGGCCATGCTGGACGACCATGCACGCAAGCTGCACCTGGGTCATGGCTATTCCTGCCACATGTGCCTGTTACGGCCTAAGAGTGTCGGTGAAGTGACGCTGGCCAGCAAAGACGCCATGGCGGCCCCCCTGATCAACCCGCGCTTCCTGGAGCACCCGGATGATATAGAAAGCATGGTCAAGGGTTTCAAACTCACGCGCAAACTGATGGATGCACCAGCGCTGGTGGCAGCACGCACCAGTGATTTCCAGACGGCGAATGTACATACTGATGATGAGATACGCGCCGTCTTGCGCCAGACCAGCGACACCGTGTATCACCCCATAGGCACTTGCAAGATGGGCGTGGATGCCATGGCCGTAGTCGATCCGCAATTGCGCGTGCATGGCATGACAGGTTTGCGTATCGTCGATGCCTCCATCATGCCTACCTTGATCGGTGGCAACACCAATGCCCCTACCATGATGATAGGGGAAAAGGCAGCGGATATGATCAGGGCTGCCTTGTAGTTGCAGCTGTCGCCGTTGTCGCCAGACTAGGTGCTGACAGCGCTGGTCTGGCTTGTTCAAAGGCATAGCCCATATTGAGCAATTTTGCGTCTGACCAGGCACCGGCAAACAGTGACAGACCAACAGGCAAACCCCTGACCTGGCCCATGGGCACGGTCAGGTGCGGGTAACCGGCAATCGCTGCCGGGCTGCTGGAACTGCCTTCGAGTACATCACCGGCCTTATAGTCGATGAGCCAGGCTGTGCTGGTAGTGGGTGCAATCAAGGCATCAAGTTTGTATTTTTTCAGTACAGCATCGATACCTTGCTTGCCAGCCCGCAGCTTGATGCGGGCACTGGCCTGGCGATAGGCAGCATCGCTGAGCTTGCCCTTGGCTTGTGCCTGCTCCATCAATTCTTGCGCAAAATAAGGCATGACGGTATCTGCATGCTGCTTGTTGAAGGCGATCACGTCCGCCATCGTGCGGGTCTTGACTGAGGTTGGTGCCTTCGCCAGATAGGCGTTCAGGTCAGCCTTGAATTCATACAGCAAGACCGTCAATTCATCTTTATCCAGCTCTTCCAGATAAGGCAAATCTATCTGGTCAACGATGGTGGCACCTTGTGCAATCAGGATAGCCAGGCTCTGGTCAAACAAGGCCTTGGTCTCGGTATCGTAGCCATCCACCAGCTTGCGTACTATACCCAGGCGCTTACCCTGCAAGGCCGTGGTTTGCAAGCCCGCCGTATAGTCCTTGCTGCGGTGGCGATTGGCTGTGCGGGTGGCGGGGTCTTGCTCATCGCTGCCAGCCATGACACTCAATAACATGGCGGCATCGCGCACGTTCAGAGTCATGGGACCAGCCGTATCCTGGCTATGGCTGAGGGGGACTATGCCCGTGCGACTGACCAGGCCTATGGTGGGTTTCAAACCCACCAGGCCATTCACGGATGCGGGGCAAACGATGGAGCCATCGGTTTCTGTACCTATGGCGGCCGGTATCAGACGTGCGGCCACGGCGACTCCTGAGCCAGAGCTGGAACCGCAAGGGCTGCGCTCAGGTGCGTAGGGATTGCGGGTTTGTCCGGCTACACTGCTCCAGCCACTGGTGGACTGGGATGAACGCAGGTTCGCCCATTCACTGAGATTGGCCTTGCCAAGGATGATGGCACCGGCTGCACGCAGACGTGCGACCACGGGCGCATCCTGTGCTGCCAGGTTGTCTGCCAGTGCCAGCGAACCAGCCGTTGTTACCATGCCCTGCACGGCGATATTGTCTTTCAGGAGCAGGGGCAAACCCGCCAGGCTGCCACGCGGCTTTTGTTTTTGATCTGCGTGATCTGCAGCCAAAGCGTCTGCCCTGGCCTTGGGATTGCGCGTACTCACTGCCTGTAGACCAGGGTTATACATTTGTATGCGCGCATCATAGAGATCAAAGATTTGACTGGCAGTGGTTTTACCTGTCTGCAAATCTTGCGCCAGTTCATGCAGGGTTTCGCTGGCACTGGCGTACTGCCCGTGTAACAAAGGCAGAGCAACAAGAAGACTGAGCTTGCGTTTGCAAAAGTAGATAGCCATGAAAAATATCTCTTATATCTCTAATGTCAGAATGGAATAACTTGCCTGTTCAGGGCAACGCTGATGATATAGGCAAAAACCAGGATTGCGGCGATGAACGCAGCCGTACGTATGGCGGGTGTCTTGCCACGTTTGAGGGCTAACGTGCCGAGCACGATATACAGTATCAGGGCGAATAATTTGGCTGTCAGCCAGTTTTGCTGGAAGGGATACTGTCCGCTCAATACCGCCAGCGTCAGTGCGCTAGCCAGCAAGACCGTATCGATCACGTGCGGCAGGATTTTCACCCAGCGCTTGCCCAACATGGCAGAGTCGCGCATTTTCCAGAAGCCGCGTAGCAGGAACAGGCCGCCACTCAATCCCACGCAAGTCAGGTGCAGGTGTTTAATGGCGAGATAGCTGATGGACATGGTGGATTTCGTTTCCGTGACAGATTTTGTGTCTGCCATACTAACCGAAAGCCGTCTTTTTTGTCGCAGGATGCGGTGGCAAAGCGATACCGTCTGCACAACTATCCATTACACTGATGCATATCAACATTTACTGAAAGAAAGCCTGCATGAATTTCCTCAGCCTTACATCCCAAGATGGTGCCACTGCAAAAATTGCCAGTCAGGGCGCGCATATATGTTCCTGGATACCTGCAGGCGGGGTTGAGCAATTATTCATGAGCGAGACTTCGGCTTTTCAGGATGGGGTTGCCATCCGTGGCGGCGTACCTGTGGTGTTCCCGCAGTTTTCCAACCAAGGGACTTTATCCAAACATGGTTTCGCCCGTACTTCTGAATGGAGGCTCTTGCAGTCCGGTCTTCTGGAAAACGGTGCCGCCCAGGCCGTGTATGAACTGAAGGAAAACATTGCCCGTCTGACTATCTGGCCCTATGTATTTCGTGCAGAACTGCGGGTCAGCATACTAGGTAATAGCCTGCAAATAGCGCTGGAAATACACAATACCGGTGACACCAATTTCAGTTTCAGCACCGCCCTGCATACCTACCTGGCCGTGCAGGATATCGCGGATGTCAGCCTGCATGGTCTGCAAGGCCTGCATTATCGCGACACTGTCACGGGCACCGATAATTGTCTGGAAGCTGATCCCTGCCTGCGCATCAGCGGTGAAACCGACCGTATCTATGGCCATGTCCCGGCACTGCTGGAATTACGCCAGCCACAGCAAAACACCCTCATACGCAGCAGCGGCTTTGCCGATGCCGTGGTCTGGAACCCCGGCGCAGGCGCGGTCAAGATCAATGACCTGCACACTGGTGGTGAAAAAAATATGCTGTGTGTAGAGGCGGCGACGATATTGCGCCCCATCATCCTGGCGCCGGGTGATAGCTGGAGCGGCAGCCAGACGCTGACAGTCGCTGCAGTGCACAATTGACAAGCGATTACATTTAACACATAGTTAGAATCGAACAGGTTTACTGTAGTTCGCTTCAAATGTCGCCTATCTTTATTACAAAATAGCTGCAACTTTATCTATTTCCATAAATCATATCCGTCAGGTGTAATCCGCCCGGCGGATTTATTATTTTTGTACCCCGAAATCATAGAAGGATTTTATGCATCAACTACGCTCTGGCATGCAGCTTTCACTCAAACCTGTTTTGCGCGCCTTGATACTGGGGGGTGTCTTCCTGTTCACCGCCCCTGCTGCGCTGGCAGACAATCTGCCGAAAGGCGTCAGCCAGGTCAGCAGCGTGGAAGGGATTACCGAATACCGTTTGCCAAATGGCTTGCGCGTATTGCTGATGCCGGATGCATCCAAGCCTACCGTCACTGTCAATGTCACTTACCTGGTTGGTTCACGTCATGAAAACTATGGCGAAACCGGCATGGCGCATTTGCTGGAACACTTGATGTTCAAGGGCACGCCGACCAACCCCAAAATCACCGATGACTTCAATAAGCGTGGCATGCGCATCAATGGCACCACTTCCCTGGACCGCACGAATTATTTTGAACTGTTCCAGGCCAGCGATGAGAATCTGAAATGGGCGCTGGAAATGGAAGCCGACCGCATGGTTAATTCCAATATCGCCAAAAAAGATCTCGACACCGAGATGACGGTAGTGCGTAATGAATATGAACGTGGTGAAAATTCACCCGGCGCAGTGCTGATGAAACGCATGCAAAGCATCGCCTTTGACTGGCATAACTATGGCAATTCCACCATAGGTAACCGCAGTGACATAGAAAACGTCAAGATAGAAAACCTGCAAGCCTTTTACCGTAACTACTACCAGCCAGACAATGCCGTGCTGTTGGTGGCGGGTAAATTTGAAGCTGAAAAAGCCTTGCAATGGATTAATGCATCCTTTGGCAAAATCGCCAAACCTACCCGCAGCCTGCCACAGTTCTGGACCACAGAGCCGACACAGGATGGTGAACGCAGCTTTGTCGTACGCCGCAAAGGTGACAGCCAGATGGTAATGATCGCCTATAAAGTACCAGCCGGCTTGCACCATGACCGCGATGCCCTGAGTTATGCCGGCAGCATACTGGCCAGTGCCCCGCATGGCCGCCTGCACAAGCAACTGGTGGAAACTGGCAAGCTGGTGCAAGTATTTTCAAGCAGCATGGGCCAGGTTGAACCTGGTCTGAGCATCATCGGTGCCATCGTCAAGAAAGGTGAATCTGTCGATGCCGCCAGGGATGCGTTGCTGGCTGGCATAGAAGACTTCAAAAACAACCCACCGACCAAGGAAGAGCTGGAGCGCCAGAAACGCGACAATGCCAACTTCTATGAGAAACTGCTGAACAACCATGAATCCATAGGCGTTAGCATGTCTGAATACATCGCTGCGGGTGACTGGCGTTATCTGTTCAAGGACAGGGATGATGCTGGCAAAGTTACCTCTGAAGAAGTCACTGCCGCTGTGAAAAAGTATCTGGTGCGCGACAACCGTACCGTCGGCACGTTTATCCCGGAAGATAATCCACAACGTGCCGAAATACCGGTGGCACCAAGTATGGCTGAAGTCATGAAAGACTTCAAACCCAAGGCCGCGACACTGACTGGTGAAGTATTTGACCCATCGCCAGCAAACATCGACAAGCGCACACAGCTAAGCAATATCGGCAATCTGCAAGTGGCGTTACTGCCTAAAAAGACCCGTGGCGAAACGGTGAATGTCTCCCTGAATTTGCATTGGGGTGACGAAAAGACCCTGTTTGGCAAAGCAACGGCCATGGGTTTTACAGGCGGCTTGTTGTCAACCGGCACCAGCAAATATTCACGCGCCCAGTTAACCGATGAAATGTCCAAACTGAAAATGAGTGGTGGCCTGTATTCATTCCAGACCACCAAGGCTAATTTACCAGCGGCACTGGAACTGGTGGCACATGTCTTGAAGGAAGCCAACTTCCCGGAAAGCGAATTCAAACAATTGAAAGAAAGAGCCCTGGTAGGTGCCGAGGCTACGCGCAATGAGCCTTCCGCCGTTGCCAGCCGCGCCCTGGCGCAGCATTTCAATACCTATCCCAAAGGCGATGTGCGCGCTGCCCTGACACTGGATGAAACACTGGAAGCCATACGCAATGTCAAGCTGGAAGACATCAAGGCTTTCCATAAGGATTTCTATGGCGTCTCCAAAGGTGAATTGTCCATCGTCGGTGATTTTGATGTGGCCAGCACCAAACAGACCGTCGCCAAGGTATTTGATGGCTGGACCAGCAAGACTCCTTACAGTCGCCTGGTCAGCAAACGCGAAGAAATACCTGCGGTACGCAAGACTTTCAACACGCCTGACAAGGAAAACGGCGTCTATTCCAGCCGCATGAATCTGAGTCTGCGTGAAGATGATGCTGACTTCGCGGCACTACGCGTGGCCAATTATATTTTTGGTGGCGGCGCTGGCATGAACTCGCGCGTCATGGAACGTATACGTCAAAAAGATGGTCTGTCTTATGGTGGCGGTTCCAGCCTGACTGCAGGTGAAATTGACCCGGTAGGTAGCTTCAGTATCAGCGCCACAGCAGCACCACAGAATCTGGAAAAACTGGAAATCGCCGTCAAGGAAGAACTGACACGCGCCCTCAAGGATGGCTTCACAGCCGACGAACTGGCCAAGGCCAAATCCGGACTCTTGCAACAGCGGGTACAGGGACGCAGCAGCGATGGCGCAGTAGCCAGCGGCTGGAATAGCAATCTGTATCTGAAACGCACCTGGGCCTGGTCACAAGCCATGGACGACAAGATACAGGCGTTGACGGTGGAACAGGTGAACGATGCCTTCCGCCGTTATATAGATCCGGCCAAAATGAGTGTCTTTATTGCTGCGGATGAAGCCAAGGCCAAGGCGGCTGTCGCTAAATAAGTTTTTCTTTGCCTTTCAAGCGGAAGTATTAAATTTCCACTTGAAAGGCCTTTAAGAAAGCTTAGCCCTTCCAGCTTCTTTGCAAGCCAGTATCAGTATGTATCCAGCCGCCCTGGGCGGTCTGGCGGTAATAAAAGCCGACGCCACCCTGGCGGAAACTTTGTATCAGTTCGCCCAGGATTTCTTCATGTAGCTGGGGGATGCGGATGTCGGCAGCTTTACCGTCCATATGCAGGGATTTGCGGGCTGCCGGTACGCCTTGCTCAATCAGACGCGTATTGGAAGCCTGGGTACGGTAGCCAGACAGTATTTCCAATGGCCTGGTCATGCCGAAACGGGCAATATAGGCCTGGGTTGCCCACAGGGTTTCCAGCAGTTTGGGGTCGATAGGGGCAGTTTCCTTGCCATTGACGTCGCGCAACAGGTGGCATAGTTGCTGGTAGGCAGATTCCAGCACTTCGCCGTCTTTCCAGTACAGGATCTTGCTGCGCTCGCCGGTGGCAGGGCGGATCAGGTCCATGGTGCGGGGTTTGACCCAGAACTCTATGTCCAGCGCCTGTGAATCAAACAAGTCAGGTGGTGGGGTTGGCTGCGCGTGTTTTTCAGTACCGCTGTCGGCTGCATGCAGGACGGTATGCGTGCCGGTCAATCCGGCGGTACCGAGCAAAAGCCCTTTCTTTAATAACTGGCGGCGTGTAAGTGTCATTCTTGGATTCTTGATTGATAAAATAAAAACCAGCTTAGTGCATATCGTCATGATAATCAAAACCTCGCGCTTTATCCGGCAAATTTACGCTTGGTCACACAGAAATTGCATTCTGTCTTTTTGGACAGTGATCTCCATACAAAACAACATTACACTAGAACTCATCCAATAACTCTTATTACAAAACGATATCATGATCAAATCTTTAGGATGTCTGACGCTGTTGGCAGTCTTGCTTGGCGGCTGTGAAGTCAGGGTCAAGGGCGATGCCATCAAGGGCAGTGGCAAGCTGATCACCGAACAACGTGCGGTCACTGAATTCAGTGCCATCGAAAATTCCGGCTTCTTTGATGTCATCGTCACCAATGGTGCGGCTGGGGCGGCGGCAGCAGTTGAGGTCAGTGGTGACGACAATCTGGTGCCGGAAATTGAAACTGTGGTCGAGAACAAGGTCCTGATCATACGCAGCAAGCGTAAATCCTACAGTTTTACCTGGACTAACCGTCCGGGAACGATCAGGGTCACCGCCGCTGGTTTGAACCGCATTAATAACAGCGGTAGTGGTGATATGGAAGTACGCGACTTGCAGGCAGACAGCCTGGCATTGAACCTGAACGGTTCTGGTGACCTGAAAATCAGTGGCAAGGTCAATTCCTTGAAGCTGATTGCGAATGGCAGTGGCGATATGGACTTGCAGCAATTGCAAACCGGCAAGGCCGAAGTAGAAATTCATGGTTCGGGTGATGCTCATATGAGCACTGTCAGCCAGTCGCTGGATGCCAATCTGAACGGCAGTGGCGAACTGAGCGTGGACAATCTGCAATCTGTTCCCGTCAAGCTGGTACAGCACGGTTCATCCGATGTGAAGCTGGGCGGCACGATCAAGGCGCTGGAACTGGACATGTCTGGCTCTGGCGATGTGCAGATCCAGGACATCAAGGCGGAGCAGGCCACCATACGCAGCAATGGCCCGGGTGAATTAAACCTGAGTGGCGAAATTGGGTCCCTGACGCTGACCAGCAGTGGCTCTGGCGATATCAATGCCGACCATTTGAAAATCAAGGATTTGCAGATCGTCAACAATGGCCCATCGAACCAGAGCTATCGCAGCATCACAGGTGTATTCAAATTGGAAAATTCCGGTTCTGGTGACTTTGATGTGGAATTGCAATCTGAAGCAGCGCTGGAAGTGATGATGAACGGCCCGGGAGAAACCCGTCTGAAGGGCACAGCAAAAAGCCTGAGTGCCAGACTGACTGGCAGCGGCGACTTGCATGCCCGTGACTTATTGCTCGACAGTGCCAGCATCAAGGTGACTGGCCCTGGTGAAGCCGAAGTGAATGTCAAGAAAGCTGGCGGCTCCCGCGTTGTCAAGATAGATAGAAATGGTGTAGCGAATTAAACAAGGCTGCACAAAACAACGCAGCCGCAGATAACAAAGGGTTCATGCATGAACCCTTTTTTGCGTCTTTCATCATCGTTGTGTTTGCCATATTTAACATGGATTGTGGGCTGCAAACCCTAATCAGGACTCGGGTCAACAGTCAAAGCAGGTAATTTGCGCTAAGATAAAGCGAGTGATTCCAGCCCAGATACCATGCCAAGTTATTCGCGCTTCCTGTCCTGCATCCTGCTGGTCTGTGCTGGCTGGGTCAGTGTGGCGAATGCACAAGCCAGGCCCGACGTCGTGTTGTTGATGAGTGAAGAACTCGATGGCAAAGGGGCCGTCATCCCATTGTCTGGCGAAGTCATGGAATTGCTACGCTATCTGGAGCAACATACGAAGTTGAAATTTGAAGTGCGACGCTACCCCTGGAAAAGGGCGGTGGAAAACGCCGCCATGGGCGAAGGCCTGATCTTTGGTATTTCCAAAACCCGCGAACGTCTGCGCAGTTTCAAATTCAGTACCCCCATCTTTACCGACCAGGCTTTGCTGGTGACATTGTGCCGTGCAAAATTCAATTTCAATACGATCAATGATTTGAAAGGCAAGACCATAGGGATAGTACGCGGCACCAGCTATGGAGAAGAATTTGACCGGCTCAGCAATGTCTTGTTCAAGGTCGAGGACGACACCAGTAATAACCTGGGGCGTTTCAAAAAATTGAGCATGCGCCGCATGGATGCATTTTTGCTGTACAGCTCCAGTGCCCATATTGGCCGGCTGGAAAACTATTTCAATCAGCAATATGCGGCTGAGTTTGGCGACAAACAGGCAGACGGTAAATTATTTTGCATACTGCCCAAGCCGGTATCCTCGATGGATATCCATATTGCCATGCGACCTGACGGTGATGCCAGCCTGCTGCAAAAAATAGACAAGGCTATTTTGCAGGGACATCAGGATGGTGAACTGGCACGCATTTACTCGCCCAGATAAACGATGCTGAAACTCAGCTCGGGTCAAGCACAGACTCAAATTATGCGGCCACCCTTGTATTGATGCCGTAATACCAGGCGGCTGCTCGCGACCAGGGTATTCAAGCCCAGTATCAGCTGTATCAAAACATGTCCTGGTAAACCCCAGACTTGCCCCTTGGGCGGCGTGCTGCGGGTCACGGCAGTCAGCACCGGCGCCACCCATTGCGCCTCTTCTGTCAAATCCAGCAAGACATCCCCATCGGAATTGGTATGCAGGTAAAGCTCACCGCCATGAACCAGGGTCAGACAGATACCTTGCCCGGTGGTTGGCTTATCACCCAGGGCTTGCTGCAATTCGCGGTGTTGCAAGTCCATCCATGCTTCTACATCAAGCGCGGTTTCCAGGGATATCCACGGATGCTCTTGCAAATCAGGAGCTGGATCAGATTGCTGGTTTTCATTAAACATCATCTTGCTTCTTTAATACTTTCTTTGCCGCCGTTTTCGTGCACATGCAATTTGCCTGGCTATTGGGCTCAAGCCGCATTCTGACACAAATATCCGCGATTCATCGTAATCAGGAATCTACCGGATTTCAAAGAAAATAAAAACGTACTCTTGGCACCTGAAGTGTAATGCCAGTACTTCGCCGATGCTATTGACCAGTTATTTGATCATGAAGATGAGAGATACAACAGCCAGGTTTATCGAAAGAGGCAGTGTTAGCTTGTTGAAATGAACGCACGATTGCGTCGTGAGCGGAGAAATTATTCAGGCAAGATTTGATGCACTGTCAAAGGGAGGTGCTAACAGGCAGTTTATGAATGTTCAAGCTGAGCCTTCCGCAAGCTAGAGATGCACTTGCGGAAGCCATCGAACAATTACTTCAAGGTCCAGGCAAACGCCAGCGTATTCCAGCCTGGCGTGGCACCGACCTGGAAGCGGCATGCCTTCAGGGCACGCAAGGATGCCTTGTCGAGTTTACGGAAACCGCTGGAGTCAATAATTTTTACATCGATCACTGTACCTTTGTCATTGAGCAGGTAGTTGAGCTTGACCAGACCCTGCTCTTCATCATTCAATGTACGTTCATCATAACTTGGGGCCTCGCAACCAGATGCGGCAAATGCCTCGTTGGCTTCCATGGCAAAAGCAGGCACGGTGACCAGGGCAAAAGCCAGCGTGGTGACTAAGGCATACAGACGGAAATGTGGGGACATAATAAACTCCTCGGGTTATATCAATAAATTAGCGGCTGCGCCATGGTATTTGCTACGTATTCGCTATGATTTGTGCATCGATGAATTGAGCTAATCACGGGCAGATGGATGCAATATACGTCGCAAGCACTTCGCTAAAAAATCAATAATTCGTATAGGCATTATTTCCAAAATACATAATGCTCACGATGCATTTATTTGGTGCGGTAAGCTGATTTGCTTTACTCAAAAAAATCTCTATGCTTGTGCAAATTCTGCCGAAAGGCCCGCCAATATTGCGTTTTCTCTTCATGTTGGTGCAAAAAATATTGCCTGATCCCGGAGAAATATTTTTCATATTTTTTTGTAACAGATCGACATTTGCGTGACTTTTTTCATTTCCCGGCAACTGAGATATCACGCAGACATGCCTCATGCCTTAGAACTCATTTCATAAAAAGGGGAAAATGCGTTCTAGTATTTATTTTCCCAACTGTGCAGAAAAACTGCTCTTACGAAATTCTTACGCAGGTGCGATAAATTCACTTTTTTTAACATCCCTTGCGCTTTCAATTTCAGGGTGGTGAGCTATTCTGCATATTGGCGTCATACGATGCCTGCTCAAAGATGTAGCCTCCAGACGTTCCCACATTTGACACCCGGTCTTTATTAAAACCGGGTGCTAACCTGACCGCAACGATGATTTTTTATTCAAACTTTAAGGAATAACATCATGGCCGGCACTGTCTCAACACAAGCAAATACCGTCATCGTCAACCCATATAGTGGTGACTACAGAATAGATGTGCTGCTGCCATCTGCAACGGCACGCTGGAATAATGGCAGCGCCGTAGGCACGGCAATCGAAGTCAGCTACAGCTTCATGAGCAGCGCACCAGATTATGCGCAAGACTCTGATAAAAAGGGTTTCAGTACCTTTACCGATGAGCAAAAAATCGCTGCTCGCAAAATCTTTGATTTGATTTCCCAGCAATTTGGTATCACCTTCAAAGAAGTGACAGACACCGCCAGCAGCTATGGCTTTATACGACTGGGCAATAATGCCCAGGGTGCCACCAGTGCCGGTTATGCGACTTACCCGGATACTGCGGACACCAAGGCCAGCGGCGATATTTATCTCAACAATGAAGTCAGCGACAATCTCAGCAATATCATTCCCGGCACCAATAGCTGGGCCACACTGGTTCATGAAATTGGCCATGCCATAGGACTCAAGCATCCGGGCAATTACAATGCCGGTGAACCAGCATCAACGACGGCAGATAATTTTCTGGCAGCGGCTGAAGACAGTGAAATGAATACCGTGATGTCGTATGTGAAGGCACCGCAAGGCCAGGAAAGGGATTTCTTCGGAAAGTTTGATTACCTCGCCCTGAAATACCTGTATGGCGGCAAGGCTTACAATGCCGATGCGACGACTTACAATCTGACTGACACTGATGGCCGCCTGCTCAAGATCATCAATGACACAGGTGGTGTGGATACCATCAACCTGTCTGCCCTGACCGTTGCTGCCAGCATCAACCTTACCCCCGGTGCCAGCAGTTCTGTTGGCAGGTTGGCCAGTGACACGGTGTCGCAAAATAATTTGTCGATCGCCTTCGATACCATCATAGAAAATGTCGTTGGCACGCGCTTCAGTGATGTCATGACGGGTAACAGCGTTAACAACCGCTTTGAAAGCAATGGCGGTGGTGACACAGTCGATGGCGGTGCCGGCTTTGACCTGCTCATCATCAAGGAAAACCGCGCCACGTTCACCATACAAAAAACTGCGACAGATGTCAGCTTTCGCAATACCAGCACCAGCGATATCACCTCCATCATCAATGTGGAAAGAGTACAACTGAACGACAAGATGGTGGCCTTTGATCTGGAAGGCAATGCAGGTCAGATGTACCGGCTGTACCAGGCTGCATTTGACCGCAAACCCGATGCAGCAGGACTGGGTTACTGGATCGCTGATATGGACAAGGGGTCCAGTCTGCTGACGGTAGCAGCTGGTTTTTTCCTGTCACCCGAATTTCAGAAACTGTATGGTGCCAGCCCGTCAACCACGACACTGATTACCAATTTTTACCAGAACGTTTTACACCGTGCACCAGACCAGGCTGGCTTTGATTACTGGAACAAGGAACTCAGTTCCGGCGTCAGTACCCCTGCCAGCGCACTCGCCAGTTTTTGCGAAAGTGCAGAAAACAAGGCACAGGTATTGGGCTCCATACAAAACGGGATTGAATATAATCTGTGGCTGGGCTAAGCCTGCACAAAAACAAAAGGCGCAGAGTTCAACAACTCTGCGCCTTGTGGATAAGCTTCAGATTAGCGGCTTATTTGATTTGCTTCACTTCCAGACCTTGTTTTTCCAGCAATTCGATAATGCTATTGGTGCCAGATAAATGTCCTGCACCCACCACGATAAAGAGTTTTTTACCTTCGGATAGTAAGCCCAGGATTTTTTTGGTCATGCCCTGATTGCGGTCATCCAGCAATAATTTCATGAGTTTTTTAGAGCCGGCATCCTTGCTGGCTGCTTCTTGCAGGATTCTTGCCAGGCCTTCGGCATCGCCGGTCTTCCACGCGCTGATCATGCCTGCGGTTTCACGTAGGGTATCACCGCTCTTTAATCCTTCCAGCGTTTGTGCCAGCATGGCGTCCGCGTCTTCATCGGCCAGACCACCCAGCACACTGGCTTGAAATGCCGTGCTTTCCAGTTCGATGATATCTTTCTTATCCTGCTTGGCCCGCAAGACATAGTGCAAGTCCACACCCTTGGAAGCATCATAACCTTGCTGCCTGAAAACACCAATACTGAGCGCGGTCGCGACGATGGTAGGTTTCAGGCTCTGGAATTGTGCGGCAGCCGGGCCTACCATGGATTGCAGGCTTTCCCAGGTGGTTTTTTTGATGTGGTTTTCCAGTTTGTCTGGTGCCGCATAGGTAAAGAAAGGCATGGCTTTTTCAGCGGCTTTGGTATCGGTTGTATCAACTTCAACTACCAGGGTGTCTGCCTGCTTATAGGCAGCTTCTACTGCTTCCGGCAGGGGATAGAAACTGGCTTTGGCGAGATGGATGGAACCAAACAGATAGGCAGTATTTTTTTCTGATTTAACTTCCCAGAAAACGCCTTTGGCCGGAGTTTCTGCCTGGGCCTGAGCATTGCTGGCGGCAATCACCAGTCCAAATGTGGCCAGACATCTGAGCGTTAGCTGAGCAAGTGTAGTCTTGAATTTCATCTTCATTATTTCCATGTAATTATCTGGTCTGGTTCTGATCTGGTTCTGGTATCGCGCCAGGCGGCACAGGATACCAGAAAGTACGCGCGCTGCTCATAAACGGCAGTGGGCGTCAGGCTGTATCCGTTTAATATAAGCTCGCACGCTGCCTCGCTGGCAACTCGCTGTCGTACTTTTGACCATCGACCTCGGCATTGGTCAGCGCGGCCAGTATGCTGCCAGGACTAGGTATATTGGGTGCAATGTCAGTTCCGGCGCGTTGCCATAATTGTGAACGGAGAATGGCGCGCGCACATTGAAAATAGACTGTATCAACGTCTATTCGCAGCACGCATTTGGGTGGCTTGCCGTCGACCGCCAGTCTGTCCAGCAAAGCAGGTTCAAGCGAAATTGCAGCCCTGCCATTCACGCGCAAAGTCTCGCCTACGCCGGGGATCAGGAACAGGAGGCCGACTTGCGGATCAAACAGGATATTGCGCAGACTATCGATACGATTATTGCCACGCCGTTCGGGCAACAATAAAGTTTTTTCATCTTCAACTACGATGAAACCGGGTGCATCACCTCTGGGTGAAGCATCAAGACCATCGGAGCCACGTGTGGCAAGTACCGCAAAAGGTGAAGCCTCTATCATGGCACGGTAATGGGGATGGATATAAGGTACTTCTTTTTTGATGGAAGCGGCACCGACTGTATCAAACAGGGCTTCCAATTGTTCGCTGCTGGTGATCTGGTGAGGGGATAAATTCGACATGGAGATGAGAAGTAAGTAAAGGTAAGCTGTATCAATTAAATGTGAATTGAAGAAATATCAGTCATCAATTTTTTCCTATGACTGGTGCTTTGCGCCAGTCGGCGCGGGCCTGCAATAATGCGCGCTCTATGAAGCCTTCTTTATGCAATTTCTCCAGTTGTTTATTGAATGCTGGCAGATGAATGGCACATGGGCTTTGCGCGACAAAACCAAACAGGTTTTGTGAGTCGATCAAGAAAGGTTGCAGAGGGATGAGCTTGTCATCGATATTCGCCGATGCCATATAAGCCTGACCGGCATGATAGCCGGTGATCACGTAATCAAAACGATTCGCCAGCAACATATTGAATGCGGTTTCCAGATTATCAGCCTCGCTGACATTCAGGCGATTGTCCATGAATTCATCAAACATGGAGCCAAAGCGATTGCCGCGTGCGATGCCGCCACGCAAGCCTATCAAATCTTCCCATTTGGCAAATGGCGGAGGGCGGTCTTTTTTAACAAAGGCGGCCACAGGATTGTTCAGCACCAGTTCACTGAATAGCAAAAAACTGCGGCGCTCCGGTGTGATTTTGAGAGTGGTGATGATGTCTATGTTACCGCTTTGGGCGGCATTCAACACACGCTTCCACGGTCCCAGATAGCGCAGTTCATAGGGCAAACCCAGGTCAGTCAGGATGCGGGTAATAATGACGATACTGGCACCACGCAACTGCTTGCCATCATACCAATGCAAAGGAGGGTAGGCAGGATCTGCCGAAACTATCACACGCTCGCAACTGCCACGTGCCATTGCTGGCAGCGTGAGCATGGTGCAGAATATGAAAATAAGCAGGCTAAGCAAACGGTGCATAAATCACTTTTGCAAAATATCTGGCTAATTAGTTCTAGCTATTGGGGTAATCAAAATACATACCTCATGAGCAATATTAGCATTTTTGCTTGGTCAACAGCTCAAAATGCACCAATTCAGACCATTATTCCCTGGGTTTGCTCAATAAGGCCTTTAAACCTGCCAGTCTTTCCTTGGGTGTCATGACTTCACCTTCGGCAGGCACAGCGTCGCCTTCATCAAGTTTCATTTCCTTGATAAAGCGGGAAGGGTCGCAATGTACCTGCACACCAGCACGCTTGCGTTTTTTGCACCAGGTAATATGCAGGCTGCGCTGGGCACGGGTAATGCCTACGTACATCAGACGGCGCTCTTCTTCTATACGTGCGGCATAGGTCTCTACCGGCGCATCAGGGTCACCCTTGTGCGGCAAGATACCTTCTTCCACGCCGACCAGAAATACATGGGGATATTCCAGCCCCTTGGAGGCATGCAGGGTGGACATGCGTACTGCATCCGGTTCTTCATCCTTGCCTTCCATCATGGTCATCAGGGCCACCATCTGGGTCAGGTCGAGCAGGCTGCGGTGATCGTCGTTACCATCCTTGCCGCCACTGCCCTTGGTTTTCAACCACTGGGTAAAGTCGAGCACGTTCTGCCATTTATTTTGTGCGGCACGGTCTTCAAAACTATCGTAAAGATAGCCTTCGTAATTGATTTCTTTCATGAGGTCATCCAGCAATTCGCTGGCATGGCCTTCCCTGTGGGCATGGGCCTCGACCTGGTTGATGAAAGTACAGAAATTGCGCAATGGCCGTAACTGCTTGTCAGGCAGCTTGGCTTCTATGCCACCTTTGAAAACGGCGGCAAACAGCGAGCATTGCCATTGCCCGGCAAACTCGCCCAGCACTTCCAGCGTGGCCAGACCAACGCCGCGTTTGGGTGTGGTAATGGCGCGGATGAAAGCCGGGTCATCATCTTCATTGGCGATCAGGCGCAGATAGGCAATGATGTCCTTGATCTCGGCGCGGTCAAAGAAACTCTGGCCGCCGGAGATGGTGTAAGGAATACGCTCACGCCGCAATGCCTGCTCAATGACGCGCGCCTGGTGATTGCCGCGATACAAAATCGCGTAATCAGAATACTTGGCCTGGCGCTCGAAGCGGTGGGCAGAGATCATGATGGCGACTTGCTCAGCCTCTTGTTCATCATCCTGCATGCCCAATACCTTGACCGGATCACCGAGGCCATGTTCAGACCACAGCGACTTTTCAAACAGCTTGGGATTATTGCCGATGACGGAATTGGCAGCCTGCAGGATGCGGGTGCTGGAGCGATAATTCTGTTCCAGCTTGATGATTTCCAGATTCGGGAAATCCACTTGCAGGGTCGTCAGGTTTTCTATGGTGGCTCCGCGCCAGGCATAGATAGCCTGGTCGTCATCACCCACGGCAGTAAACATGGGCTTTTTGCCCACGCCTGTGACCAGCAATTTAACCAGTTCATACTGGCAGGTATTGGTGTCCTGGTATTCATCGACGAGCAGGTAACGCAGGCGACGCTGCCATTTGTCGCGCACCTGTTCATTACTGCGGAACAGCTCTACCGGCAAACGTATCAAATCATCAAAATCGACAGCCTGATAAGCAGTCAGGGTGGCGACATAGCTGCGGTAAACTCTGGCGGCAATTGCCTCGTCTTCATCCTGTGCCTGCTTCAATGCAAGCTCAGGGTCGACCAGGCCATTCTTCCACAAAGACATGGCAGTCTGTATGCGCCGTATCAATTGCTTGTCGGTGGTGATTGCCAGATCCTGCACCAGTGAAAAACAGTCATCGCTGTCCATGATGGAAAAACGGTCTTTCAAGCCCAAAGCCTGTGCTTCCTGCCTGAGTATCTTCACCCCCAGCGAGTGGAAGGTGGAAACCGTCAACTGCCTGGCCTGACGCGGCTCAGCCAGCAGCTTGGCGATACGTTCCTGCATTTCCAGCGCGGCCTTGTTGGTAAAGGTCAGGGCGGCGATATGTTTTGGATCATAGCCATGCAGTTCTATCAGATTAACGATTTTCTGGGTAATCACCCGCGTCTTGCCCGAGCCCGCCCCGGCCAGCACCAGGCAAGGGCCATCCATATAATTGACTGCATTACGTTGGGGGGTATTCAGACCATGAGACATAAGGGGAAACGGAGCTTATCCGCAAAAACTTGCAGGCGCTATTGTAGCCTGCAATAGCAATGGAACCTTCTTCAACTCAAGCAATTAGCTTGCGCTCTATGTGAGCATACGTACAGATGAACCAGCGACACTTGAGCAACAATGTATATCTTTGTGAATTCGCTATGAGAATAGCGCTTTTGTTGCCAAAAAGATAGAAATAAAGGCTAGACAATTGGATAAGCTAAGACTATTCTCTAACTCAGGAGGATGCCTTTTATGAAAGACCAAAAATCTGCTCGTATCCTGCTGGTGGATGATGAAGAAAGAAATATTCGCCTGCTTGAAGTACTCTTGCATGCTGAGGGTTATTCTACCCTGAGTGCGAATAATGGGCGCGATGCACTTAAAGTTGCAGCGTTCGCGCAACCTGATCTTATCCTGCTCGACATCATGATGCCGGGCATGGATGGTTTTGCCACCGTTGCAGAACTCAAGGCCAATCCCCTTACCCAGCCCGTGCCTGTCATCATGCTGACTGCACTCGATGACCGTACATCCAAACTGCGCGCCCTCGAAGCCGGTGCCGAAGAATTTTTAACCAAGCCCATAGACCGGGCTGATCTCAGCGTGCGCGTGCGTAATCTCTTGCGTCTCAAGGAGTATGGTGATTTCCTGACCGACCATAACCGCATACTGGAAAGCCAGGTGGTAGAACGCACTGCCCAATTGGAAGACGCTTATCGCGATACTGTATTCACGCTGGTGCGTGCTGCCGAGCACAAGGATGAAGAAACCGGTCATCATGTGCGTCGTATCAGCTATTATTGCCGCGCCCTGTCAGAAGCCATGGATTTGCCTGGCGAATTTCATGATGCGATTTTCCAGGCCAGCCCCATGCATGACATAGGCAAGATAGGCATACCAGATCATGTCTTGCTGAAACCCGGCAGCTTCAACCACGATGAGTGGAATATCATGCGCACCCATTGCGCACTGGGTGCCAGCATACTGGCCAGTGGTACTTCACCGTATACTGAAATGGGTGCAGAAATCGCCCTGAATCATCATGAACGCTGGGATGGCACAGGTTATCCAAATGGACTCAAGGGTGAAGCCATCCCCATCGCTGCCAGGGTCATGCAAATTTGCGATGTGTATGATGCCTTGCGCAGCCGCCGTCCCTACAAACCCGCACTTGATCATGAACGCGCCATGAGCATCATTATCGAAGGTGATAGCCGCACACGGCCCGAACATTTTGATCCAGACGTATTGTCTTGCTTTGTGACAGAGGCAGGGCGCTTTGCCGCCATTTACGACAAGCATGCCGATGCCTGAAGCGCAACGTCCTGCCATTCTTCTGATCGACGATGATGTCGATCTTTTGCAAGCTTTATTACGATTGCTCAGGCCTTTGCAACACCCCATGCTAAGCGCCAAAGATGCCAGTGAAGCACAAGGCATTATGGCGCAACACCATGTCGGCGTATTGATCTGCGAACCGCGCGATCAGCGTGCTGCCGCATTCCTGATTGCTGCCAGGGAAAAACATCCTGATGTCGTACGTTTGATATTGACTGGTTACCCGGATCTGGACAGCGTGCTAAGAGCCGTCAACCAGGCACATCCTTTCAAGTTATTGGTGAAACCCTGGCTCAATGAAGAATTGCTGGAGACAGTCAACCAGGCGCTGACGCAATATGTAGTGAACCGTGAACGCGAGCGCTTGTTGAAAGAATACAACGGTATACTCAGCAACGCAGAAACAGCCCATGCTTTTCGCACGCTGGAAGCACTCATGCACTCCATACACAAGGACATGGCCATAGATGCCATAGATAATCTGCCCATGGGCGCATGCCTGCTGGTCAATGGTGTGGTCAGCAGACTTAACCGTACTGCCATCCGCGTTCTCAAAGAACTTGATCAAGTACAGATTAATGTAGGTACGCTGGCAGAAGAATTACCGGCGGCATTGCAGGAAGCTTATGGCGCAGTGCGCAAGCAACGCTTGCAAACACGTCTGGCTGATCAGCAGAGACTGGATTATTTCGTGCTGGACCTCAGCGCAGGCACACTCATTGCATTTGCCCCGGAACCCAGACTGGGCAGGCCGCCTGATTATTAAGCCTTATTGAATATTATTGACAAGAAGTTTGACAGGTAGTTTTGCACACGCATGTGTTCACCACGGAAAATGCATCATGAAAAAACTCAGTACCGAATTCAGACTGCTTGCAGGGCTTATGTTCGGGCTGGCCTTACTTTTATCGGCTGGTTGGCAATTGTACCGATCACTGCAAGACTATCGTGAAAACTCCTTATGGGTCAGTCATACCTATCAGGTGTTGGACCAGTTAAATGAAGTCAAGTCAGGCGTATTGGAACTGGAGAGCATACAGCGCCTGTTTTTTATTACCGGTGACGATGTATTCACCAGCCAGCGTGACAGCAAAGCTATACAAATACATCAGTCATCAAAAAAGATTTCAGAGTTGACTGCGGATAATCCACGCCAGCAACTCCTGTATAAAAATCTGGCGCAAAAACTGGAAGAAAGGCTGAATGCCCTCGACAAAACGCTGCAGGTGTATCAGGCAGAAGGCTATCCTGCGGTACGCAAACATCTGATCAGCGGTACGCCACGTATTATCATGGAAGCCTTGCTGGTACAGATCAACAGCATGGAAGAAGAAGAACGTGTCTTGCTGCAGCAACGCAAGATTCAGGTCGAAAGCAATTTTGTCCAGGCACGGAATATAGGCATACTGGTTTTATTCATCACACTGGCCGGTGGAGCCTTGTTGTGGTGGCAATTCAAACGCGATGTCGATCAGCGTGTCAAGGCAGAAACCGCCGTGCGCGACAGCGAATCCCTGCTCAAACAGGTACTGGATATCCTGCCTATCGGTGTCTTCATTTGTGACCGCAACGGTGTGCTGAACCAGATCAACCCTGGCGGCAAGGCGATCTGGGGTGGTGTACGCCATATAGGTCCGGACCAGTATGGCGAATATGCGGGCTGGTGGCCAGATAGTGGCAAGCGCATAGCGGCAGACGAATGGGCGCTGGCACGCACCCTGAAGTCCGGTGAAACCATACTCAATGAACTGGCAGACATACGCTGCTTTGATGGCAGCCGCAAAACCATCTCAAATAGCACAGCCCCCTTGCGTGACGATACCGGCCACATGATTGGCGGCTTGTCAGTGAATGTGGACGTTACCGAATTCACCCTGACTGAGCGCAAACTGCGCACTGCCGCACATTATGACGATACCCAGGTCAAGGCGCAAAACCTGTTTGCCTCCAGCTTTGAACGGCATAAAATTTTCGACGGCCTGTTAAACCTGCTGGCCGAACGACATGGTTACCTGATGTCAGCGCTGTATAGCTATGATGAATGGTATGCGCGTTTCCGTTGCGAAGCCAGCTATGGACTAGGCCATGATATCCCGCGTGAATTTGAACTGGGTGAAGGCATGCTGGGTCAGGCTGCCCTCACCGGCAAAAGCAATTCACTCGATGCCAGCCGCCTGACCCTGCAAACCGGCCTGGCAGATTTCAACCCCAAGCATGTGCTGATGATACCCGTGTTGTACCAGGAACATCGCCTGGCCATTATGGTGCTGGCGACGACCAATAATGTGATTACCGGCGAACAGGCTTTTCTGGAAAGACTGGCCGGTCAACTGGGCGTTGCCCTGCACAATCTGCGCCAGTACAGTGATCTCAAACTGCTGGCAGATCAATTGCGCAGCAGCAGTGAAGAAATCGCTGCCAAGAATCAGCAACTGGAGCAAGCCAGCCGCATGAAGTCTGAATTTCTGGCGAACATGTCGCATGAATTGCGTACTCCACTAAATGCCATCGTCGGTTTTTCCGAGATACTCAAGGATGGTCTGATGGGCAGTTTGTCTACCCAGCAAAAAGATGCATCGGTAGATATTTTCAATAGCGGCAAGCATTTGCTGGCACTGATCAATGACATCCTTGACTTGTCCAAGATAGAAGCGGGCAAGATGCAGATCAATCTGGAGTCCACCGATATCAGCGCACTGGTGCAATCCAGCATACAGGTAGTGCGCGAGCAAGCCAGCTTGCAGGGCTTGCAAGTCTCGGCCAAGATCCAGGAAAACCTGGGCGATATCTGGCTTGATGAAGTCAAGGTCAAGCAAATCATTTATAACCTTTTATCGAATGCCGTCAAATTTACCCCCGAGGGTGGCCGCGTGCATATCTCGGCACGCCGGGTGGACGGCTATCAGGTAACAGGCGGGCGCTTCGAGCATTATCTGGAAATCATGGTCAGTGACAGCGGTATAGGTATACCGGCGGATGCCCAACCCGAGTTGTTCAAGCCCTTTACCCAGATAGACAATAGTTTGTCACGCAAACATCAGGGTACGGGTCTGGGTCTGGCCATGGTTAAACGCATGGCCGAGCTACATGAAGGCAGCGTCAGCATGAGCAGTATCACTGACAAGGGTTCCACGTTTACCGTCTTGCTGCCCTGGCGTACTGCCAATCTGCCCTTGAAAATCAAAGGGCAGGCTACCAGCCACGCAAGTACCACTACCCATGCCAACTCTCACACTCACGCGCAGACTCACGCCACAGTTACAACCACGGCCACGGCCACGACCACAAACAACAGCAATCACCATGCCAATGGGGAGTTGCTGGCCCTGATCATAGAAGATGATGATCAGGCAGCCGAAGTCTTGCGGGTGCAGCTGGAAAGCGAGGGCTTTCGCATAGTGCGCGCCAACACGGCAGAAGCTGCGCTGACCATGGCAGAGCAGGAACACCCTGATCTGATTACCCTGGATATTTTATTACCCGGCATGGATGGCTGGGAATTTCTTGAGCATTTCAAGCAACATCCGCTGTTTGCGTCCACCCCGGTGGTCATCATCTCTATCGTGGCTGACCGTGGCCGTGGCCTGTCTTTGGGCGCGGCCCATGTCATGCAAAAACCGATAGCGCGGGAAAACCTGACCACCGCCCTGAGTGTACTGGGCTTTTGCAATGACCCGACAGCAGTGCAAAAAACTGCGCTGATCATCGATGACGACCCCAAGGCCGTGAAACTGGTAACTACCCAGCTCGATTCCTTCGGTTATAAAACCCTGGCTGCCCTGGGTGGACAGGAAGGCATCAACATGGCGCATCAACACAAGCCCGACCTCATCGTGCTGGACTTGATGATGCCTGAAATTAATGGCTTTGATGTGGTGGAAGCCCTGAAAAGTGATACAGTCACAGCAAGTATTCCGATTATTGTCCTGACCGCCAAGCAAGTTACCGCCGACGACAGGATACGTCTGAGTGGTGATGTCAAAAAAGTCATGGAAAAATCTGATTTCAATCACGGCCGCTTCATCGGTGAAGTGAGACGTGCCATGGCAGGCAGGGGTAAGTAAGATGGCGCGTGTACTGATCATTGAAGATAACCCGGTCAATATGAAACTGGCTGCATTCTTGTTACAGAATGCTGGCTACGAAGTGCTGCAAGCGGTAGATGCGGAGATCGGCTTGCAGGTTGCCAGAATAGAACTGCCCGACCTGATACTGATGGACATGCAGTTGCCAGGCATAGATGGCATGACCGCTACCCGCCAGCTAAAAAGTGCCGCTGCGACTGCCCATATCAAGATAGTCGCCCTGACTGCCTTTGCCATGAGTGGCGATGAAGACCGCTTCCGCGCCGCTGGCTGTGATGCCTATATGGCAAAACCAATACGCTACCAGGCATTTTTGTCTCTGGTTGATTCCATACTCAAGGCTTGAAATCACGTTCACAGGCCGGGGCAAGCAGAGTAAACTGGCGGCATCAGAAAAAAGGTGCTCCATGAAATTTGAACATTTAGTTGAAATCAATGACCTCGGCAATCCCGCTGTCGAGGTCATCAGCCGCGAACAATTATGGCGTGGTCTGGTATTGCGGGCAGAAATGCCGAAGCTGTTTGTCTCTTACCTTGATGATGCCAGCATCATGGACCACAATGAAGTCAGCATGACGCGCACCCTGAAATATGGCACGCTGGAAATCACCGACCGCGTCAGCCTCGTCCATCTTGAGCATGTGCATTATGATGTGGCGGCCCAGAAAGACATTCCCCAATCCTCATTACGCATGAGCATAGAAGAGCCGCAACCACAGGCGCTGTTTGTCCGTTTTGCCTATGACAGTGGCAACGCTGAGCCAGAAGATGCCGAAGCTAAAATGTATAACGAATACCGCAAATCAGCTTATCAGGAAGCCGATGTGGAAACCGTGCGGATTATTCGCGAACTGGCAGAAAGCGGGCGGCTGGATGCCCTGCCTTCCTGACCTATATTGAAAACAGTATATGAATTGCTGAGCCGCTGGCATTTCGGGGATAATGCGGCTCTGTAATCTCCATTCTTTCTTTACTCTATTCCAAGGTACCCATGACCAAGCGCACCACTCCTGCAACCAAGAAGCCTGTTCTGGCCGCTCTGGACTTACCTGCTCCGGTACAAACCACACGCTTGAAACGCAAGCAATTTGCCAGCACCGGTGACGTGCACATCCAGGGTGATGCCGTGATTGCCACCCAGTTCATCGTCGGTGGTGATTGCCTGATTGACGGTGATTTAGAGGCTGAAGAAGTGTTTTGCCTGGGCAAGCTGACGGTCACTGGTGATATCCGCGTGCAATCCCTGTATGTAGGTCATGCCCTCGATGCTGGTGGCAATATCGATGTGGAATACCTCATCAAAACCGGTTGCAGTGCCGACTGGATGGCGCGCATGCTGGAACTGGACCAGCGCAAACCGGCTGCCGATGGCAGCAGCTATATGGATATCCTGGTGCATCCTGCCATCCTGGCGCGCTATGACCATCATGATGCTTTTGGTGGCTTTGGCGATATCCAGGCATTGGGTTATGTCGCCTGTGCCGACCTTGATTGCCATGGCAATGTGCAGCTTGATGATGTGCTGGAAGTCGGCGAAATCCAGTTTGTTGGCGGCCATTTGTCGGCAGCAGCCATCCATGTTGCGGGCGATTGCAATTGCCAGGGCGAGTTGTTTAGTGAAACGGATATCCAGGTCGAAGGTGCCTTGTTTGCTGCCAACCTGATTTGCCAGGGCAACCTTGATGTGGCCAGCATCCACAGTCAGGGCGACATCAGTTGCTGGGGTTATCTGCGCGCCACCGGCGAAATCAGCAGCCTGCGTGGTGAAATCCACAGTGGCCGCTGGATTGCTACCAAGGGCAGCATCTATGCTGCCAAATACATCAAGTCTGGCGAATCCCTTGTCGCTGAAAAAGGTATCAGTTGCGGCGCTGATTACGGCATCCTGGCTGCCACCAGCCTGCCACGCTCACGCTGGGCCACGCATGGCCTTGTGTCTGCCCTCAGTAAACCACGCCTGCTCTTGTCTGGCCAGTTTGTCGAAGGCAAGAAGCTCAAGCATATCGATGCGTTGGAAAAAAAGCGTGAAACCGAACTCGACTGGGAAGTGCCGCGCCGTTTGAAGCGTGAAATGCTGCCAGCATAAATTGCGTATTGCTGTAATGATTACTGAAATGCAGAGCTGTAGCTTCATAAGCTACGGCTCTGCATTTTTATAAACCTGCTGCATTCTCACTGACCAGCATGCGCCTCAAAAGATAGACACCCAGGCTGGCAGAAATCAAAGCCGCCACACACAGAGTCGCTGAAGGTTGCCAGGTGGTGCTGATGCCCCTGAGCGTCGCCCACCTGTATGCATAAATGGCAACGCCATTCGAACTCGCATGCAAAAAAATGCCGGGCCACAGGGAGCGGGTTTTCTCATATAGCCATGCGCAGATCACACCTAATACCGAGGCGCAAAGAAACTGATAGATATTCATATGGGCCAGGCCAAAAAGGCTGGCAGAACCAAGAATTGCCAGCCTGCGTGAATATTGTTGCAAGAAACTGCGCAAGACCACACCACGAAACAACATCTCTTCCAGCACAGGGGCTACCAGGCAAGCGACGATGACGGAGTGCACTCCGTTTGACATCATCTCTTCGAATACTTTTTGCTGGTTCTCTGATACAGGTTGCCACTCTTCCAGCAAACCACCGAGAAAATTCAGTGATAATTCCAGGCCAGGGACCAAAAGAAATATCGGCACCAATAGTAACAACAGACGGGCAAACGAAGTACCTGCAGAGGAATGGAAGAGTTCGCTATAACTTAAACCCTTGTATTGCAACACAGCTGTGAACAGGATGCCATAGGCCAACACCATGATGACACCATCTACCTCATCCATGCCTATGCCTGTCCACGACATGCTGTCATGTACCAGCATGTTCAGCAGCATTTCTATACCGAGCAAAAAAACAATCAGAAAGAAAGCTTCCAGGCCAGATGGGAAACGCTCAAGTTTTTGATTCATTACAGTCGTCGCTCAATTCTGACCCGCTCTAGAAGCTGGACAAGTCCAGGTCGTGCGAAAATTCACCATCGACTTCCTTGATGATGGCTTGCCCTGCAATGGTCTGCTGCCCATTAAAGCTCAGCGTCGGGCCACCATACAGGACCCAGCCCTGATTCAGTGCAGCAGAGACACGCATGCAAAATGTCTTGTCGTCAGGGCCGGTCAGATAACGATAGAGTTTCATGATGCGTGCAGTCCAAACGGTAGGATCAAAGAAGTTGGCACATTATATTCGATGATGCCGGCCAGACTGGCCTGCGTAAAAAAGCAGCGTGACTTATTTATGTATTTCTTTTGTGCATTGCTTTTGCGTATTACTTTTCTTTAAATTATTTTTTCAATACGGCAATATTAATCTTCAGGTTACAATTACTCACAATTAGCTTTCCTCTCCCTCCTTGATCACACTGCTTTACTTCACTGAAATTTGTTGAATTTGTGCAAACATTACAAAAATTTTTACAGCGATGGCAACAGCGAGGAATCTATACCCGTTTATTTGTACCTATTTTTGTATTGATTATTGCTGTCAGTGGTCTGCGCTACTACCTGATGATCAACGGCGAAGTCGCCGATGCCAGACAAAGGATGACGACAGAGCTAAGGCATAGCGCCCATTATCTGATCCCCACACTCAGCGGCTTGTCTGAACGCAGCGATAACCAGGCCATACGGCAGCTGTTGATACAGGAAGTACAGTCCAGCCCGGTACTCTGGCGCATCACCTGGCAATATAAAAAAGAACAGATTCAAGGCCAGGATCAAACATCACCCGCAGCAAGTTCACCAGCATGGTTTAACCGTCTCATAGCACTGCAGGCAGAAAGCACGGCCAGCCAGGTCAGACTGGCAAATGGCGATATCGGTGTGCTACGTCTGGAAACATCCATCGCGGCTGAAAACACCCATATCTGGGAAAAGGTCATGAGCCAGGCCAAAATCTCGCTGGCCATCATTTTCACTATTTATTTTTTGCTGGCTCTGATCCTGCGCGCCAACGTCAAGACCTTGCGCAGACTGGCAGATGCCACGGATAAATTCAAGAAGGGCCAGCACTCCATACGCATGTCGGTCACCGGCACGGCAGAAGCGCGTGCCCTGGCAACAACCTTCAATAGCATGGCTAATGAAGTACAGACCCTGCTGATGACCCTGCAACGCAGCCAGCGTGCCAATAGCGAGCAATTGCACTTCACCTGGCAATTGCTGCATGCCTTGCCCATCCCGATTTTTTTCCAGGACCAGTACGGCATCTGTCAACGTATCAACCGCGCATGGGAAGAATTGTTTTCCCTCAATGCCGGTGATGTAGTCGGCAGGCCCATGCCCATGCTGGCACTGGACAATGACCCCAGGCCATCGATAGAAAATGAACATGGCAAGCTGGTCAGGGAAATACAGATACAGGCTGCCGGGCAAATTCTGGATGTGATCTACTATCAGGCCAGTTTCACAAATGTTGATGGCGAAGCCATAGGCAGCATAGGTGCACTTATCGACATCAGTGAACGCAACCAGGCGCAGGCAACACTGGCAGCAGAAAATGAAAGAGTGGAAACCACTCTGGCATCTATCGGTGATGCGGTCATCAGTACTGATGTTGCAGGACGCATACTGATGCTGAACAAGGCAGCGCAGCAAATTTGCGGCTGGAACAGAAAAGAAGCACAGACGCTGAAACTGGCTGACGTTTTTTCTCTGAGTGATGCCTTGCAGCGCGATCAGCTGGAAGATTTTTTGCAGAAAATTTTTCAGAGCGCAGATATCTTGCAAGCGAATAATCAGCTATTGACTGCACACAGTGGTCAGCAATTTGAAGTCGATTATACGGCAGCCCCCATCCGGCAAAAAGATGGTACGGTCATGGGCTGTGTGCTGGTATTCCGTGATGTCAGTGAAAAACATCAACTGATGCAGCAACTCAGCTGGCAGGCGGGGCACGATATCCTGACCGGCCTGGAAAATCGCGCCGCTCTGGCAGAGCGTTTCAGCACAGCGATACAAACTGCCCACGACCAGGAAACCTGGCTGGCAGTTTGCCTGCTGGATCTCGATCATTTCCAGGCCATCAATGAAAGTCATGGTCAGGAATTTGCCAACAAATTATTGCAGCAAGTCGCGCGCCGCCTGGAAGACAATGCAGGCGGCGAACATCACGTGGCGCGCCTGGGTGGTGATGAGTTTGTCGTACTGCTGCAAAACCAGCGTGACATCGCCGGTGTTGAATTGAACCTGGCACTGTTGCTGGCTGTACTCGCGCAACCGTATGAAATAGAGCAGCAAAGCATCAGCCTGTCGGCCAGCATAGGCGTGGCAATTTATCCGCGTGATGATGTGAATGCCGATACCCTGCTGCGTTGCGCCGACCAGGCCATGTACCAGGCCAAGCTGAATGGCCGCAATCAATTTCATTTATTCGACGCTGAGCAAGACCAGCAATTGCGCACGCACCACAATCAGCGCGCCCGCGTACGCCAGGCCTTGCAACAGGGCGAGATGCGTCTGTACTTTCAGCCCAAGGTGAATATGCGCCAGGGCCGTATCGTCGGCATGGAAGCGCTGCTGCGCTGGCAACATCCTGAGCAGGGGATAGTGGGCCCGCTGAATTTTTTGCCGCTCATAGAGCATACAGATCTGATCATCGATGTCGGTGATTTTGTCTTGCAACAGGCCATGGAGCAATTGCGCATATGGACACATCTGCATGTGGACTGGGTGATCAGCGTGAATATCGCGGCCCGCCATTTCCAGTGCAAGGATTTTGTCGAGCGCCTGCGTGCGGTGCTGGCCGCCTACCCAGATGTTGCCCCTGAGCGCCTGGAAATAGAAATACTCGAATCTGCCGCCATCAAGGATATACAACATGTGCGCGAAGTCATGCTGGCTTGTCAGCAAATCGGCGTCAGCTTTGCGCTTGATGATTTTGGTACCGGTTATTCTTCATTGTCTTACCTGAAACGCCTGCCCGCCGATACCCTGAAAATTGACCAGAGCTTTGTCCGTGATATGCTGGAAGACAAGGACGACCTGGCCGTCATCAGCGCCGTCATCGGCCTGGCACGCGCCTTCAACCGTGGCGTGATTGCAGAAGGCGTGGAGAGCGCTGAACATGGCGTGGCCCTGATGCGCCTGGGTTGCGAACTGGCACAAGGTTACGGCGTCGCCCGTCCCATGCCAGCCGGACAGGTTGAAGCTTGGGCTGACAACTATGTCGCCCCTCTGATCTGGGGAGCAGGTAAAGGCCTGGAGTGGGAAGGTGCATGAACATAAAGCGTGTAAATGAACAAGATCATGGAGACATTATGCAAACAATCAGCGGTCAATGCAGTTGCGGAAAAATAAGCTATCACTATCCTGCCCCCGCATTGCAGATCGTGGCCTGCCATTGTGGCTTGTGCCGCCGTATGACGGGAGCAGCATTGTCTTCCTATGTCGTCGTAAAAGCTGTTGACCTGGTATTCACCCAGGGACAGGAATTACTGAAAAGCTATACCGTCACATCACGTACCCAGCGTCACTTTTGTACTGACTGCGGCACTCCCCTGTATAACTCCAATCGGGAAACTTATGCAGGCTTGAGCATGCTGTATCTGGGTACAGTCAATCAACATGAAAGTCTGTCACCGCGCATGGATATTTATTGTGAGAACAAACTGTCCTGGTTAAGCACAGCGGACAGTAGCAGGCATTTTGAGCAAACACCACGAAAACCCTGAGGTAAAAAAAGCGCGTCCCATTTTCAGGAACGCGCTTTTGACATCAATCCAACAGCTTATTTCGCCGGATATCTGATCGTCATTTCTTTCAGCAAATTATCGGCATGGTCAACCTCTTTCATGACCCATAACATGTAACGTATATCGACATGGATAGCACGGGTGATCGCAGTATCGAAGTACCAATCCTTGGTAATCGATTCATAGGTTGAATCAAAATTCAAACCCACCAGTTCACCATTTTTATTCAAGACGGCGGAGCCAGAATTGCCACCCGTCGTATCAGCACTGGACAGGAAATTGACAGGCACAGTCTGCAGGACATTGTCCTTGAATGCGCCATAGTGTTTTTCCTTGACTGCAGCGAGTAAATTTTCCTGCATATTGAAAGGCGCTTTGCCCGTGTGTTTTTCTACTATGCCTTCGACTGTCGTGAACGGGCCTTTGATGACGCCATCACGCGGCGAGTAAGGTGCTACCGTGCCATAGGTCACGCGCAGGGTGGAGTTGGCATCTGGATAAACTGGCTTGCCCTGGGATTTTTTCCATTCTATGACGGCTTGCATGTATTGCGGGATTACCCGTTCCAGATTGCCATCCAGCTCTTTGCGGCGGTCTTCGAGTGACATGGCAGTATCATGCAGCTTCACGGCCAGGCGCACGAAAGCATCGTCGGATTGCTCAAAGGCCTTGCGGTCCTTGCCCATCCAGGCCAGACGCTTGGAGGTTTCACCCATGCTGCTTTGCTGATATATGCTGGCGACACTTTCAGGTGTCGGTAACAATACATCCAACCCCTGTGGATGGGATTTGGCGGGCAATTTATTATATCTTTGCAGCGCTGCGGTGAACCTGGCCTGATCGACATTTTGCAGATAGGATTGTTCCAGACGGCTGAGCTTGCCGGCAATGATATTCATGTCGCGTAGCTGGTAGCCGGGCTGGCGCTCTGCATCCGGTTTTGTGCTTTCCACCGCAAGGCGGTAGAGCGTGCGTGCGCTCTTCAGCATTTCACTGGTGCTGGCGACCGACCAGGCAAATTCTTCTTCTGACATCGCCATGTCGGCAGCAATGACAGCATCAAGTTCTTTCAGCAAATTCTTGTCGCTGCCATGTTGCGCATACCAGCGACGGAATTCTGCATCTTGCCCGTCCTTGATGGCTGCAATGTCCTTGCGGGCAAAACCTTCGAGCAAACCTTCCGTCTTTTTCAAACCATTATTGAGACCTTTGGCCACACTGGCATAACGTACACCGGCGCCGGTATTGCCGGACGTTGCAGCAGCAATGACGGCCAGGTCGGCTTGGGATTCTGCCACTTTGGCAGGGTAACTGACATCACGGGCATAGCGTATTTCTGCCGGCAATTTGTAGCGGCTGGTGCGGCCAGGGTAACCTGCCAACAAGATAGGGTCACCATTTTTCAGACCCTGGGCAGATACGACGAGGAAGTCTTTTGACTGATACGGCACATTGTCGGCAGACAGGTCGGCAGGGCGGCCATCCCTGCCTACATAGGCGCGCAGGAAGGCGTAGTCACCGGTATGACGCGGCCATTCAAAGTTATCGACCTCGCCACCAAAATTACCTATCTTGTCTGAGGGTGCATAGACCAGGCGCACATCGCGTATCATGATCTGGCGTATGCGGTAATACTCCAGGCCGCGATGGAAACTGGGGACGGAACAACGATATGCCTTGTCTTGTTCACATTCAGCAATCAGGGCCTTGATGCGGTTTTCTACATGCTCAGCCCTGGTGCGACCCGACATGGCAGCAGTCAGCCCCTTGTTAATCTGATCTGTCACATTCTCGACCTTGTCGGTGATGTACATGCGTGCGTCCGGGCCCGCCGGTAATTCATCTGCCAGGGTTTTCGCCAAAAATCCATTCGCAATATAGTTTTTTTCCGCCGTTGAATTTCTTTGTACGGCACCGTAAGCACAATGATGGTTAGTTACCGCCAGGCCAGTATTCGACACAAAAGAAGCCGAGCAACCACCCAGGGACACCATCGCTGACATGGGGTGCTTTTGCAAATCCGCCAATTTTTCTGCTGGTACGTTGATGCCTATGCGTTTTAATTCAGACTTCAGTTGTGGCAATTGATAGGGTTGCCACTGACCTTCATCAGCATAAGCAGTTGAAAAGATACCGGCCAGGGCCAACGGAAAAGCGATGGTTTTAAACAAAATACACTCCAAAATGAGTTCTTACGGTACAGATCTTACCTCTCGCTGCAGTATAGCCGCGAGCGCTACCGGGTTAGGGCTGCGGCCAGGGATTTTCTGAAATTTTCTTGAAAATCATGCAGATTTATTGGTTATTTATCATGAAATCAGCACAATTAGACGTAGTTACAGACAAATCCCTGAGTAATTAGTTCCAGTTTTTCCGGATTTGAATATGCGAACCTGTTTTCATTATTCCATTTATTGGAATAACCAATTCAGCATAAAGACTATTCTTGTAAATCAAAGAAGAGTTCAAACTGATACCTGTGCAATAAGTTTGCATCGAACCACAATCAGGAGAACATCATGTCACGCGCATTTGCCGATATCACTTTTACCCCGAGCGTAAAAACCGCACAAAGCCTGTATGGCAGCCGTGAAGCCAATCGTGGTTTTGAAATGGTGGAAGAAAAACGTGATTCCCTGCTGGACAGGGATGCCGGCTTCATTGCTGCCCGTGACAGTTTTTATCAGGCGACGATATCGGAAAATGGCTGGCCCTATGTACAACACCGTGGCGGGCCAATTGGTTTTCTCAAAGTTATCGATGCAAAAACCATCGCTTATGCCGACTTTTATGGCAATGCCCAATACCTGAGTGTGGGTAATCTGCTGGCGAATGACAAGGTATCCCTGATCATCATGGATTATGCGAACCGCCGTCGTTTAAAACTATGGGGGCATGCCAAAATCGTTCATGAAGTAGATGATCCCCATCTCTTGGCCAGTCTGGAAATGCCCGGTTACCCCGCCCGCGTTGAACGCGCTATCGTGATCACGATAGCCGCAGTGGAATGGAATTGTCCGCAGCACATCACACGCCGGTTTACCGAAAAGGAAATCGAAGAAATGCTGGCAAATGCACGCGGGACCAGGCCGCGTGCATAGCAAAAATTTTATGCCTGCAAGGGCAAAAATACATCGGTCACCATCAAGTGTTCAGGTACGTCCGGGAAGAAACTGATACGTTGAAAGAACAAAGGAAAATCGCGCAAATTGCGCTCGCTTTGTGGCAGCCAGTTGTTATACAAAAACCGCACGACACTACCCAGTTGTGCGTCTGTGCCAGTATGTCTTAACACTGCGCATTCCCCGCCAGGGATGATTTTGTTGACGATGCCATGCTTATTCTCTGCCACTGGCGCAACTACGGCGGCAGCAAGACCGAAGCGATAGTCCTCAGCCGGCGTTTGCTCAGGATCATCATAGATGAGATTAAAAGTCGCGCTGACGCTGGGCGGTAATTTGTTGAGCTTGCGCCAGGCGATGAATTGCTGGATGCTGTTTGGCAGCAAAGCGGGTGCACCGCGATGCTCCAGCACGGCGATACGGGTTTCCGGGAAGCTGACGATGCGTACATCGCTGTTTTGGTAAGTAATAGGCATATGCTGTTCTCTCAATTGGTCTATGGTCAGATTGCTGTCCTGCCAGTTGTCCCACTGAGGCTGCTTTCTGAATTGTGCCGGACTGAGACCCAGGCTTTTTTTAAAAGCGCGGGAAAAAGCCTCACTGCTTTCATAGCCATTATCCAGTGCGATATTAATCACCTGTTTATGGCTGCGAAATGCCAGCTCATACATGGCTTTTTTAAGTCTCAGCAATTGAACATAGCGAAATGCCGCCAAGCCAAAGTATTCAGAAAACTGCCGGTGAAAATGAAATTTTGAGAAAGCCGCGATTTCACTTAAACGCTCAGCCGATAAATCCTCATCCAGGTGGACATCGATGTACTGCAAGACGCGCAGCATTCTGGCGTAGTAGTTGATATGGCGCTCACTCAATGATTTCTCCCTGACAGGCTGCAGAATAGCCAGCGCCCGGATTTACCGCATGATAGTTCTTGCTCTGTTTTGCCTGGTTTGACTTACATTATTTACTCAGCCCGGTGTCGCATGCGCTCCAGCAAAGCCTGCTCACACAATTTGAAGACCATATAGGCTGCCATGGCAGCGCAGGCTGACAATATGAGTTCAAGCAACTGCTGCAGGCCGCCTTCTATCAGGCCTATCCAGCCATTGTCGAGCAGGTATTCAGCATTCGCACTGAACAGGTGGACGATATCAAAAGACAGTTTGCCGAATACGACAAAACTCAAGGTCAGTAACAGAAAACAGGCAAGACTATGCTGGCATAGCCAGATATAGAATTTTCGTTGTCTTGCCATTTTCCATCCTTTCAAGAATTCTGTTTTTTTCGTGCATAGTCCTGCAAATAAGCTCAGGTTTTCTCGACGATATTTTTCAGGTTATGCAAGCCTTCATCAAACTTGCCACCAACCATTTTATCCATGCTGAAAAACAGGCTCATGAGCTTGGACATGAAATTACTGGGGCCAAACATGGCATGGCTGACGACTGTGCTGCCATCCTTTTCTTCCAGGCGGAATTCTATGGTGTTTTGTGCCGCAAAGGGTTTGTAAAAATTGATTTGCAGACGCAGGTAATTGAAAGGCTGGGTATCAAGGATTTCCATCTTGCCCTCGCCAAGTTGCTTGTTACCCTTCCAAGCATATACCGCTCCCTTGCCTGACTCAGCACCGCTATAAGTACGCTGGACAGCAGGATCGACCTTTTCCCAGGGCGACCAGGCTTCCCATTCATGAAAGTCATTGATCAAGGGAAAAATCTGTCCGGCACCAGCCTGGAATGTCAAAGAACGCTCCACACGAAAATGATCTGGCAGTGTAGCCACATACAGCAAAAAAGCAGCGAGTAAAAGCACTATGATTGCGATGATCATGTTATGTCTCCTGGGGATTAGAATTCACAGCTTAATTTGTCGGGCACTTATTTACCAATACTTTTGCCAATACTTATTGTTCAAGCTTATTTGCTACCCTTATTTGCCAACTTGATTTGCCAGCCTCGTTTTCCAGCACTTCTTGCTGACTTCTGTTTAATTTGCTTACAAAAAATAGCGCGAAAGCCAATCCTAGTTCCCGTGATTGCTATTTTTGAGGCCGCAAACTGGCTATACTAAAGCTATTCTTGGTCTTATTACACTCGATTTCTATGCCATTACCCAGCGATGCAGGTCAAATAACCACCTTCAACCTCTCAGGTGTCACACTGATTGATGCCCTGCTTCATGGCATTAAATGGGGCGGACTGAATGGGGCCGTCGTCACTTACAGCTTCCCATGGACGGCGGGTGAGTCTTACTTTTATGGCCGCAATAATTCCACCAATTACACTACAGATAATGAGCCAGGTGCCAGCCACGTTGCCCTCAGTACAGAACAGCAAAATGCGACCAAGGCTGCACTTCAGGCGTGGGCCAATGTCGCTGACATACAGTTTGTACAAGTGCCGGACACTAGCGGTAGTGCAGGAAATATACGCGTGGGCTGGACTTCATTTTCAGAAAATACATCGACTGGTGGCAAAGCCTGGGGCTGGGCCTACCGGCCAAGCGGCGCCAGTCCTTCTGGCGGGGATATCTGGATTTCTGGTAATGGCAATAAAACCAATACCAACTGGAGTGTTGGTTCCTTCAATTATTCGGCATTGATGCACGAGATCGGGCATGCGCTAGGCCTCAAACACACCTTTGAGGGTGATGTGCTCATGCCTGCAACTTACGATACGGTGCAGTATTCCATCATGTCTTACACTGAACAAAGCAATGACCTGTTCAGAACCATTACTTACGATGCCTCTGGCAAGCCATCGTTCACCTTTAAATACGTCGTACCAGAAACACCCATGGTGCTGGATATCGCCGCCATGCAATACGCGTATGGTGCCAATAACAATTATAAAACCGGTGACGACATCTACACATTTGACCCGAATTCGCCTTTCTTGAAGACCATTTGGGATGCCGGCGGCAATGATACGATTTCCGTCGCCAACTTTACCCTGGGTTGCGTGATCGACCTTACCCCCGGTAATTATTCCGACATACGCATGGTATCTGCACCAAATCCGCCCGGCTATACCGGTGGCACCGTACCAACTTATGACGGCAGGGAAAACCTGGGCATCGCCTTTGGTGCCTATATAGAAAATGCCATAGGTGGTGCAGGCAGCGACAGCCTGTACGGCAATAAGCTCAACAATACGTTTACTGGTAATGGTGGCAACGACGCAATAGATGGTGACCTGGGTCTGGATACCGCTTTGTACAACGGCGCGCATACCAATTACACCGTAACAGTCAAAAACGGTACAGCAGTCGTCGCAGCAAAAAGCGGCAATGAAGGCACGGACACACTGGACAATGTAGAGCGCCTGCATTTCACCGACGAAAACATCGCTCTCGATATCAACGGCATAGCCGGGCAAGCTTACCGCCTGTACCAGGCCGCCTTTGACCGCAAACCCGACTTGAAGGGGCTGGGCTACTGGATCAATGACATGGACCATGGTTCCAGCCTGACGACTGTGGCGGCGGGCTTCATGCTGTCGGCTGAATTCCAGAAACTGTATGGCACCAAGCCCACGAATACCGTGCTTGTCACCAATTTTTATCAGAATGTCTTGCACCGCACACCCGACCAGGCCGGTTTCAATTACTGGCTGGATCAGCTTAATACCAATAAAATTACTGCCGCCGGTGCGCTTGCCAGCTTTTGTGAGAGTGCCGAAAACCAGGCTCTGGTCATAGGTTCTATACAAAATGGCATTGAATACCTGGTCTGGCCTGCATAAACACACAGTAATAGCCACTTTCAGTCTTTCATACCTCAAAGCCCGCCACGCTGGCGACAGCTTACCCTACAATGACGACATATCCGCCGGGCTGCTCTTGAAAGAGCGGCCTGCTGTCGTCGTCTTCATACAGAAATACATCCCATGTCAGAATCCACCGCCTTCAATACGCTGCCGCTATCCGCTCCCATACTCGCCAATCTGGACAGCCTAGGCTACAAGGAAATGACAGCGATACAGGCAGCCAGCCTGCCCGTGATCCTGCAACAGCAAGACCTGATCGCCCAGGCCAAGACCGGTAGCGGCAAGACCGCCGCCTTTGGGCTGGGCATACTGGCCAAGCTCAATCCCACTTATTTTGCCGTGCAGGGCCTGGTGATATGCCCGACGCGTGAACTGGCTGACCAGGTCGCCAATGAATTGCGCCGCCTGGCCAGGACCATGCCGAACGTCAAGATTGTCACCCTGTGCGGTGGCACCGCCATGCGCCCACAGATTGCCTCGCTCGAATATGGAGCGCATATCGTGGTCGGCACACCTGGCCGCCTGATCGACCACATCAGCCGTGGCACGATCAACCTTAAAACCGTACAAACCCTGGTACTGGATGAAGCCGACCGCATGGTAGACATGGGCTTTTATGACGATATCTACGATATCGTCGCCGCCACACCAACACGCAGGCAAACCCTGCTGTTCTCGGCCACCTACCCGGACGATATACGCCAGGCCAGCGAGCAACTGCTGCGCGACCCGGTAGAGATCAAGGTTGAATCCCAGCATGCCGCCAATCATATCGAGCAATTGTTTTACCTGGTCACGCCAGAAGGGCGCAATACCGCTGTCGCCACCCTGCTGCATCATTACCAGCCGACTTCCACCATTGCTTTTTGCAACACCAAGATCCATTGTCGCGAACTAACAGAAGAATTGCACGCCCAGGGTATCAGCGCCCTGGCCTTGCATGGCGACCTGGAACAACGCGATCGTGATGAAGTGCTGATACGTTTCGCCAACCAGAGTTGCTCCGTCCTGGTCGCCACCGACGTCGCCGCTCGCGGTCTCGATATACAAACCCTGGGTGCAGTCATCAACGTCGATGTATCCAAAGATACTGAAGTCCACATCCACCGCATAGGCCGCACTGGCCGTGCCGGCGAAAAAGGCCTGGCACTGAGCCTGGCCACCCCGGGTGAAAAGAAGTGGGTAAAACTGATAGAAGAATATCAGGGCGAGCCAGCCAACTGGGGCGACATCCACGCCCTCGAAGCTGACCCGGAAAGAGACTTGCAAGCCCCGATGATGACCATCTGCATCATGGGCGGTAAAAAAGACAAACTCCGCCCCGGCGATTTACTCGGTGCGCTGACTGCTGACCTCGGTTTGAAAAAAGAACAGGTAGGTAAAATCAATGTCTCGGAATTTGTGACTTATGTCGCCATCGACAGGCAGGTCGCTGAAAAAACTGTGGACAGGCTGAGCCATACCAATATCAAGGGCAGGCAATTCAGGATGCGGATTATTGATTGATTGCGACGGAGACAAGAAAAGGGAGTAGCTGCCGGGCTACCCCCGGCCAGCATTAGTAAATTACCAAATGCCGGTATTTGAAAATCAGGTACATAAGAAACACAAACCTGAAATTAATTAACTCCACGACGTGCCAGGAGTGCCGCTGGAGCGCCAGCCCGGTGGATTCCTGCCAAAAGCACGCAGGAATGACGTTAATGAGATTGTAAGTGGGCTAAGAGATGACTCCCTACGTCTACCTCACCAATAACTTCCCAATATCCACATCCCCCGCCAAGCTCATCCCAAAATACTCGAGCAACAAAGCCCTGTATTCATCCTCCCCATGTATTGTATGCACGTGCCGCCCGATACTATCTGTGACTATGCATTTGTTATTCGACATGCTGACACGCCCCCCTAAAGTCGCGATCGAACAAATCGATTTCTGCGTAAAATGCGATAAAGCTGAAGTCTGCTGGTATTCACACATTTCAAAAAAATCTTCTATCGCATGAGCCTGCAAGCTGAAGCGATATTGCGCATGTCCAGCACCACCATCCTTAGCCTGCATGAGGACATAATGATGCTCGCCATCTGCAAGCAGATAATAATGCAGACCAAGTTCATGCACACCCTCGCCACCTAATTGCAGGGGCGTACGGAAGCAATCACCAAAACCCACATCGGCCAGATAATCCTGTCCATCCACACGCACCAGCAACAGCATGTGATCAAAGTCTGGTCCGTAGTCTTTGCCATTATGCACACGCGCAGACAAGCGGCTGACGGTAAATCCTAATGTCTCCAGTAACAGGGCAAAAGCCTGGTTCAGCTCATAGCAAAAACCGCCACGGCCCTGCTGCAATAATTTATCCAGCAAGGCATCCGTCGATAAATCCAGTTTCTTGCCCAGGCTGATATCAAGGTTTTCAAATGCAATCTGCTGCAGATGTGCGTGATGCAAAGCTGTCAGCGTCGCCAGGCTGACAGCGCGTGATCCCTGATATGCCAGTCTGTGCAGATAGGCATTGACTTGCGTTTCATTCAGCATGCAAAGTCTCCGTAAATCTTTCTATGGCCAGCATATGCTCGGCGTGGATGAATCCATCTTCACAACTCGCATACAACATGCCCTGATATGCCATACCCAGATAATCGAAAGTAAGCTGGAAGACTTGCTCAAAGCAAGCTGCAGGGGTGGCATCACAACCTGTGCCAAGCAAGGCTGCCTTCTTGCTACGTAATTGCCGTCCCAGGTCTTTTTCGATTTTCAGCAAGTCAGAAATCCTGTCCATGAAGGTTTTCATGATGGCGCTGGGGGCATACCAGTACATGGGGGTCGCCAGTATGATGCGGTCAAAGCTGAGTACCTGCCTCATCAAGCTCATGAAATCATCGCCCTGGTTTTTGAATTCATAATCAAAGGGCGCGATCTGATATTGATTGAGATCAATGACGCTGGCCCGGAGTTTGCTGGCAACGGCAATCGCCAGTTCAGCGGTATTACCTGTGCTTCTGGAACTGCCAACGATGATGACGGTGCGGGTTTCAGACATGGATGTGAAGAGCCAGGGGCAGGGAAGAAAGTCTTTAATATACTCCGCTACGGTAATTCTTGCATTTCTTGCAGATCAGGCCTGCACGGCCATATTGCGCACCATGGCTGTTGCCGTTGCAGTAGCGATCAAGTGACCATCCTGATATAACTCGCCAGCCAGAAAGCAAATGTCCTTGCCTTGTTTGACCACGCGTGCCTTGCCCTGTATCAGGCCAACCTTGGCTGCCCGCAGGTAAGACACATTCAGATTCAGGGTAGGGGCAAACTCCCCTGCGGCTAAAGTCGCTGCCAGCGCCGGGCCCATGCTATCGTCCAGCATGGCTGCCAGAAAACCTCCCTGGATATTGCCAGCCGGATTGGTAAATTCCGGCCTGGCCTGGAACTCGGTTTCTATCGTGCCCGCCGCTGCATCTATCTGCGTGAAACGTATGCCCAGCGTTTTTGCAGCCGCTGGAGTTGGCAGCTCACCTGCCTGTATCTGCCAAAAGAAGTTTTGCTTGTTCATATCGTTACCTGGAGAAAAGATGAACGCAGTATAAACCCGGATTCATGCATTTGCTGATCATGCCTTGACTACCTTAAAACCAGGACATCATGGTGATGTTTTCAATTAAGATCATGCATCTGCGATCCATATAAGAGCATGGATCGTATGCAAACTTGCCTATTTTAAAAACTGGAATAAACATGTCCAAGCCTGCATTCGATCCAACCCAGACTGACTGGAACCTGATACGCAGTTTTGTCGCTGTGGTCGAACAGGGCTCGCTGACACGGGCAGCAGAGGTGTTGGGCTTGAGCCAGCCCACATTGTCGCGCCAGATCGCCGAGCTGGAAAGCAGTATAGGTGCCGCCTTGTTTGAAAGGGTGGCACGTGGCTTGAAGCTGACACCCACAGGTGAAAACCTGGTCGAACCTGCACGCCATATGATGGCAGCAGCACGATCACTGGGCATGGCCGCCGCAACGCAAAATCACGATATGCAAGGTACGGTCAGGATTACGGCCAGTGAAATGGTGTCAGGCTTTGTCTTGCCAGCCTTACTGCACCAGTTGGCGCAACAGCATCCGGAAATCCAGATAGAACTGGTGGCGAGCAATCAGATCAGTAACCTGCTGGAACGTGAGGCCGACATCGCCATACGCATGGTCAGGCCAGCGCAGTCAGCTCTGATTACCCGGCATCTGACGGATTGGCCGATAGGTTTTTATGGACGTAGAGATTATCTGGCGGGCCTGCCCAGCTTGCTGACGTCTGGTCAGAATACCCCACTGGCGCTGATGAAAAAATTTCGCTGGCTGGGTCTGGATCAGTCTGACCAGTTTATCAGCGGCTTCCGTGCAGCAGGCATACCAATAGACCGCAGTTTCTTTGATTTTCGTTGCGATAACCATCTGGTCAACTGGCAAGCACTAAAGCAAGGTCTGGGCATAGGGGTTGCCATGCGCTGGCTGGCAGAACGACATACGGATCTGGAGCAAGTACTGGTCGAACAGGAACTGCCATCCCTGCCAATATGGCTGACCACGCACCGCGAACTCAAATCCAGCAAACGCATAAGGACGGTATTTGATTTTCTGGCAGAGGGACTGCTACAACACCGGTTTTAACATCCACACATGAAGTACTGATCAATATCAAACAAATACCAGCGCCCGCCTGCATTGACAAATATCACTCTGTAGGCAGGTTGATGGACGGCACTTTCCAGCATGACCCCACGATGCCAGGCTTCAGCGATGACAAAATCAGCGACACCATCACGGTCAATATCTATGCTGGTGATGCTCGCCTGAGAAAAATGCTCGAAGGTATTCGATTTCGCTTTACTATCGTATTGCAGTTTGAATGGCGCTTGCGTCGTCACTTTCGCAGGACCATGCAAGGTTGCCAGTTCGCTGCGGGTATAAAAATACAGGATCGCTTCATCTTTGGCCTTGGCTTGCAAACTTTCCAGTCTTCTTTGCGCCAGGCTCTTTACAGGTTCAGGTTGATCTTCAGATCCTATGAAACGAAAACCCTGTTTGCAACTATCCACTCCCAAACTGTATTTCAAATCCGAGCTTGCCGATTTGATGCGGCCATTCAACATCAACATGTTTTTGACAACAGGCTTTTGCAGGAATACATCGACCTTACCCAGGTCCCACCAACCTATCACATTGATGCCTGAAGGCTCATAGTTATCCCAATAAGGACCGCTGACAGGCTTGATCGCATACGGTATCTGGTATTGCCTGGATATTTCTTCGGGATTGGCAGAAGGCCTGCCCAGTTCATCCAGTGATTTGAAATATGAGGGTACCGCTGCAGGTAAAGTCAGTTGTCGTAACATGACCAGCACGCCAGTATAAAACAGGGACGAATGCAAACGGACAGTGGCATCTGCTGTCTTTTTTCCCGGTATTTCTTCTGACTTGGCCAGCTTCAATAACTCTTCCCAAGGAGCCGGTGGTTTGAAATGGGGTGAAGCTGGTTCGATGACACCGGCCATCATGTGCTGCTTCATCGCTTCAAATTCAGGTATGGGGAAACGCTTGAGCACTGGCCGTTTTTCCCAGACAAATTTGCTGTCTACAGTTTCCAGTGCTTTTTGCTGTGGACTGAGCATGGTTTCCTGGAAGTAGGAACCGGCATCTTGCAAACGCCTGAAGCTGGGGGCCATCCAGAAAGCGCGCGTCGGGAAATAATTCGTGCTTTCACTGGTGCGGTCATAGCTATCGACAAAGTCTTCCAATCGCAAAGCCTTGTCACCCAATAAATTACAGGCAATAAAACCCTGCTGCCCTTCGCCCCAGGCAATGGCACAGAATTTGGCAGTGGATGTAGCGGCATCCATTTGCACCTGGGTATTTGCCACCAGATGCGTCAGCACTTCTGCATTGGCTTCAGGTCTGGCGCGGACATTGACCCAGGAGCCATGAACCCAACGCGTCTCACTGGCATACCCATTATCACAGAGCAGACCAGCGGCAAGTAACAAAAATGGAGTTAGAGATTTTTTCATTGTCACTTCAGGCCAGGGACTGCACATACTCAAGCGCGGCTTGTGCGAGCGCAGGGAATTTCTTGCCATGCGTTGTATTCAGTACCACCCATTCTTTCATGGGGCGACCTTTGCCTGATGGGTCCCACAAAACCGCATCCTTCAGTGCAATCGCCTTCGCATGAGCATCCCCTGTCAATTTGAATACCACCGTCTCTTTATGCAATGCGACAAAAGCTTTGCCATTGATTTTGAGACAGGCCTTGCCAAACATCTGGCCAGGTTCTGCCAAGGCTGTTGTCGTCAGTTTATTGATCAGTTTGCCATATTCGGCCTGTGCATCGCTCATGTTTCACCTCATCGCATAATCTGCTCATGCTAACTCAACTGATAGTAAAAACATAGGATCGGTTTGCCCCTGATTCAGGCGCAGGGTCAGGGGCTGGCATCCAGCCAAGGGACTCGTAAAGACGGATGGCGCTGTGCATACTGTCCCAGGTGTCGAGATACAGGGTTTTCAAACCCCTTTGTTTCGCTTCCGACATCAATGCTGTCAACAAGCTGCGCCCTATGCCTTTGCCACGATAACGGCGATCGACATGAAAACCAAACACTTTTGCTTCTTGCGCATTTACCATTGCTATGGCTTCCAACGCGATGCAGCCGCAAACCTGCTGATCAAATTCGGCAACCAGTTCGATGAGATTTTTACTGACAGGCAAACCCGCTGAACCTATGGCGGCATCAAGACCATCAAACTCAACCACCAGATTGAAATCTGCAAGTGATGCCTGTACCAGCTTGCGTATCTGCAGGTTATCTGCCTCACCCGCACGTCTTACGACTACCATGTTTACTCCATTCCTGATCCTCTCGCTACAATATGATGGAGTATGCAGCAAATATTATATGGTTCTGTATTTCATCGAAAATATCGCAAAAAAAGACAGCGCAGTTTCCTGCGCTGTCTTCAGTTGTAGCTGCGTTTTATACTTGCTTCAACCTGCACCGAGATAAACGAATTTGAACAGGAATATTGCAGCTATCGCCCAAACAATGATCTTGACTTCTTTGGCACGTCCACTCAACAATTTCAGGACAGCAAATGCAATAAAGCCAAATGCTACACCGGTTGCAATCGAATAAGTAAAAGGCATCAACAAAGCGGTGATGGCGGCAGGTACGCTTTCTGTGGTGTCTGTCCAGTCGATTTCAACCAGTTCACGCAACATCAGGCAAGACACATAGAACAGGGCTGGAGCCGTAGCACAGAATGGAACTACGCTGGCCAGCGGCGCAATAAACAAACAGGCCAGAAACAGCAGGCCAACAGCCACGGCTGTCAAACCTGTACGGCCTCCGGCTTCCACACCGGCCGCGCTTTCTATGTAAGCAGTAGTACTGGAAGTGCCCAAAAAAGAGCCTGCGACGATGGCCGTACTGTCAGCCAGCAGTGCCTTGTTCAGTCTTTCCATTTTGCCGTTGACCAGCAAACCGGCACGGCTGGCAACGCCCATCAAGGTACCTGTTGCATCAAACAATTCCACCAGAAAAAATACCAGTACGACATTCAGGATACCAACGGAAAGTGCTCCCATGATATCCAGCTTGAACAGGGTAGGATCGAGGGAAGGCGGCATGGAAACAACACCGTTGAAAGTATTACCGGCAAAGAAGAAACTCAATACCGTCACACTCAGGATGCCGATCAGGATTGAGCCTTTGATACGGTAGCGGTCCAGCGCCACGATGAGGAAGAAACCCAGTATGGCCAAAATGGGCTGTGGCTTGTGCAAGTCACCAATACCCACCATGGTGGCAGGATTGGCAACCACAATGCCGGAATTTTTCAGTGCGATCAGACCCAGGAACAAGCCTATACCCACCGTGATGGCGGTACGTATGGAACGCGGTATGCCATTGACGATCATCTCACGCAATTTGAAGACGCTGACTGCGACAAACAGGCAGCCGGAGATGAAGACAGCACCCAGCGCCGCTTCCCATGGTATGCCCATGCCCTTGACGACGGCATAAGTAAAGTAGGCGTTCAGGCCCATGCCCGGTGCCAGCGCCATGGGATAGTTGGCATACAGGCCCATGATCATGGTACCGATTGCGGCGGCGAGACAGGTGGCGACAAAGACTGCGTCCTTGGGCATGCCTGCGTCACCCAATATCGACGGGTTGACGAAAATGATATAAGCCATGGTCAGGAAGGTAGTCAGACCCGCCAGTAATTCTGTACGTACATCGGTACCGTTTTCTCTTAGCTTGAAAAATTTGTCGAGAAAGGAAAGCTGCGCAGGGCTGTGGCTAACGGGCCTGTTGCTATCTTGTGCAGCCGGAATTTGCTCGGAAGTTAACACGTTTGTCTCCTCAATTTTGGATATACCAATTGAACATAATTAGAATTTGTGAAAGGACGATATCCTAATTTTTTCAAAGTCCAAGCTGAGGAATATCTATAGATGCTATTTGAATTTGAATATGTGTATGGTTTTCATTAACTCTTTAACCAATAATCTGGCTGCGCGTAGATTGCTTTCAAAGCATCAATAAAAAAACGCGTCTTCACAGGCAAATGCCGTTGCTGCGGATACACAGCGACGATGTCGTATTGTGGCAAGGCATAATCATCGAGCACGGTAATCAATTCACCAGAAATCAATTGCGCCTGTATTTCCCACGAAGAACGCCAGGCCAGGCCCAGGTCTTCGCAAGCCCAGCGGTGTAGTAATTCACCATCATTGCAATCCAGATTGCCAGCGACCTTGATGGTCACAGGTTTGCCGTTTTGCTGGAAATACCAGCCGCGCTGTTGTCCGCCCTGCAAGTTGAAGGCAAGGCAATTGTGCTGCGCCAGGTCTTCCAGTGTGCGCGGTATGCCATGCCGCTCAAAATAGGCTGGCGTGCCACAGACCACACGGCGGTTGCTGGCCAGTTTTACGGCAACAAAATTTGGATCAATATTGCCGCCTATGCGTATGCCCAGGTCATAACCTTCACGTATCAGATCGACTACCCTGTCAGTCAGGTTGAAGGAAATCTGCACGGCTGGATTGGCCTTGACGAATTGCGGCGCATGCGGTGCCACGTGCTTGCGCCCGAAAGCGGCAGGTGCTGAGACGATAAGATGGCCGGTAGCCTTGTGCCGTCCCTCGGATACCAGTTGATCGGCATAACCCAGGTCAGCCAGCAATTTGCGGCAATGATCGAGATAGACCGTACCCTGCTCTGTCAGCGTCAGATGGCGGGTGCTGCGGTGCATAAGTTTGACGCCCAGGCGTTTTTCCAGTGCATCGATGCGGCGGCCCAGCATGACCGGGGTGATGTTCTGGCCCAGGGCGGCGCGGGCCAGACTGCCTTTTTCAACGACATCAACGAAGGCTTCGATTTGGGTGAGTTTGTCCATGGTTTATCCATGTGAATTTGGCATGAAGACCTCTCACCACAGAGGAGGAAAAGACTTCTTGCAAGAAGTCTTCGTTTCGCAAGCGAGTGGCATGCCACTCGAATTCCTTGCTACACCACTGAGGCACAAAGGGGCACAGAAAAATCTTGAGATGGTTTTATTATTCCATACTTGAAGTATCGAATAAAGCGAGAATTTGTCGTCTTATCACGCTGGGGTTTTGCCTTTAGCATGTGTTTCAACAGCTGCATACACACGACTAATAGCAAAACTGGAGAACGAAATGGCAAAGATGACGGCTGCGCAAGCGGCGGCTTATGTGTTGGAAAAAGAAGGCGTGCATCAGGCATTTGGGGTGCCGGGTGCTGCGATCAACCCGTTTTATGCTGCGTTAAAGAAGCAGGGCACCATCAAGCACATACTGGCGCGTCATGTTGAGGGTGCCTCTCACATGGCAGAAGGCTATACCCGCGCCCAGGCTGGCAATATCGGCGTCTGCATAGGCACATCCGGCCCGGCGGGTACGGACATGATTACCGGTCTGTATTCTGCCCAGGCAGATTCCATACCCATACTCTGCATTACTGGCCAGGCACCAAGGGCGCGTCTGTACAAGGAAGACTTCCAGGCTGTCGATATCGAATCCATCGCCAAGCCTGTCACCAAGTGGGCGGTGACTGTACGCGAACCGGCGCTCGTGCCCATGGTGTTCCAGCAAGCTTTTCACATCATGCGTTCTGGCCGCCCAGGCCCGGTGCTGATTGATTTGCCATTCGATGTGCAAATGGCCGAGATAGAATTTGACCCGGATACCTATCAACCGCTGGAAGTGTATAAACCCAAGGCCAGCCGTGCCCAGATAGAAAAAGCCCTGGACATGTTGAACCAGGCTGAGCGTCCTTTGATTACCGCTGGTGGCGGCATCATCAATGCCAATGCTGCAAATTTGCTGGTGGAATTTGCCGAACTGACTGGCGTGCCTGTCATACCTACCCTGATGGCCTGGGGTGCGATAGCTGATGATCACCCTTTGATGGTGGGCATGGTCGGTTTGCAAACCAGCCATCGCTATGGCAATGCCACCATGCTGGCATCTGACTTTGCAATGGGCATAGGTAATCGCTGGGCCAACCGGCATACCGGCTCCATTGATGTGTTTACCAAGGACAGGAAATTTGTCCACATCGATATAGAACCCACGCAAATCGGTCGCGTCTTTGGCCCGGACTTTGGCATCGTCTCTGATGCAGGTGCAGCTTTAAAACTATTGATCGATGTCGCCAGAGAATGGAAAGCCGCAGGCAAGCTCAAAGACCGTTCTGCCTGGGTAGCAGAGTGTCAGGAGCGCAAACGCACTATGTTACGCCGCACGCATTTTGACAATGTGCCGGTGAAGCCGCAGCGCGTCTATGAAGAAATGAACAAGGCCCTTGGCCGTGAAACCTGCTACGTCAGCACTATCGGTTTATCACAAATCGCGGCTGCGCAATTCCTGCATGTGTATTACCCACGTCACTGGATCAATTGCGGCCAGGCTGGCCCGCTGGGCTGGACCATACCGGCAGCACTCGGTGTCTGCGCTGCGGATCCGCAGAGGCAAGTTGTCGCCATCTCCGGCGATTATGACTTCCAGTTCATGATAGAAGAACTGGCCGTCGGCGCGCAATTCAAACTGCCTTACCTGCATGTGGTCGTCAACAATTCCTACCTGGGTTTGATACGCCAGTCGCAGCGCGGCTTTGACATGGATTATTGCGTGCAACTGGCTTTTGAAAACATCAATGCACCAGAACTGAATGGTTACGGGGTAGATCACATCGCCGTGGTCGAAGGCCTTGGTTGCAAGGCCATACGTGTGACCGAACCCAGTGCCATTGCGGATGCCTTTGCCCAGGCCCAGCGCTGGATGCAAGAGTTCCGCGTGCCTGTGGTCGTTGAAATCATACTGGAACGCGTGACCAATATCGCCATGGGCACCGAGATCAGCAATATCAATGAATTTGAAGAGCTGGCGACGGAAGATGGTCATGCACCCACTGCCATCGCCCTGCTCGATTAATTAAAACAGATACAAACCTTTCAGGTACCAGGCCTCCCCGCCTGATGCCCCGTAGACTCCCGTGGCCTGGCTGCGGGAGGCTTACGGTCACTCATCTACAAGGATATGCGATGACCAGACTGGCCGCCAATCTCAGCATGTTATTTACCGAACATGCATTCCTCGACCGCTTTGCCGCCGCCGCGCAGGCAGGTTTCAAGGCTGTGGAATTTTTGTTTCCCTATGCTTTTGAAGTAAAACAGATCGCAGAAAAACTTCAGGAAAATAATCTGCAACTGGTATTGCACAACCTGCCCGCAGGTAACTGGGAAGCAGGTGAACGCGGTATCGCCTGCCACCCTGACCGTGTCGATGAATTCCGTCAGGGTGTGGATATCGCCATCGCTTATGCAAAAGCCTTGAATGTCACGCAACTGAATTGCCTGGTCGGCATACGTCCGGCAAATGTCAGTAAAGAAGAAGCAGAGCAAACCCTGGTTGGTAATCTGCGCTACGCCGCTGACAAACTGAAAGCCGCGAATATCAGCCTGCTCATCGAAGCCATCAATACCTTCGACATACCTGGTTTCTTTTTATCCGGTACGCAGCAGGCACTGGATTTGATACACGCCACCGGTTCAGACAATATCTTTGTGCAATACGACATCTATCACATGCAACGCATGGAAGGTGAGTTGATCAATACCATCAAGAATCATCTGGGCAAAATCAAACATATACAACTGGCCGACAACCCAGGGCGCTTTGAACCTGGCACAGGCGAAATCAATTACCACACTGTCTTCGCTGCACTGGACGACATGGGTTATCAAGGCTGGGTAGGTTGCGAATACAAACCGCAGAACGGTACTGTGGCTGGGCTCGGCTGGATTAAATCGCACGGTCTTTGAGATGTCTTAAACAAACAACTACAACATTATCAGGAACTATCATGGCTAAAATTGGATTTATAGGTTTGGGTATCATGGGCGCACCTATGGCCGGGCATTTGCAGGCGGGTGGGCATAAGCTGTATTTGCACGACATCAAGAACCCGCCGTTTGAATTGATAGAACGCGGTGCCACGGTGTGTACTTCGGGCGAAGAAGTCGCCAAGCGTGCTGACATCATCATCATCATGGTGCCGGATACACCGCATGTAGAAGCGGCGCTGTTTGGCGAGAGCGGTGTTGCTGCTGGCCTCGAAGCTGGCAAGATCGTGGTCGATATGAGTTCCATCTCGCCGATTGCCACCAAGGATTTTGCAAAAAAAATCAATGCCCTGAAATGCGATTACCTGGATGCTCCAGTGTCCGGTGGCGAAGTCGGTGCCAAGGCTGCCAGCCTGACCATCATGGTCGGTGGTTCTGAAGCTGCCTTTGACAAGGTCAAACCCCTGTTCGAATTGATGGGCAAGAACATCACCCTGGTTGGTGGCAATGGTGATGGCCAGACCACCAAGGTTGCCAACCAGATCATCGTTGCCCTGAACATACAGGCCGTGGCTGAAGCCCTGCTGTTTGCATCCAAGGCCGGTGCTGATCCAGCCAGGGTCAGGCAGGCATTGATGGGTGGCTTTGCCGCATCGCGCATACTCGAAGTGCATGGCGAACGCATGGTCAAGCGCACTTTCAACCCCGGCTTCAGGATAGAACTGCATCAAAAAGACTTGAACCTGGCTCTGCAAGGGGCAAAAGCTTTGGGTGTATCTTTGCCAAATACCGCAACAGCGCAGGAATTGATGAATGCCTGTTCCGCCAACGGCATGCGTGGCCTCGATCACTCGGCTCTGTGCCGTGCGATAGAGATCATGTCTAATCATGAGATTGCCAAGGCTTGATCGTTGTTAGCCCTCAACAGTGAATGCACGAAAAAAATTCACCTGGCGATGAGCTGTTTGAAGGCATACTTGATTTGAAATCAGTATTCAATAGTTCACGTAAATGAATTTACTCGTAGGTTGGGCTACGCTTCATCAGCCCAACACTCGGCATCTCAATGACGCATGAGTTGATCAAAGGCCCAGTGTTGGGCTGGTAAACCATAGCCCAACCTACGAGGCCGGACCCAACCTACGAAGTTACTTGGCATCACCCGTTTCAAGAAAGCCCCAAATGACCACCCTAGCTCCACGCCAGTTCTTGCTCGACCTCTACACCAGCGCCGTCGCCGCCGTCAGCGCAGAGAAATGCCTGCCTGCTTTCCTGCCCACACCACCAGCAAAAGGCCGCACCCTGGTCATTGGTGCCGGTAAAGGCGCGGCTGCCATGGCCAAGGTGGTGGAAGATCATTGGCAGGGTGAACTCTCTGGGCTGGTAGTAACGCGCTACGGCCATGGTGCAGACTGCCGCAAGATAGAAGTGGTGGAAGCCGCCCACCCTGTACCCGATGAAGCAGGCAAGCAGGCTGCCGCGCGTATTTTGAATATGGTGCAAGGCCTGAGCAAGGATGACCTTGTACTCTGTTTGATCTCTGGCGGCGGCTCAGCCTTGCTGGCCCTGCCTGCAGATGGCATCAGCCTGGAACAGAAACAGGCCATCAACAAGGCTTTGCTGAAAAGCGGGGCGGCAATTTCAGAAATGAATTGCGTGCGCAAGCATTTGTCGGCCATCAAGGGTGGCCGCCTGGCACTGGCTTGCGCGCCAGCACGGGTAGTGACTTTGCTGATATCCGACGTGCCCGGTGACGAACCCGGCATCATCGCCAGCGGCCCCACCCTGCCCGATGCCACCACTTGTGCAGAAGCTTTGGCAATCTTGCGCAAATACGACATCGCCATTCCTGCGGAGATTTTGCAGCATCTGGAAAGTGGTAAGGGCGAAACACCCAAACCGGATGATGTCCGTTTTGAAGGCCATAGCCACCATGTCATCGCCACTGCACAGGAAGCACTCGAAGCCGCAGCAGCCACGGCACGTGCAGCAGGTATCACACCCTATATCCTGTCGGACGGCATAGAAGGTGAGGCACGCGATGTTGCCCTGGTACATGCTGCCCTTGCAAAGCAGGTTGCCAGACATGGCCAGCCTTTCCAGAAGCCTTGCGTGCTTATTTCAGGCGGTGAAACCACCGTCACCGTACGTGGTAAGGGACGTGGTGGCCGCAATGCAGAATTTTTGCTGAGCCTGGCAGTAGCACTCGACGGCCACGCAGATATCCACGCCATCGCCTGTGATACTGACGGCATAGATGGTTCGGAAGACAATGCCGGGGCACTGTATGCGCCGGATTCCATCGCCCGCGCTGCAACGAAGCAGATGCGCGCCCGCAGCCTGCTGGAAAACAATGACGGCTATGGTTTTTTCAGCGCACTCGATGACCTCGTCGTCAGTGGTCCCACGCGTACCAACGTCAACGACTTCCGCGCCATCCTCATACTGTAGGCCGCACTTAAACATTCAATGACAGCAAGTACAGGGTGCAGCGCACCAGGACGGCTGTCGTCTTTAACAAATGAAAGCAAGCCATGAACCGCAGCCGTAAAGCCAAAATTCTCGCCACCCTGGGTCCTGCCAGCAGCAGCAGGGAAATGATCAAGGCATTGTTTGAAGCCGGTGCTGATGTATTCCGCTTCAACTTCAGCCACGGCAGCCATGCCGACCATCAACTGCGTTGCAATATCGTGCGTGAGATCGAGGCAGAACTGGGCCGCCCCATCGCCATCCTGGCGGATCTGCAAGGGCCAAAACTGAGGGTAGGGCAATTCAGTGCTGGCAGAGTGATCCTGACAGCCGGACAGGAATTCATACTCGACAGCGATAGCACACCAGGTGATGCAAACCGGGTTTGCCTGCCACATCCTGAATTGTTCGCCGTCATCACTGCAGGGCAATCATTATTACTTGACGATGGCAAGCTGCGCCTGCAAGTCATGGACAGTGATGCAAGCATGATACGCACCCGCGTCATCAATGGCGGCGCACTGTCTGATCGCAAGGGGGTGAATGTGCCCGATGCGGTCTTGCCTATACCGGCACTGACTGAAAAAGATAAACGCGATCTGGAATTTGCACTCAATATGGGCGCAGACTGGATAGCCCTGTCCTTTGTGCAAAGGCCAGAAGATGTGGCAGAAGCCAAAGCCCTGGTCGCAGGACGTGCGGGGGTATTGTCCAAGCTGGAAAAACCGGCGGCGCTAGACAGGCTGGAAGAAATCGTCGCGGTGTCAGATGCCATCATGGTGGCACGTGGTGACCTGGGGGTGGAGTTGCCGCCAGAACGCGTACCCGGTGTACAAAAACGCATACTGCGCGTCTGCCGCAGCCATGGCAAACCCATAGTCATCGCTACCCAGATGCTGGAGTCCATGATAGCCGCACCCGTGCCCACCCGCGCCGAAGCATCTGATGTCGCCAGCGCGATTTATGATGGGGCAGATGCAGTCATGCTGTCGGCAGAATCGGCCAGTGGTGCCCACCCGGTCGCAGCGGTTGAGATCATGGACCGCATCATCTCGGAAGTCGAGCGTGACCCCTTGTATAAAAACATGATCGCCGCCCAGCATGAAACACCGCAAAATAACAAGGGCGATGCCATCTGCGCTGCACTGCGCGAAGTTACGCAGATAGTGGGTGCAGTTGCTACTGTCACTTATACCACCTCCGGCCATACCAGCCTGCGTGCCGCACGTGAAAGGCCAATGGCGCCGATACTCAGCATCACACCCAAACTGGCAACAGCACGTCGTCTGGCGCTGGTTTGGGGGGTGCATTCCAGCGTCAGCGATGTTGTACCCAACGAAGACATACTGGTCGCCACCGCATGCCGCACGGCCTGGCAAGAAGGCCTGGCACAAGTCGGTGAGCAAATCGCGATTACTGCTGGCGTGCCATTTGGTCAACCAGGTTCTACCAATTTACTACGCATAGCCGAGATCTGGCCGCAACATTAGATAGTTTGTGAAGTGGCGGTATTTGAATTCATCTCACCAGAATTTCCACCACTTTTTTTCTTCTTTTGTGAGTTTGAAAAAATGGTATTCCGGTTCAAGATCCGTCTCCCAAGGACAAACTGAAAAGTACTTTTGCAAGGCTTCATAAAGCATGCGCGACGTGAGGCCGTATTCATAGATTTCGATTTCCCTGTCACCCTGATAATAGACTTTGTGACGTTCTTCCGGCGGAACCTCATCATCTTCTTCCAGATAGTATTTGGCTGATAACCACAGGTTCTCAAAATCCTTGGGAGTACCCCTCTCCATCAGGGGTGGCAGTTGCGGTACCCCGGTTGTTTGCAAGCGCGACCGCGTTCTCTGTCCCTGCTCTATCAATGCATAGCCAAAACTGCCACCCGATTCATAGTGACAGAAGATCAGTATTTCATCCGGCGAGCCCAGGATTTTATACAGTTCAGTAACATCTTTTTCCTGATCTTCCAGATAGTCCCAGACCAGGTCGTTGTTACTGATAAAACATACATCTCCAAAATTCTGGACCATGATGTCATCATGGCGTCGTATGTCAAAATCCCTGAAGTTTGGATGTGGTATCAGCAGCGCATTTGACTTGCACAAAGCGGCTATCAATGACGGTAAATCATTGGCAGCAGTTGTACGCCTGAAAACCAGTCCTGCCTGAGCAACACCCATGTTTATCCTTGTTTTTTAGAATTGAATGACAATACCGTCACCGGCATTACTCCCAGACATTGACATCGCTGGCTGTATGGAAATCCGGACGCTGCGGATTGACGACGCAAAACCTGTGCCCGGTTGGTGCTTCCATGACGATCCAGCGCTCCATGATCTTGACGACTTTGGCACCGAGTTTTTCCAGGCGCTGTACTTCTGCTTCCTTGTTGTCGGTTTCTATGTCGAGATGTATGCGGCTGGGGTGCTCCACCTTTTGCAACAACATTTTCGGGCCAGTGGGAGTGGCATCAAGAACGACGTATTTGTCGTCCGCATCCCCTGCTGCGTAACCTAAGGCCCCAGCCCAGAAATTGGCTCCCGGGTCGATATCATCCACCTGACAATCAATCACAAAACATGCCAATCGACTTTTATGCATCTTGATCTCCTGTGACTTGTTTATTCCGTTTTCCTGATCGAACTCAGGGATGCATAAAGGATAGCAAAAAAACAGGATGTTGACCGCACTGCTTGGTGTGCCTTCTGGTAAAAACAAAAAAGGGACAGACATCCAAGATGTCTGTCCCAACACTCATTTGCTTTTTATAGGTGGCTTTCCGTTTTGTGTAAGCCTTGTTTGCGAGATTTCAGTTTGCCGCTATCAGTCGTAAGTTGCAGACACACTCACACCAGAGAAACTCTGTCTGGCGTTGAGCATGATGTAGTACCAGCGATTGGCAACTGGATTGGCGATGGTGACGCTTTCATCATTGCCGCTCTTGACTGAACCGTAGTCGTAGATACCCGTGCTTGGATATTTATCCACAGAGACATATAAATCCACGTCACCGGTACCGCCGCTGGTAGTCAGCTTCAGGTTTTTCGCGCCAGCAGGAACCATGATGTAGGTGTAGGCTTGCGTGCTGGAAGCAAAATTACGCTTCACGCAGTTTTTAGCGAGATAGCTACCGGCCGGGCAATCTGGCAGGCTGTTATCGACTGGCAATGGTGGTTCGCCAGCAGTAGTGACTGTAGTCATCCATGTGCTGAACTCATTGTCGTAACGTGTACCTATATTGTTCATATAGGTTTGGTAACCATCGTAATCACCGACACGGAACTTGGCGATGACAGCATCAACATCACTGCGGTGTTTTTCCATCATGAAGCGGGTTGCCATGTAGCCCCAGTTATAGGCACGTGTCACATAATCAGACATGGAATAAGTATTGCCAAAAATCTGGCTGAGCTTATAGTTAGTGCCTGTTCTGGTTGCGTCTATGGCTTTCTGGTTATTGTTTTTCAATGACAGGTATTCGGCTATGCCTTCTATCCACCAGACTGTAGGCTTGGCAGTACCAGCACCGAAGTCACCTTTCATGTCGAAACGGCCATCGAGATAATGGACATATTCATGTTGCAAATTCCAGACCTGAAATGTCGGACGCAGCCAGGACGCTTCATGCGCAACAAAACGCGCCTGGTTACCTGCAACAGCAGGGTCACCTTCGAGATACATGCCGCCATTGTTTGTGTCAATGCCATATAGTATGGATGCATATTTGCTGTAGTTGGTGTAGTCATCAAACACCACTACTTCCAGCGCCGTATTGCCGTCACCTGCTACTGGCTGACGCTTGCTTTGCAACATGGTGTGGAAATAATTTTCCTCGGTTGCCAGCATGGAGCATGAATCCTGCATCTGTGCCGTAGTCATATCCTGGGCACGGATTTTCAGACTGGGGCTGCAAGTGTAGTTGTTTTTGAGAATGTTATTAGCCAGCGTGGTCTCGTAATTACAAGTACCGTATTCTGCGCAATTGGCATTGTCATAGTACTTGACCGCAGATGCCGCGTTCAGCCACAACATGCTGTCGTTACCTGTCATGGTCGAATGGCTGAGCTGGTACTTGACCATAGGCTTGACCGTAGGCTGCAGGTTGGCATACTGCATGAAACGGAAGGCTTCATTCTCGGTATCGCTGAGCTGGTATTCGAGGCTGGTGCCCAGCAATGCGGCCTTGTTATTGACGACAAAATTATTCAGTGCCGTCGCGTAGGATATATCGTTACGCAAGATAGCCAAGGCATCCGGACGTGAATGACCGTAGAAGAGAATAGTCAGCGCGGCCGTGTAAGCATCAGCAACGGTGGATGACTTCAGCGCATCTGTGGCTGCCGGGTTAGATGCAGTATTGGTATAACGTGTGACGATGTTTTTTACGCTGGACAGGTAATAGGCTTCATCATGCAGGTTGGTCACCAGTTTCAAGGTTTCAGCTGCCGTACTTGGGCCGACCGTATTGGTCTTGAACAGTTGATTGCCATCCACCAGTTGTTTGATAGGCCCGCGCATGCTGGTCAGATAATTCGCCGATGGTGCCGGTATCGTGTTGCCGCCAGCCAGATAGTAACCGGCGCGCAGGTAAATGATCAGGTTGACCAAGGCCATATTGGTGGCATTGTAGTTCGCCGCTTCTTGTGCAAAGCGATTGATGACTGCAGTGAAATTGGCTGGTGAATACACTTTCGCTGCATCAGTAGCATTCAGCGAAAACAAGCCGTAATGGCATTCATAGCTCGGCAGGTTGACAATGTAAGTGGCCAGTGCGTCGCCACTATAACCAGCCAGGGTTGCCATGTTTTTGCAATCATCCGATGGTGGTGGCGCCATCAGGTTTTTTTGTTTATTGACGATGCCCAGATCCAGGCGTGCTGCGTTCGTTGGTGGCAAATTGAATTTCTTTTGTTCTGCCGTTGGCGGCAAACTCTGCCTTTGATGCGGCATGGGTGCTTGCTTCAAGCGCGTATGGTCTTCCGCATCTGCAGCGTGAACCAATTGCGTGAACCCCGTGAAACTAAGAGCCAATACTCCCGCCATGCTTGCTATTTTATTTGGATATAACATGTAAAACGTCTCCCTGATTGTTTAAGAGCTTCAGGCAATACCATCCCCTTCAGGCTTTTTCATTCGATAGCTTGTAAACTATCGCCGCCTGAATGACTTGAAGAAGGTTTTTACCAGCCCCATATATGTAGAAGCAGCAGACATGCATCTGCATGCCGCTGCTTCCCTGTCTCAATGCCTGAACACTCCCTATTAATTAGCGTCGGACATTGCATTACCAAATCGCATTGACTAAATTTGCTTATGATTTGGTTGAAATATATTAGTAATATATTTTATAAATATCTAGGTCGAAATTAACAAAACCATAAAATTGGGCGCTTGTTAGCAAGCGCGGAATTTTAGCGGTGCAAGTGATTGATTGGAAAGAATAATGTTTTGAAAAGTTGTAATTAGACGTAACAGAACAAAATTTTCTTAAGTCACGAAAAAACTTTTCATTTCGAATCTCTAAAGATCGCTCGACATAGGCCTGTGATCTGCCAAGGGTGAGTAAACAAAATCCTTGTTTTCGGCTCTACCAGACTGGTGTCATGGAACAAATAAAGCTGCTTTTTAACAGCAAATGTTTGCCATAAGCATAACTTACCTTCACGTCCCATCGCCATATAGCCCCCCATTTATCCTCCAAAATGACCGTTGGACCATAGCAAGATACTGTTAGTCGCAAGAGACTGTGGCCTGATAAAAGTGCCTGCTATTCTGCCTACATGGATGCAGTAAGTCATCCAGCAAACAGGAGAGAAAAATGAATTCTGGAATAGAAAAAAACGAAAAAACAGAAAACACCACTTTGGTCACCGTTGAAACAACAACTAACAGGAGCGATAACATGAACAGCACAAACAATAACCCAGTACTGGACTTTGTCAAAAACCTGGCAGAGACAATGGCATATGTAGGCCGCGAAGCTTTTGACTGGGTATTGAAGGCATCCTGGAAAAAACTCTTGCTGACTTCTTTGCTGACGTTGATCACTGGCGGCATATTGCATTTATCATCACTGGCGAATGGCCTGGTGTTTGGCGCTATCATCGTCAAATTGTTTGCTGACAAAGATAAGACAGCAACAAATCCACAAACTGAATAAGCCGCTTTGAACGATAAGCGGCGCATGGAAAGTTAGTATGAAACATCGCGACGATAACAAGGTACTCGACCTGATCATGGATATCACCGATACGGTAACCGTGGTCTGGTGGAAGTTCTTTGACTGGCTGGCCGTAGTCCCCTGGTCATCTTTACTGGGCATCTCGCTGGTCGCCATGATAGTAGGAGGTGCCCTGGGACTGGGTGGCCTGATGCCTGCACTGGTGTTCGCCTCTTTCATCATCAAGAGCCTGGCGGGCGGCAAGCGTAGTGCAGAGATCGCCGCCACTGCGGCAGCAACCCGCGCCGATGTTGAAGCACTGGAACGCAGACTGCTGGAAGCAGAGATGGCAGCCTTGCAGGCGCAGATAGAGCCACACTTTTTATTCAACACCCTGGCTTTGATAGGTCAGCTCATAGAAACCAATCCTGCACAAGCCACCATCGTGCACCAGCACCTGATCAAATACCTGCGCTCGGCCATGCCGCAAATGCGCGACAAGGGTAATGGCAAGCTGGGCCAGCAAATGGAGATGTGCCGCGCCTATTTGAACATCATGCAGGCACGCATGCAGGAACGTCTTACTTACGATATAGACTTGCCATCTGAGCTGGAATTCCTGCCTTTTCCTTCGATGATGATACAAACCCTGGTGGAAAATTCCATCAAGCATGGCCTGGAACCCAAGACCACAGGCGGGCATATCCGCATCACGGCAAAAAAAGTCGATGGGCAATTGCTGGTCGAGGTGAGCGACAACGGCATGGGCTTTGACATGCATGCCGACGATGGCATGGGTCTGACGAATATACGTGAGCGCCTGAAAGTGCTGTACTCAGGCAAGGCACAGTTGGTGATTGAAGCACCGCAAGCGGGTGGTGCAGTCGTCGGCATACTTGTGCCTGTAGACACAAAGCAATAACAATACTATTCTTATTCATTCCACAATCCAAACATCAGGTATGAGCATGTCAGCATTAGCAACTGCGGCAACAGCAATGATAGTCGATGATGAAAGCCCGATGCGCGACCAGCTACGCACACGCTTGCAACAAGTGTGGCCAGACTTGTCCATCATTGCTGAAGCTGCCAATGGCATAGTGGCTATAGAACAGGCAGAAGAACTGCACCCTGACATTATCTTTCTCGACATACGCATGCCTGGCAAGAATGGCATTGAAGCCGCCAGCATCCTGGCCAAGCAGGCGCTGGTGGTGTTTGTGACTGCTTATGATGAATATGCGATACAGGCTTTCGAGCGCGGTGCCATGGATTATCTGCTGAAACCGGTAGAGGCCGAGAGGCTGGCCGGCACTTGCCAGCGCCTGCAAGAAAGATTACAACAGCGTCAGCAAGAAAAATCCGGGCCCGCGAATGCCGCCAACGACCAGGCCAGACAGGTTGAACAAATGCTGACGCAATTAATGCAGCACCAGAGCCAGAAGCGCGAATACCTGCGCTGGATACAGGCCAGCGTAGGCAGCAGCCTGCGCATGGTCAGTACCAAGGAAGTCTTGTTTTTCCGCTCTGACGAAAAATATACCCTGGTACAAACCGAGCAAGCTGAATACCTGATACGCAAATCACTAAAAGAGCTGGAAGACGAACTCGACCCCAAAGAATTCTGGCGCATACACCGCTCCACCCTGGTGCGCGTCTCTGCGATTGCCGAAGTCACCCGCGATTTCCGCGGCCGCCAGTTGATAGGCCTGAAAGGTCATACAGAAAAACTGGAAGTCAGCCGCAATCACACGCATTTATTCCAGCAAATGTAGCAACTGGCCTTTTCAGGGCCGATTTATCAACACTGACACTTTTCCATTTGGTCACCGGCAAATATACTGGTTGCTGAATGACAATCACAGTTTCAAGTTGATAATCTGAGTGTAAAAAATTGAAATAATCCTACCCCGGTCCATCTGATTTTCAGATACTTCCCGCTTGCGAATTTGCGTACAGAAGTATCTTTATACTGCCAGGAAAGCCGGACATGTCCCAGACACAATTTCAAACACGCGGTACTACTGCGGAAGCACAACTTGCGTCCATCAGCGGTGTCTTTCCCAAACGACGCATGCAGATACTCGCAACCGGGAAACAGGGGGTGCTGATGTTGATAGGCCTGTCCATGGTCGGGCTGCTTTTTCTGGTCGGCCTGATCTATATGACGGTGCCGGATTTTTTGTATGACTACAAGGTATCCAAGGACCCTGTCGTGGATGAACGTGCAGAAATTCATGGTAGCTGCAAGAGCCGCAAAGTCATCTTTATCGACTGCGATGTCAAAATCCGCTACCTGCCAACACCACAAGACAGCGTAGCACAAGAGATCAAGCACAGTTTCTGGTTTGTCAGCTTCCAGCCATCCATGTCCACTGAAGCTGTCAGGTCCAGATCCAACCCCAGCATGATTACGACCACAATGGCGACTGAACATATCACCAACCGCTTTTTCATGATACTGACTTTTACCCTGTTGTTCGGTTTCATGTTTTTCGGTTGCATGTACGCCGCCTGGCTAAGCCATCTGTTTAACCGCGTGATTAAAAGCAAGCCAGGCATACAGCCGGTCATGGTTAAAGTCAAAGATATACAAAACGGACGCACAGTATTTTTTGAAACCGATATAGATGGCACGAAGAAAAAACTTCGTCATATCATGCGCAAGAAGGAGGCTCCCCTGTTCCTGCCACATCAACAAGATATGGCACTGGCAGTCAGGCTCGTTGGCACGCCACATGTCGTCATGCTCAATGATGATTTAACTACCCTGGATTTTACTGAACAAGAAAGAAGTGCACTCAGAGCAGCTATCGCAGCTTGAGTTAGCAAACTAAACTGGGTTTGCATGCATGTTGGATATGCATGCAAACCGGGATCAAACCGTCTTATCCTGATTCATCACAACAGCACTGCGCTGGCGTTTTATTTTTCGGCATAATTTTCGCACACCCTCATCCGAGTCATAGGGCAGTTCTTCCAGAATTTCATCGGACAGCACTTGATTATCGCTCAGCAGTTCTATCAAGTCCCGTCTGTGTATTGCGCAATTCATGCTGTAATACATCGCTTCCAGCGGCGCCTTACAATCAGCCCCGGGATTCGCTTTGAATATGGCAACGATGCCTTGTACCAGTAGATGTACTTCATCAAAATTTTTTGCTCGCCCTATTATTTCCGCCAGCATTTCAGCATCTCCGGCCTGATAGTTACTGACGAGCAGATGCAGGTACTCACAGGGGATTCTCTCTTCCTGCAGTTTCTTCAAAGCCAGGGAACGTATGTCATCGCCAGAAAAATGGCTAAGCGCCAGCACGGCATTATTCACTGCCATAGTCTGATGATTTTTTTTACCGCTCGCAATTTTTAGCAGAGGCGCATAATCAAAAGGAAATCTGGTCGCATAAAAAAATCGCAGATACCTGAATCTTCTGAGTTTATCTTTTTCATCAAGGAAGTTTCTGGCAACGGCACTTATCTCCTGCTGTGGCATCCTCAGCGTACGGTCGCGATTAAACCCGACGCGCTTGCTTGGACGATTGATAAGCTCCTCCACATCTTTTACTTTATAAGCTAGAGCAACTTTGCGGAGCGAAGGCTTTACAGGTTCAATGGCAGCAATCAGTTTGTAATAGTTGTTGATATCAGGATTCTCTTGCCCTGCTTTTTCAAGCTCTGCATATACGTTCAAATGCGGATTTTCTTTTTGGAGATCATCAATGTACCAACGATATTCATACCAGGATCTATCTTCTTCAGGAAGTTTTCCTATTTTTTCAGCCAACTTGAATAAGCCCTGCAATCCATCCATCTTCAAGATTTGTTCTTCGCCACAAAACTCATAATCGGCATGGAAAGATTTGTCGAAGCGCTCAAGAAAAATTTCTCTGGCATGAAGATTTCCATCCTGATAGAAGTTCATTGCAAGGTCACACAATTGATTCAGATCGAATATTCCAGATTTTTTATTTTTAAGTTTTTGAATTACCGCTTTCTCTATCAAGGCTCTATTTTTGGCCCGCCTGATCAATGGATACAAGTAATCGGCCCGGCTACCTTCAGACTGAGGATCATTCGCAAGATTTTTGATGGATGCCGCAATGAGTTTTTTGGAAAAATCGACATCCGGATTAGCTTTCATAAGCAGCATCGCCCTGCCTGTACCCAGGTGTAGGGCGTGAAAAAATTGCTTTTGCAAATCCTCAGTTTCAGATAATTTTAAATAGTTATTTTGCACCATGCATAGTCACAATATGTTCTGTGTTAATGAGATTTTCTGGCAAAGCTGGGCTCATAGACTGCTCATAGATAAACATCGCTAAGCCTCAACTTTGGAGCGAGAGCGTTTTATGCTACGTGATAATTTTCGTAAATCTTCATCCGTATCATAAGCAAGCTCTTCCACAATCTCGTCAGAAAGTACGCCATTTCTATTTAGCAGATCTATCACGCTCCATCTATGCATTGCACAATTCATGCCGTAGTACATGGCTTCGAGCGGTGCCTTGCATTCAGGGTCTGGATTGGCATCATAAATATCAATCAGGCCAGCTACCAGATCATGTATGTGATGAAAATTGTCTGAGCGTTGTATGATCTCCAGTAAAATTTTCGCATCACCAACTTGATAATTGTTGATCAGCAACCTCAAGTAATCCCAAGGTGTTTTTTCACTGGAAAATTTTTTAAGTGCCAGTGTACGGATATCATCAGCTTTGAAATAACTGAGTGCATTCACAGCATTCATTATCCGGCGACTTTTTTTAATATTCTTTTTGTTCGCCAGTTCCAACAAGGGAGCATAATCAAATGGAAATTTTTTTTGTCGAAGAAGCGTAGATATCTATTTTTCCTGTTGCCATCTTTTTCGGCCAGAATATTTCTCGCGACTTGCTCTATATCTGCCGGGTTCATACCCTCAATACGATATTGCCAGAATCGTGGAAACCGGCTATCTTCATCGACGATGTCTTCAATATCTGCAAGGGTATACGGCACAATTTTACTGCGCCTGTATTTCTTTCTTGACTCAACCGACAAGATCAAATCAAGATAGTTTTTTATAGCTGCATTTTGCCCAGCGGCTTTAGCCAGTTCCGCATACACATCGATAGATTTATTTTCTTTTTGAAAGTCATCGACACGCCAGCGATCTTCGTAATCTGCTCTTTCTTGCTCTGGAAGTTGCCCCACTTTTTCAGCAGCCATGATCAGACCTGCCATGCCTTCGATTTCCAGCAGCACATCTCGCGCATAAAGCTCATAGCCATTGCTGAAGGACTTTTCAAATCTGTTTAACAAAGCCTCTTTTGCTCTGGCTATACCATCCTGATGGAAATACAGGACGAGATCACTTAACTGATCCATGCCATAGTCATTACGTTTTTTAACGCTGAACTTTTTGATGATGGTGCGAATCAGCTCATCTTTTTGCCGTGATCGCCTGATCAGGCTGTATAGATATTCTGCTCTGCTGCCTTCACATTGTTTGTCATAGGCTAGATTGTTAATGGTCGCAGCCAGTATCTGCAAAGAGAAATCTATTTGTGGATGCGCTTTCAAGAGCAACATCGCCCTGCCTGTACCCAGGGTAAGGGAGTGAAAAAACTGTTTTTGCAGTTCTTCGGTTTCAAGCGAATTTGAAATAGTCTGTTTGTTCATGCATGAGTTATTAAGGTCTATGACTCATAGCATACCAGCAAGTTCTGGATTCACTAAAATTGATGCTGACAGCGGTACTTTTATACCACTGTCAGCACCTGGGACGAGCAAAATCAGCTCAACGTGCTGCCTCAGCCAGTTGATGGGCAAGACGATTATGTCTTTCCATCACTATTGGTAAATCTATCGACGTGATTTGTCCATCACGCACCACAACCCGGCCATTGATAATGCTATAAGCCACATCCGATGGTGTGCAGAAGACCAGTGCAGCTACCGGATCATGCCAGGCACCGGCATAGCCTATCTGCTTCAGGTTGAACATGACGATGTCAGCTGACATGCCGGGTTTGAGTGCGCCTATGTCGTCGCGATTGAGTACCTTGGCCCCACCCAGGGTGGCGACTTCCAGCGCCTGTCTGGCTGTCATGGCATCGGGGCCGAAACCCACGCGTTGCAAGAGCATGGCTTGCCTGACTTCGCCCAGCATATGACCGGAATCATTCGAGGCACAGCCATCGACGCCCAGGCCGACACTGACACCGGCATCCAGCATTTTACGTATGGGTGCGATACCAGACGCCAGACGCATATTCGAGCAAGGGCAATGGGCAATGCCTGTGCCTGTGCGGGCGAACATGTAGATGCCATCATCATCAAGTTGTACGCAATGGGCGTGCCAGACATCATGACCTACCCAGCCGCAATCCTCGGCATATTCTGCTGGTGTCATATTGAATTTCTCGCGGCTGTAGGCGATGTCATTGGCATTTTCTGCCAGGTGGGTATGCAGCGATACCCCATAGCTGCGCGCCAGTTTTGCTGATTCACGCATGAGATCGCGTGAAACAGAAAATGGTGAGCAGGGTGCCACGACGATGCGTTGCATGGCGTGGCGACTACTGTCGTGATAAGTCTCTATCAGGCGTTGTGTGTCGCGCAGTATGCTGGCTTCATCTTCCACCACACGGTCTGGCGGCAGGCCACCTTTTGACTGGCCCACGCTCATGGAACCACGCGCCGCATGAAAACGCATGCCTATCTCTTGCGCGGCTTGCAGGCTGTGATCAAGCTGGCAGCCATTCGGGTAGATGTAGAGATGATCGCTACTCGTTGTGCAGCCAGACAGGATCAGCTCTGCCATCGCAGCCTGGGTCGATACCTGCACCATTTCTGGTGTCAGGTTGGCCCAGATAGGGTAGAGGTTGCTCAGCCAGTTGAACAGCTCGCCATTTTGCGCCGCAGGTATGACACGCGTCAGGCTTTGGTACATGTGGTGATGGGTATTGATGAGGCCAGGCATGACGACATGATCAGCCGCATCAATGACTTCATCGGCAGTTTGCGGCAAGTCTGCACTCAGGCCCACCTCAGCGATGACATTGTCGATGATGTATACCGCACCATTGCTGATTTCACGGCGCGTGTCGTCCATGGTGACGACAACGCGGGCATTTTTGATAAGTAAGCTGGCCATAACAAATAAAGTAACAGAGAAAATTAGTGGTCGGAACTGTGGGCAGCAGCCATGGCAAACGCCTTGGCTTCAGACTCAGCACCCTGACCGTTGAAAAACAGATTGAGCGTCACTGCCGCGATGGTAGCCAGCAAGATGCCGCTATCGACTACTGTGCCCAGCCAGTGCGGCAAGTGCGAGAAGAACTGCGGCGCAACCAGGGGTATCATGCCCGCGCCTATGCTGACAGCAACGATGAACAGGTTGTGGCGCTGGTGATTGAGCCCGGCATTACCGAGTATCTTGATACCGGTGGCCGCCACCATGCCAAACATGACTATGCCTGCGCCACCGAGCACATACACTGGTATCGATGCCGCCACATGCGCCATTTTGGGGAACATGCCAAACGCCACCAGAATAACGCCCGCAGCAGCGCAGACATAGCGGCTGCGAACACCAGTGACACCGACCAGGCCTATGTTTTGTGAAAACGAGGTATAGGGAAAAGTATTGAAGACACCACCTATGACTGTACCCAGGCTGTCAGCCCGCAAGCCATTGGCCAATTCTTCATTGCTGATGCGCTTGCCTGTGAGTTCAGACAGGGCGAGGAACATGCCTGTCGATTCCACCATCGTGACGATCATGACCAGGCACATGCCTATGATGGCACCCAGGTCAAAAGTCGGCATGCCATACTGGAAGGGCATGATGAAGGCAAACCAGCCTGCCTCGCCCAGGCCATCAAAACTGACCTTGCCCAGCGCCAGCGAGACGACAAAGCCCAGCACCATGCCCAGCAAGACCGAGATATTGCCCAAGAAACCGCGCAGATAACGCGTCATGACCATGATGGAGACCAGCACAAAAAAGGCAATCGCCAGGTTTTCAGGCGCACCATAATTGGGATTGGGCTGCATGGATTTGCTTGCCGCATCAAAGATCATCGGTTGTCCACCTGCTGCCCAGTTGATACCCACGCGCATGAGGGTAATGCCAATGACGGTGATGATGGTGCCGGTGACAACAGGTGGAAAAAACCTGACCGCCCGGCTCATGAAGGGAGTAATGATGAGACCAAAAATACCAGAGGCAATCACTGCCCCATAAATGCTGAGTATGCCCAGGCTGGGGTTGCCTGCCATTGCCACCATGGGGCCTACTGCCGCAAAAGTGACGCCCATCATGACAGGCATGCGTATGCCAAACTTCCAGATGCCCAGCGCCTGTATCAGGGTCACCAGGCCGCAACAGAACAAGTCGGCATTGATGAGAAAGGCTATCTGATCTTTGGGTAAATGTAATGCGCCGCCGATGATGAGAGGCACGGCTATCGCCCCGGCATACATCACCAGCACGTGTTGTATGCCCAGAGTGAATAATTTTGCTGCTGGTAGCTTTTCATCTACCGGGTGTATCGCTGTTTGCATCGTCTCTTCCTTGCTTGGATGGTTGGTTTGTGACACATCACTGCTGGGTTCTCTGACGGAACTTGTTCTCAGTGATGGCTGGAAATGCTCATACTGAAATGCTAAAGATTGAAGCGACTGGTAATCGGGATGTGAGAAGAATGCATCATGTGCAAGACTCCTGGTTTACCTTCATGACGATGATGTCGTCACAAAGAGCGGCTACAAATACAGCCGAAACATATAGTCCGACTGCGCTTTTTACTGCTGCCTGACGAAGTGCAACCTCCACGAACTGGAAGAAGACATCTCGTCAGGATTGATCTGCGTCGTAAAAAAATGCCTGTGAAAGCATATTCTTGCGTCGCCTCAAACCATGCAGCGCTATCAAGCGCAAACATGGCAGCAGGCTCAAGCTCAGTCTTTGCCCTGCATCAGGTCTTCATTGCGAAGCTGAAGCAGGCAATACTGAAAGTGGCGCCAGAAATCCTGGTTTGTTGAACTGAAAAACTAGACCTTTGTGGTGAGCTTTTCGGTATTAAGATTTCCCCTTAAAATTCCTTAAAAAATCGAGCAAAATTTGGGCCGAGACTTCTGCGTCGTCGGCGCTCATGGTTTCCAGCGGGTTGTGGCTGATGCCGCCGTTGCCGCAGCGGGTGAACAGCATGGCAACATCGGTCATCCTGGCTATCGCCATGGCATCATGGCCTGCGCCTGATGGCAATTCAAAGGCTGGCAAACCCGCTCTTTGCGTAGCGTCTGCCAGTTGTTGCATCAGCCATGGGGCGCAGGGGGCTGCCGGGGCGGATACGGCTTTGACGATGTTCACTTCAATATAGCGATGCTGGCAGATGGCTTCTATCTTTTCCAGGATGTCATTCACCGCAGCGTCGCGGGTGGCATCGTCAGCGGCACGGATATCCAGTGACAGATTGCAGGAACCGGGTATGACATTGACAGAACCATTTGGCACCTGTAACTGGCCCACTGTCCCGACCAGGGACGTGCCATTCGCGCAACGCTGCTCTACATACAAAATGATTTCTGCGGCAGCAGCAGCGGCGTCCTTGCGCATGCTCATAGGTGTGGTGCCAGCATGGCTGGCGACACCTTTGAGTTGTACCTGATAACGGCAACTACCAGCGATGGAAGTGACTATGCCCACGGGAAGGTCACGGCCCAGCAAGACCGGGCCCTGTTCTATATGTACTTCTACATAGCCCAGTATCTGTGCTGGGTCACGTGCGATGGCCGGGATTTGTTTGACATCATGCCCGGCGGCAGTCAGTGCCTCACGCATGCTGATGCCGTCAGCATCTGTCTTGTCCAGCAAGGCCAGGTCAAACTGGCCGATGACGGCATTACTACCCAGGAAGGTGCTTTTGAAACGCACGCCTTCTTCTTCAGAAAAGCCGATGATCTCAAAGTTGAAAGGCAGTTTTTCATTTCTCTCGTTCAGGTATTTGACGATGGCGATGGGCAGCAAGATGCCTTCGCGGCCATCGTATTTGCCACCGTTGCAGACGGTGTCATAGTGAGAACCGGTCAGCAGGGTCTTGGCATCTGTCGCATCAGACAGGTAACGGCCTACCACATTGCCGACCGCGTCGATATGCACATGCATTCCAGCTTCACGCATCCAGGCTGCCAGTTGCTCTGCGGTTTTTTGGTGCGCGGGTGTCATGTAGGCGCAGGTCAGGCCATCTTCATCATCGCTCCAGGCAGCCAGGGTTTCTGACCATTGCATGATGGTGTTGCCAAATTGCAGAGTGTGTTCGAGCAAGTCATTCAGGCGCAGTTCGGCGATGCGGCCTATCTGACGCAGGCATTCTGCCAGCTCATCTGCACGCTGGTTTTTAAAGCGGCGCTGGAAGGTGGCGATGATGGCTGCCCGCGTAAAACCCTTGCCATCCGGCCCTTTGACGGCGAGGATGAAGGGGAAGCCAAACTTGCTGTTGTAGTCGGCATTGAGCTTGTGCAGTATCGCGAATTCTTCTGCACTGCAATTGGTCAGGCCTGCCTTGGCCTGTTCGCCTGTGGATTCACGGGTCAGCTCGCCTGCGATCGCGGCCTTGCCTGCCAGCTCGGGGTGGGCACGGATCAGGCACAGTTGTTCTGCTTCTGTCGCCTGGCTGACCACGGTTTGCAAGGCCAGCTTGAGAGCAGTGATGCTGACAAAAGGGCGGCTGACAGCAGCCCGTTCAGGTATCCAGGGTGAATGTTCATAGATACCGTGCAGGATGTGCACAAAGTCTTGCGTGCTGCAGTGGTTCAGGTGGTCCAGAGTTGTCGTCATAATTGGTCAGGCGTTGTGCCTATTATTGTGCCTATGCTTTAATGTGACCGGTGTTGTCCCGGCATGATGATGAAGCTTAAGCCCAATTCCGGCCTGCGATGTGCTGCTGTCTTCATGATCTGTATATCTTCGATAGTATATTGATAGACTGCTGGCAGTATAAGATTTGGCTGATAGCGCATTTCAAGTCATCAATATAGGAGATCAGTATGGGAAAGCTCAGTACACATGTGCTGGATATCACAGTTGGCAAACCCGGCGTGGGTGTGCAGGTGGAGTTATATGCCGTCAATGCAGGCGAAAAAACTTTGCTCAAGACCGAGACCACCAACCATGATGGCCGCTGCAATGCTCCACTGCTTGAGGGCGACAGCCTGAAACCCGGTCTGTATGAGCTGGTGTTTGCAGCAGGTGATTATTTCGACAAGCAGGGCGTGGACCTGCCCAGCCCCAAATTCATAGACCGCGTGACCCTGGCTTTTGGTGTGGCTGATGCCAGCCAGAATTACCATGTGCCGCTGGTAGTGTCGCCATGGGCCTATTCAACTTACAGGGGCAGTTAAGCCCCTGCATCGATCAGGATTATTTGGACATCAAAGACTTGGCTGCCTGGGCGATCTGCTCACGCAGCCATCTGTGTTCTGGTGAATGATGTACGCGTTCATGCCAGAGCTGGTAAAAGCGCAGTGGTGGGAACTTGATGGGAATGCTGAAAGTCTTTAGTTGCAGGCTTTTTTCATAAAAGCTCAGGTATTGCTTGCCTGTCGTCAGCACCATGTCGGATTGCGCCAGCATATGCGGCATGAGGCCAAAGTAGGCGGATTCGACCACGACATTGCGGCGCAGGTGCTGGCGTTCCAGGTGCGCATCGATCACGCCGTGATAGCCGGACAAGAGTTGCGAAGGCGCGACATGCGGCAGGCTCAGGTAGTCTTCCAGCGTCATATCGTCAGTGCCGGTGCGCTTGGCATAAGGGCTGTCGGCACGCATGGCGCAGACGATGGGGTCTTCAAACAGCTTGGACAGGTGCAGGTGTTGCGGCGGCTCATCCCAGTTGGCGATGACCAGATCAAGGTCACCGTCAGACAAATGACGCACATAATCGACTTCTGCCCCCAGACCATGGATGACGATGCGGCTTTTGGGGGATTCACGCCGCAAACGTTCTACCACGCTGGGCAGGAATTGCACATGCAGGGAATCTGGCGCAGCGATGTGGAAGGTCTTGCTCTCTTGCTGGGCGACGAAGGGGACCTTGCGTTCAAACAAGAGCTCGGTTTCATCAAGTATGCGTTTGGCAGGCTTGAGCAGGGTTTCACCATGCGGGGTAGGCACCATGCCACGGCCACCGCGTACCAGCAATTGATCGCCAGTCAGCTCGCGCAGTTTGCGTAGCGAGGCAGAAATCGAAGGCTGGGGCTGGTTAAGCTTCAATGCCACGCGCGAGACGTTTTTCTCACTGAGCAAAAGATACAAAATGCGTATCAGATGCAGATCGAGATGATTGGGTAGTTGTGCCATGCTGATGCCTATCTTCAAACGTATATCGAAATCTGTATTTTTAATATACTTCGTTTTCAATGAAGTTTGTAGGGAAAAAGTTTATCGTTACCAGACTTCACCAAGTTTTTTGCTATTGATGCTGGATCAACGTTACCTGCCCTTGGTCTAACTGCGACAATAGGAGACATTTGCGGCAGATAGATACAGGTTGTGGTTTTTTAGCACTGAATTGGTTTTTAAAATAAGCTTAAAAAACGAACATCGGGATGCAGTACAAGGCGCAAAACGCAGCAATACGTCGGTATTGCGAGTATTTGCAACGCAGTAATGCGCCCGAGAATGATGTTTTTGGAGCTTATTAAACTGGTCGCAGCGGAGCTTCACGGTTCGCGACCGATTTGGGATTTTGTATATCCCTCTCGTCTGAAGAGCCCCGCGGAGGCAGACGAGCTTCTAACATGAGAGAAAACATGGAAGCTTTTTTACTTGCGTATGGCACTGAGTGGCTGAACCTGATCGTCCGCTGGCTGCACCTGATCACAGGGATAGCCTGGATAGGCGCATCCTTTTACTTTGTCTGGCTCGACAATAATATCCGTCCACCCAAACCCGGTTCTGAACTGGCCAACAAGGGTGTGTCCGGTGAATTGTGGGCCGTGCATGGTGGTGGTTTTTATAACCCGCAAAAATACCTGATCGCCCCCAAAGAATTACCAGAAGAATTGCACTGGTTCAAATGGGAAGCCTATGCCACCTGGCTGTCTGGCTTTGCGATGCTGTTCATCGTCTATTACTTCAATGCCTCTGCCATGATGATAGACAAGTCAGTGGCTGACCTGACGAGCTGGCAAGCCATAGGCATAGGCCTGGGCACGCTGCTGGTGGGCTGGACTGTGTATGACTTGCTGTGCCGCTCACCGCTGGGCAAGCGTGAAGGCTTGCTGGGCATCATCATGTTTGTATTCATTGTGGCGGCGGCGTTTGTGTTGTCGAAGTTCCTCAGTGGTCGTGCTGCCTATATCCACGTCGGTGCCATGATAGGCACGATGATGGTGGGTAATGTGCTGATGCTCATCATCCCCGGCCAGCGCAAACTGGTCGAAGCCATGCAACAGGGTAAATCGCCAGATCCCATACACGGCCAAAAAGCCAAACAGCGCAGCGTACACAATAATTACTTCACCTTGCCGGTGCTGTTCATCATGATCAGCAACCATTATGCAATGACCTATAACCATGAGTACAACTGGCTGGTGCTGGCGACCATCATGGCGGCAGGTGTCTTGATACGCCACTTTTTCAACCTGCGCCACAAGGGTATTACCAACTGGGCTTATCCTGCGGCGGGCGTGACTTTATTGCTGGCAGTGGCGATTGCGATTGCTCCCAAGCCGCCAGCCAAGGTGGCGGCACCTGACCCGGCCCTGTCGGCGGCAGAAGCTGAGGCAGCGCAGTTTACTAAAGTGCAGGGCATTATCCAGCAACGTTGTGCATCCTGCCATGCAGCCGCACCTACGCAGCCTGGCTTTGCTACTGCACCGGCAGGTATCAAGCTCGATACGCCAGAACAGATCAAGCAGAATGCGGTCAAGGTCAATATGCAGGCCGTGCAACTCAAGGCCATGCCTATAGGGAATATGACGCAAATGACGGAAGAAGAACGTGCAGTCGTCGGTGCCTGGTTCCAGGCTGGTGCCAAGTAAATCAAAAAAATTTAGAAAGTACAAGACATGAACAACTACGAACAACTCGACGCCTGGGTAGACAGCCACTTTGACGAGCAGGTCAAATTCCTGCAAGAACTGGTACGCGTACCGACCGATACGCCTCCCGGCAATAACACCCCACATGCAGAACGCACCGCTGACCTGCTGCAGGACATGGGCATCACAGCAGAAAAACATGTAGTGCCAGACCGTGAAGTCAAAGCAGCTGGCCTGCAAAGCATTACCAACCTGCTGGTGCGGCGTCAATACGGCCCTGGCAAGACTGTGCTGCTGAATGCCCATGGCGATGTGGTGCCACCAGGCGAAGGTTGGACCAAGAACCCCTATGGTGGTGAAATAGAAAACGGCAATATCTATGGCCGTGCCACTGCTGTCAGTAAATGCGATTTCTCGACTTATACCTTTGCCTTGAGGGCACTGGAAGCAGTGGCCAAACCAAAAGCAGGCACACTGGAGTTGTTATTTACGTATGATGAAGAATTTGGTGGCGAAGTTGGCCCGGGCTGGATGCTCAAGCATCATCTGATCAAGCCTGACCTGATGATTGCTGCTGGTTTTTCTTACCAGGTCATCACAGCACACAATGGCTGTTTGCAGATGGAAGTAACCGTGCACGGCAAGATGGCCCATGCAGCAATCCCTGATTCTGGTGTCGATGCCTTGCAGGCTGCAGTCAAGATCCTGAATGCCCTGTATGCACAAAATACCCTGTACAAACAGGTTACATCGAAAGTCGAAGGCATTACCCATCCTTACCTGAATGTGGGGACGATAGAAGGTGGCACGAATACCAATGTCATCCCTGGCCGCGTCACTTTCAAACTGGACCGCCGCATGATACCGGAAGAAAATCCGGCAGAAGTCGAAGCGACTTTGCGCAAAGTCATCAGTGATACAGCGGCTGAACTGCCCGGCATCAGTGTGGATGTCAAACGCATCTTGCTGGCTAATTCCATGCGTCCACTGCCGGGGAATACACCGCTAGTGGAAGCGATACAAAAGCATGGCGGCGCAGTATTTGGTGAAGCGATTCCTGCACTGGGTACGCCGCTCTATACGGATGTGCGTCTGTTTTCTGAAGCAGGCATACCTGGTGTTATCTATGGTGCAGGGCCACGTACTGTACTGGAATCACATGCCAAACGCGCAGATGAGCGTTTGAACCTGGAAGACTTGAGGCGGGCGACCAAGGTAGTAGCACGCGCGCTGCAAGATCTGCTGCAATAAAATAGCAAAAGCGCACATGGATTTATCCGGCTTTGTCGGCTAGGATGTAAAAAGTGTTGGGAAGTTGTTGAAAAGCAGTTGGCAAAACTTTTAATGCAATCACATTTTGAGAGACCAATATGAACAACAAAGCTCTTTTTCAATTCTGTGCGCTAGCTGCGCTGGCTGTTACCACCAGCAGCCAGGCTGACGACAAGATCGTTCTTAACTACAATGTGCGGCCACCCTATATAGTCGAAGAGCCGGATGGTTCCGCGTCAGGCTTGACGGCAAGTCCTGCAGCCAATGCCTTCAAAAGTGCTGGTGTGGCATTCACCTGGGCCAAAACGGCTCCCAACCGCCAATTGGCCATGGTGCAGGAAAATACGCAAAAAACCTGTGCCATAGGCTGGTATAAAACCGAAGAACGTGAAGGTTTCGCCAAGTTCAGCAAAGCCTTGTATCGCGACAAACCTGCTGTCATGATCGTCAACAGCAGTTTCAAGATCAAGGACAATGCCAAGCTGGAAGAAGTATTGACCATGCCAGGCATCAAGATACTCATCAAGGAAAAATTTTCTTACGGCCATTACATAGATGCAGCACTGGGAAAAATCAAACCACAGACGGTAGTTTCCAATGGTACCAACACCCAGATGCTGCAACTGGTTGCCAGCAAGTCAGCCGACCTGATGTTTGCAGCACCAGAAGAAGCAAATTACCTGATTGAGCAATCCAATATGGCGAAGGATAAGTTCAGCCAGTTCAAGGCAAGCGATATGCCTGACGGTGGGGAGAGATATCTTATTTGCAGCAAGAACGTACCAGATGACGTGATAGCAAAATTGAATAAGGCGATTAGTTTTAAATAGACCTTATTTAAGGTATGGGGGATGCGGTGCAAGGACTATGCGTATTTGCGTACACTGCATCCCGTGTCTTAACTTGGCATTCAATAATGCGGCGGTCTCTCATCCACCACGGCAGTGCGCTGGCTGGCAGCCACTGCCACTTCCCGTAAGCGTGCGGCCATCGCTGTGCATAGCGCTTCGAGTTCATCGATTTTCTTTTGCTGGCGATATACCTGGGTGTTCAGGGTATCGACCAGATCATCCTGGCGGGTCAGGCGTATTTCCAGGTCTATCAGTCGTTCTTCTGTTGTCATGATGCGGTTTTCCTTCAAAGTAGGCATATAGTATGCCATACCAGTCTGGTATTATAGTGGACTGGTATGCTTATCTTACAAGCCGCGCATGCAAGTGGTATGTTCAACTTTGGCAAGAAGTAAAAACCTGTTGACCCATTTTGGCCACGCTTGCATGCTATGAGCATGAAAATCACGTCCTCTACTCCTCGCCCCTTGCTGTCATGCCTGTTCGGTATGCTGGCCTTATGTTCCGCATTTACCACTCTGGCGAAAGAAGTCAGTAAGCCCGTGGTCATGGCGTATTACGCACTGGACAAAGAAAATATCAATCATTACGACGAGGGTAAAGTCGCATTCCCGGTATCTGCCATCACGGCAGACAAGGCGCGCATGCTCACGCATCTGAATTTCTCGTTCCTGACGCTAAGCGAGGATGGGAAATGTGCGCTGGAAGAGGGTACCAATCTACAGGCCGCAGGCAAGATATTTCATGCATTGCATGATCTGAAAAAACATAATCCTGATTTGCGCTTGCAGTTTTCCATCGGTGGCTGGGCTTATACCAATGATGATAGCCCCACGGCCGAGCGCTACCGCAAAGCAGCTGCGACAGCAGAGAACCGCAAGAAAATGGCGCGATCATGTGTCAGCTTCATGCGCGAATACGGCTTTGATGGTCTTGATCTGGATTGGGAATACCCACGTGCTGAAGATGCACAGAACTTTGTCGCCTTGCTCAAGGAAATGCGCTTGCAACTGAAGCAGGCCAAGCCATCAAATCAATTGTCAATTGCTGTCGCTGGCGGCGCTTTCAGCATGGCACGCACCTATCTGCATTTGCCGCAAATCGCTGCGCAGGTTGATTACGTTAATCTCATGAGTTATGACTTCAATGGAGCATGGGAAAAACTGGCCAACCATAATGCCCACCTGTTTGGCGATACGCGTGAACCCATGTTTGAAAACCCTTTGCGCACGCTGTCTTTCAAACCGGCATTGACGCAAAAAGAACTGGAAAAGCGTTTCCCTTCACCCATGGCATTGACAGTGGATGCCACAGTACAACAGCACCTGCATGCAGGTGTGCCTGCCAGCAAGCTGGTCATGGGCCTGCCATTTTACGGACGGGCTTACTTCAAGGTTGAAGCTAGCAATCAGGGCTTGTATCAGCCCTTTGTCACGCCTGCCGGTGATGTATATACAGGCGACCCCGGCTTGCTGACAGGGTGCGATGCCTGCACCGCACGCAAGGATCCACGCACGCCTGGCTATGGCGAAATCAAGAAACTCCTGGCCGCCAACCTGGGCTACAAATCCTATTTCAGTAACGAGACCAAGGTGCCCTGGATTTATAACGCTGAAAAGAAAATCTTGATCAGCTATGACGATGAACAGTCCTTCGCCTATAAAGTCGCTTACCTGAAAAAATACAAGCTGGCCGGTGCCATGTTCTGGCACCTGGGACAGGACGATGAAGAAGGTAGTCTCTTGCGCAGCTTACATACGAACCTGCATGACAAGGTCCGCGCAGTCAATCTTGCAGGTGGTGTGCATTATCAACCTAAATGATCAGAACTCATTTCAAGGTAAGAGTGAACGTGAAGCAGGTTCAAGCATCAGGATCTCTGGCCAGCGTCGCAGCGATTTATACAAATCAGCAAACGCCTGGTCACGCCACTGCGCATCAGCAGCCAGACGTTGCAGATAGCTTTCATACGCTGCGCGGTCAGGGTAGGCAGCGAACCAGACAAAGACATTCACATTCTCACGTACGGGCAAACGCTCAAATGTATTGTGGCTTTTTTCACTGACAAAACGTCCCATGACATGTGCGCCATGGCGTTCAAACATGGGCATAAGCTGCTCGTTGAATTTGCTGATGAATTCAGGCTGCACTTCTTGGGCAAAATGGTAAACCGTTACCACCACAAAACCACTACGTGGGCTTGTACTACCTGGCGCAGGCCGTGTGCGCGATCCCGGCATAAAGCCGCTGGCGGATGTAGCGGGACGTAGCAACAGTACGTCGTCGTTTTCATACAAAGTCGCGTTGGCCTCATTACGGTACGTCTGCCAGGTCTTGCCTGAATAAAAATCCGCCAGGGCTTGCTTGCGCGCCTCCATATTGCGAAAGCCGCGCAGCCAGGTGTAGCGGTAGGGATCATTCACGTCACGGAATTGCCCCAGCAGGCGTATCCCGGTTTCTTCCTGGGTTTCTATGAAATGCGTCTCAAACAAAGAGATCAGTGCATCGCGCTTACCCGGATAAGTCACATACTGGCGCAACTCTAAGACATTGCAGCATTCACCAGTATTGATGGTGTTGCCAGCTACTTCAGCAGTACTGGCCGTAGCAAGAGTACCCAACAGGGCAGCGCCAACCAAGGCAAGGGATGGGGTGTTCATTGCTTTTCTCCATGACAATTATGCGCGTGTTAATGCAGTGGAGTCAGCATATGTAGTAATTAGGACGATTCAAGTCCTAGATAAAATAATCACTCAAATAAATTAGCGACCGCGGAGAATGGGTAAGGGTCGCAAAATAAATCATTCACTTCTTTCATCGCGAAAAGAAAGCAGTCTGTTGGAATCTGATCCCCGCCAAAATCTGCAAGACTCTTTCGTCAGACAAATGACCTATGAATTCACCAAGTTGATTTTTAGGAATGGAAGAAATCTGGGATACCACCACCACGCTTTGCTTGTTCAAACTACCTTCACCCAGTTCCAGCAACACATTGCCCGGCTCCGTTACGCGCTTGAGATTGCTTGTCAGGGCGCAGACGATCACGGTAGCAATACGGGATTGATTAAAGATATCATCCTGCACAACCACATGCGGATGGGCCAGGCCGGGGACAGCACTACGCTCTTCGTCTGGATTTGCCCAGAAAATATCACCACGCTTGATCATGAGTTGTTATAGGCTGTCATGAGCTGTCTGGACAATGACGAGCGGCTTCAAGAAATTATCCACTGCCGCTGTGTAAGCATTATCCAGACCCAGGTTTTTATTGATATCGGCATGGCTCAGGCTTTGCGGCAGCAACAATGCCTGCATGCCCAGGGACCTGGCTTTATTGATAAATACTTCAGCCTGCGCGCAGGGTTTGTCTGGCCTGATGCTGGAGCATACGGCCACGAAGGGCGCTGCTGCCTGTTTCAATTGCAGGGTAGGTGAGCTGGCTTGCCAATAGGCAGGCTCAGCACCAAAGGCTTCATCATAAAAGCGGTAATGTTTTTGTTCCATGATTTTGTTGATATCGTAGGCTGCACTGTCAAGTGCGATGGTTGCCAGCCAGGCAGAGGCACCAGCCTTGGCCGCAATGGCGGGCGAACTGGCGAGCAGGGCGACCAGGTGGGCCCCGGCTGAGTGGCCCATGATGACAAAACGCTTGGGCGAGCCACCCCATTCTGCTGCCTTGCTCTGTGCGGTCGCCAGGGCTTTGGCGACATCATCGGCCTGCTCCAGCGGTTTGATGTCGGGCAACATGCGGTAATTGATGGAGATGAAAATATAGCCCTGGGGCAGCCAGTGCGCAGCCTTGTTTTCAACTACACCACGGGCAGTCTTGCTACCTGTCCTCCATGCGCCACCATGCACCATGAAGATGACAGGCATGGATTTTAGGCTAGCCGCATTCGCGGGCAGATACACGTCCATGGTCTGGCGTTTGTCACTGCCATAGGCGACATCGCGCAAGACCTTGGTACCGGCAGGTAAGCCTTGCGGGGCAAGGTCTGTTGTCTCTGTATCAGTCATTTCATTCTTTTCAGCCACCTGCTCTGCCCGTTGCTCTTTTCTTTCCTGCCTTTTTTCCATGATTTTGTCACGCAGCGCGCCTGCCTCTGCTGAAGCTGCAGGCACGGCAAGTGCCAGCGCCAGGCATACAGAACATGCTTGCAGGGCTGGATGACAAAGTGCAGAAAGGGCAAATAACTTGAACATGGTGAAACTCCAGGGACGAACAAGCGGGAATGGTAAGCCCTCATCTTAGAAAATCAGACTGCTTTTGCCCTAATCAATTTATGCAACAACTTGTAAAGCAAAGTAACATAATCAAGGCCAAAGCATGCGGTAGGTGTGCATGCAAGGCTGGGTTTATGCGAATATAACAGGCATCAACTTCAGGAGCGCTCAGACATGTTGCAGACTGTCCTGCTGTCCCCGACGCTTTGCCATCGCTGCCTTCAGCAGGAGGCAGAGTGCTGAGTTTTTTGCGCAGATTATGCTTGCGGCTGGGCATAGGTTCGGCCAAAGCTGATGCAGAGTCACTGCAGGCAGCAACTATCTTTAGCGCACCGGAAGACATCGTAGCCGAAGAGGGTGCCTGGCAGCCTGGCTTTGATGTCGATTCGCGTTTCTACCCCTGGCTGCTGGGTGAGTATGGCAAACAAATACAGCATGGAGCAGAAAAGCCCTTGCTGGTTGCACTTGACCGCCTGGTCAGGGCAGACTTCAGCAATACCCGCCACATACCCCGCGTGCCCAGTGTACTACCACAACTGCTGAAAAGCCTGCGTAATGAAAATGTCTCGGTCGATGAACTGGCCAACCATATCGCCAAGGATGTGACCCTGTTGGCCGAGATCATCAGTGAAGTGAACAGCTCTTACTACAGCCCGGCAGACAAGATCAGCAATCTGGACAACGCCATACGTCTGTTGGGTATCAATGGCTTGCGCATGCTGGTGGCACGCACGGCTTTCCGGCCATTGATACAGCTACAGTCGGGTCGTATTACATGCGTGGTTGCACCACTGATCTGGGAACAGTCAGAAAAATGTGCGCAGGCTTGCCGCCTGCTGGCGCAAGAGCGCGGTCTTGATGGTTTTCATGCTTTTCTGGCGGGGCTGGTGCAAAACATAGGCTTGATCATTGCCTTTCGAAGTCTCGATCAAATCATGGTGGCACCAGTCATGCCGCTGGCAACAGAATTTCGTCTGCGTTTTTTACATATGGCGCATATTCTGTCTTACCGCATTGCCAAAGAATGGGATTTTCCCGATGCCGTCATGCAGGCACTCAAAGACCAGGTCAGTCATGATGGGCCACTACAGGATTTGGGGCTGGCGCTGAAACAGGCAAGCGATATCAGTAAAATCAGATTGCTGGTCAACGCCGCTGTCATCAGCGCAGATGATGAAGATTTGTGCCTGGCCGCAGACGCAGAAATGCAGCGCTGTTTTACAGCGCTGCATTTACAGGATAAGGATGATGGTTAACAGGCCCTGAACTCATTTCCTACGCCCATTTTCAAAACAAAAACTTCCGCACGATGCCGATAATGAAGTCGAAAATCTTTGTTTTAAAAACGGGCTGTCGTCAAGAAAAAAGCCGTTTGCAAATACTGACATCCCGCGTGGTTTTGGCGATGACTATCGCGCAAAAAACACATCTTGATCAGCCTTGAACATGTTTGCGTGATGCGGCTTTTTCTGCCACTTGCTGACGTTCAAATTGCTCAGCTCTATCCATCGCCATTTTTTCATCAGCAGTCATTCTCTTAGCACTGATCAGCACTGTTTGCGTCACGTCCTGGGCTGCGTCAAATGCCAGTTTTTGTTCTTCAGTCATACGCTTTGCAGAGATAGTCACGCTGGCGATGTCCATGCTTGCTTCAGCTTTGCCTTGGGTAAAAGCAGCAGTGATTGCCAGTGCGCCAGTCAGCAATGCTGTAGACAAAATCAGGCCAGTTTTGAATGTGTTGTTGATTGTGTTTTTCATTTCGTTTTCCTCTTTGTGGTTGGTTGATGTGTGTACTTTAGAGCTTGCGCTGTCAATCCGCGAGGGGCATGCGACGAAACGCAGGAAACGGAGATTGAAGTGTCAAAAACACCTCTCCAACGTTTTTTACGTCGAAGAATTTGATGAAGAAAAACGGCAGGAAAGGGGGCTGACTGACTGGCTTAAGCAGCCTGAACCAGTGCTTGCACTATCCGGCAAGACATGAATGAGCGATGAGAAAACACAGGTTGCAGACTTGTAGATATAGGCGAATACATGCTGAAAGTGAGAAAGGGATGCGATATTACATCCATGTGAATTGGAAATATGACTTAACAGTGACATTCACATTTCATATAACAGACATCTGATCATGTGATTGGATTAACAAGTTTGCTTCTCTTATCATGAACTTGTTTTTAATCAACCAAGGAAATATACATGATCACCGCTATCGTTTTTGCTCAAATACTGGCAACTATCGTTATGCTGACTGCTGCCCTGACTGACTGAGTCTGACGCCGTCATAAGTAGTAATTGCATACAAGTAGTATTTATACAGGCTGAATTTACAGACCGAATTTGCAGCTGAATCAGGCCTGAGGCATACAATGCCAGATAAGTAAGTTTCTTCACCAGCATATGCGCGGCCGTCTGGCGTCGCGCAACGATGCACAGTAATCATGGCAGGATGCCTGCCGTTGAGGCGTACAATAGCGTACTTTAGCTGCTCCCGCCTTTTCGCACCATGACTATCCTGCTGACCACCCTGAACGCCCGCTATACCCATGCTTCTCTGGGGCTGCGCTATTTGCTTGCGAATATGGGCGAGCTGCAGCCAGTCACGCGGATACAGGAATTTGTCACTGGTGCGCGCAGTACCGATATTGTCGAAAAAATCCTGGCACTGCGCCAGCCCGGTGAAAAATTCATCGTCGGCTTTGGTGTCTATATCTGGAACGTCGTTGAAACCACGCAGATCGTCGCTGTCCTGAAACGTGTCGCACCTGACGTCGTGGTGGTACTCGGCGGCCCCGAGGTATCGCATGAAACCGGCGACCAGGAAATCATACGCCTGGCAGACTATGTGATTACCGGCTGGGGCGACGTCAGTTTCCCCGCCCTGTGCCAGCAAATCCTGCACGGCCCGCAACCACTGATGAAGGTGCATGCGGGTCTGCAACCACCTATGGCCGACATACAATTGCCCTACCACTTGTATAGCGACCAGGACATCCGTCACCGCACCCTGTATGTGGAGGCTTCACGCGGTTGCCCATTCAAATGCGAATTCTGCCTGTCTGCACTCGACAAGACGGCCTGGCCGTTTGATATAGACCAGTTCCTGCAAGAGATGGAAGTGCTGTATCAACGTGGCGCACGCCTGTTCAAGTTTGTTGACCGCACTTTCAACCTGAACATCAAAACCAGTTTGAAGATCATGCAGTTCTTTCTCGACAAACTGGAGGCAGCACCGCATGACCCTGTGTTCGCCCATTTTGAAGTGGTGCCAGATCATTTGCCAGATGCCTTGAAAGAGGGCATACAAAAATTCCCTGAAGGCAGCCTGCAATTCGAGATAGGCATACAAAGTTTTAACACCGACGTGCAAGCCCTCATCAGCCGCAAGCAAAACAATGAAAAAGCTGCCGAGAACATACGCTGGCTGTGCGAACATTCACACGCGCATTTGCATGTGGATTTGATCGCTGGCTTGCCGGGTGAAACCATGGAGAGTTTTGCCGCAGGCTTCAACAAGCTGGTGGCCCTGGGCCCACATGAGATACAGTTCGGTATCTTGAAACGCCTGCGCGGCACACCGATTATCCGCCACACAGAAGCCTATCAACTGGCTTTTGATCCGCAGCCGCCCTACACCATACTGGCCAACAAAGACATCGCCTTTGGCGACATGCAAAGGCTGATACGCTTTGCTCGTTACTGGGACATGATTGCCAATTCAGGACGTTTTTCACACAGCCTGCCCCTGATATTGGCAGATACCGCTTTTGAAAACTTCATGGCCTTGTCAGACTGGCTGTTCGTCAATACCGATGCGACCCACCGCATCGCCCTCGACAAACTGGCCGCACTCGTCAACAGGTGGCTGCTGGAAGTGCATGGTGCAAGTAGTGAAGCAGTGCAAGCTGCTGCTTCGCAGGACTATGCCGGGCAAGCCATACACAAGCAAGGCAACAAAGCTGATCCATCGGCCCCTCAAAGACAGACCAGGAAAGAAGCTGCCAGGGAAGTAGTGGCAAAGGCTTTGCCGCAAAGGCAGGCACGTCATATGGCGGCTTGATCACAGAAGAGGGTTGACCAACTCAAAGGAGTTCTCAGGAAGAACTTCTCCAGAAAAAACACCCACTACTGCCAGATCAAACCTTTCTTTGAATGCGTGCAGTTCCCCAGTGCTCATGTTAAGGATACTAAATACATCTTTCTCATCAAAATGAGCAGTAAATAACCTATCGATATTGGACTGTAGTTTGACTATTGCCCATGTCAATTGCTTATCTATTGATTCGGAATTTTTCAATTTATTTGCAACTAGAATAAGATCGGTATGCAACAACCAGAATTCTTTCTTATTCCATATGCCGTGTTCCGTTAGTTGTTCATAAAAACTACCCACCCAATTCGCATTGCCTGGCAGGTTACGGAAAATATTTTCAAACATTGAAACTTGCACGTACGTTCCTCATTCTGTAAGCGCTGGCACCTACTTATTTATCACTGATCAGTATACGGCCGATCTCGCCTGATTTTCTGCCTGCCAGTATCGCTGCATTGAGCTTGCGTATCCATTCTTCATATTGCACACCAGTTGCAGCGAAATGCAATTCATCAACCAGCATGGGTTTGGGTAAGACTTTGAATGCTTGCTCCAGGCTTTTGTCGCTGGTGCTGGATTCTTTACGCAAGATACGTATCAATAATTGTTCGACCTCGTCTGCCTGGGCACGGCGGTCGCCAAAGATCATCACATCCATTCTTTTATTGATGAGTTTTTTCAAGCGTGCGCCGTGTGAGCCTACGTCTTCTTCCACCTGGAACAAGACATTGCGCTGGCTGTCGAATTCATCGCCATAGCTGGTACCGCGGATGACGCCAACCGTCTTTCCTTTCAGGTCCAGCATATTGTTATAAGTAAAGCTGGCATCGCTACGTGTCACCAGCCAGACATAGTTGGCATAAATGGCTTCAGAGAACTGGTAAGTCTGCAGACGTTCACGGTTTTTTGAGAGACCAAAAACGATGCCCTCACCAGTCCTGGCATTGACTAATAAGCGTGTCCAGGGATAACGGCGAATTTCAAATCTGATTTGCAGCTGATGTTCAAAATAATTCAGCAACTGCCGGATTTCATCACGTATGGGTACGATGTCACCAGCTTCATTGCGCAATTCACGTATCAGCAAAACCAGCTTTTCCTGCTTTGCCGTCTCTGTCGCCATGCCGGGACTAGCAGCGAACAGTGCAGAAGCCAACAGCAGCAGACACAAGCCCAGCCACGCAGGCTGCCTGAGTTTGCGCATGCCTTGTGCTGCAACTGATTTCGCCTGAATGAACATACGGCGCTTCGTTTTCGTTTAGTGCATCATGGTCAGGCGAATTTTTCCAGCAAAGACGCCAGACGCCGGGTGCTGGCGATGGCTTCTTCTGTCGTCTCGGCCTTTTCTGCATGGGTGATAACTGCGCTGGTGAGCAAGGTCACAAAAGACCGGTCCAGCGCCTTGCGTGCTGCTGACATCTGTTGTGCCACTGCCTCACAATCAGCTGGCACTGCCGCCTTGGCAATCAATTTTTGCACGCCACGCAATTGCCCTTCTACCCTGGCCAGCCGGTGTAACAAGTCCTTCTTTTGCTGTTCATTTAAAGCCGTGCCTTGCACTATTTTCAGTGGGGGAGTATCTGCCATGAAAATGCTCCTTCGCTATGGTGTGCCTGAATTTATTGAATAGAGAACTCATTTCATCAATAGGGATGAGATGAGTTCTACATACTACTACCGAGTATGCTACACCACTCCGGTGACTATAGGGAAACGGATATGAACGCGCAGGCCCGACACAACAGTGCCCGCCTCTGTCTGCAAGTCAGCATCTGCCAGACTGATATCACCACCATGCAATTTGACAATGTCATGCACGATGCACAGCCCCAGGCCTGTACCGCCGGGATTGGCAACAGAACTGGCGGAGGCGCGGTAAAAGGGTTCGAATACTTTTTCACGTTCGGTCTCTGCGATGCCCGGCCCCGTATCCTGGATATCTATCTTCGCTTGCGCATTCTCCAGATAGACACGCAAGACTATGCGGCCACCTTCCGGGGTATAGCGTATGGCATTATCCAGCAGGTTACTCAGCATTTCATGCAGCAGCAAGGTGTTGCCGCGATAAGGGATGTCTTCATCGGCTTCCAGTGCCAGGTCTATTTGTTTGCGCACCGCGGGCATGGCCAGTTCCAGACACACTTCTTGTGCCAGCTGGTTCAGCAAGATATCTTCCAGCTCTGCCGCTACCGCACCATGGCCGGTACGCGCCAGTGTCAGCAAGCGGTTCGCCAGATGGACCGTGGCATCGGTAGTCTGGGCAATGCTGGCGACGATCTGGCGCATGGCTACCGCATCATTTTCGCGCAGTGCCAGTTCCGCCTGGGTTTTCAATACCGTCAGCGGCGTACGTAACTGATGTGAGGCATCGGCGATGAAACGCTTTTGCCCGTTGATCAGGGTCTGCAGCCTTTCCATATAGGCATTCATGGCATTCACCAGCGGGCGTATTTCTTTGTGCACGACATTCGGGTCAAAGCCGGACAAATCAGTAGGCTCACGTGCCTCTACATCAGCCCGCAATTGCATGATAGGAGCGAGTACAAAGCGCAAAGCCACCCAGACCATGAGCGCTACCGCCAGCACCAATGCCGCCTGGCGCAACAGGGTATCGATGAGGATTTTGCGTGACAGGCCGCGCCGCGCATCCAGGGTTTCACCCACTTCTATCAGGGCAATACCACGCATCTGGTCGTCATACACAGGCTGGTGCAGGGCGGCGATGCGCACAGGCTGCTCCTGGTAATCAGCATGAAAGAAATGCACGAGGGCAGGGTAAATCTCTGAACGCGGTACATTCTTGGGTAAATCGGGCAAGTCTTCATAGCCGGAAACAAACTCACCATTGACACCTGTGACCTTGTAATACAAACGCCCCAGGGTATCGGTTTCAAAGCTATCCAGCGCGACATAGGGCACATTTGCCACCACTTTGCCATCAACGATCTGCACTCTTTCTGCCAGTGCCCGTGCGGAAGACAGCAGTGAACGGTCATACGCCAGATCAGCCGCATCGAGAGCATTGCGGTATACAGAAAAAGCATTCAGCGCCACCAGCAAGACCAGGGGTATCAACAACCAGCGCAAGAACTGCCCGCGCAAACTCCCCAGTCGATAAGGTCTGGCCATCAGCGTGCTTCCAGCAGATAACCTATGCCACGCAGGGTGACGATGACGACCTTGCCAGTGCTGACGGTATCAAGCTTCTTGCGCAGGCGGTGGATATAGATTTCTATGGCATCGAGATTGGCGTCATCATCGAGGGCAAACACTTCATCGAAAAGTTTGTCCTTGGATACTGCCTGGCCGGGACGGCTGATCAGGGTTTCAAGCACCGCGTATTCACGCGGGGTCAGTGACAGTGGCTGACCTTCATAGTGGAACTGCCGTATGACGGTATCAAAGCTCAGGGCACCGCAAGTCAGCGTGACCGCTTCGTTGCCCTGGGCACGACGCAGCAGGGCTTTGACGCGCGCTTCCAGTTCGGCCAGCTCGAATGGCTTGGGCAGGTAATCGTCAGCACCAGAATTCAAACCCTGCACCCGGTCATTCAGACCGCCACGGGCAGTCAAAATCAGTACAGGGGTCTTGCTGCCACGCGCGCGCATGCGTTTCAGCACATCCATGCCATCCATCTTGGGCAAGCTCAGATCAAGAATGACCAAGGCATATTCCTGGGTATGCAAAAGCGCGTCGGCATCTGCCCCGTTCATGGCGGTTTCCACCGTCAGGTGGGCATCGCGCAAGGCCTTGGCCAGCCAGTGGGACAACTCGATATGATCTTCAACTAATAGTATGCGCATACACAGCCTGTTCACTCCGGATTTCCGCTAGGCTACCAGCCTGATTCAAAAGCGTCACTATTTCTGTAACTATTTCTGACAAGAAAAACGTGCAGATTTCAATAAACGCATCGCAATCCTCATTCGCCTGAGCTAAGATAAATTTATAAACTTTCTGCCTAACAAGACAATTCTATTGGTTAACTCAATAAAGGGGGCTGGGATGACATCGATATTGACAAAGTTGTTACTATGGCAAAAATTTGTGCTATTGAGTGTCATAGCCCTGGTTTTGACCGCTATCCCAACTGCCCTGTATTACCTGGAGTCATCCAAAAACCTGGACGCTGCACTGGCAGAAAAACAAGGCCTGCCAGTCATGACTCTGATACTCAAAACGGTGCAACTGACGCAACAGCACCGGGGTTTGTCAGCGCTTGTCCTGGGTGGCATCGCCAGCGAAAAAGACAAACGCGAGGCAAAACAGAAAGAAGCTGACGCCTCCTATGCAAGCATGGCTGCCATCGTCAAAAAAATTAATGATAAAGCCATCACTGACGCCTGGAACAAGGCTGAACAAGACTGGAATACGCTGCGCGACCAGGTGTCCAAAGCCAGCATCGCCGTACCTGCCAGTTACCAGGCTCATAGTGCTCTGGTACCCAAACTGCTGCTGGTGAACGACCTTATCGGCGACTATTACGGTCTCAGCCTTGATCCCAATATAGACAGTTACCAGCTGATACAGGCGATGTATTATGTCCAGCCCTATCTGACTGAAGAACTGGGGCGCATGCGTGCCAAGGGTGCCGGTTTGCTGACTAAAAAAGAAGCCACGCTGGAAGACAAGATGGTTGTGTCTGATCTCATTGCCAGATCAAATGACCGTACCTTGCAAATGAACAATTCATTCAACAAGGCCGTACTCAGTAATCCGGATATCGAGAAAAAACTCGGTGCCGTCATGAAAGAAGCCACAGGCCAGGCCACAGGCGCGATGAAACTGGCCACTGAAAAAATTGCCAAGGCCGAGACACTGGATTTCTCATCAGTGGAGTATGTGCAAGTGACTACCCGGGCCATCGATACGCAATTTCAGCTCAATGCTGATGCCACCAAGGAATTGCACAGCATACTGGATCAGCGCATCAGCGATTTCTATCAACTCCGATGGACCATGATCATCGCCATGCTGGCGCTGATCTGCGTGGCAGGTCTGTTTGCCAGAGCCATTGCGCGATCAGTCAGTGTCCCGCTGGAACAGGCCATCGTAGTGGCTCAGCATATCGCCAGTGGCGACTTGCGTTATCCCGCTGATGCCAGTGGCCACAATGAAACCGGACGTCTGTTACAGGCGCTGGAAGACATGCGCGTCAGCCTGATAGGCATTGTCGGCAACGTCAGGGACAGCATAGAGAATATCAATAATGGCACTCATGATATTGCCAAGGGGAATGTGGACTTGTCAGCACGTACCGAGACCCAGGCTTCCAGCCTGGAAGAAACCGCTTCGTCAATGGAGCAGATGACAGGTACGGTCAAGCAAAACTCCGACAGCGCCAGGCAGGCCAATCAACTCGTCAATGATGCCAGCAAGGTAGCCACCGAGGGCGGCGGCATCGTCAACCAGGTTATCCACACTATGGAAGCCATCAATGACAGCTCGCGCAAGATTTCTGAAATTATCGGCGTCATCGACGGCATCGCCTTCCAGACCAATATCCTGGCCCTGAACGCAGCCGTCGAAGCCGCCCGCGCAGGCGAACAAGGCCGTGGCTTTGCCGTAGTCGCCGCCGAAGTCCGCAACCTGGCCCAGCGTAGCGCCACCGCCGCCCGCGAAATCAAGGGCTTGATAGGCAGCAGTGTAGAACAGGTCGATGCCGGTAATGAACTGGCTGGCCATGCCGGCAAAGCCATGAACGACATTGTCGCCAGCGTCAAACGCATCACCGACATCATGTCAGAAATCGTCACCGCCACCGCCGAGCAAAGCACAGGCATAGAACAAATCGACCTCGCCATCACTCAAATGGACGAAATGACCCAGCAAAACGCCGCCCTGGTGGAACAGGCAGCTGCCGCTGCCGAAGGCTTGCAGGAACAATCGCAGGCACTGGTGCAGACGGTGAGTGTGTTTAAATTGTAGCGGGACGGTACTTTGCAAGTAACCAAGGGACGCGCAAGCGTCCCTTTTAGTTTGTTGAATTGCAATACACTGAGCAATCTGGATAGATGACGCATTGACGTTGTATTTGACTTTGGGGTTGCTTTTGAACTTCGCAGTTCCCATGTGTCGGCGCCGATTGTGCGGTACAGAAAATGGAAATAGAAGAGCCGCTGTTTGAGGTATAGCAGGGATTTCGGACAGTATGCTGTCCGCCTGCGTAACGGCATGCGCTTGCAAGCGCATGTTCCTAAAGCAAGGCCGCAGGCGAGTTTCGGATTTTCCCATTTTTTGTACTGCACAATCGGGAACCCCGCAGGGGCAACGACGCCTGGGTCGCCTTTCTTTGAACACTTACTTTGGCGACACAAAGAAAGTATTTCGACTGCCGGGCCGAGACCCGGCTTGTATCCACGAAGGGTAATTGCTTTGATCAAAGTACGGCAATTCAACAAACGCCGCTGGATTCCAGCCAAGAGCATGCTGGAGCGCCAGCCCGGTGGAATGACGTAATTGAGATTGCAGTTCGAATCAAGAATCAAACCAAAGCTCGCGTACGTTCACTGTACGGCTAACTTCCCAAAAATCTCTCAAAGGCCCCTGACTGCAAGCAAACTGAAAGCTCCCCGGCTCTATGCTCCCTTACAAAAAAAATCCCGGAGACTACCATCATGAAGCCATTACGCCTCAGTTTCTTCCTGCTCGCCTGTTTCATCTGCCCTGCCATCGCCAGTGCAGAGGGTAAAATCGTCATAGGCCAGTCCGTAGAATTATCCGGCCAGGCCACCGGCAAAGAAAACCGCGAAGGTGCCCAGTTGTATTTTGATGCACTGAACCGCCAGGGCGGCATCCATGGCAAGAGCATAGAATTCATCAGCTATGACGACAAACGCGATCCGGCGCTGACCAAAGAAAATACCCTGAAACTCATCAATGAAGACCATGCGATTGCCCTGTTTGGTTACCGCAGCACTCCCACTATAGAAGCCATCTTGCCCTTGCTGGACAAATATGCAATACCTTTGATTGCCCCCTTTTCTGGCGCTCAAAGCCTGCATCAGCCTCTGCAACCTCAGGTATTCAATCTGCGCGCCAGCTATCAGGATGAAGCGGCCAAGATGGTAGTCTCGCTGGCTGACCTGAGTATCAGCAAGGTCGCGATCCTGCATCAGGATGACAGCTTTGGCAAAGATGGCCTGAACGGCTTTGTCAGCAATCTGGAAAAGCGCAATATGCGCGCAGTTGTCATCGCCAAATACGATAGAAAAGAAATGAAAGTCGATGCAGCCGTTGCCAGTATCGCGGCAACGTCCCCGCAAGCGGTATTGATGGCATGTACACCGGCAGCCTGCGCCGACTTCATCCGGCAAATGCAAAAATTGGGACAAAGACCGCAATTTTTGATGCTCTCGAATGTCAATTCCGATGATTTCTTCAAATCCCTGGGGGCGGAAGGGCGCGGCATCGGTGTCATGCAAGTCATGCCTTATCCACGGGATATAGGCATACCTGTCGTCAAAGAGTTGCAAAAAGTGCTGAAATCGGCCAAAAATCCGCCGCCTTTGTCCTATGCTGTACTGGAAGGCTATGTTGCCGCCAAATTAATGGCTGAAGCCTTGCGCCGTGCCGGTAATAACCCAGACTCAAAAAAATTGCTGCTGGCACTGGAGAGCATGCGCAATGTTGACCTGGGCGGGGTGGAAGTCAGTTATGGCCCCAAGGACCATGATGGCTCGCACTTTGTAGAGCTGACCATCGTTGGTAAAAATGGCGTGATATTGCGGTAAGCTACAGTTGCAGTTCAATAGACTCACATTTTGTGAAAGCCTACTGAAAGTTTCATTTCGGTATGATCCATGTAACCCTTAGCCTATGGTCTTATCATGCACATCCGGCCTACACATCTGACACTCCTGCTGAGCAGCCTGCTGGCCTGCATGCAGGCGGGTGCCGTCAAGCCGGAGCCGTCAGCAGAAAAACATGAAGCGGCCATGTGCATAGTCCCGGCCAAACCCGGTGGCGGTATGGACCTGACCTGCAAGCTGGCACAGCAGGTTCAACAGACAGGCGCCAGCCAGCCCATGCAAATCAATTACCTGCCTGGCGGTGTAGGCGCTATCGCCTGGACCACCATCATTTCCCAGAGAAAAGCCGAGGCCAATACCCTGGTTGCCTATTCCGGCGGTTCACTGCTGAATCTGGCAGAAGGCAAATTCGGTAAATCCGATGCCAGCAATGTGCGTTGGGTAGCCGCTATCGGTACCGACTACGGCATGATCGCCGTACGCAAGGATTCCCCTTATAAAAACCTGCGCGAATTGATGGATGCCATCAAGAGCAAGCCCGCCAATATCGCCATTGGTGCCGGTGGCACAGTTGGTAGCCAGGACTGGCTGAAGATGGCACAGATAGGCAAGCAGGCAGGCATAGATTCCAAAACCATGCGCCTGGTGGCCTTTGAAGGGGGTGGCGAATCTTTCACAGCCCTGCTGGCCGACCATGTACAGGCCGTCTCTGGAGATGCCTCTGAAGCCAGTCTGCATGCCCGTGATGACAAGATACGCGTGCTGGCCGTTTTATCCGATGCGCGCCTGCCCGGCCCGCTGGCGAATGTACCTACCGCGCGGGAGCAGGGTTTTGATGTGACCTGGCCCATCATCCGTGGCGTCTACATGGGGCCGCAGGTCAGCGACAAGGATTATCAGAAATGGGTCAGCTATTTCCAGCAAGCCATGAGTACTCCTGCCTTTGATGAGCAGAGAAAAATCCACGGCCTGTTCCCCTTCGCCATGACAGGCAAGGAGCTGACTGAGTACATACAAAAAGCCGTCAACAATTACCGTCTGCAAGCAAAAGAATTCGGCATGGTGCGTTAGCGCCTGCCAGTAGTTGTCCTTAGTTACCAGTCAGAAACCCAATAAGCCCAATCAGTACATATCAGTCAACGCAAGCTCGTATTACCCGAATAAACAATAACAGGAGAAGACAAATGCAAACAAAAAATTATTTCATCAAAAGCATGGCCGCCCTCGCCGTAGGCAGCATGATGATGCTCAATGCCCAGGCGCAGGCACCAGCCGGTTATCCGGCTGATTACAGCAAGATCGTCGACGGCGCAAAAAAAGAAGGCAAGCTGGTCATCTACAGTGCGACCGATACCAAGGCCGTAGAATCACTGATCAAGGATTTCCGCAGCATGTATCCTGATGTGCAGGTTGAATACAATGACATGAATTCCACTGAAGTATATAACCGCTATATCTCGGAAATGGCGGCGGGTGGTAATAGCGCCGACCTGATGTGGTCATCTGCCATGGATTTGCAAACCAAACTGGTCTCCGATGGTTATGGCCTGCAATATGCATCGCCAGAAATCAGCGGTATACCGCAATGGGCAATCTGGAATAATTCTGCTTACGGCACGACTTTTGAACCAGCGGTTTTCGTTTACAACAAACGTCTGGTCAGTGCTGACGAAGTACCAAAAACCCATGCTGAATTTGCCAAGATCATCAACAGCAAGCTGGATAAATTCAAAAACAAGGTCACTACTTACGACATCGAAAAATCTGGCGTAGGTTTCATGTTCATCACCCAAGACAGCCGTGAAAACAAGGAATTCTGGGAACTGGCCAAGGCCTTCGGCAATGCCAGCGTGCGCGTGCAATCATCTACCGGCACCATGCTGGAACGCCTGTCTTCTGGCGAAAACCTGCTGGGCTATAACATCCTCGGCTCTTATGCCCTGGTACGTGCTGCCAAGGATCCATCCATAGGTGTGCAAATCCCCAAGGATTACACCCTGGTATTGTCACGTGTGATGTTCATCAGCAAGGCAGCCAAGCATCCAAATGCGGCCAAGTTGTGGCTGGATTACACCCTCTCGAAACGTGGCCAGACCATGATCGCGAATGAAGCCAAGCTGTATGCGATACGTGCCGACGTCAAGGGTGAAACCACGTATTCCGACCTGGCAAAACTCATCGGTATCGGCCTCAAACCTTTGCCAGTCAACCCGATGTTATTGCAATATCTTGATCAAAACAAACGCCTCGCTTTCCTGAAACAATGGAAAGAAACTGCGGGCAAAAAATAAGTCTGAGGGCACCGTGCAAATTCCAAGCTGCACGGTGCCAACCGGCTCTTCCTGCGGGATATTTTCCCCGCAATGCCTGTATGGCAAATCGCATTCTGATTGAATCTCAACCCTTGATATTGGGCTAAGCATGAGTACCCTGAGTCTACCTCCGCGCAGCCGGTGGTCGCAATTCAACTGGCCGCGTGGCCTGGTTGTGACCCTGACGCTGCTGGCAATTTTTACGCCGCTGTCACTGATCCTGTTCCAGAGCTTTTTAAATGCTCCCTTCTTTTCACCGGTAAAAGAACTGGGACTGGATTCCTATCGCTTCATCTTTGATGATCCTGATTTCCGCCAGGCATTCTGGAATGGCCTGATCCTCGCTTCTGGTCTGGCTGGCATCGCCGTTCCACTCGGCGGTTTGCTGGCCTTCCTGATGATACGTACCGACTTGCCGGGCCGTGGCTGGATAGAACCGATGTTGCTGGTACCTATCTTTGTCTCACCCATGGTGATGGGCTTTGGATATGTGGTGTCCATGGGGCCAGTAGGTTTCTATACCCTGTGGGTCAAGCAAATGACGGGGGTTGAGCCATGGAATATTTACTCCTTCTTCAGCATCGTCCTGATCGCCGGCCTGACTCACGTGCCACACGTTTACCTGTATTCATCTGCGGCCTTAAAGAGCCTGGGCTCGGACGTGGAAGAAGCAGCACGGGTCGCCGGTGCCTCGCCTTTCCAGGTTGCCATGCATGTATCTCTGCCCATGATCATGCCAGCGCTGGCTTTTGCTGCGGTGCTGGTGTTCTTCCTGGGATTTGAAGTGTTCGGCCTGGTGCTGGTACTGGGTGACCCTGAAGGCCATCTGGTACTGGCGACCTATCTTTACAAGCTGACCAACAAGCTGGGCACACCGTCTTACCACCTGATGGCAGCAGCAGCTGTCTGCCTGGTCGCGGTGACCATGCCGCTGGTGATGGTGCAGCGCTGGTTGTTGAAGTCAGCGAATAAATATGTGTCTATCAAGGGCAAGGGTTCACGCCAGAAACCGCTGCCACTCGGCAAATGGAAATGGCTGGCTTTTGCTGTACTGGCTGCCTGGCTGATTTTCACTATCGTGCTGCCATTGTCCGGCATCGTCCTGCGCGCTTTTGTCTCGTATTGGGGCGAAGGCGTCAAACTGGCGGATGTGATTACCCTGCAGCATTTCAAGGACATCCTTGAACAACCTTCTTTGATGCGCGGCATATTCAATACCGTGCTGATAGGCATCATCGGTGGTGCGCTGGCAGTGATTTGCTATGCCGGTATTGCCCTGGCCATGCACCGCAAACCTGACGGTATCACCCGCCTGCTGGATTACAGCGTGCTGGTACCACGCGCAGTCCCCGGTTTGCTGGCTGGTCTGTCTTTCCTGTGGGTATTCCTGTTCGTACCCAGCTGGCTGGAAGGTGGCCTGAAGGGTTTTGACAATGCCTTCTGTATCTGGCTGATAGAAAATGTCATCCCGCAATTGCGCGCCTTGCGTTCCACCATCTTCTCGGTCTGGATTGCTTATTCCGTGGTGTGGATGGCTTATGGTTTGCGTCTGATTTCCACCGCCTTGCTGCAAGTTGGGCCTGAGCTGGAAGAAGCGGCGCGTGCAGTTGGTGCCAGCCGTGGCCAGGTCACACGTGATGTGACGCTGCCGCTGGTCAAGTTTGGTTTGCTGGGCGCCTGGCTGATGGTCTTCCTGATTTTTGAACGTGAATATTCAACTGGTGTGTACCTGCTGTCGCCGGGTACGGAAGTCATCGGTGCATTGATTGTTTCGCTGTGGGCGGGTGGTTCTGTTGATCTGGTGGCGGCTTTGTCCTTCATCAATATCACTCTGGTTGCCATAGGTTTGGGACTGGCCCTGCGCTTTGGCGTCAAGCTAAGTCACTGAATTAGTCACTGATGACATTCCATAAAAATTTCATTGCATAGCAATACAAAAAAATACGAGAGCACACTATGTCTGAATTAAGCGTACAAGATTTAACCCTGGAATATGGTTCCGGCGCTACTGCCAACCCCATTCTCAAAGGCGTGTCGATGAACTTGCAGCGTGGCGAGGTAGTCGCCCTGCTTGGCCCTTCGGGTAGCGGCAAGACCACACTGTTGCGCGCAGTAGCGGGGCTGGAGTCCCCCAAGACCGGCACTATCACCCTTGGTGAGCGCGCCATTTTTGATGGCAGCAAGGGTCTGGAAGTACCGGCAGAACAACGCAACCTGGGCCTGGTATTCCAGTCCTATGCACTGTGGCCACACAAGACTGTATTCGACAATGTCGCCTACGGTCTGAAGCTGCGCAAGCTGGGCACCAGCGAAATCAGTGACAAGGTCAAGGATGTATTGGGCCAGCTGGGCCTGGGCCATCTGGGTGAACGCTTCCCGCATCAATTGTCAGGCGGTCAGCAACAGCGTGTGGCGATTGCCCGTGCACTGGTGTATAACCCTCCTGTAATTTTGCTGGATGAGCCTTTGTCGAATCTGGATGCCAAGCTGCGTGAAGAAGCGCGCGCCTTCCTGCGTGAACTGATCGTCAGGCTGAACCTGTCAGCCCTGATGGTGACGCATGACCAGGGCGAGGCGATGGCGATATCTGACCGCATCCTGTTATTGAACAATGGCGTCATAGAACAGCAAGGCACGCCGCAAAGCATGTATGAAACGCCAGATACCCTGTTCACTGCCGAATTCATGGGTAGCAATAACAAACTCAAAGGCAAGGTAGTCCAGCGCAATGGCGACACTGCCACCATCAGTGTCAATGGTGCATCATTGAAAGCCACAGTGCGCGGCAAAAATGTCGGTGAAGAAGCAACTGCCATCATCCGCCTGGAAAAAGTCAAGATCACTGATAACCAGACCGAAAACGCCATCAAATTGCCATTGACGACCTGCATGTATCTCGGTGACCGCTGGGAATGCCTGTTCGGTCATGCCGAAGGTGGCTTGCGGGCGTATTCGCCATTCAAGCTGAGCCCTGGTGAGTATTATCTGCAACTGGATGCAGACAAACTCTGGCTGTATTAAAAGCCGTTCATTACCCAAGATAGCCCCGCATTGAATAACAATGTGGGGCTTTTTTGCATTCAAGGCAGGAATTTTGCTCAAGACTGTATACTGGGGACTTATTTCATCTTATTTGCTCCGCATGTCCTCAAGATGTTTAATTTCCGCAATCGCCTGCTAACAGTCTTTGCCATGCTGGTTTGCCCCTGGCAAGTGGCCAGTGCGGGCGCGCCTGCTGCTGGTCTTGTGTCGCCTCACGAGCTAGATATCTGGTCCTGGCTGACGCTGGCCCTGCTGGCACTGGTTATAATTACTGCAGCCTATACCTGGCATGTGCGCGCCCTGAAACGCCAGAAGCGGGCACTGGAAACTGAAATCAGGCTCAGGACTGCAGAAATACAGGCACAAAAAGAAGAACTCGAAAAAATCAACCAGACCTTGCTGAAAGTGAACAAGCGGCAAGAAGCACAGCAAAGCGAACTGACACGCTTCCTGGCCGTTGCCAGCCATGATTTGCGCCAACCCATGCATGCGCTGAATCTTTATCTCGGCGCCTTGTTTAATTTTGAGCTGCCAGCCGCTGTACGCCCCGTCGTGAACAATCTCCGAAACTGCGCACGTACCATGGATGACATGTTTGCTAATCTGCTGGACCTGTCACGTCTGGATGCGCAAATCGTCGAACCACAATTACAAGAATTTGCTATCGCCGAAGTGCTCGGTAAACTCGACGTTGAATTCACTCCCCAGGCAATAGCCAAGGGTCTGCAATTTGAAATCCATCACAGCATGGCCATCGTCAACAGCGATGCTGACCTGGTCGAGCAGATACTGCGCAACCTGATTGCCAATGCGCTGCGGTATACCCCGGATGGCCAGGTAGTAGTCAGATGCATGGAATTTGATCAGCAGTTGCAAATCGCCGTTGAAGATACCGGCATAGGCATTTCTAAACATGACCAGGAAACCATCTTTGAAGAGTTCTTCCAGGTAGAGTCAGCATCAGAATCCAGAAGCAGCACCGCAGGCATGGGATTGGGCCTCGCCATCGTACAAAGACTGGTGCGTCTCTTGCATATCCCCATCAAATTACAGTCTCAACCTGGCCAGGGCTCGACATTTGCCATCAGTCTGCCACTCGCTGCCAGCCAGGAAGTGACAGACAAGCATGGTCGCAGCAAGGCCAGCAACAGCGCCTCTCTGCTGCAAGCCCTGATTGTCGTGATTGATGATGATGAAAGCATACTGACGGCCATGCGAGCCTTGCTGGAGCGATGGGATGCACGCGTCATCACCGCGACCACTGGTACTGATGCACTGGCACTATGCAGCGAAGAAATCAAGATTCCTGATTTGCTGATCTGTGATTACCGTCTGAAACTCAATGAAAACGGCATCAACGTTATCGCCAACCTGCGCGAAGAATTCAATCATCATATTCCTGCAATACTGATTACTGGTGATGCCTCGCCGCAATTGTCAGGTGATGCAAAAGCGGCCAAACTGATATTGATGCACAAGCCCATACAGGCAGAGAGCTTGCATGGAACCCTGACGCAATTGCTCAATGAAGCGAAAGAGTAAAAGCAAAAGAGGTAACACGCGGATGAAAAGAATTTACATCATGTTTACGATTTCCCCCTCTATTTTTTAGAGAATCTTTACGCTGTGGCTGCTAATCTTGAATTGTGTCAAACAGCACGAGATTACGATGAATCAGTATCCCGGTCACACCTCTGAAAATTATTCAGACGTCTTAACATCCTGCAAACGCGAGAAATTTTTATTTGAAAATCATCGCCAACGCAAAAGCGCTTATGCCCTGCATCAGCCTGTAGTCACCTATAAAACGCCGGCGAAATTAGTACAAAATGATTTCGTCATGCGTATCACCGTTGACTCGGCCAGCATCACTGAATTACGTCATCTGATACTCAAATCCTGCGGTGACCTGGTCCTCTTCATGCGTGTCAAACCGATAGACCACGCCAGCAAAATGAAGGTGTGGCTTTGCCTGAGCAAGTCCTCGGTCGATACCATCATCAGCCACATCATGCGCGCCTTGCCGCACGCTGAATTCGGGAAAATCACACCGCTGCTGGCGAGTTGATTTACGACACTCCGGTCACTTCCATTTTTTAAAAAGAAATTATTATGTCTATCTATGAAGGCATCTGGGTTCCGCTCGTCACGCCATTTAAGAACGGCAAACCCGAGCTGGATAAAGTACAGCAACTGGCTACGCAATTGATGGCCGCAGGCATACACGGCCTGGTAGTCTGCGGCACTACCGGCGAAGCGGCGACGCTGGCTGAAAATGAGCAAAAGCAGTTACTGGCTGCCGTGCTTGAAGTGACAAAGAATTCATGCCCTGTACTGATGGGCATCAGTGGTAGCGACACACACTGGCTGACAGAAAAAGTGCAGGCCTATGATGAACAGCATCTGCAGGGATTTTTACTCAGTGCACCATCTTATCTGCGTCCTTCGCAAGAGGGCGTGCTTCTGCATTTTGAGGCTATCGCCAAGGCAACTGAGAAGGATATCGTCCTGTATAACGTACCAGCCAGGACGGGTGTGAATATAGACCTGAGTACTGTCATCGCTCTTGAGAAACAAAAAAATATCGTCGCCATCAAAGAGAGCAGTGGCAACTTGACGCAAATGATGGGTCTGGTGAATTGCAGTCATCTGAAAGTCTTGTGCGGTGATGATGCCATGTTGCTCGACACGTTGAGCATGGGCGGCCAGGGTGCTATTTCTGCTGCGGCGCATGTCCGGCCTGATCTGTTTGTGCAATTGTATGAACTCATGCGCGCTGATTATTTCCCAGAAGCGCAGGCCCTGTTTTCTGAAATACAACCCCTGATACGCCTGCTGTTTTCTGAATCCAATCCAGCACCTGTCAAGGCAGCACTGGCTATGCAGGGTTTGATACAGGAAGAATTGCGCCTGCCCATGACAGCCATGTCCCTGGCCGGAAAAATCAAACTCGCGCATGAGCTGGAGAGGCTGGCTGATTTGCCATTGCCAGTCAAAGCCAGAAGTTTGCCAAGTCCAGTCATCAACAATATCCGTACCCTGCGCATGGTGCGCTGAATATTTCAATCAAGACATACTATGATCATCACCATCGCACATGGCGCGGGAGATTGTGCCAAATCCATTGTGGCCGACAATCTCGCTACCTTGCGTACACTGTCAGGTAGCAAACTTATCTTGCTTGATAACGACGCCCGTCACTCATCACTGGACTGGAGCCGCGCCCGCCGTCGCACGGCTGACTGCACACCAGTGACTGTGCGGAGAGTCAGCGGCAAAGGCATGCAGGCTGAACTGGAAAATCTCGGTTTTCATTACCAGGATATAGTCATTGATGCAGAAGCACGCGACTGCATGGGCAGCCGCAGTGCATTGCAGGCAGCCCATGTCACCATACTGGTGATCGACCTTGATCAACTCGCGCAATTACAAGAGCAAGAGCTAAGCACGCGCATACAGCTGGCACAGACAGAAAATCCCGGCATGCGAACTCTGGTTGTTATGAGTTCCAGGGACGTTCAGGCTACCGTTGATAAAGTGGCCAGGGTAAAGAATTTTGTCAGCAAGCTGGAAACTACAGAATTATTTCCCTACCCCTTATTCTGCGGTGGCAGTTTTCATCAGGCGTATCAGGATGGCATGTCCGTCTGTGAATGTCCAGCTGCGCATCCCATGACGATCAAGGCCTTGCAGGCATTGTCCAGCAAGGTATTCGCCAGCCATTGAAAATGCGGAAGACAAAAACCGATAACAGAATGTCTTACGCAATGAAGCGCCTACTTATTGCACTGGTTGCATACAGCAGCATAACTTTGTCAGGTTTTACTTTGCTTTCCTATATGCGGATACCAGACCTGAGATTGCAGATAATTTCTGGGCTGATATTTCTGGCGACTGCTGTCTGCATATTCATGGGGATCAAGCTAAAGAATAAAGAAACAGACCAGGGTTTTGGCATCTCGGTTTGTTTACTGGCCGCAGCATCCCTTTCTTCACTCACAGCATATCAGTCGAACACAAACGTTTGGTTGATAGAAGGTATGCTGGTGCTTATTTTGGCAAGCTTCATACAAATAGCAATAGCACTCCCGGGTGGGCTGCGGCCTCGTCAAAAAAACTTTGCACTGCTACTCATCAGTTTGCAAAAATTGTTGTCCTTGATAATAATTATGCTGGCAACACAGGAACTGTTGGCTGGCATGCATGCGCAGTTTTCCTCAGGATTACATCTGCCATGATTGTAGCGACAGTGCCCGCAGACTTTGCATCAGCCACTGTGAGCAATGCTACCAGGCTGGCCGAGCGCCGGGCACTGGCGGGCAGGAACGTATTACTGCTAAAACAAAATTGCGAAAGAAAACAGGCTAATCAGTACCGGAAAGAAGCGAAGAATATTGCATGGTCGCGCCTGGAGATAAAAGCGGGAGCCAGACCCAGCGCGCTTTCTTCTGACGCTTTAGCTGCAGAGCTGCTCCACGGACATGCACAATTCCACGATATTGTGATGGATATTCCAAAGCCATTTTATGCTGATGCGGCCGTCGCTTTATCCACCTGCAATCTGCTGGTCTGCCATACAGAACTCGATACATGGAATAAAGAAAAGCAGGCGAAACTCCATAAATGCATCAGACTGGCACGCAGTACAAATAAGCATTTACCAGTATTGATCACGGTAGATAAAATCGCTTGCATCCAAAGCCAGAAATTTGTCAGCCAACTATCTCAACAACTTAGCAATATCAAATTTATTTATTTGGATGATGCACTGGATATGCCTTTGATGCATCTTTACAGGGCAATCTATTTACCATGATCGCCCTGCAATTCGCCAAACATTGTGTGAGCCAGAATTGCCTCTGGCTCACCACGCTCAGATTCAGAAAGTCTTGCTGACCGTGACTACCAACGCTGTCTTACAAAGGAACTTGCCATTGGCTGGCGATGCATAAGCAGCTTCACCGGCATTGGTACCGATGACGGCTACAGCACTTGTGACGATACCAAAGTCCTTGGTGAGACCCAACTTCCAGTCCGTATAACTGTAAACACCATTATTCTTCACTTGCTGGCGACCGGCATGCAGGTTCAGCGTCAGGCCAGTTGCCATTTCCACATTCGCGCCCAGGTCCAGGTAGCCGCTGTTTTTGCTGTCGGCAAAGCCGAACAGGTTAGTCACAGAATGCGAGTATTTAGCATAGGCCGGGCCATAAGAAAGCTGGCCATAAATTTCTGTCGTATTGGCACTCACAGCCAGACCATTTGATGGATAGACATAGCTGAGTACACCAACGTCATAGCTGATGTCCTTGCTGATTTCACCGCGCTTGCCTGCATACAGATCAATTTCTACATCTCCACCACCACCGGCATCCTTGGTCCATTTGATGGTCGAAGCCCATGTACCTGCATAAAAGCCGCTAGGGTTATGGGTATAGTCGGCACCACCCTGGAGAGCAGCTTGCAGACGTGTTTGCGAAATACCGCGATAGCGATAGTCAGAAGTGACTGCCGCATTGAAGCTGACTTCATTTTCCGGCTTGGCATCTTCTGCGCTGGCATAGCCCGCAAAGAAAACTGTGCTGATCGCTGCTGCCATAACTATTTTTTTCATACTACTTCCTTACAAAAATAACGACGATGTCGTTCTGGTTGATGCGGATTTTGCTGCAGAATTTACTTCACTACAGATCAAAATAGGCACATGAAAATCGTTGATGCAATGATTCAAGGATGCAAACATCCCACCGGCGAGCTTTGCAAGCTGCCAGTTGATAAACATAAAATTTTTTAATTAAGTGGGTAACAGCAATCGATAGCCTATGGCTGTCTCCGTCAAAAGATAACGCGGTTGTGCCGGGTCATCTTCGAGTTTTTGGCGCAGATGACCCATGTAAATGCGCAAGTAATGACCACTCTCGGAATGGCTGGGGCCCCAGACTTCGCGCAACAATTGTGGATTGGTGACGACCCGTCCTACATTGGTGACCAGCACCATCAACAGCCTGAATTCTGTCGGAGTCAGCTTCACCATATTGCCCGCCTTGGTGACCAGACGGGCTTTCATGTCGACCTTGACATCACCAAACTGGACGATGCCGTCAAGGCTGACGCCAGGCTGGCGCTGGCGCCTGAAAGTGGCTCGTACACGTGCCAGTAATTCACCAACACCAAATGGCTTGGTCAGGTAATCGTCGGCACCGGCATCAAGTGCCTTGATCTTTTCTTGTTCACTGACGCGCGCAGACAAAACAATAATAGGTATGCTCGACCATTTGCGTACATCTTTGATAAAGTCGATTCCATCACCGTCAGGCAAGCCCAGATCAAGCACGATGAGGTCGGGCTGGCGTGTACCCGCATCTACCAGGCCGCGTTGCAGATTGGCAGATTCAAAAACCTGCCACTCCTCTTCTTCCAGCGCATTGCGCACAAAGCGGCGTATTTGCGGTTCATCCTCTACCAGCAATGCAACTGGCATGGCAACCGTGGCTCCATTCAATGTATGGCTAGTCATTTGTTTTCTTCTTCTGATTCTGGCATGGCAGGCGGCGTTCCCAAAGGCAGATCAAAGACGATGCAGGCACCGCCTCCAGGAGAGTGGCCAGCATGCATGGTACCCTTGTGCGCCTGTATGATGGCACGGCAAATCGCCAGCCCCAGACCCACGCCTGGCAAGGCAGATTCGCGTTCACCACGGGTAAATTTTTCAAATACAGCTTCCTCGCGCCCGGCTGGAAGTCCCGGCCCATTATCATAGACCATGGCTTCCAGCATGCTGCCATTGAGCTCGGCTGCGATGCTGATGACGGTGCCAGCGGGCGTATATTTTGCAGCGTTCTCCAGCAAGTTACACAATACACGCTCTATCAGCACGGCATCAAAATTGATGAGTGGCAAGGTCGGCGACAAACGAGTTTCCACTTTGTGATTCTGCAATTGCGCACTACAGATACGCAAGGAAGTACCGACCACTTCTTCAAAGGTCTGCCACTGCAAATTCAGTTTTACTTCGCCGCTTTCTATCCTTGCCATGTCGAGCAAATTTGTCACCAGTGCACTGAGGCGCAGGGTCTCGTCGCGCAGGGCTTGCGCCATTTGCAGTTGTGCATCTGCCAGTGCGGGTTTCGACATGGCCAGTGATTCAGAGATACCTACCAGCGAAGTCAATGGCGTACGCAAGTCATGCGACAAGGCTGCCAGCAGGGAATTGCGCAGGCGTTCAGATTCCATGTGGATCAGGGCATCTTGCGCGACTTCGATATAGTGCACACGTTCCAGCGCAATTGCTGCCAGGGCGGCAAAGGTATCGAGTTGCTGCCTTTGCTCGGGGATCATGATCCAGCGCTTGCTCTCTGGCTGTATTGCCAGCAAGCCACGGGTACGCATGGGTGCCACCAGCGGCAGGTAAAAGAAATTGCTGGCGGGCAGAGTATCTGTACCTATGCCTGCTGCTTCTACCTTGTCAAAAGCCCATTGTGCTATACCCATATCCAGGCCGGCCACCAAATTGGCCGGGGTCTGCAGGCGTCCGGCATCGTCAGGCAGGAGCAAGGTTGCCTGGGCTCGAAAAGCTCTTTGTATGATGACCTGGGTAGTTTCTGAAATTTGTTCAGCCAGCAATACGCCAGAGAGATCGCGGGCAAACTCATACAGCGCCCTTGCGCGCGATTCCCTGTGTGCCGCCACCCTGGCCTGATAACGCAGATCGGCGGTCAGGTGACCGGTGATCAGACCCACCAGCAGCATGACGGCAAAGGTCATCAAATACTGCAAGTCGCTGACAGCAAAGGAAAAGCGCGGCGGCACAAAAAAGAAGTCAAACACAGCAATACCTACTATCGTCGAGACGACAGAAGGACCACGCCCGAATTTTACAGCCACTAATACAACGGTCAGCAAGAACAACATGGCTATATTGACCAGATTGAACACTTCAAACAGTGGTGTAGCGATCAGCCCGGTGCCTAAGCTAGCCAGCACAGCGTAGACATAGCGCCAGTGTCTTGGTGGCACGCGAGGGCTGGCGAACTGGCTGATCCTGCTCAGTGCCACACCTTTGTCATCGCTCGTCTCTGCAATATCTGCATTGGCCTTGCCGACTTCGATCAAATCCAGGTCGGGTGCATAATCAGCTATATTTTTCAGGTTGGAAGTTTGCTGCCACGCAAAACGCCATTTGTTGCTTCTGTTGCGGCCTAGAACAACACGTGAAAAATTATGGCTGTGTGCATAGTCAACAATGACCAGCGCAATATCCTTGCCAGTTAGCACAGCTGTTGTCGCCCCCAGGTCTTGCGCCAGTTTCAGGGTTTTCAATATGCGTTCACGCTGTGCTGAAGGCAGACGCTGCAATTGAGGAGTTTCAACATAGATGGCATGCCATTCTGCACTCATCTGGCTGGCCAGGCGGGCTGCGCTGCGTACCAGGTGGTCCGCATCACCATGTGGACCTATGCAGGCCAGCAGAGCCGCATCAGTCTTCCAGATCGTGCCTATGGACTTTTCTATGCGATAGGCCTGTACATCATCTTCCACCCTGTCGGCAGTTCGGCGCAGGGCCAGTTCGCGCAAGGCGATCAGATTACCTTTGCGGAAAAAATTCTTGGCGGCGCGTTCTGCCTGCTGCACTTTATAGACACGGCCTGATTTTAGCCTGGCCAGCAATTCGTCGGCTGGGATATCCACCAGCACGACTTCATCGGCTTCATCAAACACCTTGTCGGGAAGGGTCTCATTGACACGTATGCCCGTAATACCGCCAACGACGTCATTCAGGCTTTCGAGATGCTGGACATTCACCGTAGTGTAGACATCAATACCGGCGCTCAGCAATTCATCGACATCTTGCCAGCGTTTGGGATGGCGTGATCCGGCGGCATTGGAATGGGCCAGTTCATCCATCAGTATCAACGGTGGATGACGCTCCAGCGCAGTGTCTATGTCAAATTCACTGAGTATCTTGTCGCGATAGGGAATGGCCTTGGGTGGCAAGACTTCGAGACCATCGACCAGGGCTGCGGTTTCATCACGGCCATGGGTTTCTATGACACCAACCAGTACTTGCTGCCCCTCAGCCAACAGTTTGCGGGCAGCAGTCAGCATGGCGTAGGTTTTGCCTACGCCAGCAGATGCGCCGAAATAGATACGCAGCTTGCCACGCGTGGCCCTTCGTTCTTGCTCCTGCACATGGGCAAGCAAGACATCAGGGTCTGGGCGTTGTTCGCTGTTTGTAGCCATATTTGTTTATTTGTAGAGCAGCTTTCGTCTGCAAAGTACACAGACGAACAGCCTATCTTATTTTTACAACTTAGTTTCGTAATTGATTTTGTAACTTGATTTTGTAACTTGGTTTTGTAACTTAGTTTTGAAACTGAGTTTCGTCACTTACTTTGGTAGCTTGTCCAGCGCCAGATTCAAGGCCAGCACATTCACTCTAGCCTCACCCAGCAAACCCAGCGCAGGATATTGCGCCAGTTGGTCTATGATAGCCTTGACTTGCGACTCTTGCAGCTTACGTTCGCGTGCCACCCTGGCAAGCTGGTAATTGGCGGCAGCCAGGCTGATTTCCGGGTCCAAACCACTGGCAGATGCAGTCACCAGATCGACAGGGATTTTTGCCGTGTTGCCAGGGTCAGCTGCTTTCAACGCCTCTATGCGGCCTTTGACGGCATCAGTTTGTGCCGCGTTGGTCGGGCCGAGGTTAGAACCGCTGGATCCGCCAGCATTATTCGGCATAGGACCAGTTGCAGATGACCTGCCCCAGAAATATTTAGGTGATGAGAAAGACTGGCCTATGAGAGAAGAACCCACGGCCTTGCCATCTTGCATGATCAGGCTGCCTTCTGCCTGATCGTGGAACAAAACCTTACCCAGTCCTGTCATGGAATAGGGATAAATAACGCCAACGATCAGCGTCAACCCGGCGAACAAGACGATGGCGGGACGGAAAATTGAATTGCCGGTGTCAGTATTTGTATCAGCGTGTGCATTAGTACTCATGATGATTCCTTATTGAGCAATATAAATTCAGGCCAGATGCAGCACAGCCAGGATGACATCAATGAACTTGATGCCAACAAAAGGCAAGATGATGCCACCCAGTCCATAGATCAGCAGGTTGCGGCGCAACAGCAGCGATGCACCGATGGCGCGGTATTTCACACCCTTCAAGGCCAGCGGGATCAGGAAGACGATGATCAGGGCATTGAAGATCACCGCAGACATGATGGCCGATGAAGGGCTGGTCAGGTGCATGATATCCAGCGCCTTGAGCTGTGGATAAGTGGCGACAAAGGCAGCCGGGATAATCGCAAAATACTTGGCGATATCATTCGCAATCGAGAATGTCGTCAGCGAACCGCGTGTCATCAGCATCTGTTTGCCTATCTCGACGATTTCCAGCAACTTGGTGGGGTTGGAATCCAGATCCACCATATTGCCAGCCTCTTTTGCCGCCTGCGTGCCGGAAGCCATGGCCACCGCCACGTCAGCCTGCGCCAGGGCTGGCGCATCATTGGTGCCGTCACCCGTCATGGCAACCAGGCGGCCTTCAGCCTGGTAACTGCGTATCAGTTTGAGCTTATCTTCTGGCGTGGCTTCTGCCAAAAAATCATCTACGCCAGCCTCAGCAGCAATCGCGGCTGCAGTCAGCTTGTTGTCACCGGTAATCATGATGGTCTTGATACCCATGCGGCGCAGCTCGGCAAACCTTTCCTTGATGCCGCCCTTGACGATGTCCTTGAGCTCTATCGCCCCCATGACCTTGCCATCATCGACGACGACCAATGGTGTGCTGCCACGACGTGAAATGTCATCCACGGTTTTGCTGAGTTCAGCAGGGAAAGGGCGACCCAGGGACTCAACAAATTTCTTGACTGAATCTGCGGCGCCCTTGCGTATCTGACGGTTACCTATATCGACACCACTCATGCGGGTTTGTGCAGTGAATTGCACGAAAGTCGCATTCAGGCTGGCCATTTCACGTTCACGCAGGTTATAGCGTTGTTTGGCGAAGATGACGATGCTGCGGCCTTCTGGTGTTTCATCTGCCAGTGAAGCCAGTTGGGCAGAGTCTGCCAATTGTGGCAGCGTCACACCAGGAGCAGGGAAAAAATCGGACGCCTGACGGTTACCCAGGGTGATGGTCCCGGTTTTATCCAGCATCAAGACATCAACGTCACCAGCAGCCTCAACCGCACGGCCAGACGTGGCGATGACATTGGCCTGCATCATGCGGCTCATGCCAGCCACACCAATGGCAGACAGCAAGCCACCTATAGTGGTGGGGATAAGGCAGACCAGCAAGGCGATCAACACCGTGATGGAGATAGGGGCAGAAGCAAAACCCGCTGCCTTTGCAGCATCGACACTGAACAACGAGAATGGCAGCAAGGTCACAGTCACCACCAGGAAGATGATGGTCAGGGCCACCAGCAAAATGGTCAGGGCAACTTCATTCGGGGTCTTCTGGCGTTTGGCACCTTCTACCATGGCGATCATGCGGTCGATGAAGGCTTCGCCAGGATTGGATGTCACACGCATCACCAGCCAGTCAGACAAGACGCGGGTGCCACCAGTGACGGCAGAAAAGTCACCGCCCGATTCACGTATCACAGGTGCAGATTCACCGGTGATGGCGCTTTCATCGACTGTCGCCACACCTTCTATGACTTCACCGTCGATAGGGATGACGTCATTGGCTTCGACCAGCACTACATCGCCCTTGCGCAAGTCATTGGCCTGGGCTGGCAGCCAGGTGGTGCCATGTTTTGGTATGGCCAGTTTCTTGGCCATCACGGTTTGCTTCAAGGCGCGCAGGGAAGCGGCCTGGGCTTTGCTGCGGCCCTCTGCCAGTGCTTCGGCAAAGTTGGCAAACAGGACAGTGAACCATAACCAGATGGAAATCGCCAGGATAAAACCAGGACTGGCTTCTCCCTGTCCCATCAGGGATTGCACGAACAACATGCTGGTGATGATGCTGCCTACATACACGACAAACATCACCGGGCTGCGCAATTGCGTGCGTGGGCTGAGTTTTTTGAATGAATCGATGACGGCAGGCATAATCAGGCTGCTATCAAATAGCGACAAGCGAGGCTTGCCGCCGGATGTGGTGTCGCCAGCTTGTCCAGCGCCAGGTTTGGCGGCTGTATTGACTTTGCTGTCTATCGACTTTTGTACACTGGTACTAGACATGTTAATCCCCTTAAACTACTGGCGGGTCCGAATGAAAGCGCATTCCAGATGCTGCTGTCATTCAGACTGCCTAAATTATTTCGCGCGTTATTTCGCTATCAATTGCAGATGTTCAACGACCGGGCCCAAGGCCAGGGCAGGCACATAATTGAGCACACTGATGAGCACCACCGTACCAACCAGCAAGGCGATGAACATGGGGCCATGGGTGGGCATGGTGCCAGCATTGGCTTCCAGCCTTTTCTTGCCCGCCAGTGAACCGGCTATCGCCAGCACAGGCACGATCATGGCAAAGCGGCCAAACCACATGGCTATCGCCAGCATGATGTTGTAGAAGGGCGTATTCGCACTCAGACCGGCAAAGGCACTGCCGTTGTTGTTGGCGGCAGAGGTGAAGGCATACAGCACTTCAGAAAAACCATGGGCACCGGGGTTCAAAATACCGGCCTTACCTGCTTCCGACATGACCGCGATGGCCGTGCCAGCCAGCACCAATACCGGTGTCACCAGGATGGCGATGGACGTCATCTTCATTTCAAATGCCTGGATTTTCTTGCCCAGGTATTCCGGTGTGCGGCCTATCATTAGGCCAGCGATAAACACCGCCAGTATCGCGAAGATCAACATGCCATACAGGCCACTGCCTACGCCGCCAAACACCACTTCACCAAACTGCATGAGCACGATAGGTACCAGGCCACCAATAGGCATGAGGGAATCATGCATCGCATTCACCGCGCCGCAGGACGCTGCGGTAGTCACAGCAACAAACAGGCTCGATGCGCTGATGCCGAAGCGGGTTTCCTTGCCCTCCATATTGCCACCGGCTTGCAGGGCTGAAGTGGCATGGTCGATATTCATGCTGGCCAGCACGGGATGAGTCTGCTGTTCAGACAACATGACAGTCAGCGTCATGGCCACGAACAGGACCGTCATTGCCGTCAATACCGCCCAGCCCTGGCGCATATCACCGACCATGTGACCAAAAGCGAAGCACAGCGCAGCAGGTATCAGGAAGATGGCGATCATCTGCATGAAATTGCTCAGGTAGCTGGGGTTTTCATAAGGATGTGCCGAGTTGGCATTGAAAAATCCACCACCATTCGTACCCAGCATCTTGATGGCTTCTTGCGAAGCGACCGGGCCCATGGGCAGGGTTTGGGTAGTCGCCGTCAGGGTTTCCATGATGGGTGCGCCTTTGTCATCTTTTAAAGGCTGCGTGTCAGGGCCGAGCTTGGGCTGACTGTATGTGACAGGGTCGATCAGTTGCACCTCTTTATAGCCAGAGAAGTTCTGAATCACGCCTTGGCCCATGAGGAAAACGGCAAAGATGACAGACAGCGGCAACAGGAGATACAGGGTTGAACGGGTAATATCAGTCCAGAAATTACCTATGGAGGTGGCGGAATGGCGGCTAAAACCGCGTATCAGCGCAAACACCACGGCAATGCCGGTTGCTGCAGAAAAGAAGTTTTGCCCGGCAAGCACCAGCATCTGGGTCAGGTAACTCATGGTGGCTTCGCCGGTATAGCCTTGCCAGTTGGTATTACTGACGAAACTGACGGCAGTATTGAAGGAGGAGTCAGTACTGACATTGGCAAAAGCTTGCGGATTCAAAGGTAGCCAGGCTTGCAGACGTTGCACGGCGTACACAGCCAGCGCGCCCAGGGTGTTAAAAATCAACAAGGCGACGGCATATTGCTTCCAGCCCATGCCCGCTTCAGCTTTAACGCCCGCGATACGGTACAGACCTTTTTCCAGCCAGCGTAACCAGCCCATGCCAGGTACTGTAACCTTGTCATCGGCGATCCTGGCGATGTAGCGACCCAAAGGATAAGACAAGAGCAGTAGCACACCAAGAAACAGTACCAATAAAACAATTGCTTGCGTAGTCATCACAGCTCCTCGGCATTCAACAAGGCTGCGATCAGATAGACGAACAAGGCGGCAGCCACCACCGTGCCCAGGATGTAGAAGGGATTCATGCTTTTGCTCCCAATTTGTCACAGGCCAGTGCTAACGCCCACACCAGCAGGAAGAAACCTCCTATGCCGGCGAGATATAAAAATTCCATCAGATATTCCATGCTTTACTCCTTCGTTTTTACACAGTGAAGCATAGTCAGAAGCATGTAAAAAATTCGTAAAGACTTAAACGGGGGGCGTAAACAAGATGTAAAAATTCGGAAGGATTTGTACTTTTAGGGAGCAGCACTGCAAGAGTGCTGATGTATGGATTTGAAGATGTGGATTCAATTTCTCACTTTCACTCTTCATGTATCTAGAGTGACAACATGTCATGGCAACAGCGTAAGATCAGTTACATCTGCAAACAATCCAGCTTGTCAAGTGCTTCAGTTGCGAGGTCAAGGAAAGCCCGTGTTCGCTTGGGCATATGCTTGCGACTGGTATATACCAGGTTCACTGGATGGGAATTAGATTCGAACTCCTGGAGAACGCGAACGAGTTTACCTGTTTTAATTTCATCGATGACTTGATAAGAAAGGGGTCTCGCCAGCCCGATACCTGCAATGGCTGCATCAATCATCGTCTCCGCCTGGTTGACAATGAAACGGCTATGGATATTGGCTTTCGTTTCTTCCAGATTCCAGGCTTGCACGTCCCCGTTAATTGATAACATGATGAGTGCATGTCCGGAAAGCGCTGCCGGGGTGGTCGGTAATCCATGATGTTTCAGGTAATCAGGGCTGGCAACGACAACACGACGAACCTCTCCAACGCGGCGCGCGGTTAAGCTTGAGTCATTCAGTGTACCGATACGCAAGGCGATATCAATCTTACGATCTACCATATCAATTTGCTTATTCGACAACTCCAATTCGATGTCTACTAGCGGATACATGGCAAGATATCGTGTAACAATAGGCGCGATATGACGGCGTCCAAACATCATTGGAGCAGATATGCGCAGCAAGCCTGTTGGTCTGACAGCATCACTCATCACATCGTGGAGTGATTCGTTGTAATCAACAAGCAAACGACGACCATTGTCAGCGAACCGGCGGCCAGCTTCAGTAGCCGTTAAGCTGCGCGTAGTACGTTCAATCAGGCGCACGCCAAGGCGTTTTTCCATCTCATTCAGAATATAGGTCACTGCGGCAGGCGACCGTCCTGTATGACGCGCAGCAGCTGCCATAGTCCCTTCGTCCAGAATCGCGATCAATAACGCAAGTTCATCAAGTCTGTCCATAATTCCAAAAATCTGAATAGTGAATCAAAAATTTAGTAAATAGTATAGCAAACATGAATAATCTACACTGTGTCGTTTAAGGGAGGTAATGATGAACCGACGTACATTTGTAGGTATGACGATCGCCGGTGCGGCAAGCAATGTCACCCCAGCATGGGCGAGTAGCCGACGCATCAAGGCAGTGGCATTCGACGGTCTCGCTCTATTCGATCCGCGTCCTATCTTTTCGCTCGCGGAAACTCTTTTCCCAGGCCGGGGCGCGCAACTGGTGTCCGTATGGCGTTCGCGGCAATTTGAATATACCTGGTTGCGCACAATGACCAGCAGTTATGTAGATTTCCTGAAGGTGACTGAAGACGCATTGGTTTTTGCCGCAGCCGCAGAAAAGCTCGAACTCAGCAATGAAAAATGTGCACAACTACTCAGCGGATTCCTGAACATGAAATCTTGGCCCGACGTGGTGCCAGTGCTGAAGAATTTGAAAAAACAGGGTCTGGGTCTCGCCCCGCTGACCAACTTCTCGGTGCCTATGTTGGAAGCTGGAATCAAGAACTCTGGTCTTGAGGGCGTATTTGATCATTTAATATCGACTGACAGAGTCAAAGTATATAAACCGGACCCACGCTCCTATCAGATGGCAACGGACGCATTCGGCCTGGCTCGAGACGAGATTGCTTTTGTGGCGTTTGGTAGTTGGGACGCGGCAGGGGCAAAAACCTATGGTTTTCCAACAATCTGGATTAATCGCATGGCTGTGCCTGCAGAACAATTAGGGGTCACGCCTGACGCAACTGCATCAACTTTCGAGGCGCTACCAGCTTTTGTTGGTATCTGACCCGGCTATTTTTTTCGATACGCGAGATAGAGATGTGAATGACGCGATTCAGTTCGTGCATTCACATTTGGCTTGCTTTTCGACAAAAAATTGTATTGTTTCACTTAGCATGAAACCAAGATTGCAACCCTCCGAATTAAAAATGCAGACTAGATGTTAATGGTTCTTTTGTCAGCCTGCCCCCCAAGAAAAAACTGACTTATCAAAAGTTAACCAATACTTCCCAGCCTTTGCCGCATAATTGCTCAAGTTCATACAAGTCAGCAGCCATGTACAAGCCCGAGCAATTTGCCCACTCCAGAAGTTTCCTGAGGGAAATGCGTGCGGGGCATTTTCTGTTAATTATGCTGGCTTACTTTGGTGCGGGACGCATAGGCCTGTCCATCCCCTATGTCAATCCCAGCGTCAGCCTGATCTGGTTGCCAACCGGTATCGCCATCACCGGTATGCTGCGCTATGGCAAACTGGCGGGTATGGCCGTATTTCTTGCGGCCTGGTTACTGGAAATGTCGGCGGGTTTCAGCGTACTCGTCGCTGGCAGTCTGGCGATCGGCAATACACTGGGGCCTTTACTGAGTAAATGGCTATTGCGCAAACAGGGTTTCAGGCGTGATTTTTCCAGACGGCGCGATGTTATCGGCTTTGGTCTGGCTGTCATGCTGGGCATGTGCATCTCGGCGACTGGCGGCACGCTGACGCTATGGTTGCATGGCTTGAATACTGACCTGGCAGCAGTCTGGCTGACCTGGTGGGCAGGTGATACTGTAGGCGCCTTGCTGGCTGCTCCCTTGCTGCTGTCTTTCTCGTTGAAGACCATGTCTAACCTGTCGAGGCGACGCAAGGAGATCCTTGGTTTCCTGGTATTGTTTGCACTCGCCAACTGGCTGATTTTTGCTTCACCTTACAGTCACCTGCACCTGACCTTCATCATGGTCGGCATCATGATCTGGGCAGCCATGCGCTTTGGCATTACCGGCGCATCCTGCGCGGTGCTGACAACATCCTTGTTCTCGGCCTGGGCAACATCCCACAGCATGGGACCATTTTATGACGGTGGCCAGGCGAACCTGCTGATACTCTGGGCCTATATGACGACCATGGTGCTGATCACCCTGATCATCACAGCCCTGCAGTCGGAAAGTATAGATGCCACCAGGCAGATACAGGAAGCTTACCAGCGCATCAACAAAGTCGCTTCGCGCCTGCCCGGCCTGGTCATGCAATACCGCATACGGCCTGACCACAGCGCTTCTATCCCTTTTGCCAGTGACGCCATCGTGCAGATGTTTGAAGTCACGCATGATGAAGTCAAGGATGATGCCCTGCATTTGTTTGCCCGCATAGACCCGCGCGATATAGAAAACGGTACTGAACTGATACGTGCAGCGATGCGCAATCTGTCGCCGTGGCAAAGTGAATTCCGCATGCATCGCAAGGATGGCACGGTGCGCTGGTTGTATCTGGATGGCTTGCCTGAGCCCGAGCCAGGTGGTTCCATGTTGTGGCATTGTTTTATTACCGACATCACTGAGCGCAAACAGGCAGAACAGGATTTGCGCATCGCTGCCTGTACCTTTGAATCGCAGGAAGGCATCTTCGTGACTGACGCCGACTGGGTCATGCTGAGGCTGAACCAGGCTTTCACCCGCATCACCGGTTATGCCGCAGAAGACTTGATTGGCAAGCGCCCGCCTCTGCACAAAACCAAACAGCAGGACAGGGATTTTTTTGAACATATCAACATCTCGCTGACAGAACACCGTTTCTGGCATGGTGAGCTGTGGAGCCGTCGCAAGAATGGTGAAATTTATCCACAAATGATTACCCTGACCGCCATCACCGACAACCATGGCGAAGTCAGCAATTACATAGGTTCTTTCACCGATATCAGCCGTCACAAAGGTTATGAAGCCGAGATACGCAATCTGGCTTTCTACGATTCACTGACGCAGCTACCAAATCGCCGTTTGCTGATGGACAGGTTGCAGCATCTGATCTCCATCAGCAACCGCAATGAAACCCATAGCGCCATCCTGTTTATTGACCTCGATAATTTCAAGACTCTCAACGACACACGAGGTCATGATGCCGGTGACTTGCTGTTGATAGAAACCGCCAGCCGCCTGCAAACCTGCGTGCGCGACAGTGACACCGTGGCGCGCCTTGGTGGCGACGAATTTGTCGTGGTGCTCGAAGAACTGAGCATAGAAAAAGAAGATGCCCTGCGCCAGGCAGACCGCATCGCAGAGAAAATACGCCAGTTGCTGAGTCAGCCTTATATGATTACTGACTTTGAACATCATGGCTCTAGCAGCATAGGTGTTTGCCTGTTCCAGGGTGGCGATATCACGGTCAAGGACTTGTTCAAGCGCGCCGACACCGCCATGTATGAAGCCAAAACGGCGGGCCGCAATGCCGTGCGCTTTTTTGACCCAGCCATGCAGGCCATTCTCGTAGTGCGCATGCTGCTGGAATCAAATTTACGGGTGGCACTGGCGAATAATCAATTCCAGTTGTATTACCAGGTGCAGGTCAATTCCGAAGGCAAACTCATCGGTGCTGAAGCCCTGCTACGCTGGATACACCCTGACCGTGGTTTCATTTCACCAGCAGACTTCATCCCGCTGGCAGAAGAAACCGGCCTGATTATCCCCATAGGTTTATGGGTGCTGGAAACTGCCTGCGCCCAGATCAAACAATGGGAAAGCAGCAAAGAAACCCGTCACCTGACGCTGGCAGTCAACGTCAGCGCCAAGCAATTCCAGCAAGTCGATTTTGTTGAAACCCTCAGTGAAATCATCCACAGACACAAAATCGATGCGACCCGCCTGAAGATAGAATTGACCGAAAGTACGGTGCTCGATAATGTCGATGCCACGACTGAGAAAATGCATGAACTGAAAAAGCTGGGTATCGCTTTTTCCATGGATGATTTTGGAACTGGCTATTCTTCACTGGCTTACTTGCAGCGCCTGCCACTGAACCAGTTAAAGATAGACCAGTCTTTTGTGCGCGACTTAAGTCACGATGAAAATGATGCGACCATTGTCCGCGCCATTATTTCCCTCGGGGTTAACCTGGGCTTGAATGTGATTGCCGAAGGAGTGGAAACCAGCGCGCAGCGCGCATTTTTGATTGCGCATAATTGCTATGCCTTCCAGGGTTATTACTTCTCAAAACCCTTGCCGCTGGAAGGCTTTCTGGCGCTCTTGAAACCGCCCGAGGAAGCGCCGGAATCAGACCAGATTCAATAAACGCAGATCAAGCTTGCCATCCTGCATGGGCGGACACCAGAAATAACTGCCGGTCTGTGGTTGAGTGAACTGGAACAAGGCATCCACAATGCCATCTTCAGCACCTGACATGCGTTTCAATTGCACTTCAAACGGGTAGAAGGAATTGGCAAAGGCGACGAAGTACAGACCTGCCTTGTCCAGTGCAGACCATGGCATGGAACGCCTGAGCATGAAGGCTTCAGGAGTGAAATCTTCTTGCGCTGTACGCTTGACGTGGGCTGATTCTGGCGCATCTTCGAGTTCTTCATTATCGCTGCGACGACGGCCCACGGCATTGTCCTGGTCTACGGTAGACATGGCATCAAAGCGATCAAACTTGTGTGCCCATTGCTGGATGGCGACAAAGCTGGAACCTGTCAGGCCGGGCGTATCACCCGCAACAAATGCCGCCGCAAGGGCAGCATCGTCATGCGGGTTTTCTGTGCCGTCTTCATAACCGCTGAGGTCACGGCCTTCCTTGTATTTGAAGGCATCAACCTGTTGCTGCAATTCAAATGCTGGTGCCAGTACTGGCATGAGTTGATGCAACTGGCGCACCAGATCGCCGCGTTCATGCTGGCGCAACCAGCACCACAATGCTGCCGGTGTTGCAGGCAGGCGCATGCGGCTACCTTCTATGCCATGGAATTCTTTCATGCCTGCGATCTCGCTGCCCAGTAACTGCAAGAGGCTGGCACCTAAACCGATGACCAGACTCTGACCATCTGTCTTGTCTGCAAGAGCGCGTACTACTTTCTTGACCGTTGCTACATCAGTACCGGTTTTGATATTCAAACTGAGATAAACGGCATGGACAGGAACTGCCTGCAATATGCCTTCCTGGAATAAGTTCATGTACTGCTCCACTTTTTAAAATTGATTGAATAGCGACAAATTTGTTTTGGCAAGCATAACGCATCTTGCTGAAATCCAGATTGCTCGCTACAATCAAACGCGAGGCAAATCGCTTCAACGTCGCTCGGACGGTTCCGGGCGCCCGTTCTTGCAGTCTGTATGGACTACAAGGGCTACGTACAATTCAGATCATGACAAATACAACTACTCCGCCGGGCCGGGGTTCTGCTGTTGAAGGCACACCTGTAGCTGCGCCTGCAACAAAGTTCTCCTTCGCTCGTATCAACCGCCTGCCCCCTTACGTATTCAATATCACTGCCGAGCTAAAGATGGCTGCGCGCCGTCGTGGCGAAGACATCATCGATATGTCCATGGGTAATCCTGATGGCGCCACCCCTGCGCACATTGTTGAGAAACTGGTCGAAGTTGCCCAGCGTCCTGACACCCACGGTTATTCTGCCTCCAAGGGCATCCCCCGTTTGCGCCGCGCGATTGCGCACTGGTACAAGAACCGTTACGAAGTCGAAATCAATCCTGATAGCGAAGCCATCGTCACCATAGGCTCGAAAGAAGGCCTGGCGCATCTGATGCTGGCAACGCTGGACAAGGGTGACACCGTGCTGGTGCCCAACCCCAGCTATCCCATCCACATCTATGGCGCAGTGATTGCCGGTGCCGATATACGCTCCATCCGCATGAGCCCTGGCGTGGATTTTTTTGCCGAGCTCGAAAGAGCGATACGCGAGACTTATCCCAAGCCGAAGATGATGATCTTTGGTTTTCCATCCAACCCCACCGCGCAATGTGTGGAGCTGGAATTTTTCGAGCGCGTCGTCAAGCTGGCCAAGGAACATAATATTCTGGTGGTACATGACCTGGCCTATGCCGATATCACTTATGACGGCTGGAAAGCACCGTCCATCATGCAGGTGCCCGGTGCACGTGACGTTGCGGTCGAGTTTTTCACGATGTCCAAGAGTTATAACATGGCGGGCTGGCGCATAGGTTTCATGGTTGGTAACAAGGAACTGGTAGCAGCGCTGGCACGTATCAAGAGTTACCATGACTATGGCAGCTTTACACCTGTGCAGGTGGCTGCGATTGCGGCACTGGAAGGTGACCAGAGCTGTGTCAACGAGATCCGTGACCAGTACCAGCGTCGTCGTGATGTGCTCGTCAAAGGCTTGCATGAACTGGGCTGGATGGTGGAAAAACCCAAGGCTTCGATGTATATCTGGGCGCATATCCCCGAACATTATCGTCATCTCGGTTCACTGGAATTTGCCAAGCAGATGCTGGAAAAAGCCAAACTCTGCGTTTCACCCGGTATAGGCTTTGGTGAATATGGCGATGAATACGTGCGCTTTGCCTTAATTGAAAATGAGTCGCGCATACGCCAGGCTCTGCGTGGTTTGAAAACCATGTTCAAGGATGATGGGGTAACAAAATAAGCACGATCACTATTGCTGTCTTGCGTGACTTGCTGTCACCCTGGGGAGAATTGCGCCCGCAGGCAGCAAGTGACTGGCAGGGTGAAATAGCCCTGCCTGCGGTTCTTACCAGCTTCTATGAACAGATAGGCCCCTGGGGTGAAATAGTCCATGAAAAAGTCGGACCTACTGGCTTATCACTGAGTGCGGGCGGTAATCCTGTTGATATACCTGTGCTTAAAAACCTCTGGTCCAGACAGGCTTGCTATCGCTGGCATGGCAATACCGGCCAGCGTTTGCCCGAGTGGCAAGATCACTGGCTGGTGGTAGCGACGGAAGGCAGTAATCCCTTCATGCTCGACACGATATCGGGGCAAGTCTATTTTGCCCTGGCTGGTGGCAAGCCTGACTTCCAGTTATTTGCACCAGACTTGCTGACAGCCTTTGCCGCCATCGCCTGCGTTGCGAATAGCATGCATGAGCTGGATGAACAGGCTTTTGATGACACTTATGAATTGACAGCCGCTGCGCGTGCGCAAGTCACTCGGGATCTGGATGAATTGCTGGCTGGCAGCGCAGACGCCAGTCAGATGCTGGCAGCCTGGCGCTGGTATTGCTGAGTCATTTGATGACCACAGGGTATCAGCGCAAACCCCAATACTGCTCCACCATTTTATAGCCCAAGGGATCATAATTTTTCAAGCCAGTCTTGTCATAAGGATGGTAGTCAGCACCGACAAAATACATTGCGCTCAATTCGGCAAAGTACTCACGCTCATTGGTGAGTGCATAAGCACTGGCCAGCGTCTTGCCTTTATAGGTTTCCACATTCTTATACAAACTGGCACGTTTTGCCGCTTCCCAGATATCGGTGATTTCCGGGTGTTTGGCTGGCCAGTCGCGCAAATGCCAGGTATGACTTATCTCATGGGTCAGGGCTTTTTTAGTCCACAGCTCATCCAATGACATCAGATTTGTTGCACTGTAAATGATAACGGCATCTTTCCAGGCAGGATCGTACAAAGGCAATCTGAGAGGATCAACCCGCTTTACGGCACGCATGCCTGATTTCTCTCCTCCCTTGGGAGATTTCTCGCCCCACATCAGGTAAAAATTGAGCGACCTGACATGCTGGTGTGATGCTGCGGGCAACTTGCCCAGAATCTCAGTCAGTGCTTGTTGTAATTTGTTGCTTGCAGCAGTGGTGAGTTTGGGATCAGCCGCGGCCATATCCTGTTCGACCAGTATCTTCCAGTCGCCAGCGATGGTTTGGTAGCTGCGGCGGGGCGAGCTAAAATTTGCCTTGCCCGAGGTGGCAGAATCATGTCCCTGAAATTTTTGCGCCTGCCCTTCGCATTTCGCCGCACTGTCGGTGTAGATGGTTTTGCCATTTTCATCCTTGCAGCTGAGGATGTCGCCTGCGAAAACAGAAGCCGGGAGTAAGGACAACGCTAATAAAGAGAGTAATCGCCTGCTTCCTGCGGGTGAAAAAAGCTTGGATTTGTACATGCTGAAACCAATTAAAATGCGGTGCGCCACTATACAGCAACAGAACCCTGTCTTTAAATTTGTGTCGCCCGCCTCAAACCCACTACTCAAAATCTATCCACGATCCATTATTCAGCCAGTTTGCGCATCTCCGCATACAAATCTGCCTTGCCTTCAAAACCTATGCCCGGTAATTCTGGCAGCATGATGTAACCATCGACAACCTTGACACTATCCGGGAAGCCACCATAGGGCTGGAACAGGTCGGGATAAGATTCATTGCCACCCAGGCCCAGACCAGCGGCGATATTCAGCGACATCTGGTGGCCGCCGTGAGGGATGCAGCGTTTGGCTGACCAGCCATGTTCGCGCAACATATCCAGTGTACGCAGGTATTCGACGAGACCATAGCTGAGAGCGCAATCGAACTGCAGCCAGTCGCGGTCAGCGCGCATACCGCCGTAGCGTATCAGATTGCGGACATCCTGCATGGAGAACAGGTCTTCTCCAGTCGCCATGGGGTTAGGGTAATAATTGCGCAATGTCGCCTGCAATTCAAAGTCCAGCGGGTCACCCGGTTCTTCATACCAGAACAAGTCGTATTGCGAGAGTGCCTTGGCATATTTGATGGCAGTGTCGAGGTCAAAGCGGCCATTTGCATCGACCGCCAACTTTTGCCCGTCACCAAGCACACTGAGTATGGAATCAATGCGGCGCAAATCTTCATCGAGAGAGGCACCACCTATCTTTTTCTTGACCACGGTATAGCCACGGTCAATATAGCTGCGCATTTCATCCTTGAGTTTGTCGTGGTTCTGGCCGGGGTAGTAATAGCCACCTGCAGCGTAGACAAAGATATTGCGGTCTGGCGTGCCATTGCCATAGCGTTCTGCCAGCAACTGGAATAGCGGCTTGCCCTCTATCTTGGCGACTGCATCCCAGACTGCCATGTCGATAGTGCCGATAGCCACTGAGCGTTCACCATGACCACCGGGTTTTTCATTGGTGAACATACAGTTCCAGATCTTGTGCGGGTCGAGATTGTCGCCTGTGTCATTGATGAGGCTTTCTGGTTCAGCTTCCAGCATGCGCGGGATGAAACGTTCGCGCATGAGCTTGCCTTGTCCATAGCGGCCATTGGAATTGAAACCGTAACCGATGACGCGCTTGCCATCTCTGATCACATCCGTCACGACAGCCACCAGGCTCAGCGTCATCTTGCTGAAATCAATATAGGCATTACGTATGGGTGAACTGATGGGAACGGTTTGTTCGCGGATTTCTACGATTTTCATTTGGCTTTGTCCTGACAGGTGTAAAAGGGAATCTACATGGTCAAAGCTTACTCTTCATTTTAAGAGATATAATTCACTCATATTGAAACCATTATTTACTTCAAGTGAATATTGATATCGCCCCTGAACTGACTTTTTTCGTGCTGCTGGCCAAGCTGGGCAGTTTGTCGGCGACGGCCCGCGAACTGGGTATCACACCACCTGCGGTGACCAAGCGCCTGATGCTGATGGAACAACGCCTGGGCGTGCGCCTGGTTAACCGCACCACACGCCGCCTCAGCCTGACCAGTGAAGGTGAGTCCTATCTGGTGCAAGCCAGACAAATACTGGACAGTATCCGCGACATGGAAGAGTCGGTATCCAGCAGCCGCGGCATACCCAAGGGCTTGCTGAGGGTAAATGCCACACCAGGCTTTGGCCGCACCCACATCGCACCGCTGGTGTCACGCTTTGCGCACCTGCATGCAGAGGTGGAAGTGCAATTGCAACTGACGGACCGTCCCATAGACCTGGTGGAAGCAGCCTATGACCTGGCGATACGCTTTGGTGAATTGCCGGATTCACGCCTGGGTGCCCGCAAGCTCATGAGCAACCGGCGTTTTTTATGCGCCTCACCCGCCTATCTGAAACAGGCCGGGCATCCGCAGACGCCTGCCGAGCTGCATCGTCACCGCTGCATCCTGCACAGGCAAAATGATGACGTGTATGGCACCTGGCGGCTGGAAAAAGGACGCAAGGTGGAACTGGTCAAAGTACGTGGCGCGGTGTCGAGCAATGATGGCGATGTGGTGCTGAACTGGGCACTGGATGGCCACGGCATCCTGGTGCGCTCGGAATGGGATTTGAATAAATACCTGGAAAGTGGCAGGCTGCAGATCGTCTTGCCTGCCTACACACTGCCAGCGGCCGACCTGTATGTCTACTATCTGAGCCGCCGCCAGCAGCCTGCCAAGGTCAGGGCGTTTATTGATTTTTTGGTAGGCGAATTCAAATGACAATCCGGCTGCAGCCGGATTTCATCCTTAACTTAGCTTTCCAGGTTCTCATGATGCGCTATCAAGCCACGCTTCCAGTAAGCCGCCACCCGCATGGCAGCTCCAGCATGGCCTTTTTCTTCTGCCAGTATGCGGCGTGTTGCAGCCATGGTCGCAGCTTCACCGGCACACCAGGCATAGCCATCTCCCGCTGGCAAAGGCAGGGCGCGCAGGGTGTCCAGGAACTCTGGTGCGCTGTCTACCCAGACGATGCTGATATCTGCCGCACTGCTTAATTCGCGGCGTTCTGCTGGTGGCACCTGCAGGATAACGATGGCACGTACCCCGGCTGGTAGTTCTTCCAGGCGCCGGGATATCGCTGGCAAGGCTGTTTCGTCACCTGCCAGCAAATGCCATTCATAATCGACAGGGATGACTAAAGAGCCACGCGGCCCGGCGACAGTGACGGCATGGCCAACATCAGCCTGGCTGGCCCAGGCGGCAGCGGGGCCATCACCGTGTATGGAAAATTCCAGCACCAGTTCGCCTTTGGCGGCATCGTAATGCCTGGGCGTGTAATCACGCATGACAACATTGTCGCTGTCGGCACTCAGTATCAGTTTAAGGTGATCATCAAAGGATGCACTGATAAAACCCGGCAAGTCGGCGCCACTGAGAGTGATGCGGCGGAAGTGTGGGGTCGGGCTTTCAACACGGACAACTTGCAGATTACGGCGTTTGATTTCATGGCGTATGCGTTGTACGCGGCTGGTTTCAGAGGCTATACTCATTTATTCACCCATCAAATTAGTTGACAATATCTACTATAATGCGCAAAACAAATGACAATGTCAACCATTCTCAAGAAAATAATGAGGATGGGGTGCTGGACCTTATCCATACGGTCATGCATCAATACCGTTCCATGCAATACCAGGCCCTGCGCGATGGCCCGCATGACATCACCCATATGGAGGGCAAGGTATTGAGCTATTTTGGCCATTACCCCGGCTCTACCCAGAGCGACCTGGCCAAGCACAGTGGCCGCGACAAGGCACAACTGGCGAGGCTCATCAAGGGCTTGCGCGACCAGGGCTTGCTTGATGCGGTTGCCGATGAAGCAGACAAACGCAATGTCAGGCTGACGCTGACTACGGATGGGCAAAGCGTATTGACGACATTGCGCCAGCAAGCCAAGCGTCTGAATACCTTGGCATTGAAAGATATGGCGAGTAGTGAACAGCAAGAGTTATTACAACTCTTGCAAAGAGTTCAAGTTAATCTGAACACCGGATCTTAAAGATTTTTTTCGTTAAAGCAGAATTGTCAGATCATGAGTAAATACTGGAGTGAAGTTGTCCACAAGCTGAGTCCTTATACCCCTGGTGAGCAACCAAAGATAGCCAAGCTCATCAAGCTCAATACCAATGAAAACCCTTACCCGCCTTCACCCCGTGTGCTGGCGGCGATACAGCAAGCCACCAATGCTGATTTGCGTCTTTACCCTGATCCAGGCTCAGATCATTTGCGTAGCGTGATCGCCAATTATCATGGCTTGCAGGCGGACCAGGTTTTTGTCGGCAACAGCTCAGATGAAGTACTGGCACATGTGTTCCAGGCTTTGCTCAAACATCAGCGGCCTTTGCTCTTCCCTGACATCAGCTACAGCTTTTATCCCGTGTATTGTGGCCTGTATGAAATAGCCTACAGCAGCGTGCCACTGGATGCAGAATTTCAACTGAATGTGGAAGATTATCTGCAAGAAAACGGCGGGATTATTTTTGCCAATCCTAACGCCCCCACTGGCTGCGTCGTGCCGCTGGAAAAAATCGAATTCCTGCTGCAACACAATCGCGATACGGTAGTCGTCATTGATGAAGCTTATGTGGATTTTGGTGGCGAGACAGCAATTGCGCTCATCAATCGTTACCCCAATCTGCTGGTCGTGCATACACTGTCAAAATCACGTTCACTGGCTGGTTTGCGCATAGGTTTTGCTGCTGGCCATGCAGATTTGATTACGGGTTTGAACCGTGTCAAAAACAGCTTTAACTCTTACCCGCTGGACAGGCTGGCAATGGCAGGTGCGATTGCCGCATTTGAAGACCAGGATTATTTTTTACAGACTTGCCAGGCGGTGATGGCGACGCGAGAGAAACTGACTGCTGATATGCGGGAACTGGGTTTTGAAGTCTTGCCATCGGCAACGAATTTCATCTTCGCCCGCCACTCCGGTTTTGATGCTGAAAAAATCGCTCAGGGATTGCGCCTGTCAGGCATCATCGTACGCCATTTCAAATTGCCACGCATCAGTGATTTTTTGCGCATTTCCATAGGCACTGATGATGAAAGTACTGCCCTGCTTGCTGCCTTAAAGCTATTGGTAACACAAGACTGAAGAATGCCTACTCTGGCCACAGGGACAAAACCAGTTCCTCGATATTATTAGGGTCATTGATTTTCTTTTTGGCCTCTGCCCAGTCGGGAGGGGCGGGCACGGCTTTTCTGGTATGTACAGCCGTGTCTATCGCCATCTTCATGCCGAACACCAGGATGCCGCTTTCTACATTCACAGGCGGCACTTTTTTGACGATTTCATAGATCTGGTTATCGTAATATTCATGCACGGCGGGTGCCATGTCCAGCCAGCAGGTGACTTCACCATCTGAACGAACTGCCACCACCAGATAACCCGCACTCTCTGCCATTTTGACTTTTTTCAAAGCCTTGTAAATCTGCGTCTGCAAGACCCGCGTATAGCGACCAAAGGTATCGACATTGATGCCTTTTTTTTCAAGCTCGGCTTGCGACTGGAAAAAATAGACGGAATCGAAACGCGTTTCTGCTGCCTGCGTCAGGGTGGAAAAACACAGCAATAATGTCGCCAGCAGCAGTTTCATCGTGGTCTCAATTAGTCTCAATGATCTTACCGGGTTTTACTTATTAACAAATACACCAGCTTCACGGTTCTTTTGTACATCATTCCAGGGGAAGACCTTGCCATTCATGGCGACGTGGACACCAGCTGGCAAGAGTTGCGCAGCACTGCAGGCAAAGCCCAGATTGAAGAAGGCATCGGAATTGGCGATTTCGTAAGGGATCATGGCGCCGGTAAACACGATGGTCTTGCCCAGATTGGCAGCACCCAACACTTCTGCCGTTTCACGCATGGTGTCGGTACCATGGATGATGACAATCGCCTTTTCTGCCGATTGCTGGCAAGCCTGCAAGACGGTATTGCGGTGGCTGTCATTCATGTCGAGCGAATCCACCAGCATGCAAACTTCCAGCTCTACTGGTATCGTCAGACGTGCACGTTTCAGCACTTCGGGCAGGTGGCTGTCAGCAAAGCTGAGCTTGCCGGCCAGTTCATCATAATGTTTATCAAAAGTGCCGCCAGTGGCGATGATGCGCAATGTCATGGTCTAGTCTCTGTAGATGAAGAATTTGAAAAATTTTTTTAGATTAGACACATTGTAACGCGCATAGGGGGCCAGTGAAAACTGCTACACTAAGCTGTTGCATTTCATCGCATTCATCCTATTTATGAAATGAGTTCTAGATACACCAGAGATATATGAAACCGATTGCCCCCGGAACCGTTATTTTTCACCGCCATCGTGGCTATGGCGTGCTGACTGCCGTCAACTTGCTAAGTGGCTGGGTGGCAGCGCGTTTTGGTGATGAAAAACGTACCCTGGATTTGAACTTGTCCACAGATGAGGTCCAGCATGCCGATGGTGAACCAATACTGTTTCGTCGCGCACCGCCAGAACGCATGCCGCATGCGCGTCTGATGGCCATGGTCAGGGACCTGCATGCTGCCGGTTATCAAAAACTCTATCTGTATAGCTGGCCCAAGGCCTCTGGCCTGCACTGGCGCTGGCAGTTATTCACAGGCCCGCGCAACTGGATGCAAAGACCCTGGCGTGAAGGCTGGTACGGTTCAGGTGCTGATTACAATTTCAACCCCGTCATGGGCTGGGGCGATGCACCTGGTGCCAGCACGGCAGAATTGATAGAGGCGCTGGCCCGCTTTGATCCCGCTGGTCTGGCCAATGCACTGGGCCAGGATGAAGATCACACCGCCTGGTTTGCCACAGTTTGTGATGCCTTGCTGCCCAATTACGCCTATAGCCTGGGGGCAGATACACCAGAGCTGCCTTTACCACTGCACTTGCCCGTGATCGCTGTGCGCCAGCGCCTGCCAGACTGGCAAGGTGAAGGTTTGACCTACCCACCCGGCTGGGAAAAAACCTGGAGCTCCGACAGCCTGCAGCGCCGCCAGCAACAGCGCGCCGTGGTCAGGCATGATGTCATCCCCACAAGCTGGAGTTTGCCGCTGGAATTTTGAGTTTGTATGTGAATTTGAATTTCAACTCAGGCGATAAGCTCAGCTTATTTTTCTTGAAAGATGGTGGCAACTCAGGTCGAAACCATTATTCAGATACAGCCTGTGCGCATCATGCCTTTGATAGCCAGTATCAAGATGCAACTCACTGCAATTCAAGATCTTTGCCTGATGCTTTACCCAGTCCATCAGCGCTGACCCCAAACCTGCGTTTTTCTTTTGTGGGTGGGTGATCAAATCATCAAGATAGAGTATCCTGCCCCAGGCCAGATAATGCTGCACGCGATAACCGGCGGCAGCGACCACCTTTCCATCCAGATAGATGCAGGCGATAGTATAGCCTTCAGCTACCTGAACCTGTACCCGGCTGATGAATTCAGCCTCATCCAGGTGGGGGCGCAAGTAGCTGAATACGGCGAAGCACTGACGTATGTTTTCTACCTGGCTGGTATCAACTATGCTCACTTCGTATTTCATGTCCATGCCGTTACCTCTCTAGCCAAGAATCAGGAACCCAGCGATTCCCACAGATTATCCCAGTCATTCGGCTGGAAACTGCCTTCGCGCTTCAAGACCAGCTGGCCTTTAGGGTTGATCACAAAATGCGTGGGCTGGCTGATAATAGTCCCAAAATTATCCTTGTACCCTGGCGTATTGCGCCAGATGATAGGAAAGCGCTGCTCCGCAGGCACGGCCAGATTGATCAGTTGTACATAAGAATCAAAGTCTTTCTTGTCTGCATCAATATTAATCGCCAGCAAGACAAAATTGCGTTTCATATTACCAACATAAAACTCACGCATGAGCTTCAAGTCACGCGCACAGAGATTGCAACCCGCCGTAAAAAAACTCACCAGCAAGGTCTTGCCTGCATAGTCACTGATAGCGAGCTTCTTGCCATTCAGCTCAGCCCCTTGAAAACTCATCTGCTGAGTATCTTTATTTGCCTGTGCCGACGCAGAGAAACTGGCCACAGCCAACATGGCCGCAGTAACGACACTGAGTAATTTTGTTTTGTTCACGATGAAGACTTTCTATAAAGATATGTGCTTATGCATGAATCATACGACAGATATAAATTAGTCGTAGCCTTAGACCATAGGCTTACAGGATTTTATTTTAAGACACGTAATGTGACATTCAAGTTTCCAAAGTGACTGGCTCTAATAAGCTAATCGAGCAGAAATGTGGATAGATGCTGAGCTGGGGGTCTTGCTGTTGCTTTTGACTTTCTGCAGTTCCGATGTGTCGATGCCTTTGATGTAAGACAGAAAATGGAAAAAGAAAGGCCGATGTCTGAGCGTAGCGAGTTTTCGGACTTTCCCATTTTTTGACTTGCAGCAAAGGGAACCCCCTTTAGGGGGCAGCGACGCCTCGGTCGCCTTCTTTTGCGTTCTTTTCTTGGCGAGACAAGAAAAGAATGTAGCTGCCGGGCTACCCCCGGCCTGTAATCTTAAAATACGTGCGCAAGTATTTTAAAAACAGATATTTAAAACAATATCAATCTGAAATTAATTCCACCAGAAGTTTTCCAAGAACGCCGCTGAAGTATCAGCGCGGTTACCTCCTGCAAAAAGCACGCAGAAATGTCGTTTTTAAAATTAAATGAAAATCAAAAGCAAGGGGCGTGAAACTAAATTACCGCATCCTGTTTAGCTCAACATAGCAAGCTCACTCCACCTGCGGATTACTAAACGTATACTCAAAATACGCCACCACCTCACGTGCCAGTGAATAGGCATCCCGCACTTCGTAATGCGTAGAATGCACATGTCCCACAGGCGTCACGCCATACTTCTTCATCGCCAGTTGAAAACGCGCTATATGAAAAAACTGGCTGGCCAGCATGCTGGTTTTCCAGTTTTTCTCTCGCATCAGGGCTGCCGCAGCTTTTGCCGTAGCAAAAGTAGTGACACCCTGATTATCGGTATAGACAGCCGCGTCTGGCACGCCATGGTCGACCAGGTATTTTTTCATGACGGCAGCTTCATCATGACCTTCTTCACCAATGCCGCCACTGACCAGGATGGCTTTGCACTGTTGCGTGGCATACAGACGCAATGCCGCATTCAGGCGACCACGCAGACGCTCGGATGGCTTGCCATCAGCATTAACAGTATTGCCCGGCACGACCACCACATCCGCTGCCACCACCTGATCCCGCAAACCCAGAGTAGAAATGGCAGCTGCCATGAACATAAGGCAGATCAACAGACCCAGGCTGAATTGTTTGATTTTCTTTTGCAGTGAATAAGGCATGGGCATGGGGATAGGAATAGCAAGTAATGGGGACGAACCCGCATGCTAAGCCTTTTCACAGGGGATTGCAAAAAGAAGCTCTCAGGCCGACAACACTGCCCTGCGATTAATTTGCCATGAGCGCGCCCATTGGTTAAACACATCGGCAGGCATGGGCTTGCAATAATAATAGCCCTGGGCTATGTCGCAGCCCATTTCTTTCAGCTGTTGTTCGGTTTTGGCGTTTTCTATGCCCTCGGCCACTACCTTGAGGTTCAGATTATGCGCCAGTTGTATCGTCGACTGCACAATGGCGCGGCTGCTGGCATCTGTTGCCATGCTGCGCATGAAACTCTGGTCTATCTTGAGCTCATCGATCTTCAGGTTTTTGAGGTAAGACAAGGAAGAGTAACCGGTACCATAGTCATCGATGGACTGGCGGAAGCCCAGCTTGTGCAGGCTCAAAATGGTTTGCAGTGCAGTTTCTGGCGAATCGGCAAAATTGGCCTCGGTCAGTTCCAGCACTACGTATTCGGCGGGCAGATTGAATTCCTTGAGCAAGCCGCGCAAATCATCGACGAGCTGGTTATCCAGTATTGACCGCGAGGACAGGTTGATGGAGACGAACAGATCCAGTCCTTCGGCACGCCATCTGGCGAGCTGGCCAAAGGCTTCACGCATAACCCATAGTGTAAAGGGTTTGATGAGACCGGATTTTTCTGCAATGGGGATGAATTCTGACGGTGCTATCGGGCCGGATACCGGGTCTATCCAGCGGGCTAAAGCTTCTGCACCGATGACAGCGCCACTCTGCAAATCAATCAGGCCCTGGTAATGCAGGCTGAGCCCGCCTTTTTGCAGGGCCTCATGCAATTGTGCGAAAAGCAGTTGCTGCCTGCTGAATTGTTGCTCAAGTCTTTCATCATAAAAAGCCAGTGCCTGGTTGGCAAACTGCGCCTGCAGCATGGCTTGCGCCGCCTTTCGCAACAGGGTTTCGGCATCACTTGCATGGCCAGGGAAGCTGGCGACGCCTATGGTATGGTCTATGTGAATTGCGTAATCGTTGATTTTGTATTCGAGACGGAAGGCCAGCACGTCCTTGATGATTTCAGTTGCGCTGATATCTTCAGAATGCTTGCGGTAGATGCAGACGAATTCATCACGCCTGATGCGGGCGAATATACCGCGCGAACCGACCGTGGCCGTCATGGTGGCGGCAATATTGCGTATCAGTTTATCGCTGGCATCCGTGCCTATGATGTTGGCCGTCTCAAACATCTTTTTCAGGCGTATGTGTGCCACCAGCAGGGTATGTCCGCGTTCCTGGGCTGCGCTGATTTCCCTGCCCAGAATATCCAGCAAGCGCAGGCGGTTGGGTAAGCCGGTGACGCCATCCTGATAAGCAGCCTGTTCCAGCTTGGCCATATAGTCGCGGGTCTTGGCCTGTACCCCTTGTTCGCTGACATACAGTTTTTCTTCCAGCTGGCTGCGGCTGAAATTATAGGCCAGTGCAATGCCGGAATAAAACAGTAGGGCTGCACTGGCTTGCAGCACAAATTTTTCATCATAGTTATAAGCGAAAGGAAAAATGCTGCTGCCCGCCAGCATGCTCAATACCATGGCCAGCAGCCACACCAGGCTCCATTGCGCCCCCTGGCGCTGCCCCTTGAGCCACAATGCCAGGAAGGGGAAAGCATAAATCCACAAGATGCCACTACCCGCAATGCCACCCAGCAAACCCAGCGTCACACTGGCCAGCAGGGCAAACAGCAAGAGCAGGGACTCGGCCATGGCCAGCAATTTTTCCTGACTGGACAGGAAAAAAGCCGTTCCCAGCATGAGCAGGGCTGTGGCAGCAACGATCATGCCGGGAAGTGGATAGCCGGACTGCAAATAATTTGCCAGTGCCAGCAACAATGCACATGGCAAAGCCACATAAATAAGTTGCCTGACATGGGGTTTGCGCTGATTGGCGCTGAGCTCATGCCGGGCCAGCATGCCTAGCACGCCCTTTACTATTCCAGAATGTGGCATCAATAGTCTCATCGCAAGGCTCTCCCAACATCAATTGACATGGACGCAGCTTCAGTTTCGTAGAGGCAATAGCCAGTTTCAGGAATTATTGGTCGGCAGTAATCATGAAGAAATATCCCAAATGATAAAAATCGATCACTCGCGAGTGTTAGCCCCTGTGCGCTGGCCCTGACGCTAGAGTTTAGTGCATTTTTTACAAAATTAAAGTATTTGCAATGTTAATTTTGAAATATTTTGCTGGATGTTGGAAAACTGTCAAAACTAGCTGTGTCCACACTCGTCATCCCGGGTTCCATGCAGCACATCCAGTCTGGGTCATTTGCTTGTAAATGATTTTCAGCTTCCTTCACAAGCTGGCTTGCGCAATTCATAACGAAAAGGAACGAAAGTGCCATATACGCAATAAATCAAAGGCAGTACGCTTGCCGCTCTGATAAGTCTGCAAATGTCTGCTGTACCTGAATTTGCAGGCGTCAGCCGAATGATTCAATTTTCATCTACCTGTACATGAAAAGGATAGCCAATGAATTTCCCTTTACGACTTCCCCTTCTTACCCTTACAAGCATTTTTCTTGTGACCACTGGTGTACTGCCTGCCAGCCCAGTCCAGGCGCAAAACAACAGCTTCAGCCTGAGCATCAGCCTGACCGGAACTGGCCGTGTCAGCGCTGAACCGACCGGCATACGCTGCGACAATACCTGCGTCAGTAATTTTAGTGCCGGTACCAATGTGACCCTGACCGCCATCCCTGCCAATAAATACATGACTCTGGGCAGCTGGGGTGGCGCCTGCTCAGGCAGTAACCCGACTTGCGTAGTCACCATGAATGCAGCGAAAAGTGTCACGGCCAGCTTCAAGTACTTACCTGTACAACCAATCGGCCAAACCGGCGCACCGGTCACCGTCAAGTGGAAAGCGCCATTGACCAGGGCGGATGGCACTTTATTGGGCGGGCTGACGGGGCTGACAGGCTACAAGGTGTATGGCAGCAAGACTCAATACGACCTGGCACCTGCTTTACTGACAACAGTACAAAACCCGCAGGCATTGTCGACATCCATCAACGGACTGGCGATCGGCACCTGGTATTTCTGGGCTTCAGCCACGACAGTAGATGCGGAAAGTGAGCTGCAATACCTGAACCAGGCGGTCGTGCAGGCTGCCACTCCGTAAATTGAACGCTGCTGCTTGACATCACATCCGGCCACCCGTGGCCACCAATCAAATTCGCGTCCATGCGTAATCACGCGGAGCGAATGATTAACAACAAATTCGAAAGACCATTCATGAAGACGATATTTGCGTATGGATTGCTGGTTCTTGCCTCGGCTTCGGCTCAGGCAACGGACTATTATTTCTCTGACTGCCAGGCGGGCGCGGATGCCATGTGCGTGCCCGGCAATGATGCCAATCCCGGCACCTCGCCATCGGCCCCCAAGCGCAGTCTGGCTGCTGCCAATGCCCTATTGGATAAAGTATCTGCGGGCGATCAGATACTGCTTGCAAAGAATGGCTCGTGGACATCAGTCACCTCGGCATTCTGGACTGGCAATAACAGAGGCACGGCAACAAATCACATTGTCATCGCCGATTATGCGCCAACAGGCTATAGCGGTTCTGCCAAACCCCTGATTACCTTGACAGGGAAACAGGCAAGTTGCCTGGTTATTACCAACGGTGGCGCAATACCCGTGCACAAGGAGGGTTTTACATTCAAGAACATCAAATGTGTTGGAGTGGGGATGAATGGTATCGCTGACGCTACCGGTATCAATACTTATAACGACGTTAGCGATGTGTTGCTGGAAAACCTCGACATTAGCGGTTTTACCCTGGGTGTCTATCCATCAGATGGCCGTGTCCTTGGTGTCGTGACCAAGAACCTGACACTGCGTAATTCCTACATCCATGACAACAGCACTCAAGGTTTCCTCGGCGGTGGCCCCAATTTGCTGATAGAAGGAAATACCTTCGACAACAATGGCTTTATCGCGACGACAGGTGTTCCCCTGTCACGTAATCATAATATTTACCTTACGGCACAGAACTTTACTGGTGCAGTAATACGCGGCAACAAGCTGACTCGATCTGCCATGTGCACACTAGGTACTGGCTATGCTTGCGGCACCTACGGTCAATGCCAGGGTGCGCCTTTGATTATTCATGGAACCGCCAATGGTCTTGTCATCGAAAATAATATCGTGGATGAATCGAGCGGCGCGACTGATGGTTGCTACGGCATTCAGGTCGCACCTGGATATCCCACTATCACGGAAGCTTTCCCTGGTGCGATTGTGCGCGGTAACCATGTAGTGAATGTCGGCGCAACGGCGATTGACATTGGCTCGTGCCCGAATTGCGTGATTGAAGATAATGTAATTGCCTGGACTAATTCACCCAAAGCGACCGTGGTCGGTATCACCGCACCTTCTGGTAATGTCAGGGCCGAGGATGCCGTCGATACTAATCTGACCGTACGTAATAACTCGATTTATATCAGTGGTGCAGACGCCTACAGCAGGGCCATACAAATGACATCGACGGGATCTGGCCACAATGTAGTCAATAACCTGATCTTTTATGCTGCAGATACCAGTGCCAGTGCCAAGTGTTTCGTTACGACTGGCCTGGATATTTCTAAATTCAATACCTTTGATAACAACCTCTGCTATAGCGACAGAAGTGATCACCTGGTACGCTACAGCCAGGCATATGCCACGCTCACCGGGAATACCGGCGCACAAGCCGCTGGATTCGATGTGCACGGCAAGAACGTCCATCCACTGATTTCAGTGCCATCACCTGGTAACGGATATTCCATGGCCCTGTCCTCTCCGAATAGTCCCGCAGCCAGCGGCGGGCATCCGGCATTGTCGAAGCGGCTTGGCTACCGTGGTGCATTTGCCCCGAACTCGCCACTGTTCATCGGAGCGTATCCGTCCAGGCCAATAGCTATTGCACCATCTTCACCCACGCCGAACTAGAGCCTGATCCATCGCCAGCCTGCCATGACCATCCAGACGGTTAGTCATGGCAAGTTGGCAGGATGTATCTCTTTTCAGCGCTTGTTGAATCGGAGGCTGCTGCATAATTAGCCTGGCATTGTTGTGCCTCATTGACCAGGGCACCAGGTTATCTTGATTTTGCAAGAGCCTCTTAGCACATCACCGAAGCAACTTATAGTTGTTGTTATCCAGGCACTCAGTCCCAGAATTTATTGTAACCATTTGAATCAGAGAAAATGTCACAAAGAAACTGCATGCTAAAAAGCATGCACAGCATGGATTGTGGCTTGATGCTTTTTTCTCTGGAAGCAAACAGATTGTTAGAGTTCCTACAGGATTTAGCCATCATTTGGCACTCTGAAAAACACCCGATTCCATCTTCCGGCACGTCATTGACAGTGCAATGTCCTTGCAGATAATCTGACCAGTCTCAGATGATGGGGGGAAGAATTTGATTGATCAATTGCTGTCAGAAGCTGCATCCGTTATTACTGTCGACGGTTTTAAACAATGGCTGCGCAAGTCAATTCATCCTCTTTATCCGCATGCAGCCATTTACTGTGGTTATGGGCGTGTACACGCCGGTGGTGTGGGGCTTGATTACGTCATTACCGATAATTTCCCGGTTGCCCATCTCGACAACATACGCAATAAAGCCGGTGGCATGGATTCGCCGATTTTGCGGCGCTGGATCGCGACGCAAGAACCGCAATTCTTTTCAGTCAACAATCCATGGGAAGATATCCCACCGCTTTGGTTCGAACACTTCCGCAACACCGGCTTCAACAATCTCGCCTCGCATGGTGTGTTTGATGCTGAACGCTGCGTCGGTACCTATTACAGTTTCTTTGGTGTTGATGATCATTTCGATCAACAGAAGGCCGCGCTGCTCAGACAATTATGTCCGCTTGTTCACGAAGTGATGTGCAAGGTCATCGAGCACTTCAATGATTTCAGCCAGTTTGAAAGCAAACTCAATACGCTGACCAGACGCGAATCTGAAATTGCACGGCATGTCGGTCAGGGCAAGACCAACCGTGAAATTTCCGAGCTGCTTTGTCTCAGTGAAATCACGATCAAACATCACCTGATGAAAATATTTGCCAAACTGGACGTAGGCACACGCGCCCAACTGGCCGGTTTGCTGGCCGCCTACCATGCAAGATCACGGCCAGACTGCGAGTTCAAGTTATTGTAGCCTTGTGCCAGAAAATGATCATCAGCCTGGTGGCGGTGTATGCTTTACCTGTGGACATTGGAAAGGCGCAGCAGCATTTGCTACCGGTACAGTGCGGTATTGATTAAAGAAATTGGTAAACCCGCGATAGCCATTCCATGGACCTGACGGATCATCGTAGGTGATGGCAACCCCATAGCAAGCCTGTATGCGGGCACCTGCACCAGCCTTGTCATATGCCAGATTCATCGCCACACCGAAGTTGGCATCGTGCTCATCAAACCAGGTATTCCAGATGTTGTCTGCATCATGCCATTTCAACTTCTTCCAGCAATACTGACTGGACCAGTCGGTAGAGCAATAATTCTGCAAGCTCACTGTGCTGATACTCACTGGCGCTTCATCGTACATCAGCACCATGGGTGGAATCGATGATGAATTTACTACAGCGCCCAGTGAACAGCCTGCCTTGTAGCCTGGCGGTTGCGGGAATTTTGGATCCGCTTCAAAGACTGCATAGGAAGAGGGCAGTACAAAAGTATTTTCTACCGTACTACGGTCATAACAAGTCTGCGCCTGGTAATCCCAGATGGCACTGGCCTTGGATGATACTGAACGCCATGGTCGCTGCGCGTCACTGCCAGCCGCATTGTCTTTAATACCCCACAGCATATTCAATGAACCACGTGACTGGCCAACCAAAAAGAGATTGTCGGGATCAATATGCAACTGCTCTGCGTTGTAACGCATGAATTGTATGCCGTCACGAATGTCGGTGTTACCGGGGGCTGGATTGAATTTGGCATCATAAGATGCAATCGGATGCCTGAATTCCAGTGAGATTACGGTGTAGCCAGCATTCAGTGCCTGCATCAGTACGCTCTGGAACAAGGTCGAAGTTGCATACGGATTGTCGCTCGGTGTGCTGCTTTCCTTGAACATGAATTTTTCTGTCTGCCCATTCGGATGAGTGAAGATAATGACGGGCCGTTTTGTACCCACAGGATCAGTCGCCGGGTCAACCGGGCTATAGACGGATGCGCGTTGGGTCAGATAGGCCGCAGAACCCGGCTCCCACCATACTGCCTTGTCGGCATAACAAAAATTATCGCTCTCCCAGAAGGTAATTTGCCCGGACTGATTCTGGTAGTTGATGTAGGCAATAGTGTGGCTTTTGGCGACTGGCAGTTTGTTTGTACAGTCAGGTGAGGGTAGCGCAAGGCTTTGCGCATAACTGTTACCCGCAAAAAGCAGCAGGAATGAAAATACGATTTGCACGGCTGCTTTGAAAAAAGACTTCATGAAATGCTCCCTGGTGTTTGCTACTTGTTGAGCTGGATAGAATCGTCATTCGCGGACTATTAAAAAACATGCGACATCGCAGCCCGGCAAGTAACCCGCAAAGCATGTGTTTTTATCTCTTTTTATGATGTTGAGCGTGCTGATTCTAGCTTTGTTTTTTTGACTATAAAGAGGCTGTTACCAGAGATTACACAGCCTACAAGTCGGTAACCGTATAGCAAGCTAAAGCTACAATAGTCATACACTTTGGAACAATAAGTCCTGCCGGTGCCAGCCAGGTGAGTTAGCTCTGGGAGCAGGGAGAAAGTGACATTGAGCCAGAAGGCTTGCACGGGCAGCGCATGCTGCCCGCTCAATTTCCTGCATTAAAGATCAGGATGCCGCAACGTGGTCGAGGATGTTCTGGAAGGCAATGCGGAAATACAATTCATAACTGGCCTGTTCTACATAACCCAGATGCGGGGTGGCCAATACATTTTCCCTGTGCAGTAGTGGATGATCTGCCGCGACGGGTTCGCTCTCGAAAACATCAATCGCGGCAAAACCGGGGCGACCAGCATCCAGCGCCGCTTCCAGTGCGCCAGCCTGCACCAGTTCTGCGCGGCTGGTATTGACGAACAAGGCATCCGGCTTCATCAGGGCCAGATCAGCCGAGCTGACGATGTCGCGCGTCGCATCATTCAATCGCAAGTGCATGCTGATGATGTCGCACTCGGCAAAAAAAGCCTCTTTGGATGCCGCTACCAGCAAACCATCTGTGGCTGCCTGCGCACGGCTGGGTTCACGTCCCCAGACCATGACTTGCATGCCAAAGGCGCGGGCATAGCCAGCGATGAGCTTGCCGATCTTGCCGTAACCCCAGATGCCCAGAGTACGCTTCTTCAAAACCCGTCCCAGCTGGTTATGTACAGGATGAAGGGAGGAGGTTTGCCAGGCGCCTTCCTGCAAGAGCTGTGCATAATTGGTCAGGCGACGTGAAGCTGCCATGATCAGTGTCCAGGTCAGTTCAGCCGGTGCAGTCGGGTCACCGATACCTTCTACGACGGTAATACCCAGTTCAGCCGCTGCTTCCATATCAATATTGCCTGCTACCTTGCCGGTTTGTGATATCAGCTTTAAATTTGGCAATTTTTGCATGAGCGCGCGCGTCAGGCGGGTGCGTTCGCGTATCAGTACCACGGCGTCAAAAGGCTGCAGACGTATCGCCAGTTGACCAATTCCCACGGCAGTATTGTTGAAGACTTTGACTTCATGATCCTTCAATAAGTCAAAGCAAGGCAGCTGCCGGACTACGTCTTGGTAATCATCAAGTATGGCTATTTTCATGGTTCATCCTTATACATTCTTTAAAATCAGGGAAAATCTTTATTCCGGGTTTTATTCAAGTCTGGGTTGAAAAATCTTCACTTTCATAAAACGTAAAACAATGATAATGAAACTGAGGCAAAATTCGCTTCCTGCCAGACTCGCGTGTACAATGTCCGCCTACGTAGCTTTTAGATTCTTCCGCCCCGCGCCATCCTGCCGGGCGCAAGCCAGGAGCCAAGACACCCTCTTGTCTTCGTATTATCCGACAGAACCGCCGCTATGGTGTTCGCCTTGCTTGAGCGCTCCTGCGATCGCATCGCCACAATCTAACGACGATCCTGCCGTGCCGCTACACCGGTTTTTTTATTGAAATGGCATTGGAGGTAGTATCGTGAATCAACCCATCATGAAAGGTGTGGCTGCATTGAACGCACCCGCTTACGTGAAACATCAGAAATTGATCAACTGGATCGCCGAAATGGCGGCTTTGACCAAACCTGACAATATCTATTGGTGTGACGGCTCGCAAGAAGAGTATGACCGTCTGTGCGCACAAATGGTTGCCGCTGGCACCATGAAAAAACTCAATGAAGCCAAGCGCCCCAATAGTTACCTGGCCTGCTCCGATCCATCGGATGTCGCCCGTGTCGAAGACCGCACCTATATCTGCTCAACCAACAAGGAAGATGCAGGCCCGACCAATAACTGGATGGCACCGGCAGAAATGCGCGCCACCCTGAACCCCATGTTTGATGGCTGTATGCGTGGCCGCACCATGTATGTCGTGCCTTTTTCCATGGGCCCGCTGGGTTCACCCATCGCCCACATAGGCGTGGAATTGTCTGACTCCCCTTACGTTGCCGTCAACATGCGCATCATGACGCGCATGGGTCAGGCTGTGTATGACGTACTGGGTACGGATGGTGATTTTGTCCCTTGCGTACATACCGTAGGCGCACCATTGGCAGAAGGCCAGGCTGACGTTGCATGGCCTTGCAATAACACCAAATACATCGTGCATTATCCAGAAACGCGCGAAATCTGGTCCTTCGGTTCCGGTTATGGTGGCAATGCACTGCTGGGCAAAAAATGCTTTGCCTTGCGTATTGCCTCCACCATGGGCCGTGACCAGGGCTGGCTGGCAGAACACATGCTGATCCTGGGTGTCGAATCGCCAGAAGGCAAGAAGCATTATGTCGCAGCGGCTTTCCCGTCTGCCTGCGGCAAAACCAATTTCGCCATGTTGATCCCCGCCATCAAGGGCTGGAAAGTCACAACGATTGGTGATGACATTGCCTGGATCAAACCTGGCAAGGATGGTCGTTTGTATGCGATCAATCCTGAAGCCGGTTATTTTGGCGTAGCGCCTGGCACCAATACCGCTACCAACTCCAATTGCATGGCGTCGTTGACCGCCAACACCATTTTCACCAATGTCGGCCTGACCGATGATGGCGATGTCTGGTGGGAAGGCATGAGCAAAGAAGCCCCAGCGCACCTGATCGACTGGCAAGGCAAGGACTGGACACCAGAAATCGCCAAGGAGACAGGCCGTAAAGCCGCTCATCCAAATGCGCGTTTCACGGTTGCAGCAACCCAAAACCCGGTTATCGACGCAGCCTGGGATGACCCGGCAGGCGTGCCTATCTCGGCCTTCATCTTTGGTGGCCGTCGCTCAACGACTGTGCCGCTGGTGACTGAAGCCCGCAACTGGGTAGAAGGCGTCTACATGGCAGCCACCATGGGTTCTGAAACCACGGCTGCTGCCGTTGGCCAGCAAGGTGTAGTACGTCGTGATCCTTTCGCCATGCTGCCTTTCATGGGTTACAACATGAGCGACTATTTCCAGCACTGGCTGGATATGGGCAAGAAGATAGAAGCGGCAGGCGCAACACAACCAGCCATTTTCTGCGTCAACTGGTTCCGTACGGATGAAAACGGCAAATTTGTCTGGCCAGGTTTTGGCGACAATATGCGCGTGTTGAAATGGATGCTGGAACGCATAGAAGGCAAAGCAAACGGTGTGGAAAACATCTTTGGTGTCACGCCTACCTTTGCCGACCTGAACTGGGAAGGTCTGAACTTCACGCAAGCGCAGTTCGATACCATCACTTCCATCGACAAGGCAGCCTGGGAAGCAGAATTGAAACTGCATGCCGAGCTGTTTGAAAAACTGGCCTACCACTTGCCAGCCGATCTGGAAGCGACCCGTGTCGCCCTGGAAAAACGCCTGGCAGCGTAAACCATCGTTTTCTGGCAATGACAAAAACGCGGCTACGGCCGCGTTTTGTTTTTTTGCACAAACTGGAAATGCGGGCACAAGGGGTGTATAAATATCATCAGCCTCCACCACTCCACGATGCTCATTCTTCCGGGGACCGCATGCGCCTATCCACCACATGGTTGTTGCTAATGCTCACTGGCAGCATGCTGCTATCACCGACCCTGGCGCAAGGACAGTCACAAAGTCGTGAAGAGCGCAGGCTGGATATCTCGCTGTCCGATGCAAATCGCCCGAGTACGATCATCTCTCAAAAAGTCCTGATCAAGGCTTACGAACAACTGGGCATCAAGCTTAATTTCATTGCCACGCCAGCCGCGCGGGCGATCAGCATGTGGAACGGCGGCAGGCTGGACGGTGTTTCTGCCAAAGTCATAGATACAGGTTTGCCAGACTCCATCAAGATAGACATACCCATCGTCTATGAAGAAGCGGTGGTATTTACAGCGAAAAATAATATCACCGTGGATAGCTTCGATAGCCTGAAACCCTATGTAGTCGGTTATGTCAGCGGGATTCCCTATCTTGAAGACAGGCTCAGGAATGTGGCGCAAAAAGAAACTGCCCCCAGCCTGGAATCACTGTTCAGAAAGCTCGAAGCCGGGCGCACCGATGTCGCCGTTGACTCCCGTTTCAGTTTTTGCCTGGTGCGAAAACTAGGCTTGAACCACATACGCATACTTGAGCCATCGCTGGAAAAACGCCTGGGTTACCACTTCCTGCATGCCAGGCATCAGCAACTGGCGCCTGCTGTGGAAGCGGTTTTACGCAATATGGAAAAAGATGGCAGCATCCGGAAGATCCAGGAAGAAACCATGCAAGAGTATATGGAGCAATGCACTGAGCTGTCTGACGCTAAAAACAAAAAAGCCGCAGGTTGATTACCTGCGGCTCTTCAATCTTGTCCAACGCACTACTTATATGCAATCAGCGCAATCAACGATGTACTGGCAATAATACGGGTTTGCGTTTCAAGCCACTCTTTGCTGTCGCCTGCTCAGACGCCTGCATGATGGCACTGGCACCCAGCGCATGCTCAGTTGGCACAGGCTTGCTCAGCATACGTGCCAGCTTATTGACCAAAGGTTTGCTGATATAGGCTGCCGGAAAAGCGATAGGCCATACAGTCAGCCAGGCTTCCATCCAGGCACCAACAAAGTCATGGCCCCAACCCATCCACATCAGGCGCAAGACGGCTGTTGCCACCAGGCTCACCAGACCTGTCGTCAGGATGGTAGGCAGCATGGACGCCAGACTCCTGGAACCAGCCACCACACGTGGCTGGCGCTGTGTCACTACCGGGCTCTGGACTGCACCGCCAGCCAGAGAATACGCAGATGAATGTTGCATAAGGCCAATTACTTATTTAATCGTGCTACTGTTTAGCCACGGGCGGTTAGCCACGGGCGGTTAGCCACGTGCAGCCAGGGCACGCAATTCAGCTGCCATGTTTGGCGAACTACGGTCCAGATCATTGGCGATGCGGCGGATAGTCAGCATATTGCGCAAATTACGTGACGCTGTTTTTTCTTCACGGGATTGTTTTGGGCTGATAAGCAGCAAAGCAGCACGCAACATGCCTAGCAGCATAGGCTTGAAAACGATGAGCATGGTGGCCAGGATACCCAGACCCAACAATGGACGGGCAGCGCCAACAACGGCACTGATAGCGATTTGGGAAACTGGCAGGGCACTGGCTGCAGGGAAGGCGATATTCAGGAAAGTCATGATTTACTCCACTCTTTAAACACTTTGTAATGACGTCATAATATTGCACCGCATCATATAATTCTAATTTTGATTTACCATATCAATTATGCTGTTCATGAATAATTGTCAGTAACTTATTATTGACCTACCAACCGGAGCAAATAACGTGAATTTTCTGACATTGGATTTGAATCTCCTGCGTGTTTTTGATGCCGTCATGATCGAGCAAAACCTGACCCGTGCGGCAGACAAGCTGGCCATGACCCAGCCAGCCGTATCCAATGCCCTGAAACGCTTGCGCCATTCGCTGGGGGATGAGTTATTGATACGCACAGCCTATGGCGTGAAGCCCACGCCGCGTGCTGAAACTCTGTGGCCAGCGATACGCCAGGCACTGTCCAGCCTGGAAAGTGCGATTGCCCCGACCAGCTTTGATGTATCACAGGCGCAAACCACCTTCAGGATGGCGATGTCGGACGCGACTGCTGCCTTGTGGATGCCCACGCTGGTGAATGTCCTGGAAAAAGAAGCGCCCCGAGTGAATGTACGCATGGTGCCGCTGACCACCCGTGAACCGCGCCCTATGCTGATGCGTGGTGACATTGATATCGCCATCGGTTTCTTCCCCGGCGTTGTCGCCCAGCTTACGGGCGGGCAAGGCGCGGCCAATAGCGCAATCCGCCATGAACGGCTGTATTCCGGTCACTATGTTGTTGTCATGCGCCAAAATCACCCTTTGGCCAATAAAAAACTGACACTGGACGACTACTGCAATGCCAAACACTTGCTGGTGAGTTTTTCTGGCCGCGCGCATGGCCTGGTGGATGAAGCCCTGAGCCAGATGGGACGTGAAAGGCGCATTGTATTGACAGTTAATCAATTCTTTACCAGTGGTCGCGTGGTATCAAATTCTGATTTGCTGACGGTGCTGCCGCGCCATCTGGTTGCTGCCACAGGTATGACCGAAGCCCTGGTCTGGAAAGAATTGCCTTTCGCCATGCCGGATGTACACGTAGACATGCTGTGGCACGAGCGCGATAGCCGCAACCCCGCCCATCAATGGATACGCCGCAACCTGGTGGATATGACACACTCCAATCTGATTACCGAATTGGAACATGAGGTAAAACTCGATACCTGAAGCACGGAAAGAATTTCATCCTTACTTCAAGGTCAAAAATCAAGGCCGAAAAACAAGGATAGAGAAAAAGGACGAATTTGCTTACTATTGCCGCAGCTTGAAAAACTTGCTAGTCTGAAATCCGGTTTTTAAGACTGGCTTTTAAGCCTGGTGTTGACTTTATTAAACTGGCCAGTCCAGGAGTTTAGCAGCATGACATTTCAGCTTTAGATATGACCGAAGTCCGTAACACTTGCTGTCGGCTCTTGTTTTTGCTCGCATTTTGCCTGGGCATCTGCGGAACGGGTGCACACGCGGCAATTTTAAAGCTGGATAATGGCAAGAATGAAATTCCCTTAGCCTCTGCCTTCCAGATCTATGAAGACAAAAGTGCACAACTGCAAATAGCAGACATCCTCAAACCAGGCAGCACGACAGAGTTCCGGCCCTTGCGCGGCAATCTGAGTGCCTCTTTTTCCGCATCCGCATTCTGGCTGAAGCTGGATGTACAGCGCAGCCAGGCCAATATTGCCCGGCAATGGTTGATGGAGCTGTCGCCGGTCTTGCTTGACGATATCCGTCTGTACCATGTCAGCCCTGACGGCAGCATGACGGTGCACCGTGCAGGTGACCGCCTGTCTTTTTCCAGCCTGGAGCTAAAACACCGCTATCCGCTGTTCATGCTGCAATTGCCGGATACCCAGGTACATCATCTGTATCTGCGCATACAAAGCAGCAGCGCGGTATTTTTGCGTGCCAGCCTGTGGGAATCACATGCCTTTGCGGAACACTCGAACCAGGTTTCCATTTTCATGGGTATTTATTATGGCGTCCTGCTGGCCATGATTGTGTATAACCTGTTGCTGGCCATCTCTTACCGCGACGTGGCACTGCGCTATTACCTGTTTTTGTCTTGCATAGCCTTGCTGGCGGGAATGAGCCTGAACGGCCATGTTGCCATGTACATACTGCCTGACTGGCCGGAACTGGTGGATATACTGCCCAGCTTTCTCTCGCCGCTGGTGGTCATGAGTTCCACCATGTTTATCGCCAGTTTTTTGCGCCTGCATGAAAAAATGCCGCGCATCAATCGTCTGTTCATTTTTACCCAGATCATTTGCGCCTGTGTGTCACTGGCCGTGCTGGCCGGTTATTACCAATTGGTCGCACCACTCATGCAATTGACAGGCTTCGCCCTGATGATGGTGATTTTGCCGGTTTGCCTGCTGGTGGGCATGCGTGGTTATCGGCCTGGTTATATCGTCTTCCTGGCGTCGGCCACCTGGATTACCGGGCTTTCGCTGGTGGCACTGCGCAATATGGGCGTACTGGAGCCAAGCTGGGCAACCGAGTATGGTTTCCAGATAGGTTCAGCCATAGAAGCCATCTTGCTGGCACTGGCCCAGGCTTACCACATCAGCCTGATGAAGAAAGAACATGCCCAGACCCAGGCTACATTGCTGGAAATATCCCAGCGTACTGAACAAGAGCTCGACGCCAAGGTCAGGCAGCGCACTGCCGAGCTGGCAGAAGCCGTGGCCAGCCTGCAAAAACTGGACAAAGACAAGAATGATTTCCTTGGCATTGCTGCCCATGATTTGAAAAACCCCTTGACCAGCATCATAGGCATGAGCGATTTGTTGCGTAAACTGCAGCAGGACATGCCGGAGCAGCAGCGCCAGCATTATCTTGAGCGCATCAGCAGCAGCGGCCAGCGCATGATGCGCATCATCAGTAATTTGCTGGACGTGAATGCCCTCGACTCCGGCCATCTGCACCTGAAATTGCAAAGTCTGGATTTGAGCAAGATATTGCAGGACGTGGCCCAGCAATATACAGAAATGCTGAAAGCCAAAGACTTGCAAGTGATACTGGATATACAGGATGGCGTCATGATCAGGGCAGACTTTGATGCCTGTGTACAAATCATTGATAACCTGTTGTCGAATGCGGTCAAGTATTCGCCTTTGGGCAAGCGCATTTGGCTGAATGTCAGCAGCACTGCAGGATTTGGCGTTTTCCAGGTCAGGGATGAAGGGCCGGGCTTATCCACAGCGGACCAGCAGCATTTGTTTGAAAAATTCTCCAAACTCTCCAGCCTGCCGACAGCGGGCGAACATTCCAGCGGCCTGGGCCTGTCCATCGTCAAGAAACTCAGTGAAGCCTGCGGCGGCAAAGTCGATTGCGAAAGCGTGGCCGGGCAGGGCTGCAACTTCATGGTAGAACTACCGCTGGCAGCATAAATATCTGGCCAGACGGGAATGGCTTACAATCACTGACATTCAACGTACATCAACAATATCCATCATGTTCACAGGCATAGTACAGGGCATAGCCCGCATCGCAACACTCAATGACAAAACCGGCTTGCGCACTTATCAGCTGGAATTTCCCGATGGTTTTTGCAAGGACCTGGAAATCGGTGCCAGCGTCGCCGTCGACGGCGTTTGCCTGACCGTGACAGCCCTGCACGGCAACAATGCCGCAGAATTTGATGTCATGCAGCAAAGCCTGGCCATCACCACCCTGGGCGAATATGCTGAAGATGGCCGCGTCAATGTAGAGCGTGCCGCCAAAGATGGTGCCGAGATCGGTGGCCACCCTCTGTCCGGCCACATCGACTTCAAAGCCCATATCGCCCAGATACGCGAGCTGGAAAACAATTACGTGATACGCATCGCCGTACCACCAGAATGGCTGCGCTATATCTTCGCCAAAGGCTATATCGCCATCAATGGTGCCAGCCTGACGATAGCCGAGGTCAACCGCCAGGAAGGCTGGTTTGAAGTCTGGCTGATCCCCGAGACCCTGCGCATGACCGTCTTTGCCGAGAAAAAAACCGGTGCCAGCCTGAACATAGAAATTGAACGAACCACGCAAGTCGTGGTCGATACCGTACGCAATATGCTGGCAGAAACCCTGGGGCCACTGTTGCCAGCATTGGAAAGCCTGCTTGCGCAGCAAGGCAAGGACCTGGGACAAATCATACAAGCCCAGGTGCCGCCACCCAAATGAACTGAACCTGCGCTTGCCTCAGCCTCAAACATTAAAAGGATAGCCATGCACACTGCCGTACCAGATCCAACCAGCGAAGCAGCCACCACTATCCTCAACAATATCCGGCTATGGCAAGATGCCACGGCTGCCGGGGATGTGGATAAGTTGCTGGATTTGATGGATGAAGAAGTGGTATTCCTGGTGGCAGGTCATCCGCCCATGAAGGGCCGTGAGCAATTCGCCCAGAACCTGCGCAATATCTTGCAAACACATCACATCGCTTCCAGCTCACAGATACAGGAAATTGTCGTACAAGCCGATCTTGCCTATACCTGGTCTTACCTGCAAGTCGAGATCATCCCTAAACAGGCGGGCCAGCATATGAAGCGTGCCGGGAATGTGCTGAGTATCTGGCGCTTGCAGGCAGATTGCAAATGGCGTATCAGCCGTGATGCCAATCTGCTGACGCTGGAAACCCAGCCTGAGCCGGGAGCCTGAGCATGCGCAAGCTTTCCGGCTCATCGCTCAACAGCTTGTCCACAGGCTTGTCAACATACATATCTACACACTTATGCACCGCTTTTCTGGGCTTGTCCACAGCCTTATGTACAAGCTTATCCACAGATGCCTATGCACAAAACATTGATGCACCGAATGTCGTCCCCATCACGGCACAACTGACCAGCTCGGGCCAGCCTACCGCCAAAGCGCTGGAAGGACTGGCAGCACAAGGCTATGAAGCCGTCATCTACCTGGCCCCGCCGCACGTCTCTGATGCGGTACGCGAAGAGAACCTCATCGTCGGTCGCCAGAACATGCTGTTTGTGAATATCCCGATAGTTTTCAACAAGCCAGCTGTCAGCGACTACGAAACCTTTGCCGCCATCCTGCAAGGCCTGGGAAATAAAAAGGTATTGGTGCACTGCCAGGTAAATATGCGCGCATCCACCATGGTCTTCCTGTACCGCGTCGTGATCGGCAAGGAAGACCCCGTCCTCGCCTATGAAGCCGTCAGCAAGGTCTGGGCACCCAGCGGGCCATGGAAGGCTCTGATGCTGGATGTCCTGCAAAAGCACAAGATCAATTTTGATCCGTATTGATTCTTGACTGTCACTGTAACCACCTACTTTGGTAGGCTGTGTTTTTGTATTCCGCCTCTGTAGTATGCAAAGTGGGCATGTCTTATGTTGGTCATGCTGTCTAAAAACCGGGTGGAATATCGTGATTGAATACTTCAGCAATGCCATCAAGAACGAGCATATCGTTACCTGGGGACAGGCTATACGCGCCCTGCTTATCTCAATACCGGTTTTTGTACTCTTCCTGATAGTCTCGACCGTCATCGTGGTCGGTATCGTCGTACTCGCTGGTTTCACAGGACAGGGCGGGCATGGCAGCAACCCCAGCAACACAGAATTCTTTAACTCTGCATTTGGCTATGCCAAGATATTTGGTCTCATTACTTTCCTGAGTTCACTTGCCGTCATACGCGCTATCTGTCTGTGCATAGGTGCCGTGTGCCAGGCAAGTTACGGCAAAACCAATATCGCTTTCTTTATCGTCACTGGTGTACTTGCCACAGCCTTGTTGTTGATGGCGGTTTTTTTTACTTATCTGCGCCCCAGTCCCTGAGCGCTGAAATTCGTTTACAGAAGTCTGTTGCATTTACCCCCACGGAAGAAATCGTAACACCGGAAGATATCGTAACAAGTGAAATATCGACAATGCCCGTGTCATAATCATTGTGCAAAATTTGAGCAATCCATCCAGATCAATCAGGGACACCACATGCAAAGCAAATCGTTAAAAATGGCGATGTTGTTCGCCTTATTCATTGCCATCATAGGCGGCGCATACTGGTACAAGAACAAGAGCCCGGGTACCTCTGATGGCATTGGTGCCCTGGTGGTCAATGATGATCCGAATGCGCCTTTGACCCTGGTGGATGCAGCTGACCGTGGCCTCGATGGTGCACCCGCACTGGCGCTGACCTTCAGCATCCCGCTCGACAGCAGCAAGACTTATGAAAAATACCTGCAGGTATTCGAGATGCCAGCTTCGGCTGCTGACCTGAAAAAAGCCGAAACCAATAGCAGCGATGAAGACAATGGCTATGACGACGACGGCCAACCCAAAAAAGGCAAGGTCAGCACGGTCAGCACCAAGGCTGAAGACACTGACAGCAAGGGTGGCAAACCGGTAGCCGGTGCCTGGGTGGTAGGTGAAAACCCGCGCCTCTTGTACTTCCCGCATATCAAGCCGCAAACCCGCTATGTGGTGCAAGTGCAGATCGGCCTGCCCGCGCGCAATGGCAAGACCCTGGGTAGTGAAGCGCGCTATTCCATCGTCTCGGCTCCTGTCTCACCTTCCTATTATTTCGCCAGCAATGGCATGGTCTTGCCCGCCAAACAGAATGGTGGCTTGCCCATCGTGACAGTGAATGTGCCAGAAGTGGATGTGCAATTCCTGCGCGTGAAAAATGACCAGTTGCCACGCTTTCTGGACCGCGTCATCAATGGCAAACCTAAAAAAGCCGATGCCGCAAAAACTGAAGGAGAAGAAGGTGAGGGTGGAGATGATTACAACTACGACTGGAAACGCAGCAGTTTGAAAGGTGCCGTCCAGGTTTACCAGCTTGATGATTTGCGCAATATGTCAGACAGTGTCTATCTTGGTCGCTTCATGACCGAGCAAAAAGCCAATAAACGCAGCGTCACCTATATCTCGGTGGAAGATATCAAGGAGCTCAAGGATCCCGGTGTGTATGTCGCCGTCATGAGCCAGCCTGGCCGCTTCCGCTATGAATACCAGACCACGTATTTCTATGTATCCGACCTCGGCCTGCATACGCATTTGTATGACAAGTCAGCGGATGCCTTTGTCAGTTCTTTGACAGATGGCAAGGCCGTTAGTGGCGTCGAAGTATCGTGGATGGATGAAACCGGCAAAGTACTGGCCAAGTCTGACACCAATGGCGACGGCCATGTGACTTTTGCCGAACAACCCAAAACTGCCAAGGTCTTGATGGCACGCAAGGGCGAGCAAATTTCTGTACTGGCCCTGAAAGAACCCGCACTGGATTTGTCTGAATACGATATCACCGGCTCACCATTCAAGGCGACGCGCCTGTTTGCCTATTCTGGCCGCAACTTATACCGCCCCGGTGAACAATTTGATTTGTCGGTATTGGCACGCGATGCCGATGGCCGCGCCGTGCCCGCCAAGGCCATACAGGCCAAACTGAAACGCCCGGACGGCAAGGAACAGTTCACCGCCACCTGGCGGCCAGACCAGCGCTTTGGCGGTTATCTGGTCAAACGCATTGAATTACCAGCCGATGCACCTACCGGTTTCTGGACCCTGGAATTGCGCGCTGACCCTGCCGACAAGGTGCCGGGTACAGTATTCCGCTTTGGTGTAGAAGAGTTCCTGCCAGAACGCATGAAGCTCGACCTGAGCAGCAAGCTGGCGAATTTAGCCGCTGACAGTGACTACAGCGTCGATGTCGTCGGTAATTATCTGTATGGCGCACCGGCAGCCGGTAACCGCCTGCTGGGTGTGGCCCAGTTTGAACGCAACAAAAATCCGCTGGCCAAGCAATACCCGGGTTTTGAATTTGGTGATGTCACTGAGAATGAAGCCAAGACCCGCACTGAACTGGCTGAAAGCAAGCTTGATGATGAAGGCAAGGCCTCCGTCGATGTTGATCTCTCACCTATCGCCAAGCGCCGTTCACCCTTTACCGTGCGCACTACCCTGAGCCTGCTGGAAAGCGGTGGACGCCCCGTTGTACGCAGTATGGAACGCGTAGTCTGGCCAGCCCCGGTGCTGGTCGGCCTGCGCCCCATGTTTACTGGTGAATATGCGCCTGAAGGCAGCCCGGTAGAGTTTGAAGTCATACGTTCGGACAAGGATGGCAAATTGCAGGCTTCACCGACTTTGCCGGTGCGCCTGTTCCGCGAAGACCGCAATTATTACTGGCGCTTTGAAGACCAGCGCGGCTGGCAGTCCGGCTTTACGGAGACGGACGAACTGGTAGAAACCAGTGCCGTCGCCGTGCCCGCCAATGGCCGTGGCAAATTGCGCCTGCCAGTGCGCTATGGCCGTTATAGACTCGAAGTGCTGGACCCGGACACCAAGATGCAGGCCGTGTACCGCTTCTATGTAGGCTGGAGTGCACGCACAGATGAAAGCCAGGGCGTGCGCCCTGACAAAGTCGCCATGAAGCTGGATAAACCGGTCTACAAAGACGGCGACACTGCACGCCTGACGATCACCCCGCCGCACAAGGGCGAAGCCCTGATCACGGTAGAAGGTGACAAGACCCTGTGGATAAAACGCATGTCTGTCGGTGCGGATGCAACCACGATCGATATCCCGCTCAACAAAGACTGGAAACGTCACGACCTGTATGTCACTGCCGTGGTTCTGCGCCCCGGCAATGAAGGCGACAAGGTAACACCAGCACGTGCACTGGGCCTGGCGCATATCCCGCTGGACAGGGCAGACCGCAAATTCGCTGTGACCATGGAAGCACCGGTCAAAGTGCTGCCTGACAGCACCGTCAAGGTGAAAATCAAGGTGCCAGAGGCCAAAGGCCAGAAAACCATGGTGACCTTATCGGCAGTGGATGTGGGCATTTTGAACATCACCAAGTTTATCTCGCCTGATCCGCATGCCTTCTTCTTTGCCAAATTGCGTTATGGCTCAGACCAGCATGATATCTATGGCCGTCTCATAGAAAAAATGCAGGGCCAGAAAGGCAAACTGAAATTTGGTGGTGACAATACGCCCAAAGCCACCAAGAGCTTGCCGAAGAAGGTCAAACTCATCGACATCTTCAGTGGCCCCGTGCAACTGAATGAGCAAGGTGAAGCCGAGATACCGCTGGCCATCCCTGACTTCAACGGTACCTTGCGCCTGATGGCCGTGGTGGCCGGTGGCGAGCGTTTTGGCGCCAAGGATGCCGAGATGACAGTCGCCGCACCGCTGATTGCCGAACTGGCGACGCCACGTTTCCTGTCCTTTGGTGACACAGCCATCGTCGCGCTGGATTTGCATAATCTCTCAGGTGCAGGACAAAGTCTGAAAGTCAGCATCAATGGCGGCGAAGCCCTGAAACTGACGGAAGCCGAACGCAGCGTGAGCCTGAAAGACCAGCAAAAACAAACCCTGCGCTTCCCTATCGAGGCCAAGCCGATGCCGGGTTTGCATACCATTACTGTCAATATCAGCGGCTCTGGCATCAAGATGGAGCGCAGCTTTGCTTTGACTGTGCAGGCACCGACGCCACAAACCCAGATCACCAAGCGCTTTACCGTAAAAGCCGGTGAATCGCTGGATATCAAAGAGGCTGACCTGGCAGGCTTGCACAAGGGATCGCTGCTGGCGCATATGGTGGTATCAAACAAGGCACCTATCGATATCCGCGCCGCCATTCAGGGTTTGCTGACTTACCCGTATGGCTGTGCCGAGCAAACCACAAGTACTGCTTACCCGCATGTATTCGTAGATGAAGAAGCCGCCAAGCGCTTTGGACTCAAAGCTTATACACGCGAGCAAAGGGTAGAAATGCTGGACAAGGCCATCGCCCGCCTGGCCAGCATGCAGGCCCCCAATGGCGGCTTCAGCCTGTGGGGCAATGTATCCGAGTATGAATACTGGCTGTCTGCCTATGTCACCGGCTTTTTGGTGGATGCACGCGAACAGGGCTTTGGCGTACCAGATGCCATGTATAACAAGGCCCTGGATTACCTCTTGCGCGGTTTGCAGGATGGCGTAGCACGCATGCCCGCCAGCCCAAAACCGGCAGCAGCAGCGACTACTACCGGCACCAACCTGTGGGAAGAAAACCGTGTGCGTGACAATAGCCACTTCAATGTACTCGCTGCCGGTGCGTATGTGCTGTCACGTCAGAACAAGGCACCGCTGGCAACATTGCGCCAGATGCACGACGCCCGTGGCCACGCGCAATCCGGCCTGGCCCTGGTGCAACTTGGCATCGCCCTCAAGCAAATGGGTGACAAGGCACGCAGCGATGTGGCCCTGGCCGAAGGTGTCAAGAAGGGCCGTGACAATGGTTACTGGTGGTATGACTATGGCAGTAATCTGCGTGACGCTGCCCTGTCCTATGCCTTGCTGGATCGCCACCAGATCACGCTGGCTGGTCGCGATAACCTGATCGGTGTCATCGCCAATGAGATGGAAAAGCATCGCTACTACAGCACCCAGGAAAAACTTGCCCTGTTCCTGGTAGGCCGTTCTTACAGCACTGGTGAAACAGCCCCATGGACTGGTACCCTGGCAATTGCAGGCAAGACCGATGAATTGTCAGCCAAGGCCACGCTGTTCCGCGAATTGCAGGCCAGTGAATTGTCAACCGGTGTCAAGCTGAGCAACAGCAGCAAAGACAATCTGTATGTGGAATTGTCCATGACCGGCAACCTGGTCAAGCTGCCACCTGCGAAGAGCGACGTCATAGAGCTGAGCCGCAAGATGTATGCACCGGATGGTTCAGAAATCGGCAACCGTGCCCTGAAGGTAGGCGAAACTATCATCATGCGCATCACCGCCCGCAGTCGTAGCGTCATGGGCACAGGCATGATCGTTGACCGCATCCCGGCTGGCCTGGAAATCGAAAACACGAACATCGTCCAGGGTGAACAAATGGGTGTCGTAACGATAGACAAACTCAATCCTGCCGAAGCCATGCAAAACCCGCATATCAAACATGTCGAGTTCCGCGATGACAGGTTTGTAGCAGCAGTACGCATGGACTGGAATGTACTGAATCTGTTCTACCGGGTGCGGGTAGTGACACCAGGTAAATTCGTCATACCACCGCTGTATGCGGAAGATATGTACAGGCCGGATTTGTATGGGCAAACGGGTGGGACGGATGTGTTGACTGTGGTGGAAAGTGGGAAGTAGTGATTTATTGCGGAGGTTGGGTAGATCGTAGGTTGGGCTACGGTTTACCAGCCCAACAATGGGCGCTCGATGACGTAATTCGTTTATCAAAGCCTGACCTAAGACCTCTCACCACAGAGGAAGGAAAGACTTCTTGCAAGAAGTCTTCGTTACGCAGGCGTGTGGCATGCCACACGAATTCCCTGCTACACCACAGAGACACAGAGGAAAAGCGGAGATTGTTTAGCTCCTTCCACTTCAAGGGGAAGGTTGGGATGGGAATAGGTTTCGGTAAAACAACGGCAATCATAAAGACGTCGCTCCAGCGAAGGCTGGGGCCCAGTGGCGTTCGTTGCATACTTGAGTCGTTATTAAAGCGATTGCCCTTCGTAGATACCAGCCGGGTCTCGGCCCGGCGGCCGAAATCCTTTCTTTGCTTCGCCAAAGAAAGGATTCAAAGAAAGGCGACCGCAGACTCGCCCTTCGGGTGCTTACGCTACGCTTCAGCATAATTTGTGCATCACAAAAAATGGGAAGATCCGAAACTCGCTTCGCTCAAACATCGGCTCTTCTGATTCCATTTTCCGTGAAGCACAAATTACATCGGTGTAGCAGGGATTTCGGATTGCATGCAATCCGCCTGCGTAACGACATTGCCTTGCAAGGCGATGTGTCTCCCTTTAGGGACACAGGGCCCAAGCGGTTGAAGGTCAAAAGCAGAGTCAAAAACAAGATCAAAAACAGGGTAATTTGATCACTATAAAAATAACGTTATATCTCGTTCTTTTATCTTATTTTCCTGAATGCGTTGCTAATAAAAACCTACCCGAATGAAGCTCAATCTCAAGAAGTACACCAACTTCACTTCCCTGCCTAAAGTCCTGCTCACTCATAAAAAGAAATGCGCAGCAATCATCATCGTCGCACTGACCTTCATCATCGCCGACCTCTGTTTCCCTCTGCCCAAACCCGGCCGCGATTCCCCTTATGCCATGGTAGTCCTGGCCCGCGATGGCACGCCTTTACGCGCCTTCCCTGACAAAGACCACATCTGGCGTCACGCCATCAGCCTGCAGGAAGTCTCGCCCTATTACGTCGATGCACTGACGCAGTATGAAGACCGCGCATTCTGGTGGCATCCAGGTGTCAACCCGTTGGCGCTGATGCGGGCGGCATGGCAATGGCTGCATAATGGCAAGATCGTGTCCGGTGGTTCCACCATCACCATGCAGGTGGCGCGCATCATAGACCCCACACCGCATACCGTGCGTGGCAAACTCAAGCAGATTGCCCGTGCGCTGCAACTGGAAGCGCATTATTCAAAGAAAGAAATACTGACCCTCTACCTCAACTATGCCCCCATGGGTGGCGTGCTCGAAGGTGTGGAAGCAGCCAGCCGCGCCTATCTCGGCAAGCCTGCCAGCCGCCTGACGCATGCAGAGGCAGCGCTGCTGACGGTGCTGCCACAATTACCATCCGTCTTGCGGCCAGACCGTTATCCACAGCGTGCCCAGGTGGCGCGTGACAAGGTCATACGGCGCATGGAGGGCAACTGGAGCAAGGACATCATTGCCGATGCCTTGACCGAACCTGTTACGGCGCAAGTCGTGCGTGAGCCCCTGCTGGCCCCTTTGCTGGCGCTGCGCATGAAGCAGCAAGCGAAGCGTACAAAAAGCCAGCAAACCGTGATCCAGACTACGGTTGATACTGCCATCCAGCAGACGGTAGAAACCCTGCTGGCTGACCGCATACGGCAACTGCCACCGCATGTATCGATGGCCGCCATGGTGATGGATAATGTCACGTTTGAAGTACTGGGCTATGCCGGTTCGGCAGACTTCAGTGACCGTGATCGTTTCAGCGACGTTGATATGGTGCGGGCTGCGCGTTCGCCGGGTTCAGCACTGAAACCCTTCCTGTATGCGTTTGCGCTCGATGAAGGCCTGATCCATTCAGAGTCTTTATTGTCAGATACACCGCAATCTTTTTCTGGCTACCAGCCCGGTAATTTCCAGCAAAACTTCCACGGCCCGGTCAGCGTGTCTGAAGCGCTGGTGAAATCCCTGAATGTGCCAGCAGTCGAAGTGCTGGAACAATTGGGTTCATCCAATTTTGTCTCCATGCTCAGGCGCGGTGGTTTGAAGCTGGAATTCCCGCGTGGCGCCACACCCAACCTCAGCGTGATACTCGGCGGTGCAGGAGCCAAGCTGGAAGACATGGTCGGTGCCTATTCCTCCCTCGCACGCAAGGGCATGGCTGCCGTACCACGCATGACACCAGCAGCACCACGCAAGGAACAGAGGATGATGAGTGAAGGTGCGGCCTTCATCGTGCGCGATATACTGGAAACCGGTGGGCCAGTGGCGCGTGCAGTCGAAGGCAATGGCAGCTACCGCGGCATCGCCTGGAAGACCGGTACCAGCTTTGGTTTTCGCGATGCCTGGGCAGTCGGCGTCAGCAACCGCTATACCATAGGCGTCTGGGTAGGGCGGCCGGATGGCACACCCAATCCTGGCTTCTTTGGCGCGAACGTCGCCGCGCCCTTGCTGGTGGATATCTTCACCGCCATACCCGATGGTCGCAGCCTCAGCCCGGCTGCGCCCCCCTCCACTGTCAGCCAGGAAAAAATCTGCTGGCCGCTGGGGACACGCGCCAGCGAGCAACCAGAAAAACTCTGCCCGCTGCAACGCACGGCATGGGTCTTGAATGGCGCAGCGCCACCGAGTTTTGCCGACCGCCTGAAAACCGCTTCACCAATATTCACTTACTTTGTCGATAGCCAGAGCGGCTTGCGAGTGGCCCCCGAATGCAGCAAGCGCCCCATGGACAAATTGCAGGCCGCACGCTGGCCCTCAGCCCTGGAACCCTGGCTGGATGCGGGCCTGCGCAAAGTCGCCCTGCCACCCGCCTGGGCAGCAGAATGTGCTGCGATCTACAATGCTGACGAAAGCATCAAGATAGTCGGCCTTAGCGATGGCGAAATACTGCACAGGGCCAGCGGCAAGGAAGTACCCAAGGCCAGGCTGGAAATCCGTGGCTCGCAGGCAGAAGTCAGCTGGATGGTGAATGGCCATCTGGTAGCCAATAAACTAGCCAACCAGTCGCAGATCATCGAATTCCCTGAAGCCGGGCGCTATGACATTACGGCCTTTGATGCTTATGGAAGATACGATAGGGTCAGTATTAGCGTAACAAAGTAAAGCTATGTAAATAGGACTTACGCAAAACCGCCTCAGCTGCGTTGCAGCTCCTAACCGTACTAGAGTACTGTTGTCGTCGCTGCGCCTTGCTGAGACAATTTTGCGTAAATCCTGGTAAAGAAACAGATATCTTCACTTTTCCTTCATAATTTTTGCTTAAGATCTATCCTGTCATCAACACCCTTGAAAGGAAACAGGATGAAAAAATTACTAAACCTGGCCCGTGCCAGTATCTTCATGGCGGCATTAGGTGCCAGCCTGTTCGCCCATGCTCAACCTCCCGGCGGTGACCAGAAAAAACCGCCTGAAGCTGGCAAAGACGACAGGCCGCCCCGTGAACCGCCACCGCAAGCTTATGAAGATTGCAAAGGCAAGAAAGAGGGCGCGGTAGTGCAAATCACCACGCCACGCGAAGGCAAGATTTCTGCGACTTGCACAAACTCACCCAAGGGTTTGTTTGCCAAACCAGAGCGGCCACCACGTCCACCTGAAGGCAAGGACAATAATCCACCGCCAAAGAAATAAATTGTCACAGTAAGTTTTTTCTTTGCAAAGAAAATTTCCATGCACACGAGATTGCCAGAGTAGAATTTCTACTTCTGACAATCCTGCGTGCGATGGAATCAATATGAGTGAAGAAAAATTAGTCCCCGTTTTTATGCCTTCGCTGGTCGCTATGCTGGTCAATCTGGAAGACAAGAAAGGCAGCCCCTTAAGCTATGAAGAAGTCATAGACATCCGCGACAATGCCAGCGTCATGATGATGGCAAAATCCCATGCCGACGCACTCAGCGAATCACGCGGCTATGATGATATCGATCCAGAAAATTGCTGGTATGACTGGCAAATGTGCAGGAGAGAGATGGGCCGCAAGCCTGATCTCGATCCCGGCGCAAAAATCACCATGAGCAACTCAAATGACGCGAGCATGCAGCAAGCGTTTGCAGATGCCCGGCAATCATTGCCACACTTCCGCAAACTTATCCACAGCAATACCGCTGCAGAATTCTTTCCCCTGATCAAAACCAAATTTGTACTTGCCACTGGCAATATGTTTGTGTGGTTGAGAGTAGTTGAAAGCAACGAGACAGGTTTTACAGGCGAATTATTTGAAGTACCCGCAGAGCTGCGTGATCATGAAATTGGCGACACTTTCAATGTCGAAGATGCGGTAATCATAGACTGGATGATCAATCACGATGGGGCCATGCATGGCGGCTATACCATCAGGGCGCACAGGGCAACGCTGAACTCGGAAGAGCAAGCGAAGCTGGATACGCATTTGGGTGTCAGTCGTTATCTGTGAAGAGAAAATCTATCTCACGAACAAGACAGAGCAAGTAGTCTCCCTATAGAGAGAAGGTTCTTATGTGTGAATAGGACCGCCCCTACCTGTAGCAAAAACATTCTCGTAGCCACGCGTAATCGCCCGATAGCCTGGAAATGAATGAATGTACGAATTGCCCTCGACTTTACGTTTTTAAACATTACTCCAATTCAACCACTAACTCACCTTCAACTTTAATAGTTTGTCCAAAATTCAGGTGTACTGCAATCTCGAATTCAACAGTAATTGTTTCGTTATTTTCAATATCAAGCACGTATTCAAATGCATCCTTTTTTTCTAAAACTGTCCCTACGACTATCGCATGTGGTGACAATTTTTTTTCTTGAAAAATGCCACGTTGACTAGCTGAACAAATATTTTCATACTTGACAACCAACTTCAATGAAGCTGTCAACGAAACCTTATCATTTACCGTCAGGCACTTTGATTTTTTCCCTTCATCTAAGTACTCATTGCATTGAAATCCGCTACACCAGACCTTCTTCTCTGTCGTTGCAACGGATATGAGTCGGTTATACCCAAAAGCAGAAATTGATTCAATAGAACCCGTAATTTTCATTGTTCGCCCTTAATTTTATTGGGACATCCTAAATATAGACGTTCTCATTCTTATCGACATTTTTGACCCGTCTCCAGCTTTGATGCAGACCGTGTAGGTGCGATTAGTGCAATGTAATCGCATGCATGTCTAGTCTAAAAATACCGTTGATCCTCTTAAAATCATGCGTGCGAATACGCGAAGCTTGTATGGTTATAAGTGACGATTTCTGGGAAACTAGAAAGCGTTGGGGTGGAGGGACAACGCGTTGCATCTGCAGTTTTCACTGACAGACTCGATTAGAACTCTCCCACCCCACCTCTTCAACGTCGATGAGGAATCCATCGGTCAATAGGCCTGCCAACCAATACCGCCGATATGTGCAAGCTAACGTGAAGAAGTGGCCACCCCAACATTCTCACTTTAACGATAAGGAGGCAATCATGCAATCCCCGTTATTCATTGGTGTTGATGTGGCGAAATCTGAAGTCGTTATTGCCTGCTCGGAAAGCAGTTTCCTGGTGCGTGCTGTTCCTAATGAATTAGCTGCTTTAAAGAAATTTCTGAAGCAGTTACCACTTGGCTCTTCTATTGCGATGGAAGCAACTGGCACCTATCATCAGATGCTAGCTGACTTGGCTTTCCAGATGGGCTTGCATGTTTATGTACTCAATCCTAAAGATACCCGCCATTATGCGAAAGGGGTTGGGGCGCGTGCCAAGACTGACAACGTCGATGCAATGCTCATTGCACGTTACCTGGCACATGAAGTTAAGGAACTACGCCTGTATGAACCAGCTACGCCGGAGCAACGCACGATGGATGAGCTGCTTAAACGCAGGGCGAAAATTGTTTCTCTAAAGACGGCTTTACGCCTGACCTGTGATGGAGCGCCGTCACTGAAAGTGAAGTCAGCCAAGCTTTTAGATAGCTTTACAGAATTACTCAAGCAAATCGATCAGGACATTGCTACATTGAATACGGATATTCCCCGCCGGGCAGAACAAGTCTGTCGCTTGCAATCCATTGCAGGAGTCGGGTTATTAACGAGTTCCTGGCTGGCAAATCTGTTTGACCGCGTTCGCTTCACCAACAGTGATGCTGTCGTTGCATTTGTCGGTATGGACCCACGTCCTAGTGACTCTGGTCAGAAACGTGGGCGCAGGAGGCTGTCCAAGCGGGGCCCTGCTGAAGGGCGCCGCTTGTTATTTAACGCTGGTATGGCAGCAGCAAAATCAAAGGTGTGGGCACCCGTGTACCAACATTACCGTCAACTTGGCTGGCCGTCAACGGCCACCATTATGATCATCGCTCGTAAAATATTGCGGATTGCTTTTAGCTTGATCAAGAACGGCGTTGATTTTAATTCTGATCTCATCTCGATAAAAACTTGACGGGAACCATAGAATCTATTCGCACCTACTTGTATCAGCCTGTGGATAACGCAAATAGTAATTATCAAACTCGGCTACTTCACGCAAAACAAAGCCATGACGAAGGTAAAAACGGTTGGCGTCACTGTCACTCAAGGCACCAACGTGGATGATCTTCCCCAGTGTGTCAGCTTCTGCCAGTACTAGCTCCATAGTTGCACTGCCCAGGCCACGTTGCTGAAAATCCGGATGCAGGTAAAAATGGTCCAGCAAGAGGTCGTTGTCCTGCGGACGCAGCACCAGAAAACCTGCCAGTGATCCATCCAGCTTGATGAGCCTGGTACACTCGGCTGCGAAATTCACCAGGAGCCGTTGCCGCGCCCTTTCTGCATCAAAGCGCCCGACACGTTCAAGACTGGGGCGCATGGCGAGGGCGCGCAATTCTGCCAACTGCGCAGCATCATCCAGCGTGCAAGGTTCAAGTTTTAAATTCATGTCAGGCTCATATTAATTCTTTTCACGAACAACTCTGCGCCAGCAATTTTGCCATGTGGATAAACGCATTCTTACCCACTTTTGGCACATCCCATTTACCATCCACAGGTACGCGGCGCTGGTGGGCGATCACCATATCCAGTCTGGGGATAAGCAGCAAATATTGCCCATGCAAACCCCAGGCCACGTAGGCGCCTTGCAGTGGCGAATCTACGGGTTCTTCGAGTACCCACCACATATAGCCATAAGCGACATGGCGTGCTGCTGTGCTAGCCGGGTGCATGTCGGATGAGGGGGTAAAAACACTGGTCGTTAAACGCATCCAGTCTGCTGGTATCAACTGCCTGCCATTCCAGTTGCCTTCATGCAGTGCCAGCAGGCCTATGCGTGCCATGTCCCTGGTGGATAAAAGGAAATGATAGGGCAGGTGTATGGATTTGCTGCTGTCGCCAAATTTCTTTTGCGCGCTGAGTTTGTAGTCCTGTAATTGCAGGCTTTGTGCAATGTCTTCGTCAAAGAGTTGGTAGATGCTTTTGTGGGTGGCGTTTTCCAGTATGGTGCCTGCGACATTGAAGTCCCAGTTGTTATACAAAAAATAGCTGCCCGGCGTTTGTGAGGCGCGTGCCGGTGCATTTGCCAGGTCGTCGCCACTGTTGGCTGCAGCATGGAAAACACCTGAACGTGCCGTCAGCAAATCGCGCACTCTGGCCTGTTTTTCTGTGGATGAGAGGCCACCAACATCATCGATATTTGCGGCCTCCAGGGTCTGGTCGAGATTGATCGTTCCGTTGGCGACGTATTTGCCATACAACATGGACAGGATGCTTTTGCGCTGTGACTCTATGATGCCCGGCACATCGGTACGGCCATAGCTATACATAACACGGCCACCTCTGATCGCCAATAGAGCCGTAGTGGCCTGCTTTTGCGCGTAGCTATCCAGCTCGGCCTGTCCCTTTTTGCATTCGGCACTAGTCGTGGCAACGCTGTCCCATTCCGTGCCAGGGAAAACTGTGGCGGCATTGCCCGTCAGTGCAAAACTCGTCAGCAGCAAGGTCAGTAATTTGATTTTGTATGTAGCCATGGATACCCTTTCGCATCAGCATAGTCTACCTGACCTGAATACAATGACTTGGTTCCCCGATTCTTCTATTGTGGATATTCCATGAAGGTGCTGACCAGCGCCCTGGTAGCCAACCCGTAAGCCTTGCCTATCTCCTGCAAGGCCCTGTCCATGGCCTTGGCCGGGGCGATTTCAGTCAGCCAGTTGTGTTCTTTTTTCAAGCTGTCCATGGCAGATACATCAGCCACTGCATCCGGCAGCAATTGCAAACCATAACGCGTATTCACAGCCTGCATGCTACTGGCATAGGTTTTCACTTGCGAGCGGTAGGTGCGCGACCAGGCATCGGCATACAGGGCAAGGGCGATGTCATTGACGCCATCGCTGAGTGGCAGGGCAATTTCTTCATGCGACCAGAAGCGCAGCCAGTTGCTGGCGATGGTGATGATATTGGCAGCGCTCAGGCGAAATTGCTGGCTATCGTGTGTGGATAAGTACTCTTTTATCCCCAGCTCATTCGCCAGAGTAGTGGCGCGCTCATGACCTGCAATTGCTGCCACCATAGCCAGCGATACAGGCAAAGATGCTGTCACTCCAGTGGTGGTAATGATCTTGCCATCGGCCAGGTAGCGCTGGTTGCGCACCCAGGTCGTGCCGGGAAATTGTTTTTGCAAACTATCCATGGAATACCAGAAACCGACGGCACGGCGCTTGTCCAGCAAACCTGCATGTGCCAGAACCCAGACGCCGTCGCAGATACCGACGATCACTGCCCCCCTGGCAGCCTGCGCCTTGACCCAGTTTTGCAGGACTGCTGCTTGCACATTGTGCACAGCGGGAACGATGACGTAATCAGCACCCTGTGGATAAGTCTGGTCAAATTCAGCCATGCTTGCCTGTGCCTGCATTTTCAGTGCCGGATACAGATTCACCACGCCACTAGCGGTTGCGACAGAAAATACCTGCGCAGCACCTGAGGCCTTGAGCACCGCATAAGGCACGACAAAATCAGTCTGCTCTGTCATTTCATTATCCGCGACTACGGCAACGACAGGCTTGTCGCGGCCAAAACGCGGCTGGTAGCCGGGCAGGGTACTGCCAGAAGCAAGGGAAAAGCTAAAGCCAAGGAATAAGAACAGCAGGATTTTTGTTTTCATCAGTACACCGGGATTTATCCACAGGCACACTATAATCATCAACATCTTGGCCGAAGTGCCAATCTTGTCGCAAATTCTGCCATGGACAACAATACCCGCAGCATAGTTTTCATCACACTGAATGGCGTGCAAAGTCTGGACCTTAGTGGTCCGATGGAAGTATTTGCCGTTGCTAATCAGCACAGACCGCCAGGCATGCCGACCTATCGCCTGATCGTCGCCAGCCCACAGGGCGGCAATATCACCACTAACGCCGGGCTGGAAATACATGGGGTATGCGCACTCAGGGATTTGCCCGCAGAGATTGATACCATCATCGTCACCGGTGGCAGTGAAGCTGCGATGCGCGAAGCTGCGGCGGAGAATATCCTGTTGCCCTGGCTGCAAGCACGTAGTAGCTCAAGCAACCGCACCCGCCGCATCTCCAGCGTCTGCACAGGCGCACTGATACTGGCCGCTGCTGGCTTGTTGAACGGTCGCCGCGCCACCACACATTGGAACACCTGCGCCTTGCTGCAAAAGCTATTCCCTGAGGTGAAGCTGGATGCTGACGCCATCTTCACCGCCGATGGCCCCATCTATACCTCAGCAGGCGTCACCGCAGGCATAGACCTCTGTCTGTCCCTGCTGGAAGCCGACGGCGGCCCGGTCCTGAGCCTGGCAGTAGCACGTGAACTGGTACTGTATATGCGCCGCGCCGGTGGACAATCGCAATACAGTCACAGCCTGCAAACCCAGATCTCATCACAAACCCAGGCCAGCCCGCGCCTGCAGCAATTGCTCAGCGAAATCCTCGCCAATCCCACCGGCGACCTGCGCACCCCGGCACTGGCAGCCCGCGTGCACATGAGCGAACGTACATTCGCGCGCATCTTCCAGCAAGAAACTGGAACCACTCCGGCCCGCTTTGTAGAAAGCGCCCGTCTGGAGTTTGCCAAGAATTTGTTGGTCACTACCAGTTGGCCACTAGCAAGAATTGCAGACCGGTCTGGCTATAACAGCCTGGATACATTACATCGCAGTTTCATGAAACATCTGGGGATTACGCCGGGGTTTTTCAGGGAGAGGTTTGGGGGTTTGGATTGAGAGGTCAGACAATGAATGCATGACCAAGCAGCACTACAAACAAAATCCCGCAACGGTCGCATTGACGTTGCTGTTGGGTTTTGCTTTGGGGTTGCAGTTGCTTTTGATTTTCCGCAGTTCCCATGTGTAGGCGCCGTTTGTACGGTACAGAAAATGGATTAAGAAGAGCCGCTGTCTGAGCGAAGCGAGTTTCGGATCTTCCCATTTTTTGTACTGCACAAACGGGAACCCCTTTAGGGGCGACTACGCCTGGGTCGCCTTTCTTTGAATACGTTCTTTGGCGACGCAAAGAAAGTATTTCGGCCGCCGGGCCGAGACCCGGCTTGTGTCCACGGAGGGTAACCGCTTTAATAACGACTGAAGTAGACAACGAACGCCACTAGGCTCCAGCCTGCGCTGGAGCGACGGATTTGAGATTGCACTTCGTCTTATTATTACTGCTGATCGAAAGAACCCCATTCTCATCCCAGCCTTCCCCACCGCGCCACTTGCAAGCGGCTTAGATATGCATGGCACAAAGCTGCGCTTTGCGAATTCCCACGCATCTCCTTGAAGGAGAAGGAGCAAAAACCAGCATGGCGAAAGCTTGCTGTCAGCGATAGATAAAAGCATAAAAACTCAAAGCACTAGGGAACACAAATTCAAATCGACATATCCCGCAACATCCTCGAAGCCTCCCGGTTCGCCAGCAACACACTCCCATCGCGCATATGCAAACGCAATTGCGATTGCTCATCCGCTTTCATGGATTCGACAAAATCCAGGTTCACCAGTAGCGAACGGTGTATGCGTATGAAGCGTGCCGGGTCCAGCCGGGTTTCCAGTTCGGTGATGCCCAGCCGGACCAAATGGGTCCTGTCACCGACGATGATGGCGGTGTATTTGGCATCAGCTTTCAGGTAGGCGATGTCATTCACATTAACCGGGAAGATGTGGCCACGGTCACGCACCAGGATGCGTTCCAGCCGGCTGGTTTCACGGCCTGCTGCCAGGTTCAGAGCGTGTTCCATGGCTTGCATGGATGGTGGCGCATCCAGCAAACGGTCTACCGCTGCATCAAAGCGCTCACGTGTAAAAGGCTTGAGCAGGTAATCAACTGCATGCAGTTCAAAGGCGGTCACGGCATACTGGTCATACGCGGTAGTGAAGACGATTTCGGGTAAATGGCTGAGGCGGCGCAAGACTTCGAGGCCGGTCATCTCGGGCATCTGTATATCCATGAAGACCACGTCTGGTTTCAGCAAATTGATTTGCGTGAGGGCAGTGACGCCATCAGCAGCTTCGCCAATGAGACTGAGTTCTGGCCTGTCGCTGACAGCGTCGCGCAAGACTTCGCGAGCCAGTGGTTCATCTTCTGCGATAAAGGCGGTTTTTATTTTAGTCATGATGTAGTCCAGCCAAGCGTCACAACGAGGAGATAGGTATCGTCAGGCATATTTCAAAACCCTGTCCGGGTGCAGTATTGATGGTGAAACTGGCACGCCCACCATATTCAAGGTGCAGGCGGCGTTCTACGGTTTTCACGCCTATACCGCTGGAAGCGTGAACATCTGCCAGCTCAGCCCCGGGGCCATCATCCCTGATGGTGATTTCCAGTTCGCCATGCAGGGCCTTGAGCCTGGTCTTGATCAGCAAGTTGCCAGGCTGGGCGCGCGGGTTAAAGGCATGTTTGATACTATTTTCCACCAGTGGTTGCACGCTCAAGGCAGGTAACCCGAAGCCACCTGCCATTTCATCGAGCTGCCAGTTGACGTTTAACCTGTGTCCCAGGCGCAAGGCTTCCAGGTTCAGATAATCACGCACGAAATTCAGTTCTTCTTCAAGGGCGACATGGGTAGTACCGTTTTTCTCGCTATCAAGCACATAGCGCAGCATGTCGGAAAAACGGAATAATGCAGCCTCAGCTGCCTTGCCATCCTTGCGCATGAGGGCAATGATGGAATGCAGGGTGTTGAACAGGAAGTGGGGATTGAGTTTATTGCGCAAGCTGGCCAGTTCAGCCACCACCAGCAAACCCTGGGCCTGGGTCGCGGCCAGTGCCTGCATGCGGCGTGCTTCGCTGGAACGCACGGTATGAAAAATAGCGGCAACTACGCCATACATCATCAAGCTATACAGGAAAGGCCAGATATAGGCACTCAGGGGGCGGACTTCTTCGATTGCCTTGACATGCACGATCATTTGCATGAAACCACTGACCAGGTAATGCCAGAAAAACCCGAATCCCACGGACAAGAGGATATGGATGAACACGATACTGAGAGGCCGCAAACCTTTGCGTTCTATCAGGCCGGTCAGGGGCCAGATAAAGGCCAGGGTCACTGCCGCTGGCAAAGTATTGATCTCTGAATACATCGCCAGTTGCAGATCAAACTGCCCTTTGGACAGACCATCTATCTGTATCGCAAGAGCGATCAGTATGGAATATGCTATCCATGCCAGGGTATAAAAAAGCCACATGCGGCGCATTACCTATCCTTTCCACAAATCTGAGCCATGCACGCAGTATCCGGTAATTCTTGCCAGACAGCTACGGTGATGACACCAAATGAGGAATTAGGGAGCTTAGTTGCAGAGCCTGCGCCACTGATTAATCCTTTTCAATGTCTTTCAGTCCTTCTCAATCCTTCTCACGCGCCCAGTATTCCAGCGTTGCCGCCTTGTCATAGCCTTCACCAGCCAGCACCACACTGATACGGTTGCTATCAGGATAGACAATCACATCATGGGGATTACGCTCACCTATGACCAGGTAACGGCATACCGCATCCGTATGATTGAACAGACTGTGACCAACCTTTTGCCCGGCCGGGAATACCATGTAATCCCCCGCCTTCATGACATAAGTCTGTTCACCCATGCGCAGGGTCAGGCTGCCGTCCAGCATCATCAATTGTTCTTCTTCCAGGTAATGATAATGGTTGGGGCAGGCGAGTTTGCCGGGTGACAGTTCTTCCAGACTCACGCCTACGTGCTGGCAACCACCATATTGACCTAGCTGGCGATAACGTGAACCAAAACTCTGTCCGTGGGAATATTCATCCCATGGTACATCCTCCACCGCAAACGGACGGGTTACGCCGTCTTCAGTGAGTGCGATAGCTTTTCTTCTCTCTGTCATACCGGTTTCCTTTGAAATCAATCAGGTGAGGTGGCTCCTGCTTTGTCCGCTTCAACCTTGCCCATTTCCAGCAAGACTTCATGGGCAGAGCGATAGGCGTCAATGGCCAGTGGCATGCCGCAATACACGCTGGCATGTAATAGTACTTCTTGTATTTCTTTCATGCTTGCGCCGTTATTGACCGCACCGCGTACATGTCCTTTGATCTCGTGCGCGCGCCCCAGGGCGGTCAGCATCGAGAGCGTGATCAGGCTGCGGGTTTTTAAATCCAGGCCATCACGGCACCAGACCGTGCCCCAGGCATTACGGGTGACAAATTCCTGCAGCGGTACGGTAAAGGCATCGGTATTGCTGAATGCCTTTTCGACAAAGGCATCACCCATGACTTGTTTGCGTATCTGCAGACCATCTTGAAACTGTTGATCTGTTTGCGTATCTGTTTGCTTATGCATCGCTATGTAGGCTCCATATGGTTTTCTGTAAGGGCATGCTAGCCAGAACAGCGGAAGGGGTCAAAACGGCAATGCAATTTGTTGTTTTTAGGTAGCAATGCCGTTTTCAAACGAAAATATGTTAATTTGGAAACTTGTTTGAGGACAGACTTGTTTTAAGGACATACTCCCGTTACAGTTCATTACAGAAAACCCGGTATCTTTACCTAAGCCAAGATTTATTTGCGCAGTACAAGGCTTATGATGGATGTTAGCGCAAGCTGCTTATGCAGCGTCGGCAACAACTTATCCTGCAAGACAGGCAAGGCAGCACCATGAAATTTCTGAATCTTAAAACAGCAATGACGGCAGCGGTATCCGTAGCTTTCGCCTTGGGCTTGAGCATGCCGGCAATGGCGCTGGAAACCGGCAAACCAGCCCCGGAATTTAATGTACAGGGTGGCAAGGGCAATATACAACTGAGTGATTATCGCGGCAAAGTTGTCTATCTGGATTTTTGGGCTTCATGGTGCGGACCTTGCAAGCAATCCTTTCCGTGGATGAATGCGCTGCAAAGCAAATACGGTGCACAGGGTTTCCAGGTGGTAGCTATCAATCTGGATACCAAACAGGAAGATGCACTGGATTTTTTGAAATCCAGTCCTGGCAATTTTCATATAGCCTATGACCCTAAGGGTCTCATGCCACGCCAGTATGAAATCAAGGGCATGCCCAGCAGTATTCTGATAGACAGGGATGGCAAGATACTGTCGCAGCATGCGGGCTTTAATGAAGCCAGCAAGGCAAAAATTGAACAGGCCATCGTGGCAAGTCTGGGGAGTAAATGATGATGCAATTCATACATTACAAACATTGGCAAAAACTGGTATTGCTGGGTCTGGTGCTGTCCTGTACCGCTTGCGGCAATATGCAGCTGGTACAAGCCGTACAGCCCTGGGAAAAAGGCAAGCTGGCGAAGAAGGAAATGACCTTTGACAATGACAAGCTGGAAAGCAAATTCGCCGAGCATACTTATTCCAGCAAGGAATCTGCCTTTGGCGGCACTGGTGTTGGTGGCGGCGGCTGCGGTTGTAATTGAAGAATAAAATTGAAGAACAAGCGTGGATAAGGCTCAGGAAAAAAAAGCATGAAACCAGTCACTTCCAAAACCCCTGACAATCTGGCCACCACTTTGCTGGCAGCCGCACTGGCCCTGCCCATGATGCAGGCTGCCCATGCTGAATCAGCACCGGACAAAGGCCTAATCAGCCTGAAATTGCTTGACTACAAGGATAGCCAACCCGGTGAAGACCGCGTCAAGGTACAGGCCAGTGCCCTCAAGATCATGGCACCGCTGTCGGATGAATGGTCGGTTGGTGCGACTTATGTAACCGATAGTATTTCTGGTGCCTCACCAGCCTTCCATAGTTATGGCCTGGTCAAGCTCAGGGATTTTCGCCGGGCACTGGATGCGGAAGTTACCCGCTATTTCCCGCATCACACGCTGACCCTGGGTGCCACAGCATCCAGCGAAGCCGATTATATTTCGCGTGGCATATCGCTACAGGGCAGCCAGTTCAGCGAAGATAAAAATACCACCTGGACAGCTGGCCTGGGTTTTGCCAATGATACCGTCAGCGCCTCCACCGGCAAGGTCAGGGGTGAAAACAAGCAGGTGACCGATGCCTTGCTGGGACTGACCCAGGTCATGGGCATGAATGACATTCTGCAGATCAATCTTGGCCTGGCCCATGCCAAGGGTTATCTGTCCGACCCCTACAAGGCTTTCGACAAACGCCCGGATGAACGCAATAGCTATACGCTGTTAGCCCGCTGGAACCACCACTTTGATGCCACAGGCGGCAGTGCGCGACTCAGTTACCGCTATTTTGGTGATAGCTGGAAAATCAGGTCGCATACCTTCAACCTGGAATATACCCAGCCTTTTGGCCAGGGCTGGAGTGTCACGCCCATATTGCGCTTCTATAGCCAGAGCGCGGCCAGTTTTTATGTCGACGCACAGCCAGACATGTATCCGTTTGCACCTAACCCACCGGATGGGGCGCAGAATTATTCCGAAGACCAGCGGGTCTCGGCCTATGGCGCACGCACTGTGGGTATCAAGCTGGCCAAACAGATTAATGAAGACTGGCAGGTCGATGTGAAATTTGAGCAATACCAGCAACGTGCTTCGTACCGTTTGTTTGGCAGTGGCAGCACTGGCCTATTGCCGTTTGATGCCAGGACCATACAAGTTGGACTGTCGCGCCAATTTTAGTTATTGAGTTTAGTGATTGAGTTCAGGTTTTTATGCAGATTTACCGCATCCCTTTCAAGGCCATGGCCAGCACCTGTGAAGTCGTTATCGCGGATACCGATGAACAGCTGATGTTCGCCAAGGCACAGGAAGCGATTGCGGAAGTAAGAAGGATAGAAGTCAAGTATTCGCGCTATCGGCCAGACAGCATAGTCTCGCGCATCAATAGCCAGGCAGGTGGTGATGCCGTGGCCTGTGATGAAGAAACCGTGGCCTTGTTTGATTATGCCCAGGCACTGCACCAGGCCAGCGATGGCTTGTTCGACATCACGGCCGGTATCTTGCGCCAGGCCTGGGATTTCAAGAGCCAGCGGGTACCGGCAGCAGATGAATTGCAGGCTTTGTGCCAACGCATAGGCTGGACAAAAGTCGAACGGGCAGGTGACAGGCTGAGATTGCCGCTGGCGGGCATGGAGGTCGATTTTGGCGGTTTTGGCAAGGAGTATGCGGCAGACCGGGCGGCGGCAGTATTAGAGGCTGCAGGTGTAACGCATGGCTATGTCAACCTGGGGGGTGATATACGGGTACTAGGCCCCAAGCCGGACGGGCAGCCCTGGATCATGGGCATACAAGACCCGCGCCAGCAGGACAAGATCGCTGCCAGCATCCCTTTAATGACAGGGGCGCTGGCGACCAGTGGCGATTACGAAAGGTATTTTGAAACGGACGGACAACGCTACTGCCATATCCTGAATCCGCAAACCGGCATGCCGGTCAGGTACTGGCGCAGCATCAGCGTGCTGGCACCCTTGACGGCACTGGCAGGCAGTTGTACCACCATAGGCATGTTGAAAGAAGCAGATGCACTGGCGTATTTGCAGAAAACCGGATTACGCTTTCTGGCAATAGATCAGCAGGGCAAAGTACATACTCAGGCTGCTGCCTGAATAATGAATTGAAGGAGTATTTATCATGGCAACAGTAGTTGGTGACGACGGCAATAATACCTGGACCGTCATTAATCCCTCGACGTTTACACTCGATGGCAAAGGTGGGATAGATACACTGAATCTCGGTACTTCCTTGCGTTCCGAATATACGATCACGCTGGCTGCGGATGGCTCGATTCATGTCGATACGCTGTCCGGTGCCAGTGGCGAATTGCATGCCACACTGCTCAACATGGAGAGGCTGGTTTTTAACAATGGCAAGGATGTGCTTGACCTGCTGAGTTTTTTTGGTGATACCACGCCACCTTCGGTGATCAGCTTCAGCCCGGCCACACTGGCCAATAGCGTGGCGACCAATAGCGATATCGTGCTGACTTTCAGTGAAACCGTCACTGCTGGCAGTGGCACGATCAGCCTCATGAATGCGGATGGCAGCGTTGTCGCCAACTACAATATCGCCCAGAGCAGCAATGTCAGCATCAACGGCAATACCGTCACCATCAACCCGACCAATGACTTGAATAACAACAGCACTTACAAGCTGAACATACCTTCAGGTTCTATCAAGGACATAGCCGGCAATAACTTCATTGGCACCAGCAGTTACTCCTTCACCACGGTGGCAAAAACCGTCCCAGGCGGCATTGTAGGCACGGCAGCCAATGACAATCTGAACGGCACTGCTGGCAATGACAGTTTCAATGGTCTGGCCGGGAATGACGTCATCAATGGTGGTGCTGGTCTGGATACAGCGATTTATGCCGGCAAGCGTGCTGACTTCACGATTACCGCCTCTGGAGCAAGCTTCACTGTGCAGGACAAGACTGGTGCAGAGGGCACGGATACCGAGAATCAGGTGGAACGCCTGCAATTTTCCGACATGTCGGTGGCACTCGATATCAATAGCACAGCTGGTGTCGCCTACCGCATTTATCAGGCAGCCTTTAACCGCACGCCAGATCTGCCTGGTCTGGGTTACTGGATAGGGCAGATGGACAAGGGATCAACACTGAACCAGGTTGCTGCCAGCTTTGTCATTTCAAATGAGTTCAAGCAATTGTATGGTGCAAATATCTCTGACAATGCCTTTCTGACAGCCTTGTACAGCAATGTCTTGCACCGTACACCAGACCAGGCAGGTTTTGATTACTGGAATGGGCAGGTCAGCAAGGGCATGACGCGCGCAGACATACTCGCCAGTTTTAGTGAAAGCACAGAGAACCAGGTGCAGGTGATAGCTAAGATACAGAACGGTATAGACTTTATCCCGTTTGGTTAAAGACGTTCATGCTGATGCTGCGGGCTTGCAGCATCAGCATGTGAATAAGTCCTGATTTATCAACAGCGACTGAGATCAAGCTCAGTCCATTAGCGCGTGTAAACAGCCTTGATATCCTCAGCAAAATGCGCCAGTAAATTATTGCGCTTAAGCTTCAGGGTAGGGGTGATCAACGTGTTTTCCACAGTCCATGCTTCCAGCGTCAAAATCGCGGCACGAGGTTGGGCATAGTAGGGGAAGTTTTTCGTCAGCGCCTTGATACGCTGCACGACCGCTTTCTGTGCCTGTGGTGACTTAAGGCTGGCGGCATCATCAGGGTTCAGGCCCAGCGAGCTGGACAACTCCTGCCAGTAAGCACGGCTAAGAACAACCGCACAGGCGATAAACGGTGAATTCTCGCCAAAAGCATAAGCCTGCTCAAACACCACGTCATTCATGATCGCCAGTTCCAGATCAACCGGAGCGATTTTTTCACCTGTCGAAGTGACGATGATTTCTTTTACACGTCCCAGGATACGCACGCGGCCATCGACAATGGAAGCCTGGTCGCCAGTGCGCAGCCAGCCATCGATAAAAGTTTTGGCGGTATCTTCTTCCCGCTTCCAGTAACCGCGCATGACATTCGGGCCACGCACCTGCAATTCTGCATTCTCGCCTATGCGTACTTCGACACCTTCAACAGCGCGGCCCACGGTGGCAGGGTCATTATCATCCGGCGCATTAAAGGAAACCACAGGCGCAGTCTCAGTCATGCCATAGCCCTGTACGATAGGTATGCCCAAGCCCAAAAAACATTGCGAAATTGTTTGCGACAGCGCCGCCCCACCACTGACTGCCACCCGTAAGCGACCACCAAACTGGTTCTTGAGTTTGCTGGCAATCAGAGGTTCAAGTACCAGCCAGCGCAAGCCATCCAGCAAGGCCGTCATGCCATCCCCCTTGAGCAAACCCTGTTCACGGCTGAAGCGGCGCCAGCCAGTGGCAATCGCCAGATTGAATAAATTCGCCTGGAGTTTTGATGCAGAGAGTTTGGTCTGGATCACGCCATACACACGCTCATAAATACGCGGCACGGAAATCAGGATTGTTGGCCGCACTTCCAGCAAGTCTTGCGGCAATTGCTTGACCGAACGCGAGAAAGCAACACAGGCACCCGCAGCCACCGGCAGGTAATAACCGGCAGTACGCTCAAAGGTATGCGACAAGGGCAGGAAAGATAAAAATACATCAGTAATGACAGGCGACACCCTGTGGACAACTGCCTTTACATTTGACACCACATTGGTATGCGTCAGCATGACACCCTTGGGTTTACCAGTCGTACCCGAGGTGTAGACCAGCGCCGCCAAATCATCGGCGACTGGCCCTTTTACTCTAGCCTGCAAATGCACTGCGCTGGCCAGCCATTCATCGATTTGCACGACAGGGGCGCTGGCTGGCAAGGCCGCAGCCTCCAGCGTTTTTTCAAGAACAACAACCTGGCGCAAAGCGGGCAATTCCAGACCTGCATTGGCGATATCTTTCCATTGCCGGTCGCTTGCGGCGATTAAAAATGCAGCATCGCTGTCACTGAGGATATAAGCAATACTGGCCGGGTTATCCAGCGCATGCATGGGCACCGGCACAAAGCCACAGGCCTGCACCGCCTGGTCCATGCAGACAGCATGCAAGCCATTCGGCAGCAAGATGGCAACACGCGAACCATGCTCGAGCGCCAGTGGCGACAGGGCCTTGATAAAACCTTGCATGCGCTCTTGCGTCTGTTGCCATGAATAAGATATCCACTGATCTGTCAGCTCATCAAATTGCCGGTAGGCTTCTGCATCAGGGGTTTGTGCGACCCGCCAGGCAAATAATTCTGCCAGGGTTTGCACTGTGGATAAGTCTGGGGATATGGTTGTTTGCGCAGAGGTAGACATGAAATACTGAAGAAATTGAGCGATCAAGCGGCAAGCTTCCCCCGGACCCGGTGAAAGCTTTTAATTTTCCGAAATTAAACGAAAATGCCTGCTAAAAGCATCATTATGCAACAAATTGGAAAAGGGATTATTGCGTGAGCGCAAAACGCCGGATTCCTCTGATTTTGCCAGAGTGCGCATGGCGCACCTTACTACGGAAGTCAGGAAATATCTCCCCACATGGCAACATAGAGTTGTTTTAAATTTGCAGGCAATAACGGCCAGGCACGTTTCTTTTGTGCTGGAGTCATACCAAAAAACAATTCTTCTACATAATAGACATCTATATATTCTCTAGTTTTTTCGTTTGCTGTTTTCAACAATTCAGACATAAACCTGAGATGTGATTGTGCGATTGCTTGATTATCATCGCGCATGGTCTGTGTCGTCAATCTGGCGAACTCTCCTACCATCTCTGTCGTGCAATTTGCTATGCTGCGATGCCTTTTTGCAATGAGCATCATGTGTTCAGCCACATCAGGAAATGACTTCATGATATTCAGTAAAAGTTTTTTGACGCTGGGATGAATGGGCATAAATCCAGTAAAAAATAATTGAAAAAGTCGTAGTACGTAAAACCAAACTGGTTTTCATTGCCGATTATAATAAAGCCCTTGTCCGCCCATCCCATACAGGAGTTCCCCCAATGTTAGGCACACAAGACCTCGTCCAGTTCATCATCGCCGGTATCTTACTCAATATCGCCCCCGGCCCCGATTCCATCCTGATCATGACGCGTAGCGCGACGCAGGGCTGGCGTGCGGGTTCGGCAGCAGCGCTGGGCATAGGTGCGGGTACATTAGTGCATATCATGGCAGCGGCGCTGGGTTTGTCGGCTTTGCTGGCGACTTCCGCTACGGCTTTCACTATTGTCAAACTGGCGGGTGCGGCTTATCTTTTGTATATAGGTGTGTCCATGCTGTTAAGCAGGGCAAAATCTGCTGAACAAACGCAAGCAGACACAGGGAGCAAAGCCAGCCAGCCTGCACTCAGCCACCGCAAGATTTTCATGCAAGGCTTTTTGACGAATATATTGAATCCGAAAGTAGCGATTTTCTTTTTGGCTTTTGTACCGCAATTTATTGCGGCTGATGCCAGCAACAAGCCGCTGGCCTTGATCGTCCTGGGTTGTATCTTCAATTTCAATGGCATGTTGTGGTGCCATTTCCTCGCTATCTCGACGGCATTTGCCAGACAGCGCATGCGTGTCAATCAGGCTGTCACACTGTGGCTGAACCGCTTCATCGGGCTGATGTTTGTTTCTTTCGGTATCAAGCTGGCGTTGTCGGGCAAGCATTGATGAGGAATCAGAAAAAGAGGAATCAGAAGCGCAAATGAAAACATGCCGCATCTTTAAGAAATGCGGCATGTATGCCAGGCTCAACAGAGTCTGAAGAAATACCTGAACAAGCTGCTTGCTTAATACTACCGATATTACTTAATTGGCAGGCAGCTGGTATTTTTAACTTCTTCCATCACTGCATAGGTATGCGTTTCGCGCACACCGTTCAATTGCAGCAAAGATTTACCAAGGAAGTCGCGGTAGGCATTCATGTCCTTGACACGCGCCTTGACGAGATAGTCAAAACCACCCGCCACCATATGACATTCGAGCACTTCAGGGATGGCTTGTACGCCACGCCGGAAAGCGTCGAACACGTCTGGTGTCGTGCGGTCGAGCACAACTTCAATGAAAACCAGCAAGGCCACATCTAAAAGATGGGGATTGAGCTGGGCTGTGTATCCTAGTATGTAGCCGGATTCTTGCAGCTTGCGCACGCGTTCCAGGCAGGCGGCAGGGGAGAGGTTAACCCTTGTTGCCAGTTCTACATTACTGATACGGCCATCGTTTTGCAATTCGGCCAGAATTCTTTTACTGATTTTGTCGAGCATAAGAAGTCAAAAATCGTCAGTGTGGTGATTAATAATATTCGGCATAATTTTCTCACAAAAAAGAAAATTTCGATATATGTTCTGATTTCCAGAATTAATCATCGAAGAGCATCTATACAATGAAATCATATTTGTTTTGATTATTTTTATATGATTGCGATCACCGTGCCAACTAATAACTCGCCTTTTTCTGCCCTGCAAGCAGAGCTGCTCTCCCCTGCCAGCCCTCTCAGAACTGCAATTACAGAAGCATACCGCCGATCAGAGCCTGATGCTGTGCAATGGCTGCTCGGCAATGTAAATGCCCACGAGGATCAGCAAAAGAGTGTTGCAGAACTGGCACACCGCCTGGTCAGCAATGTACGTCAGCAACGCACCCGCGCTTCTGGTGTTGATGCCCTGATGCATGAATTTTCATTATCGTCAGAAGAAGGTGTCGCCCTGATGTGCCTGGCCGAGGCGCTGTTACGTATCCCCGATCATCAAACCGCTGACCGTCTGATCGCCGACAAGATTAGCAAGGGTGACTGGCGCAAACACCTGGGTGAATCCCCTTCTTTGTTTGTGAATGCTGCCACCTGGGGCTTGCTGGTGACTGGCAAGCTGGTCAGCACGAATAGCGAACAAAGCCTGGGTTCTGCCCTGACACGTTTGATCGCCAAGGGCGGTGAGCCTTTGATACGCAAAGGCGTGGATATGGCCATGCGCATGCTGGGTAACCAGTTCGTCACTGGCCAAACCATAGAAGAGGCCCTGAAAAATAGCCAGGACAATGAAAAACGTGGCTACCGCTATTCTTATGACATGCTGGGTGAAGCCGCGCTGACTGCCAAGGATGCAGCCTTCTATTACAAAGCCTATGAAACGGCCATTCATGCGATAGGCAAGGCCTCGAATGGCCGCGGTATCAAGAATGGCCCTGGCATTTCAGTCAAACTGTCTGCCCTGCACCCGCGCTATTCACGCGCCCAGCGTGAACGCACGATGAATGAATTGCTGCCCCTGCTGAAAAAATTGCTGGTGTTGGCGAAGCAATACAACATCGGTCTGAACATTGATGCAGAAGAAACCGACAGACTGGAATTATCGCTGGACCTGATGGAAGCACTGGCCTTTGATGCCGATCTCAAAGGTTTTGAAGGTATAGGTTTTGTCGTGCAAGGCTATCAAAAACGTTGCCCGTTCGTGATCGATTACCTGGTTGACCTGGCGCGCCGCAGCGGCAGCAAGTTCATGATACGCCTGGTCAAGGGTGCTTACTGGGACGCAGAAATCAAGCGTTCTCAGGTTGATGGCATGAGTGGCTTCCCGGTCTACACCCGCAAGGTCTACACCGATTTGTCTTATCTGACTTGCGCACAAAAACTGCTGGCCGCGACTGATGTGATTTATCCACAGTTTGCCACGCATAATGCGCTGACCCTGTCCACCATTTATACCTGGGCACAAAAAGCCGGTATCACTGATTATGAATTCCAGTGCCTGCATGGCATGGGTGAGACCTTGTATGACCAGGTGGTAGGCAAAGACAAACTGGACAAGCCTTGCCGCATCTACGCCCCGGTAGGGTCACACCAGACCTTGCTGGCTTACCTGGTACGCCGCCTGCTGGAAAATGGAGCGAACTCTTCCTTCGTCAACCAGATCGTTGATGAAAATGTGTCGATAGAATCCATGCTGGCCGACCCGATAGCCGTCTCGCGTGAACTGGGTGGCGCGCCACATGCTGCCATTGCCTTACCCAGGGATTTGTTTGGCAAGGAAAGAAAGAACTCTGCTGGCCTGGATTTCTCCAATGAGCTGGAACTGCAAAAAATCAGCACCCATTTTGCCGAAAGCAGCCAGCAAAACTTGATAGCTGCACCTATCCTGCATGGCCAGGTATCCGCTACCCAGGCGCGCCCTGTGAATAACCCCGCTAACCAGCTGGATGTGGTCGGTGAAGTAATCGAAGCCGATGCCCAGGATGTGCAAACTGCCCTGCATGCAGCAGAACAATATGCGATGGACTGGCAAACCACAGCCCCGGTAGAACGTGCCGCCGCCCTGAAAAAAGCCGCAGATTTGCTGGAAGCGCAAACGCTGGATTTCATGGCGCTGGCGATACGTGAAGCCGGCAAATCCCTGCCGAATGCCTTGGCAGAAGTGCGCGAAGCAGTAGACTTTTTACGTTATTACGCAGCCCAGGTAGAAGGCTTGCCAAATACCCAGGCACTGGGCCCGGTAGTTTGTATCAGCCCATGGAATTTCCCACTGGCCATCTTCATCGGTGAAGTCAGTGCCGCACTGGCCGCAGGTAATGTGGTGCTGGCCAAACCGGCAGAGCAAACCCCGTTGATCGCTTACCGCGCCATACAACTGATGCATGAAGCTGGCGTGCCGCGTGGTGCCCTGCAATTCTTGCCAGGCACGGGTGAAGTCGTTGGCGCCCAGCTGGTGGCGGATCACCGCGTCAAAGGGGTGATTTTCACAGGCTCTACCGAAGTCGCACAAATCATCAACCGCACGCTGGCGAAACGCGCTGTGGCTGAGGGCATCGATATCCCGCTGATCGCCGAGACTGGTGGCCAAAACGCCATGATCGTCGATAGCAGTGCCTTGCCTGAACAAGTCGTCAATGATGTATTGTCGTCTGCTTTTGACAGTGCCGGCCAGCGTTGCTCTGCCCTGCGCGTACTGTGCCTGCAAGAAGATATCGCCGACAAGACCATAGAAATGCTGCACGGTGCCATGCAAGAATTGCGCATAGGCCAGCCAGACCGCCTGGCTATTGATATAGGCCCCGTCATCGATGCAGAAGCGCAAAACAATCTGATGAGCCATATCAATGGCATGCGTGGCAAGGCCAAATCTTTTTATACGCTGGACCTGTCAGCCACTTGCCGCGCCGGTACTTTTGTTGCGCCGACTGTCATGGAAATCGCCAGCCTGGCTGACCTGAAAAAAGAAGTGTTTGGCCCGGTACTGCACATCTTGCGTTACAAGCGCAATGACTTGCCAGCATTGATAAATCAGATCAATGGCACCGGTTTTGGTCTGACGCTGGGCATCCATACCCGTATTGATGAAACTATCGATTTCATCATCTCCCGCGCTCACGTTGGCAATATCTATGTGAACCGCAATATCGTTGGCGCCGTGGTGGGTGTGCAACCATTTGGCGGCGAAGGCAAATCCGGTACCGGCCCCAAAGCAGGCGGCCCGCTGTACCTGAAACGCCTGCAACGCACGCCTGTGACCGGCCTGGGTGGACATACCGTATATGAACGCCAGTCACCACCAGCACTGGAGGCCTTGCTGGTCTGGGCGCAAAAACAAGGTCATCAAAAAATCGCCGAACTGGGTGAGCACTATGCCCATAACAGCCCCTACAAAGTGACCCAGGTCTTACCTGGCCCGACAGGTGAACGCAATACCCTGTCATTTGCACCTCGTGGCCGTATTTTTTGCGCGGCAACGACAGTCAATTGCATCATCAACCAACTGGCCGCAACACTGGCGACTGGCAACCTGCCTGTGTTGCCTGCACAAACCATGTCTATCTTGCCAGCAGGTTTGCCAATCGAAGTCAGCAAACTCATCATCACTGCAGAAGCAGAGCAATGCGGTGCCCAACTGGCCCTGGTCGAAGGAGGTTTGCTGTCGCATTACAAGCTCTTGTTTGCAGGCCTGGATGACGCTATCGTCTCCGTTGTCGAAATCCATGACCATGCAGAAATTCCTCTGTGGCGTTTAATGGCAGAACGGGCACTTTGTGTGAATACCACGGCTGCCGGCGGCAATGCGAGTTTGATGACACTGGCGACCTGATCGTTTTCCGTATTGTCGCTGCGAAAAAAGCTCCTGCATTCAGGAGCTTTTTTCATGGCGGGAATATATAGTGCATATCATCTCAGAGTACTGTCTTGAATCTCACTTCATAATCCCATGAGCAAACCTCAAACCCCTCCTATCTCTTCAAGAAAGCGACCCCAGCAAAGCCGTTCGGCTGATCTGGTGGCGACCATACTGGAAGCTGCCCTTCAGGTTTTACAAAGAGAGGGCGCGCAAAAATTTACCACGGCACGGGTAGCAGAAAGAGCGGGTGTCAGCGTGGGTTCTGTATATCAATATTTCCCGAACAAAGCAGCCATCCTGTTCCGCCTGCAAAGTGATGAATGGCGACAGACTGGCGGGATGTTGCGTAATATCCTTCAGGATGTTCAACTGGCACCGCTGGAGCGCTTGCGCACTCTCGTGCATGCCTTCTTGCGCTCAGAATGTGAAGAGGCACAGATGCGCAATGCCCTCACCGATATCGCCCCGCAGTATAACGATGACCCTGAAGCACAGGAAGCATGGCAATACTGGGACCAGACCATACGGGTATTCGTAGAAGAGTTGCTTCCTGTCGCAGCAGCAGCGACGCGGTCCATCGTTGAAGAACTGATTTCCACCACACTCAGCAGTGCTGGTGAGCATGTGTCGGTAAATGGCTATCCTGCCGACAGAGTAGATGGCTATGCGGATGCCATGGCAGATATGTTCTGTGTTTATCTGAACAGTATCAAAAGCAAGGAAGAGATTGACCAGACTTCTTGAAAGCCTGATCAATCTCCCGTGGATGGTGCGCACAGCGCACCTGCAAAAATTTCAGTACCTTACGTACTTGCAGATGCTTTACCCAGCAAACGCACAGCCACTAGCAAAGACAAAGCCACTGCCACGCTGGCAGCAAGAAAAACAGCATCGACACCCCAGTGCCCGGCGATAAAACCAGCCAACGGGCTGACTATGCCCAGTGACATATCAAGAAAAGCGACATAGGCACCCATGGCAACACTGCGGCTTTGTGGTGGTGCACGGCGCGCAGCTTCAACACCAAAACCGGGGAAGGCCAGTGAATAGCCAAAGCCTGTCAAAGCAACACCTATATAGGCCATGCTGACAGTATCAGCCCGCCAGATCAGCATGAGCCCGGCGGCTTCTATCACAACATTGACAAGTGCGACTCTAGCGCCACCGAGCTTGTCAGGCAAGTGGCCAAATAAAATCCTGGCGCCGATGAAAGCCACACCAAAGAATGTGAATGCAAGCGAGGAGTTGCCCCAGTTTTTTGCCGCAAACAACAAGGCAGAAAAAGCCGTTATCACACCAAAGCCAATGCTGGCGAGAGCCAGTCCCAGGCCGGGTACTACGACAGTGCCCAGTATCTTGTAAAAAGGCATACGGACAGTTGCTGTCGGTGGGACGGCAGCAATGCCCAGCGCCATCAGCAATGCGGCGACCGGCATGCAAATTGTCGCTATGCCTATACCAGCAAATCCCAGATGAGCATTGATGGCGACACCTGCTGGTGCACCGAAGGCAAATGCACCGTAGATGGCGATACCTACCCAGGCCATGACCTTGCCTGCATTTTGCGGCCCGACCAGCCCTATGCCCCAGCCCAGTGCTCCGGTGACCATCAGGCTTTCGCCTATGGCCAGCAAGACACGGCCAGACAATAGTATCCACACCGATACTGCAGGTGTAGTGACAAAGGGGAGCGATGCCAGATACACCAGACCTGAGCTGGCAATAATCAGGGAACCAGTGAGTACTGCACGCTTGGTACCACGCATATCGGCAAAATTGCCAGCCCATGCTCGTGACAGCAGGGCAACAGCAAACTGTGTACCGATGACCAGGCCGACCACCAGTGTACTCATGCCCAGGTTGTCATGCAGGTACAGCGGTAATACGGGTAGCTGCATGCCCATGGTCAGAAAGCCGATAAAAACCGCCAGTGTGAGTGGCAGCAGTTTCAGAAAAACACTACCGCCAGCCGCTGCGGGTGCAGCAGACAAGGACTGCGAAGATTGAGAAGATAAAGACATAAAAAACTCCAGGCATAATCATGTGATTGATGCTGGATATGATAAAAGTCTTCATCCCTATCGAATAGTCGCGTAATGCCGGTAGCATGAAACCGCGTTGCAAGCCAGGCAGGGCGTGGCTTTGCGCATTTACGGGATTTTTATTTTTTTCTTGTGAACGCGAAGTATTCGCGTTTTAAACTGCTGCGCAGACAGTTTTTGTCTTAACTTGAAAATTAAATCTTTTTGGCATATTCATCATCTGCTGATAAATATGACTGCATAAAATCGCGCATAAAAAAACCTATAGACAATAATGAGTTGTGGATAAGTTCGGCTATATCTTGTCGCTGAAATTGATTACTTTATTTTCTCTTGCTTAAATTTACCGCTTCTATCGCATCACATAAAGAATCTGCATGACCAGCTTTCTTGAATTTCTTAGCAACAAGCGCGCAGTTTGTTTTGATTGATGCTGAACCCAGTAGTTGTGACAGACTGCGCTCTAATTTACGTGTCGTCAGGCGCGACATGCGCATGAAATCGCCAACATCCAAATTTTTTACGCGCGCAGCATTATCAAATTGGTCAAAAGCCTGCGGCAACAACAGTTGCGGTATGCCTGCTCTTAAAGCTTCTGCGGTTGTGCCTATACCACCGTGGTGAACCAGGGCTGACGCAAGTGGCAAAATACTGCGCAGGGGTAAATAGCTTTGCCAGAGTATGTTCTCCGGCAAGTTTGCCACGATCTGTTCACGGTGAGAACTCAGGAAAATCGCCCGCAAACCCAGTTTTTGCACTGCTTGCAGCGCACATTGAAAATAATGGCTGGCCTGTATATTCCCTGAACCCGGGGTGAAAATCACTGGCGCATCGCCTGCTGCGAGAAATTCTTGCAACTCTGTGGATAAGTCTTTATCAGGACTGCTGTCGTACAGCTGAAATTCCCCCATAACAATAGGATTTGGCCAGTCTGGCTGTGCTGGAGCAAACCATGCGGGGAAAAAACTGATGCTCAGGTCTGGCACAGCATACATATATGGTGGCAGGCTCTTGATTGGTGGCAAGTTCCTGACTAGTCTGGCTTGATTGATGATGGGGACAGCAAGCGGGTCAACAAAATTCTTGTCTGCATAAGTCCACAGCCATTCACGCATCCATACGGGCAGCCAGCGCGGTATGAATAAATCACCCATGACCAGTGGATCATGCACAGTCCTTAAATTGGAGGGTGCTAGGTAAGCCCCGATGACTGGAATATCAGGGCGAAAACTACGCGTCAGATCTGCTATAGGCAATCCCAATGGGTGAGTAATAAATACACAATCCTGATTATCAGGCAAAGAAGCGAAGTAATCAGGTATTTCTGTAAATAAGCGTTTGCATGACTCAAGTACAATACCCAGACCTTTGCGTACATTCCATATATCGGGATTACGCATAGCGGCATCATATTCAGCCTGGGTACCCAAAATCTTGTAAGCAATACCAGCCATTTCTGCATGAATGGCATGAACTGGGGCCAGCAGCATCGTGGACATATGTCCACGCCTCTGCATTTCGACTGCCAGGCTCAGGAAAGGAAATATATCCCCGAGCGTGCCTACACCAAGGAAAATGAAGTGCCTGGATTTAGCCATTGTTTTTACTTGCCTGGAAAGGCACTTCTTACAGGTAGATTTTCAAAAGTAAGTACCGTACGTAGTCGATATCAACAGCTAAATTCAACTAAGGCAGGTAAATTCTTTTATTTACAGCGCATTAGTCGTTAAATTCAGCTGAAAACTTATTTTTTTTGATCCAGTTCGCGTAATTCTTCAGCCATTTTCCTGGAAGCTTCAATTATTTTATCCATCATGGGCGTGGTCACTTTTTGCATTGCCCCCAGACTTTGTTGAATGATGACCGGGATTTTGCCGACATAAGCCTTACCCGCCGGGGACCTGTAGAAAGCAGCAATGCCGTCAACCTCTTCCTGGCTCAGGGAATTCGCATAGATTTCAACAAAAATAGGCTCGAGTTTTTCCCAGGTCATTTCTGTCTTGTGGATATCTAAGACTTTATCCCTGAATTTATCCAGTACTTTTTGCTGGTCTGTACTGATCGTCTGGTCTTTCAGGGCTGCTTTCATCATGTTTTTCATGACGCCATCTATCTGGGCCTCTGTACTTTTCAGTATTTGTTGGCTATTCGTTAAAACCAGTAATTCTTTGACCGATGCTTCAGTGGCTTTTTCTGCATGTGCAGTACCGCAAGCGAGCAAGGTAATGAGCAGCAAATTTGACCATAGTTTCACGGTGTTTTCCCAGGAGGATTGAATGAGTTACGGATTCTACGACAGTTTTTTGCTTTTGTTTTTTTGCTTTTTTTGAGCTGTGGATACCTTTAATTTGAATAACTTTATATATAAATAGTAGTAGTTGTTAACGCAGGCATGTTGCTGTGGATAAGTCGGTAAACATCCACAGGATCAAGAGTTTAGGCGAATGATAAGGCGGTGATAAAAGTCTGTATATCCACAGGACAAAATCTGAACAGTAAACTTGCAGATGTGAAAATTTGGAGTTACGCACAATGAATACAGTGGATATCAGCTGACTTATCCACAAAGTTTTTTTGAAAAATGTTGTTTTTCGACGTGATTTTTCTAAAAAAGGCTGATTTATAGCTCTGAAGGGAAGTTTTTTTAGGAAAACAGGAATGCCGAGGCGATCTTTGGCAGAGTCATAGGATAGATTTTTTGAAGCAAGGCAGTTTTCAACACTTGAATTTGTCTGCAATAAAAAATGAATGCCTTTTTTTTGGGAATCCAGAATTTTTATAAAAGATGAAGAACGCTGCCAGCTTCTTTTTTTTTGAAATATCAAATTTCTGCATCAATCATTTTTATTTGAATCAAAACCAGATCTTTCAGGAAAAACTTCCAGGGTTTTCCAAAAGGGGTTTAATTAGATAACTTAGTTTATATATACATAGTAATAGTAGTTAACGTCGCGATATTTTGTGGATAAGTCCTAATTTATCCACAGAAACAAGTACTTAGTTCATGTATAGATGTGCTGATAAGTCCTGTATGAAAAAAGGACGGTTTTGGGATAAAAAATCTTCTTCCACAGCTTTGTATGGTTTTGCACAGTTCATCCTGTGGATATGCATAGGCTTATCCACAGATAAATCAATGAAAATTTTGCTGTCAGGTTTTAAATACCATCAGCTTTTCTCAGTATTGCTGGAGCAAAAGTAGTGAGTAAACGACCAAAGAGCGCGGCACTTTGCACTGCAGTTGTGGATAAATGCCGGTTATGGATAGCGGTATATTCCAGCTGGGGAAGGCCGCCGCGGGCGCGTTTGAACTGGCTGGCACCTGAGCTGTAGTGCAGTTTCAGCTTTTTATCTTTGGCTGTTTTAAGTAATAAAGCCATCAGGCGTCTGTATAAACCCAGCTCTTTTGGCAGGTTGGTGTCATAACCTATCAAGGGTGTAGTCAGCCATCCGTGCTCTGGATGTGTATAAATACCTAGCACTCCAACCAGGCGGCCTTGCCAGCGCAGGGCGTGCATTTCCAGGAACTGGGTTTCCAGGCAAAGCTCAAAGAAAGCGGCACTGAAGTTGGGATTAAGATAAGAGTGCTTATCGATGAAGAGCTGGCGGTAGAGTTGCTGCAATACGGCAATATCCTGCGTTTGCAGATGTTCGTGTGTCAGCACTTCTACTTCAGTATTGCCCAGCAAGCGGGCATCCTGTTTGACATGATTGTGTTTCCAGACGCTGGCTTGTTGTGGATCGCACAAATAAATCATGCGACTTGGGAATAGCTGCCAGCCAGCGCTGAGCAGGCTTTCAGTCAGTTCGGGATTCACCTGTGGACAGATATTACGCATCATCAGCGGACGCTGTGGATAAGTGTCTAGTAACTTATCGGTAGTTTTGCTGATCTCTGTTGCTGACCAGTCAGAGTACAGATTGGTGGAGACGAGATGGTTGGCAATAATGGCTGCCTGGTCCAGTTTGCTGGCTTTGAACAGGGCAGAGAGCGGCCCGAAGATGGCGCAACTACCCAGTTTGATGGGCTGCTCCCATCTTGGACCTACCTGGCGCAGTATTTCCTGGCGCGGATAACGCAACCAGGTAGAAAGCGGGCTGGCGACATAGCTTTCTTGCCAGCTGCTTTGATCCAGCAAAGTGACTGGCTGGCTTTGCCCGGCAATTTCTATGGCATTGACATCACAAGTAGCATTATTGAGCCAGTGCTGGCCACCACGTGAACGTGCAGTCAACAGCCACAGGGCATCTGCCACCACGCGTGGCGGTAATGAGGTATGCAATTTGGCGCTTAAATTTTGGTGTACAGGTGCATGCCACCATAGATGGCGGAACGGTCAGTGGCGTACAGTGCACGGTTATGCACAACGTCGGTATGCCAGGCAGCCAGTACTTCTTGTGGCAACTTGGCTTCCAGTGGGGACTCGCTACCACCTGTACGGAATACCACTTTGGCACCCGGTGCCGCAGTGCGATTCACTTCTTGCCAGAGTGTTGTCAATTGTTGTTGATCCATCCAGTCCTGGGCATCAAGGAAGAGATAGGCGTCCATGGAAGCACGTGGCTGGCCCAGCAAAAAATCGGTCAGGGTTTGATGATGAGGATGCAGCCTGTCTATATTGCGGCGCAGGGTGTGGAAATGTTCTTGCTGTAAATACATGGGTAGGGCTGCCTGTTTTTTTGCGTCATAACGGCGGCCAAATGCCTGCTGGGCGAAACAGTTTTCTTCCAGTGGAAAGTCACAGGCCAGATGGCGCATTCTTTCTTTGAACAGCAGATGCAAGCCATCTTTGGCTTCATGTTTTAATTCAGCAAACTGTGACGGCGGTATACCCAGGCTATACAGCGCCAATGGCTGGCTGGCGATGAGGCGGAATAAGCGGGTCTCAAATACCGGGGCGACATATTGCTCAAATAACTGCGCCTGCTCCTGCAGATTTTTAGCCTCCATGAGTTTGCTCATGTCGCCACCCATCAGACGTACAAAAAAATGGGCAAAGCCGATGAAATTACCCAGCAAGCCATGCTGATAAGCCTGATTCGTAAAATAATGGTAACGCGGTTTGCCAGACAAAGAGCGACTTTCCCAGAAATTGCTGGCATCGTCTGACAATTGCATGCGTATATGACGTTTATAGCGCTTCAGATTATCGGGCTTGTCGGCATTACCTAAAAAAGCCAGCACTGCATCATAGTCGGGCAAATGCCTGATGGCTGTTTGCTTGATATTGAGCATGGCCAGGTGAGCGGCATTCAAATCCACGGCATGGACTGCGGCTGGTTCGGCAGATAAGTAGGCCAGGGCGTTGCAGCCACCTGAAGAAATTGTCAGGATATTCGCGCCTGGTTTTAGTTGCAGGGCATCCAGATCAGCTTGTGGATCTTCCCAGATCTGGGCATACACGAGGCGGCTGAACCAGTGGGCAAACAATTTGTCTGCCAGGCCCTTGCGGCCAGATGTGGTGGAATTGAAAACGGCGCTGTCTATCAGGGCTTTGGTGGACATGCTGGTCTCCGCTTATGTTTTGGATAAGGAAGACTTTAGGATGCAGAGGTGACAGGCAAGTGACAGATTGATGAAGATTATGTGAAAAACGTATAAGAAAACCACAAAAAAAAGCATGAACCCGGAAGGATCATGCTTTTTCACAATATCAACAGATTTATCTATAAAGATACGGTTCAACTACCCCGCTCTGTGGATAAGCGGCGACGTCTGGCTTTGATAAACATGAATAACTGATAAGCAAAATACAGGGAAGCCAGTACCGGCATGGAGGCGACCAGTATCCACAGGCCACCAGCCAGGGGAACCGGGCCTGACCATACCAGGATGGGTACATCAGGCTTATTGCTTTTCTCAGTGGCAGCTTGCTTGGGTGTGTCTATCTGTACACCAGAATTTTGCTTGGGCAAATCTTCTGGTGCGACCACGAATACAGCTTGCGTACCTGGGGATGCACTTGCCGGGGCTGGTGCATTGCCAGCTGAGGCAGCAAAAACAGAGGAAGCTGGCAATGCAGTCAGCATTTGCAAAGCCAGGATCAGGACATACTTGAGTTTCATTGATGCAATCGGGTAGAAGATGCAATGTAGTTTTGACTACAAGTGCAATTAATTTTTCTCGGCGAACTTTTTAAGATTGCTTAAGCCCGCTTCAAAATCAGGACCCACCATTTTATCCATAAATGGGGCAAATAGCTTCATCATGAAATTGCCTTCGCTGCTACCTTCCATCTTCCAGGTGATTTTCGTGCCTTCTGCTTGTGCTTCCAGCAAGAAACTGCCGGTTGATGGTTTGCCCATACCTTCAAAATGCAGTTCATAGTCGATTTCGCGGAAGGGACTGGCGTGGATGAGTTTCATACCGCCGTTGCCTTGCGATTCACTTTTCCATTCCCAGGCGGCGTCTCTACCTGATTCAGGACCGGAAAATTCCATTTTCATATTTGGGTCGCGTTGGTTCCAGACTGACCAGTTTTTCCATTCCTTGGGTGTGGCGATCAAGGGAAAAATTTTGGCCGGTGTGGAACGTATCAAAATACTGCGGCTGACTTTGTATTCATTTGGCAGTGAATAAGCAATTGCCAGTATCAGGGCTATCGCAATAATCGGTATGCCGACAGACCATTTAATAATTTTCATTTTTATTCTCCTGTTGGTAATGTAAATGGTGGAACGAGTCGCCACTTAGTTGCGGGTATCTCATGCCTGGATTATCTTACTTTTCCTATGGCGATTTCCCAATTTTGCATCAAGCTGGCGGCTTCATCGCGGCTCATGGCTGGTGTAAATTGCGTCTCCATTTGCCACTGGGCTGCGCATTCTTCCATGCTCTTATACACACCGGCTCCCAAACCTGCCAGATAAGCTGCACCCAGGGCCGTGGTTTCTGTGACTTTGGGACGTATCACGGGTATGCCCAGCAAATCAGCCTGGAATTGCAGCAGCATATTATTGGCTGCCGCACCACCATCGACACGCAGTTCCCTGATGGGGAAAACCGCATCCCTGACCATGGCCTGCAGCAAGGCGGTGCTTTGAAAGGCGATCGATTCCAGCGCAGCGCGGGCGATATGGGCCACGGTGCTGCCGCGGCTCAGGCCCAGGATGGCACCCTTGGCCGAAGGCACCCAGTAAGGGGCGCCGAGGCCAGTGAAAGAAGGGACGAAGACGACACCGCCAGAATCTGGCACAGTTGCTGCCAGTTGTTCTACGTCGGTGGAATGCTGTATGGCTTTCAAACCATCTCTTAGCCACTGCACTACCGCACCGCCGATGAAGACACTACCTTCCAGCGCATATTGGGCATGGCCATCAGTCTGGCAGGCCGCCGTGCTGATCAGACCATTTTGAGAGCTGGGACACTGGTCGCCAGTATGCATGAGCATGAAGCAGCCCGTGCCATAAGTATTTTTTGCCATACCCGGTGTAAAACAGGCCTGGCCAAACAAGGCTGCTTGCTGGTCACCGGCAATACCGGCAATGGGGATGGCCGCACCCAGCAGCTTGCTATGCCCGAACTGGTGGCTGGATGGCAAGACTTCAGGCAGCAAGGCTTTGGGGATATCAAACCAGCTCAGTAATTCTTCATCCCATTTATTATCGTGGATGTTGTACAGCATGGTGCGCGAGGCATTGCTGACATCAGTGACGTGCAAGCTGCCTTCACTGAGTTGCCAGGCCAGCCAGCTGTCGATGGTACCGAAAGCCAGTTCACCGGCATGGGCGCGGCGGCGCGCGTCGGGAATATTATCCAGCAACCACTTGAGTTTGGTAGCTGAAAAATAGGGGTCAAGTATCAGACCAGTCTTGGCCTGTATGCGTGCTGCATAGCCTTGCTGGCGCAATTCATCGCAATAAGCCTCGGTGCGGCGGTCTTGCCAGACGATGGCATGGTGGAGCGGCTGGCCAGTCTTCCTGTCCCACAATACCGTGGTTTCGCGCTGGTTGGTAATGCCCAGCGCGGCGATGTCATTTGCCTGTAAACCGGCTTTGGCCATGACTTGCTGGCAGGTGGCAAACTGGCTTTGCCAGATTTCCATGGCGTCGTGCTCTACCCAGCCTGGCTGCGGGAAAATCTGGCGAAACTCTTGCTGGGCGCTGGCGATTAATTCACCACGCTCATTGAAGATGATACTGCGCGAACTGGAAGTACCCTGGTCTAGTGCAAGCAGATATGTCATAAAAATTCCTGATGCATCTGAGCCTCATGGATGAAGATCAGAAAAATGCAGAATGAAAAATTTTCAGCCTGATGCTGACGTCTGGTTACAATTTTAGCCATTAGTGCAATGGCAAACAGGATTGAATTTGATATAGTAGATTATTGATTTAATATTAAGCAAGAAAGGCAAGTCTGTGGCGGGTTTACTCAATTTTTCTTTGTCTTTGCTGGTGCTGGTCTTATTTGCTTTGGGCACCATGCGTAAAAGCCGCCGCTTGATTAATCTGTCTTTTTTTGCCATGGTCGCCGCCAGTCTGCTGGGTTGGTATCAATATATTTTCCCTGCTGGTCTTAGCCTGCTGTTTTATGCAGGCACCATGGCGACAGTGCTGGCGATTTCCATCTTCTTTTACGCCATCTATTCTTATGAATCCATCTGGACAGATGTCCAGGAAATCAAAGCCAGGCAGTTGAGCTGAAGGCTTTGGCCAGAGACATCTGAATTTATCTCACATCCAGTAATTCAATATCAAAAATCAGATAGGAATTCGGCGGTATCATGCCGTTGCCTGCTCCTGCTGCACCATAGCCCAGTTCTGGCGGAATGATCAGGGTGCGCTTGCCGCCTACCTTCATTCCTGCAACACCTTGTTCCCAACCCTTGATGACACGGCCTGAGCCTATGGAAAAGGAAAAAGCCTGCTGACCTACCGAGCTGTCAAACTTGGCACCGCGTTCGCGGTTGGCGAAAGGGTCGTGTAGCCAGCCTGTGTAATGTACATAGACGGTATTACCTGCAAGCGCTTCTTTGCCTGTGCCAACTTTTTCATCGATTTTAGTCAGCCTGCTGATGACCACGCTGTCAGGCGCTTGCGCCTGGGCTGGTGAGATGGACAAAATGCCAGTGAACAGAGTGCTGGCGAGCAGGGCGCTAAGACATTTGTATTTCATTCGGTTTTCCTTATGTGACAATAAACGCAAAACAGCTGCGGCTGCATTGCAGCTTCCGCATTTATCTGCTGGAGCAATTTTGCGTAAATATTAATGATGATTTGTTGTATTGCCTACTATTTTTGCTTGGCCGCTGCCAGTTTTTTCTCAAAGGCGACATCCAGTTTGCTGGCTTTTTTTGGAGCCAGTTTTTGCAAGTTATTCACATAGGCGACAAATTCATCCATTTCCATGGCATCGCTGACGCTGGCTGGCAATTCATCTGGCTGTTCCAGATTGGCCAGGGTCAGTGAAAAACGCCCATCGGCCAGGCTTACCATGGAGTAAGGTGCATTGCTGCGCTCGCGCAGGCGGTTTACGGCATAGGCGGCCTTGGTTGATCTGGCCATTATCTGATCCCGTATTTGCGCATGATTTTTTCCATGGTACCGTCGTTATCCAGTTCTTTATTGATTTTGTTGTACAGCTCTATACGCTGCTTATCCATGCGGACATTGCATAACATATTCAATTCTATGCTTTTCCATTTGATGGCACGCGCAATGTCATTGCCAAATCCTTGTTGTTGGGCAATGAGCATGCCATGTGACTCTGAAACTATCCAGTAATTCAACCTGCCATTCACCAGCAGGCGCGGATTATCTTCGTCCTGGCTCGCAAATTCTATTTTGTAGCCTTGTTCGCTGAGTTGCAAACCTGTGGCTGCATTTTTGTAAGAGCCTATGGAATAAGGTTTGGCGTCTTCAAAACTTTTCAATACCCGCGTTTCGGTTTTGCGGGCATATAAGACCCAATTGTCGGTGACCAGTGGGCCTACCCATTTATACGAATTCTCACGCTCAGGTGTACGGCGAAAACCGAACAAACAGGTATTGTCGTCATTCAGCGTGGAATTAAGGCCACGGGCCAGAGACGTGCTGCTGATGCTGTAATTGTCACCTGCGCGCTTGAGGATTTCTTGTATCTTTTCGGTCAGCGCACCCTGGATTTCGCCGCTTTTGAGATCGGTATGGGTGAAAGGTGCATATTCCTGGATAAGCAGTTTGATCGTTTCTGCATGGCAAAATGCAGGAACGGTGGCCAGAGATACAAGCAAACTGGATAGCAAGAATTTCACGAACTTTGTTTCCGAAATAAATAAGTGCTGGAAATATACCGCTGAATTTCCAATAAAGGCAGATATTTTCTTGTTTTGAACTCAGGTGTGCGGCTGAGGAGACAGTGCGGGTTGCAATCTATACCCAGATTGTTTTCAACAAGGCAAAACTCGCTGCGATCATGGCTTCATGCTGGCGTTTTTCCTGGCAGATAAAACTTAGTTCTGTAGTAATACTGACGGCGTCAGCGATCACCAGCCCGTGTGCATGGGCCTCGCGTATGGCAATGGAATCGCGGATCAGGCTCAGACCTACGCCAGACTTCACCAGATCCAGCATGGTCGGCTCCTGGTCTACCAGGGCAACCTTGTTGGGCATAATTCCTAGCCCGGCGAAGATCTGGCTGAGCAGCCGGTGATGTGCTGATTCTGCCGGCGTCCACAACCATGGCAATTTGGCCAGGCTGGCCCAGCCTTGGCCTGCAACCCGGTTTTTCCAACCCTTGGGTGCCACGACGCGATAGGTAAATGGTGTCAGCACCTGGCTGTGGCAAGGCGTTTTACCATCGTCGGGCGGTTGCCCGAGATAAAAGCCCACATCCAGGGTACCGGCGCGAATTTGCTGCAAGACTGTACCAGACATGCCTTGCTGCAATTTTGTGGATAACTGTGGATAAGTCTCGACCAGACGCTTCAAAAATAGACCGAGACGGGTGAACTCAGGGTCAAGTATGGTGCCTATCGCCAGTTCACCAGAAATGGTGCTGTGCATACTATGGGCGGCCTGGCGAAATTCAGCCATGCTGGCAATGACTTTTTCTGCGTAAGGCAAGAGTTTGGCACCATCGTTGGAGAGGCGCATGCCACTGGCGCTACGTGTGAATAAACTTAATTGCAAGGCATCTTGCAAGGACTTGATTTGCAGGCTGACGGCGGGCTGGGTCACATGCAATTGTTCTGCTGCCCGTGTCAAATTGCCTTCTTTCGCCACGGCGACAAAGGCGCGTAGTTGTATCAAGTCCATTATCAGAAATCCTTATATTGCTATTGATAATAACTCATTGGATTAACCAGGGCGAGTGAATTAATCTCTGTGTCACCGCAGAAAAAACTTCACATTATCTCTAAGGTTTACTTATGACATCCACAATCGCGCATTATATGAATGGCCAGGCCTATGCTTCTGCCAGTGGCCGCCAGCAAGATGTATTCAACCCTGCTACTGGCGAAGTGACAGGCAGTGTTGCCCTCGCCAGCATTGCGGAAGTACATGCCGTCATCGCCGCCGCCAAGGCTGCCGCGCCGGCCTGGGCAGAAACTGCGCCGCTGAAACGTGCCCGTGTGATGTTCAAGTTCAAGGAATTGCTGGACCAGCATCACAAGGAAATGGCAACCCTGATTACCCGTGAACATGGCAAGGTTTTGTCAGATGCCATGGGCGAAGTCACGCGCGGCATAGAAATCGTCGAATTTGCCTGCGGTATGCCACAACTGCTGAAGTCGCAATTCTCGGACAATATCGGCGGCGGCATAGACAATTACAATCTGCGCCAACCGCTGGGTGTGACTGCTGGCATCACGCCTTTCAACTTCCCCTTCATGGTGCCTATGTGGATGGCACCGCTGGCGATTGCGACTGGCAATACCTTCATCCTGAAGCCGTCTGAACGCGATCCTTCCTGCTCTTTGCTGATAGCTGACTTGCTTAAAAAAGCTGGTTTGCCGGATGGTGTTTTCAATGTCGTGCAGGGCGATAAAGTGGCGGTCGATGCCTTGTTGCAGCATCCTGATGTGTCGGCGATTTCTTTCGTAGGCTCCACCCCTATCGCTGAATACATCTACAGCGAAGGCACCCGCATGGGCAAGCGCGTGCAGGCTCTGGGCGGTGCAAAAAACCACCTGGTCGTCATGCCCGACGCCAACCTCGAACAAGCTGTCGATGCCCTGATGGGTGCGGCTTACGGTTCTGCCGGTGAACGCTGCATGGCGATTTCGGTGGCTGTTGCCGTTGGCAATGTGGCCGACAAACTGGTAGCAGCCCTGGTACCCAGAGTGGAAGCTTTGAAGATCAAGAACGGCATGGAATCTGATGCCGAAATGGGCCCGGTCGTGACAGCCCAGCACAAGGCAAAAATCGAGTCTTATATCGCTGAAGGCATAACCGAAGGTGCGCAATTGCTGGTCGATGGCCGTGGCCTTAAAGTCCCTGGTCATGAGTCCGGTTTTTTCCTCGGCGGCTGCCTGTTTGACCATGTCAAAGAGGGCATGAAAATACATCGCGAAGAAATTTTTGGCCCGGTTCTGTGCGTAGTCCGCGTCCCGGATTTTGCATCCGCTGTTGAGCTCATCAACCGCCATGAATTTGGTAATGGCGTGTCATTGTTTACCTCGGATGGCAACACAGCCCGCGAATTTTCCCGCCGCATCCAGGTCGGCATGGTGGGCATCAATGTACCTATCCCCGTCCCCATGGCCTGGCATTCTTTCGGCGGCTGGAAGCGCTCCTTGTTTGGCGATGTGCATGCCTATGGCGAAGAGGGCATACGCTTTTATACGCGCTATAAATCCATCATGCAGAGGTGGCCGGATAGCATAGATAAAGGGGCGGAGTTTACGATGCCGGTGGCGAAGTAGCGGTGGCGTGCTTGCTCCTTCTCCTTCAAGGAGAAGGTTGGGATGAGGATGGGGTTCTGTCGATAAACGGCAATCAGATTGTCGTCGCTTCTGCGAAGGCAGGAGTACAGCGGCGTTCGTTGCATGCTTGAATCTTTATTAAAGAGATTGCCCTCTGTGGACACAAGCCGGGTCTCGGCCCGGCGGCCGAATTCCTTTCTTTGCTTCGCCAAAGAAAGGAATCAAAGAAAGACGACCGCAGACTCGCCCTTCGGGTGCTTACGCTACGCTTCAGCATAATTTGTGCGTCACAAAAAATGGGAAAGCTTCGAAACTCGCTCCGCTCAAACAACGAAGCTTTCTGATCCATTTTCCGTGAAGCACAAATTACATCGTCCCAAGCGGATTAAGGTCAAGAACAGATTCAAAAACAACGGCAACTGCAACGTCAATGCAACCGTTACGATAATGTCGTTGAGAGTGGTCAATCAACCGGGGTTTTGGGGTTGCTGCTGTTTTTGACTTTTGTAGTTCCCATGTGTAGACGCCGTTTGTGTAGTACAGAAAATGGATTAAGAAATGCACGTGTTTGAGCGCAGCGAGTTTCGGGCATTTCCCATTTTTTGTACTGCATAAACGGGAACCCCGCAGGGGCGGCTACGCCTGGGTCGCCTTCTTTGGCTTACTTTTCTTGGCGAGACAAGAAAAGTGAGTAGCTGTCGGGCTACCCCCGACCTGCAATCGCAATACAGTGACAGAAGTGAGTAAATGAGTTAGCGTACAAACACGACAATTGATGAAAGCCTGATTTACCTGTTTCCAACAACTCACTTAAATAAACCCGGAGCCCTAAATGCCCAGCCTGCCAACCCTCTGCCCCTACCCCATCATCCAAGCCCCCATGGCTGGTGGCGCCACCACCCCGGAACTGGTGGCCGCAGTGTCAAATGCAGGCGGCCTGGGCTCCCTGGCCGCTCCCTTGCTGACTCCGCTAGCCATCATAGAGCAGGCTGAACACATCAGAAGACTGACGGACAAACCTTTCGCTATTAACCTATTCGTGCAAACCCGCCCACAAGTCGATTTTGCCGCACTGGAAGCCGCCAAGCTCTTGCTGCAACCGATCTGCGAAGAACTGGGCTGGGATACCCTGCCGACGCCAACCCGCTGGTGTGAAGATTTTGAAGCACAGCTCGATGCCCTGATCACAGCACGCCCTGCAGTCGCCAGCTTTACCTTTGATGTGCTGCACGGCAGCCAGTTGCAGCGCCTGCATGATGCGGGAATAAAAGTGGTTGGTACTGCCACCAATCTTCAGGAAGCCATCGTCTGGCAAGCCATGGGGGCGGATGCGGTTTGCCTGCAAGGGGTGGAGGCGGGTGGTCACCGCGGGACGTTCATCGGCGCACAAAAAGATTCCACTCTGGGCCTGTCTGCCTTGCTGGAAGCCTGCAAGCCACATATGCAGGTACCGGTTATCGCTGCTGGCGGCATCATGGATGGCAGGCAGATCAAACAAGTACTGCAGGCGGGCGCGCAGATGGTGCAGATGGGCACGGCATTCCTGGCGACGAAGGAATCAGCCATTCACCCTGCCTATAAACAACGTCTGCTGGAAAGCAGCAGCGATACGACACGCCAGACCCGCGCTTTTTCTGGCCGTATTGCACGCGGTCTCAACAATCATTTCATGCAAACCATGGATGCAGTGGCTGACAAAGTACCTGCCTATCCGATACAGAACGCACTGACGGGTTCCATACGCGCAGCGGCTGCCAAGGCAGCGAATACTGAACTGATGTCCATGTGGGCCGGGCAGGGCATGGCAGCGACCAGGGATATGAGCGTGGCAGAGCTGATGGCTGCACTAATCGCGGAAATGCAAGATTAATCAGGAACAAGGAAAAACGGTATGGAAGCAGCAGGACAGTTTGATTACATCGTCGTCGGTGCCGGTACTGCAGGTTGTGTATTGGCGAACCGCCTCAGCAAGAATCCTGATAACAGGGTTTTGCTGATAGAAGCGGGTGGCAAGGATGATTATGTATGGATACATATCCCCGTTGGTTACCTGTACTGCATCAATAATCCGCGCACAGACTGGATGTTCCGTACCGAGGCGGAGGCTGGTCTGAATGGCCGTAGCCTGATTTATCCGCGTGGCAAGGTGCTGGGCGGCAGTTCATCCATCAATGGCATGATTTACATGCGTGGCCAGGAAAGGGATTACCAGCAATGGGCAGAACTGACAGGTGACGATAGCTGGCGCTGGGAGCATGTCTTGCCACTGTTCAAGAAGAGCGAAGACCATCACGGCGATGATGCAGAATTCCACGGCAAGGGCGGTGAATGGCGGGTGGAAAAACAAAGGTTGTCCTGGGAAATCCTGGATGCCTTCCGCAATGCAGCAGCCGAAGTCGGTATCCCTAACAGTAATGATTTTAACCGTGGCAATAATGAAGGCTGTGGCTATTTCGATGTGAATCAAAAACGTGGTGTGCGCTGGAATGCTTCCAAGGCTTTTCTGAAGCCAGCAGCAAGCAGGCCCAACCTGACCATCATGACGGGTTGCCAGGTCCAAAAACTGGTCATCAGGAATGATGAACAAGGCAAGCGCTGCACGGGCGTGGAATTCATAGGCGGTGGTCGCAGCTGGTTTGCCGAATCTGTGAAGGAAACCGTATTGGCAGCAGGTGCCATAGGCTCACCACAGATTTTGCAATTATCCGGTATAGGAGATGCGGCACATTTGCAACAGGTAGGGGTTGATGTGGTGCATGAATTGCCTGGCGTCGGCGGCAATTTGCAAGACCATTTGCAGATACGTTCTGCGTTCAAAATCACTGGTGCCAAAACGCTCAACAAGATGGCTAACAGCCTGATAGGCAAGGCGCGCATAGGGTTGGAATATGCCATGTTCCAGAGTGGCCCGATGTCGATGGCACCGTCGCAACTGGGGGCATTTACCCGTTCGGATGCCAGTCAGACTACACCGAATCTGCAATACCATGTACAGCCTTTGTCACTGGAGAAATTTGGTGACCCTTTGCATGATTTCCCGGCGTTCACCGCCAGTGTTTGCAATCTGCGCCCTACTTCGCGTGGTCATGTGCGCATTGCCAGCAATGATGCCGCCGCAGCACCGAAGATTGTGCCCAATTACCTGACGACGGCAGAAGACCGCAAAATAGCAGCGGCCTCCCTGACACTGACACGCAAGATAGTTGCTGCGCCATCCTTGCAAAAATACCAGCCTGAAGAAATGAAGCCGGGGGCACAGTTCCAGACTGAAGAAGAATTGGCCAAAGCAGCAGGGGATATAGGCACGACGATCTTCCATCCGGTAGGCACTTGCAAAATGGGAAGAGTGGATGATACTGAGGCAGTAGTCGACAGCGCTTTACGCGTAATAGGCATAATTGGCCTGCGCGTGGCTGATGCTTCTATTATGCCGACTATAACCTCAGGTAATACCAACTCACCTACTGTGATGATTGCAGAGAAGGCGGCCAGGAGTATATTGGCAAGCTGAACGGATGAAAATTGAGTCAGTACAGGAAGGAATTTTTCTGCGTGGAATTACTTATGGTAGTTATACCGTATTGTTTAGAAATCGGTTTGCTGGGTATTATAAAAAGCTAATATAAAAACTTCCAAAAAATAAAGGAAGTGTTGTCGCGTTGGAGTAATAACCATAAGCCAGACAATAAGGAGAAGAGATGACCGACGTCATCCTGGAGACTAAGCGCTTGACCAAAGAGTTCAAGGGCTTCACAGCTGTAAGCGATGTGAATTTGCAGGTACAGCGTGGGCATATCCACGCCCTGATCGGCCCTAACGGTGCCGGCAAGACCACCTGTTTCAATTTACTAACCAAATTTCTTGTCCCGACTTCGGGACAAATCCTGTTCAATGGCCGCGATATTACCTCGGCCAAACCAGCCCAGATCGCACGGCAGGGCATCATACGTTCATTCCAGATCTCGGCGGTGTTCCCGCACCTGACGGTGATGGAGAACGTGCGCATAGGCCTGCAAAGAAAACTGGGCACATCCTTCCATTTCTGGAAAAGCGAACAGTCGCTGAACCAGCTCAATGCCCGTGCCATGGAATTGCTGGCCGAAGTTGACCTGACTTCCTTTGCCGACACCGTGACTGTCGATCTGCCCTATGGCCGCAAGCGCGCCCTGGAAATCGCCACCACCCTGGCCATGGAACCAGAAATGATGTTGCTCGATGAACCTACGCAGGGCATGGGCCATGAAGATGTGCACCGCGTGACCGAGTTGATCAAGAAGGTGTCGGCCGGCCGCACTATCCTCATGGTGGAACATAATATGAACGTGGTGTCGGGTATTTGCGACAAGATATCTGTCTTGCAGCGCGGTGCCATGCTGGCCGAAGGTACTTACCAGGAAGTCTCCACCAATCCCAAAGTCATGGAAGCCTATATGGGCAGTACCAGTGGTGAACTGGAAGGGGCGCATGCATGAGTGCTACAAATACGAATGCAAATACCAGCCCGGCGCTGGAAATTACCGGCCTGCAAGCCTGGTATGGTGAATCGCATATCCTGCATGATGTGAACCTCAAAGTGAATCAGGGTGAAGTGGTGACCATACTCGGTCGCAATGGTGCCGGGCGCACGACGACGATGCGCGCCATCGTTGGCCTGACTGGTGCACGTAAGGGGTCGATCAAGATCAATGGGCAAGAAGCTATCCATCTGCCTACCCATAAAGTGGCGCATCTGGGTGTGGGTTATTGCCCGGAAGAGCGGGGGATATTTTCCTCCTTGTCCACAGAAGAAAACCTGATGTTGCCGCCCTCGGTATCGAAAGATAACAAGGGCATGTCGGTGGCCGAGATTTATGAGATGTTCCCCAATCTGGCTGAGCGTAAAAACAGTCAGGGCACACGCCTGTCCGGTGGTGAACAACAAATGCTGGCGGTAGCTCGTATCTTGCGCACCGGTGCCCGTTTGTTACTGCTCGATGAAATTTCCGAAGGCCTGGCACCCGTCATCGTGCAGGCTTTGGCGCGCATGATCACGATGCTGAAATCCAAGGGTTATACCATCGTCATGGTGGAACAGAATTTCCGCTTTGCTGCTCCGCTGGCGGACAGGTTTTATGTCATGGAGCATGGGCAGATCGTCGAGAGTTTTGCGTCTGCGCAATTGCAGGAAAAAATGCCGGTCTTGAATGAGTTGTTGGGTGTGTAGGATGTATATCTGTAAGGTAACTGCCTCGCTGTCTTGGTGAAGCAGGGTTGAATAAAAATATGATTGGAGAAGACGCATGAAAGCAACATTCACGAAATTAAAAGTAGCAAGTCTCGCAGTTTCCGCCGCACTCGCTGGTTTTGCGCTGAATGCAAATGCGCAAGTATCTGGTGACACGGTCAAGATCGGTTTCATCACCGATATTTCCGGCCTGTATTCTGATATCGATGGTCAGGGTGGTGCAGAAGCCATCAAGATGGCGATTGCCGATTTTGGCGGCACGGTACTGGGCAAAAAAATCGAGCTGGTCACAGCTGACCATCAAAACAAGGCCGATATTGCCGCCAGCCGCGCGCGTGAATGGTTTGATCGCGATGGCGTAGACATGCTGATTGGCGGCACCAATTCAGGTACAGCCTTGTCCATGTCCAAAGTGGCGGCTGAAAAGAAGCGCATCTTTATCTCCATCGGAGCCGGCTCTGCCCGCCTGACCAATGAAGAATGCACACCAAGCACAATTCACTATGCCTACGATACCGTAGCGCTGGCAAAAGGCACGGGTTCTGCCGTTGTCAAGCAAGGTGGCAAAAGCTGGTATTTCCTGACTGCTGATTATGCCTTTGGTGCTTCGCTGGAAAGTGACACTGCCAACGTCGTCAAAGCCAATGGCGGCACAGTCGCAGGTTCGGTCAAGCATCCTTTGTCGGCATCTGATTTCTCTTCTTTCCTGTTGCAGGCACAAGCTTCCAAGGCACAAATCCTGGGCCTGGCAAATGCTGGCGGCGACACCATCAATGCGATTAAAGCAGCCAATGAATTTGGCGTCACCAAGACCATGAAACTGGCTGGTTTGCTGATGTTTATCAATGACATCCATTCCCTGGGTCTGAATGCCACTAACGGCATGTACCTGACCGATAGCTGGTACTGGAACCAGAATGAAGAAGCGCGCAAATGGTCACGTCGCTATTTCGAAAAAATGAAGAAAATGCCTTCCAGCCTGCAAGCGGCTGATTACTCTGCGACCCTGACTTACCTGAATGCCGTCAAGGCAGCAGGTACGGATGACACGACCAAGGTCATGGAAAAACTGAAGGCTGCCAAGGTCAATGACATGTATGCCAAGAACGGTTACATCCGTGGCGACGGCAGCATGATCCATGACATGTACCTCATGCAGGTGAAAACCAGCGCCGAGTCGAAAGAGCCTTGGGATTATTACAAAGTGGCGCAGACTATTCCGGGTGAACAGGCATTTACCACTAAATCCGAATCCAAATGTTCCCTCTGGAAGTGAAATCCAATTCTCGGGCGCATAGCGGCGTTGCAAAGCCTCGCAATACTTTCGTATTGCTACGTTTTGCGCCTTGCTCTGCATCCCGATAATTGAATTTCAGCATTGCTCTTGTTTTACGGGTAAGGTCGCGGACTTTGTCGCGACCTTCACGTTTGCAAAATTGAAGTCATTCAACTCTAGATTTTTCGCAGAAGAAGTACTTAGGGAGTAGGCAGAAAGAAATGATTTTCTCCTGATTTTCTCTGTGACTCTGTGTGTCTGTGTTGAGAGGTCTTCACCTTTCCATCCATTTTTTATTTAGCGTGCCATGGAAATATTTGGTATTCCGCTGCAAGCGATGCTAAGCCAGCTTTTGCTGGGCTTGGTCAACGGCTCGTTTTACGCGATGCTGTCTCTGGGGTTGGCCGTGATATTCGGCTTGCTCAATGTGATTAACTTTGCCCATGGTGCCCTGTATATGATGGGTGCCTTCCTTGCATGGATGGGCATGAATTATTTTGGTATCAATTACTGGGTCATGCTGCTTGCTGCGCCTTTGCTGGTGGGCCTGTTTGGCATCATCATAGAAAAGACCATGCTGCGCTGGCTGTACAAGCTTGATCATCTGTATGGCTTGCTGCTGACCTTTGGTATTACGCTGATGCTGGAAGGTGTATTCCGCTCAGTGTATGGCGTGTCTGGCCAGCCTTATCAGGTACCTGATGCGCTGACAGGGGCGACCAATCTTGGCTTCATGATCTTGCCTAATTACCGTGCCTGGGTGGTGGTGGCCTCGCTGGTGGTGTGCTTTGCTACCTGGTTCGTTATCGAAAAAACCAAGCTCGGTGCCTACCTGCGTGCCGGTACTGAAAACCCCAAGCTGGTCGAAGCCTTTGGTGTCAATGTGCCGCTGATGGTGACGTTGACTTATGGCTTCGGTGTGGCATTGGCTGCCTTTGCCGGCGTGCTGGCAGCGCCTGTCATACAGGTGTCGCCGCTGATGGGTTCCAACCTGATTATCACGGTGTTTGCGGTGGTGGTGATTGGTGGCATGGGCTCTATCCTGGGGTCGATTTTGACAGGCCTGGGCCTGGGCATTATCGAAGGCCTGACGCGGGTGTTTTATCCTGAGCTGTCGGCGACTGTTGTGTTCATCGTCATGGCGATTGTCCTGATGATCCGCCCTGCCGGTTTGTTCGGTAAAGAAAAATGAACGGAGCCACCATGAATAAGAAAATCAGTTACGGCATTGCTTTTGCCCTGTTACTGGCGGCACCGTTTATCGTCTATCCGGTGTTCCTGATGAAGCTCTTGTGCTTCGCCCTGTTTGCCTGTGCCTTTAATTTGCTCATCGGTTTTACCGGTTTGCTGTCCTTTGGCCATGCTGCCTTCTTTGGTGCTGCCGGTTATATCGCAGGCTGGGCTTTGCGTGATGCCGGTTTGCCGACCGAGTTGGGGATCTTGCTGGGAGTAGGGGCAGCAGCCCTGATAGGCCTGGTGATGGGTGCACTGGCGATACGCCGCCAGGGTATCTACTTCACCATGATCACGCTGGCCCTGGCGCAGATGCTCTACTTCGTTTTCCTGCAAGCGAAGTTCACCGGTGGCGAAGATGGTTTGCAAGGTGTGCCACGTGGCAAACTACTGGGTATGGTGGACCTGGGTTCTGACCTGACCTTGTATTACTTTGTGCTGGCAATTGCGATCGCCGGTTTTGCCCTGGTCATGCGCACCGTACATTCTCCTTTTGGTCAGGTCTTGAAAGCCGTCAAGGAAAACGAGCCACGCGCCATTTCGCTGGGTTATGACGTAGACCGTTATAAACTGATGGCCTTCGTTTTGTCAGCTGCACTGGCTGGCCTGGCTGGTGCCACCAAAACCCTGGTACTGGGTTTTGAGACGCTGACGGACGTACACTGGTCCATGTCTGGCCTGGTGGTGCTGATGACCCTGGTGGGCGGTCTGGGCACGCTGGTAGGCCCGATAGTTGGTGCCATCATCATCATCGCGCTGGAAAACAAACTCGGCGACCTGGGCAACCTGCTGGCGAACGTGACGACGATAGAATGGTTCCGCACGATAGGGGACTCTGTCACCATCGTTACTGGCCTGATCTTCATCGTCTGCGTACTGGCTTTCCGCCGTGGCATCGTGGGTGAATTGATGGCTTATGTGGAACGCAATGGCAAGGCCAAGGCTGGATGAAAGTTTTGAATTGCCAGCAGCAAAAAAGCCCCGTGAAGAAATTCCCGGGGCTTTTTCTTTTCTTGAAGATTTAAGAAGATTTAATTGGCGACGTGCTTATTATCTGTCAGCCTTTCCAACACTTGCCGTGCACTTGTTTTGATTATCGTGTTTTCACTGGCACTGTTGATGAGGCTGGTCAGCAGCCGTTTCACTGTTTCCGCATTGGCACCTGACTGCGCAAGCGCAAAGATGGCTGCCTGGCGCACTTCCGGGATTTGATCATTCAGGGCGGCGGAAAAGTAATTGAGACTGCTGTCGTTTTTATCCCATTGCGCGAGTTGTGAAATGCTGCGGCTTCTGACTGTGGCATCTGGATTTTCAGTCAGGCTTTGTAGTTGCCTGATGACGGCGGCAGTTGTTTTGGTATCGGCATTGCCTGGCATGCTGTTGTCACCTGGCTTACCTGGCGCGTCAATCCCTGCTGGTGCAGGTGCTTTCAGTGCTGCTAGTGCCTGCAGGGTGACTGCCGGTGTTTGTTGGTTATTCAGCGACAACAGTATGAGTTCGCGCTCTTCTTGCAGATTGACATTCAGGTTGCCGAGCATGGATAAAGCTGCTTTGCGTTGTCCGGCATCCGGGCTGCTGGCAAGTCGTCTGGCTAATGTCAGTGTTTCTGCGCTGGGTATACTTGCCAGCAAAGTGATGATGAGTTCCTTGCTGGCGGCAGGTGTTTCACTGCCGTATAGCGCCACCAGTTTTTTCAGGTAGTGTGGATTGTCCTGCGCGAGTTTTCGCAATTGATCTTGAGCATCTTCTTTTCCTTCAAGCTGGTCGGCAGGTGACAGGGCGCGTACCCACAGCAAGTCAAACGGATCTGCTTTATCTGCAGGTATTGAAGTGCTGTTTGTATTTCCCCACAATCCGGTGAACTGACCCAATGTGCGCGCCGCCTGGGGTGCTACGGCAGCGTTGTCACTGCGTCCATGCGTAGCGACTACCGGCGCAGGGCTGGCGCTGTCTGAGGGCAATGCCATCCAGTTTATTGATACCAGGCTGGCCAGGGCAAGCAGGCTGAGCAAGAGCAGGATTTTTTTCATGGCTTGAGTCTGTCCCGATTTGGAAAAAGCCCGTGCAACAGCATTGTGCATGGATGATATGAACAAGCCGGTTTTATTATGCATGGGACTTCTCCTGATGTAGTTATTGTGACGAGGGTGGTTATTGAAGCACCAGGCTGGCCTGGGTATTGGTGGTGTAATCCTTCAAACCAAAATGTCCCAGCCAGAAATCGTAAGTCGCATTTTGCCCGTCAATATTGCTTGTATGCGAACCGTAGACGTAGCAACTGCCTATGCATACGACTTCATCTATGTAGCTTTTGATCGAATACATTTTGCTGCCATAGCGTTTATTTTTGACTGACAGTATCAGGGGACTGTCTATGGACAGACCATTGCTGCCGCAGGTCGGTGTCATGATATTGAAAGGGTAGAGGCCGCATGACTCCAGGCCATGCTGGGCACCGGCAATGCCGATAAAGGAATTGACGGATGTTGAATACGCCAGTTCATTGATGGCTTTCATCGCCAGCGTCACACCCATGGAATGGCCGATGACATCTATCCTGCCGGTGCAAGAGGCTGCTTTGGCGGCTTGCATGGAGGCCTTGACGGGATTGGTGTTGGCCGCGCCATGATCATTGATGGCAGGATTGGTTTTGGAGCCCCAGTTGGGGCGGTACAGCTGGGCATCGGTATAACCCTGGCTTTTGAGGGTGCTGACGGTGGCATTCCAGTCCGACGGTGAACCGGCATTGCCGTGTACCAGTACCACATTGTCGAGGCAGGCGGCTTGGCTGGCGCAGGCGATAAAGCTGAGGCTCATGGCAATGAGCACCCGGATGAGTGTGCGGTGTTGCATGGTGTTGTCTCCTGTGGTGTTTTTATGTAGTCCCGTGCTTTGGTGCGCAGGAAAAAACAGGGTAGGAGCAAGTTGGCAGGAGCACCACTATCCGTTCAGATAGTGGCTGAGAACCGGTTCACGATCTTACTGCGCGAGCGTGATCGGGGCTCATGCGCTGCTCAAAATGCTCATGCACTTAAGTACATTCCGCTTTTTGCGCTGCGCTTTTGTTACCCTCACCCCGCTGACGCTCGCGACAGATCGTGAACAGGTTCTGAGGGGTGTTGAGTCAGCTTTTATGTGATGTCAACAGCAAGCCCAGTTCATAGGCTTTGGCGACGGCATGTACGCGGCTGCGTACATCCAGTTTGGCGAAGATCTGGTCGATATGGTATTTGACGTTGACTTCGGTGAGCTCGAGGATGGTGGCGATTTCCCAGTTGGTCTTGCCTTCATGCAGCCAGTGCAGGATTTCTCTTTGCCGCTCACTGAGGGTCTTGTTGCTGATACCGGGCTTGATGGGGAATTCTTCTACCTTGCTCAGCGCATGGGCAAGTGCCAGGTGCAGATGAGGCGTCAACAGGCTCAGCAGGTAAGCATGTTGTTGACCGACTTCAAAGGGTAGATTTGTGAAGATGAAATAACTGGAGAAATGCCCGCTCAGGTCCAGCATGCCGTGGGCGACGGTGTTATGCATTTTCTGCTTCCTGAATGAAGCCAGCCACTCCGCAGGAACTGCATGGTCATCACGCCCGGCCTGGAAGAAAACAGGTTCCTGGGTTTCACGCCATTTTTGCATCAGGGGGCTATGTGCCCGTCCCTTGCTGTCGAGCAGGGATTGATAGTATTGGTAGCTCTCTACCGGACAATTGAACTGCAACAGCTTATGCACATAGTTGCCCTGCGGGCTAACGCCACCTATACCGCAGACCATCATTTCATGCGGCAAGACTTCACGCAAAATCCCTTGGGCAATCAGGCTGAAGTCATCGGCATTGCGGGTTGCCGCACAAGCCATGATGATGGGCAGTATGGAATTGCCGGAGACTTCATGCGCAAAGTTCACCATGTCTGGAATCGTCCTTCAGGCTGCTCAAGATCTGCGTGATGCTGGGGGAGATGTGATGTGCCAGGGCTTGCAAGGCGGTGCATGGTTACTGTTCCATGCACCGTCCTCAACTACTTACCCTTTACTTACATAGCTGCTGCGTAAATCGCCCTGGCATCTTCCTTCGTCACTTCACGTGGATTATTACCCAGCAGGCGTGTCTGCAACATGGCGTCGCTGGCAAGCTGGTCCAGGTCTTTCTCGGTGATGCCTACCTGGCTCAGGCGGGTTTCTATGCCTACCCGCACCGCCAGGTCTTCCATGGCCTTGATCATGGCGTGGCAACGCTGCTCTGCAGTGCCCATGGCTTCTGGCGCGATGATGGCTGCCAGCTCGGCATACAGTTCGGCCGCATGGCTGGCATTGAAGCGCAGTACGTGCGGCAAGACCAGGGAGTTCGACAAACCATGCGGGACATGGAAGATGCCGCCTACCGGATAGGCCAGCGCATGCACTGCTGCGCAGGGTGCATTGGCAAAGGACTGCCCTGCCAGCATGGCACCCAGCAACATGGCCTGCCTTGCCGCCAGATTGCTGCCATTGGTGCAGGCTTCATCGATGTTGTTCCAGAGTAATTTCAAGGCTTGTACTGCCAGCATGTCGGACAGCGGATTCTTTTTGTGTTTGGTCGTATAGGCTTCTATCGCATGCACCATGGCATCTATGCCAGTGGCAGCAGTGACCTTGGCTGGCAAGCCTGTTGTCAGTTGCGCATCAAGGATGGCGATGTCGGCATATAGCTGTGGCGCGACTACACCCATCTTGGTGGTCGCACCTGTGGTGACGATGGAGATAGGGGTGACTTCAGACCCGGTACCAGCTGTGGTCGGGATTTGTATCAATGGCAGGCGCTTGCCTTTGACATTGCCTATGCCATACATGGTGGACAGGCTTTGATCGCTGCCAGCCAGGATGGCGATGAGTTTGGCTACATCCATGGAGCTGCCACCACCGAGGCCAACCACCAGTTCCACTTGCAGGTCGCGGGCATTGGCTACGGCTTGCAAGACTATGGCTTCTGGCGGGTCAGCAATCACGTCGGAAAAAATACTGACTTTGAGTTGTTCCGTTTCCAGGCTGTCAATGACAGGCTGGACCAGGCCGGTACGCAGGAAACCAGCATCGGTCACCAGCAGTACATGGCTAATCGCTGGAAATTCCTGGCGTATGATTTTGCCCAGGCGCGTTGCTGCACCGGTTTGGCTGATCAGGCTGGGGACGGTTCTGAATTCAAAGTCATTCATCTTTATCTCATTTTCATTTAGCTAGTTGTAGGGATATCTACCTTAGCACATGCTGATGCTTTCTATTTATCCAGTAGTTTCAAATCTCGCATCCAGTCGGCATACAGGCTGGTCCAGTTGCGCACGCTGCCGCTGGCGGGTGTCATGCCAAAGCCATGGTCGCCACGGCGAAAGGCATGCAGTTCTGCCTGAGCACCGCCTTCCAGTAATTGTTGATAGATTTTTGCGGCAACCACCGGCGGGGCTTTGGGATCGTCCGAGGCATGGACTATAAATACGGGCGGGGTGTTCTTACTTGCCTTTGGGATTTTCCCGCCAGGCACGCCGGTATATACCAGGGCGATAAAGTCTGCACGATTGCTCAATTTTTCTGCGGCGTCGGCAGCGCTAGCGCTACCCTCGTCCTGATCCGCCAATAGTTGCAAGGCCATGATGCCGCCAGCAGAAAAACCGAGTACACCTATCTTCTTGCTGTCGATTTTCCAATCCGCTGCATGTTGCCGCAGTAGCCGCATGGCGCGGCTGGCGTCTGCTGTCAGGGGCTGTATGGCTTTCCAGTTACGCTCGGTATCTGGTGCGAGGGTTCGGTATTTCAGTACGGCTGCGGTGATGCCCTGGGCATTCAGCCAGTGTGCTGCTTCTATACCTTCCTTGTCTATGCAGATATAACGGAAGCCACCACCCGGCACGACCAGTACCGCAGTACCAGTGGACTTGTCCGCTGGAGCCGGATAAATGGTCAGGGTAGGTTTGCTGACATAGCTGAGGTATCTGTCGAGACGGCCAGTTTCACGCCTGTCTTCTGCTGCCTCTGCTTGCTGATGTTGCAGACCGGGCGCACCGTTTTGCCATAAGGGAATCTCGATTTCAGTTTGCGCCTTACTGCTGGTGCTGAATAAGATACATGCTGCAAACATCAGAGACAGAGAAATCTTCATTGCGTTGATCCTTGCGAGAGACAAACTAGCGACAGATTTATTACACCGGATTTGCATCTTGTCTGATTTGTCGCGGGCAGTCAAACCGGCAAAGCCGCACTGCAACTGTTATGGCATGGCCTGTACCTTGTTGCCTACAGCGTGCTTCTGTATAAGTTATCTGTGCCATGTTTGCTATTCAAGATATTCTCTTGAGGCAACATGCAGGCCCCAATCACAAATCAAATACGCTCAATATGGATATTTTTCTTTTAGCCCTGGCTGCCTTCTTTGCTGGTTTTGTTGATTCCATCGTCGGTGGCGGTGGCTTGATACAGGTTCCCGCCTTGTTTTCTTTCATGCCAGGAACTGCTCCTGCCACTCTGCTGGGGACCAATAAGATGGCAGGTATCTGGGGAACGACAGTTGCAGCGACTCGCTATATGAAGACAGTCAGCCTGCGCTGGAGCATGGTGGCACCAGCCGCATTCATGGCGTTTGCCTTTTCCTTTGCAGGGGCTTTCCTTGTGACACATATTCCGCCCACCTATTTGCGCAAAGCTTTGCCCTTTATCCTGGTGGCTGTGGCTATCTATACCTTCAAGAAGAAAGAGTTTGGTGCTGACAATAAACCTGTGTTCTCGGGTATAAAAGAAACCTATATGGCGATGCTGGTGGGCGCAGGCATAGGGTTTTACGATGGTTTCTTTGGGCCTGGCACAGGCAGCTTCTTCATGTTTTTGTTTGTGCGTATCTTTGGTTATGACTTCCTGCGTGCCTCTGCGGCAGCCAAGGTATTGAATGTTGCCTGCAATACTGCGGCACTTATCTGGTTTGGTTATAGTGGTCACGTACTCTGGATGCTGGGTTTGACGATGGCCGTATGCGGTGTTGGCGGTTCTATTTTAGGTAGTCATTTGGCAATAAAACATGGTGCCTCGTTTGTTCGCAAGATGTTCCTTGGTGTGGTTGTTGCGCTGATATGCAAGACGACTTACGATGGCTTTCTCAAATAGTAGTGTTTCACGTGAAACAATCAGGCAGTGATAATGGGACTTCGGTCCCATTTTTTATGTCCTGATACCCATGTTTCACGTGAAACATAGTTCTAAATAAAAAGAGAATCTTTAGCTCTCTAAAAGTTTACGCGCAAAACAAACTATAATCGTGCCTCCCGTCCCAAGTTTCTCAGAAATCCACCATGTTTTATCCTAAAGAATTCGATGTCATCGTCGTCGGCGGCGGTCACGCCGGTACCGAAGCTGCACTTGCCGCTGCCCGTATGGGGCAGTCCACACTATTGTTGACCCATAATATTGAGACCCTGGGTCAGATGTCTTGCAACCCATCCATAGGTGGGATAGGCAAGGGGCATCTGGTTAAAGAGGTTGATGCCATGGGCGGCGCCATGGCGATTGCCACTGATGAGGCAGGCATACAGTTCCGTATCCTGAATTCATCCAAAGGCCCTGCTGTACGTGCTACCCGTGCCCAGGCTGACCGCATCCTGTACAAGCAAGCCATCCGTAGTCGCCTGGAAAATCAGCCTAATTTGTGGCTATTCCAGCAGGCTGTAGATGATTTGCTGGTCGAAGGTAATCGCGTTGTCGGTGCCGTAACCCAGGTCGGCATCAAATTCCGTGCCCGTGCAGTCGTGTTGACAGCCGGTACTTTCCTTGATGGGAAGATACATGTGGGTTTGAATAACTATTCGGCAGGCCGTGCCGGTGATCCGCCGGCGATATCTTTGTCTGCCCGTTTGAAGGAGTTGGCGCTACCACAAGGTCGTTTGAAGACCGGTACGCCACCACGTATAGATGGTCGCAGTATCGATTTTTCACTGATGCAAGAGCAGCCGGGTGACCTTGATCCTGTGCCAGTATTCTCGTATATGGGCAATACCAGCATGCATCCAAGGCAGTTGCCATGCTGGATTACCCATACCAATGAAAAAACCCATGACATTATCCGGGCTGGTCTGGACCGCAGCCCCATGTACACAGGTGTCATTGAAGGGGTAGGGCCACGCTATTGCCCCTCGATAGAAGACAAAATTCATCGCTTTGCCAGCAAGGAATCACACCAGATTTTCCTGGAGCCTGAAGGCCTGACGACCAATGAGTTTTACCCTAACGGTATCTCTACCAGCCTGCCTTTTGATGTGCAGCTGGACCTCGTGCGTTCCATGCGCGGTATGGAAAACGCCTACATCCTGCGTCCTGGCTATGCGATTGAATATGATTATTTTGACCCGCGTGGTTTGAAATCGTCGCTGGAGACTCGCCAAATTGAGGGCTTGTTCTTTGCAGGTCAGATTAATGGCACGACAGGTTACGAAGAAGCCGCAGCCCAGGGTATGTTGGCAGGCTTGAATGCCGCACTGAAAACCCAGGGTAAAGACGCCTGGGTGCCACGCCGTGATGAAGCTTATCTCGGTGTGCTGGTGGATGACCTGATTACCAAGGGGGTGCAAGAACCTTATCGCATGTTTACCAGTCGTGCGGAATTCCGTCTGAGTCTGCGTGAAGATAATGCCGATATGCGCCTGACCGAGATAGGTCGTCAGTTGGGTTGCGTCAGCGATGCGCAGTGGCAGCAGTTTGAAGAAAAGCGTGAAAGTGTTTCACGTGAAATGGAAAGACTGCGCTCGACCTGGGTTAATCCGCGCATCCTGGCGGATGTTGAAGCTGAGCGTGTCGTTGGCAAGGCTTTGGAGCGTGAGTATTCCCTGGCTGATTTATTGCGTCGCCCACAAGTGACTTATGAAAGCCTCATGAGTTTGCAAGGTGTGGAAGGGCAGGAACTGGCCGGGCCAGGTGTGCTCGATCCCCATGTGCGCGAGCAGGTTGAGATACAGGTCAAGTATGCCGGTTATATCGACAGGCAAGCGAAGGAGGTTGAGCGCCATGCGCATTTTGAAAATCTCAAAATGCCGGTTGGTTTTGACTACATGGAAGTCAACGGGCTTTCGATTGAAGTCAGGCAAAAGCTGAACAAGCATCAGCCTGAAAGCCTGGGCCAGTGTGGCCGTATTTCTGGCGTGACGCCTGCAGCGATTTCCCTGCTTTTGGTGCATCTGAAGAAACGTGGTTTTAAAGAGTTCATGTCGAATACGGATGTTGTAGCCGAAGGCCAGGTGGCAGATTGATTCACGTGGAACATCAAATTACAGACACGTTTGAAAGTGCTTTGATATCAGCACGATCCAGGTGATGAATAAAAACGAAGAATAAAAAATTGAAATGAAAAACAAGAAGTTAATCGAGGACCAGGCAGTATGATTCACGTGGAACATGCACACTTAAGAGCGACGCTGCAGAGCGGTGTTGAAGAATTGTCGTTGAATTTGAATGATGATCAAATTGATAACATGATTGCTTATTTGTCATTATTATCAAAATGGAATTCAGTTTACAATTTAACATCTATCCGTGACCCGAAAGAAATGGTCAAACAACATTTGCTGGATTCGCTGTCGGCAGCCCCCGCCTTCAAAGACGCAAAAAATGTGCTGGATGTGGGTGCAGGTGGTGGTTTGCCCGGTATGATGCTGGCGATTACATATCCAGATATCAAAATATCAATGATTGATACCGTCAGCAAAAAGACTGCATTTTTGACCCAGGCCAAGACTGAGCTGGGTTTGAAGAACGTGACTGTGCATACCGGCAGGGTAGAAGCCCTGCAGGTGAAAGACAAGTTTGATGTGATCACCTCACGGGCGTTTTCCGAGCTGTGTAACTTCATCAACTGGTCAGGTCATTTGCTGGCAGATGGTGGCCAGTTCATTGCCATGAAAGGCGTCGCCCCCAATCAAGAAATAGAACGCCTGCCGGATGGTTGGCAGGTAGAGAAAATGCAAGCCCTTGCGGTGCCAGGTCTACAGGCCGAACGCCATCTCGTCTTTATCAAAAAACAACTGGCCCCGGCTTGACCCTACGGAAATCTTCTATGGCAAAAATCTTTTGTGTTGCAAATCAAAAAGGTGGCGTAGGCAAGACCACGACCACTGTTAATCTCGCCGCAGGGCTGGCGCAACTCAATCAACGTGTCTTACTGGTTGATCTCGATCCCCAGGGCAATGCCACCATGGGGGCAGGCATCAACAAGGCCAAACTGACAGCTTCCATTTATGAAGTCTTGTTGGGTATGTCTGACGTGACAACTGCAAAACAGCGTTCTGAATCTGGCCGTTTTGATGTTCTCCCTGCCAACCGCGAGCTGGCTGGTGCTGAAGTTGAAATGGTATCTCTGGACAACCGCGACAAGCGCCTGCGTGAAGCACTCGCCAAGGTTGATGCTGACTATGACTTCATCCTCATCGACTGTCCGCCAGCCTTGTCGTTGCTGACTTTGAATGGCTTGTGTGCCGCCCATGGCGTGATCATCCCCATGCAGTGTGAATACTATGCGCTTGAGGGTTTGTCTGACCTGGCCAATACCATCAAGAAAGTCTCGGCCAACCTCAACCCTGACTTGAAGATAGTAGGCCTGTTGCGCGTGATGTTTGACCCGCGTATGACGCTGTCGCAACAAGTCTCTGACCAGCTCGAACAGCATTTTGGCGACAAGGTCTTCAAGACCCTGATCCCGCGCAATGTGCGTCTGGCTGAAGCACCATCTTACGGTATCCCCGGCGTGGTGTTTGATCCTGCATCCAAAGGAGCGCAAGCCTATATCGCCTTTGGTGCAGAGATGGTGGAAAGAATTAAACAACTGGAAAAATAAGTATGTCGATCAAAAAACAAAAAGGTCTGGGCCGCGGCCTGGACGCCTTGCTTGGCGGTGCCGCTGACTTCGCCGAAGCCGTACCTACCGTCACTGGCGCCCCTACCAGCCTGAACGTGGCACAAATGCAGGCCGGCAAGTACCAACCCCGTACCCGCATGGACGAGGGCGCACTGGCTGAGCTGGCGGCCTCCATCAAGGCTCAGGGCCTGATGCAACCTATCCTGGTTCGTCCTATAGGACAAAATAATGGCGTAACCCGTTACGAAATCATTGCTGGTGAACGCCGTTTCCGCGCTTCGCAAATGGCAGGCATGGAAGAGGTGCCGGTACTGGTCAAGGATGTGGACGACCAGGCCGCCGCCGCCATGGCCCTGATCGAGAACATCCAGCGTGAAGACCTTAACCCTCTGGAAGAAGCCCAGGGCATACATAGGCTGATCACGGATTTTTCTTTCACCCACGAACAGGCCGCCAATGCAGTAGGGCGTTCACGCAGTGCGGTATCTAACTTGCTGCGTTTGCTGAACCTGGCCAAGCCTGTGCAAACCATGCTGATGGCGGGTGACATAGACATGGGCCATGCGCGTTCCCTGCTGGTGACAGACGCCGCCACGCAGATACAACTGGCCAACCAGATCGTTGCCAAGCGCATGTCTGTCCGCGAGGCAGAAAAGCTGGTCGCCAAGACCACGGCAGAAATGAGTGCCAATGGCAAGCCGCGCGACAAGGCAGAAAAATCCCGCGACATCACCCGCCTGGAAGAAGAGTTGTCCGACTTGCTGGCCACCCAGGTTGCGCTCAAATTAGGCAGCAAGGGCAGGGGACAGATGTTGATCGACTTTGCCGATTTGGATAGCCTCGACGGTATTATTTTAAAAATACGCGGACAGTAAAAAGATTTAACCCATGCAGATACTGACTTTACCCGGCCTGTATAGCTCAGGCCCCAGCCACTGGCAAACGCGCTGGGAAGCCGAATTACCGAATGTAAAAAGAGTAGAGCAACAAGACTGGGACCATCCGGTCAAGGATCAATGGGTTGCCACTTTATCAGCTGCTGTGAATGCAGTATCTGATGAAGTGGTGCTGGTTGCGCATAGCATGGGTTGTGCGCTGACGGCCTGGTGGCTGGCATCAGGCATGCCAGGCGTTGTGGATAAAAGCAAGGTCCGGGCTGCATTCCTGGTGGCGCCACCAAATGTGGGCCGGGTGGATTTCCCTGCTCCCACTTTTAGTCCCATGCCCCTAAACCCTTTTCCTTTCCCTGTTGCGGTGGTCGCATCCAGTGACGACCCCTGGTGTGATTTATCAATTGCGCAAGACTGGGCAAAAAACTGGGGGGCGGAACTGCACCTGATTGGTGCAAAAGGCCATATCAATGGCGAGTCTGGTCTGGGTAGCTGGAAGCAAGGCCAGGACTGGCTCAACCTGCTAATCGCAAAAACGGTACAATAGTAAAAAAGCACCAAAATGGCGCATTTTGATGCGATGCACCAAACATTTGGCCTTATGCATCAAACGTTTGACGTTATAACGCACTACCACGTATAATTCCGTGGTTTTGATCGGCGAGGATTTGCGCTGCCCGGTTATATCGTGGCAAGCCAGTCAAATTCAATGTCATATTTTATAAAATTGTAGGACTTACGCAAGATAGGCCAGCAAGGCTCCGTAATGAACACAGTGCAAAACTGGACGACGGAGCTACCGATGAGCTCATGCACTGCTGCTATTTTGCGCAAGTCCTGGATAAATGAGGGAAGCATGGCACGCATCATACTGCTGCAACTGGTAGCAGCGCTGGTTGCGGGCTTGCTTGCTGGAATTTTCGGCAATATTTCTTACGGATTATCCGCCCTGTTTGGGGGATTATCTTGTGCGATTCCAAATGCCTTGTTCGCGTTGCGCCTGAGTATGAGCGCCCGGAGGCCTGGAGGAGCAAATCCGATGAGTTTTTTCATCGGAGAATTTTTCAAAGTTACATTGACAGTCGCGCTGATGGCAGCGGTTGTCTTCTGGTACCCCGATGTCAACTGGCCGGCCTTTTTGATCGCCTTCATCGTCGTACTGAAAAGCTATTTCATTTTACTCTTTAGGCACTGATCATGAGCTCAGCTGAACAAGTCACTCCGTCAGAATATATAGCCCATCACCTTGGGCATTTGACTAACCACGGCCACCAGGCACAAACGTCCTTGTGGGACATGTCGTATGTGAATATTGATACGGTTATCTGGTCAGTCGTTTGCGGCTTGCTGGGTACTATCATTATGTACATGGCAGCACGCAAGGCAACTTCTGGCGTACCTGGCCGTTTCCAGTGCGCGGTTGAAATGCTCATCGAAATGGTCGACAACAATGCAAAAAGCATCGTTCACGGCAATACCAGCTTCATCGCCCCTATGGCCTTGTCGGTATTTATCTGGGTTGTACTGATGAACTCCCTGGATTTCCTGCCAGTTGATCTGTTCTCTCAATGGCTGTTCCCCTTGTTTGGTCTGGATCATGAAATGCCACATCGTGTGGTTCCTACTGCTGACTTGAACGGTACTCTGGGTATCTCCATCGGTATTTTTGCCCTGATGATGTATTACAGCTTCAAGATCAAAGGCGTAGGCGGCTTCATCAAGGAATTGTTCAGTGCACCGTTTGGTCCTATGCTCTTTCCTTTCAATCTGGCATTGAATTTGGTTGAATACGCAGCGAAAACTTTCTCGCTCGGTATGCGGTTGTTCGGCAATATGTTTGCCGGCGAATTGTTGTTCCTGTTGATTGCAGCTTTGCTGGGTGCTTCTGATTCCATCTTCGGCGGTATTGGTCATTTGGTACTGGGTTCTGCCTGGTCCATCTTCCACATCCTGATCGTGCCTCTGCAAGCCTTTATTTTCATGATGTTGACTCTGGTGTACATGGGTCAGGCTCACGAAGCGCATTAATTAAGTTTTGAAGTTTCAGGTTTTTGGTTTTAGTTTTTTTGATTTTGGTATTTTAATTTTAACTTTCAAGGAGTTTTCTCATGACTAACGTCGCTTTCGTTGCATTGGCTTGTGGTTTGATCATTGGTTTGGGCGCTTTGGGTGCTTGTATCGGTATCGCTATGATGGGTGGTAAATATCTGGAAGCGTCTGCTCGTCAACCAGAATTGATGGACAAACTGCAAGGTAAAATGTTGTTGTTGGCTGGTCTGATCGATGCTGCGTTCATTATCGGTGTTGGTATCGCCATGTTCTTCGCAACTGCAAACCCATTCAAAGGCTAATAGCTTTCCTTTTTCTACCGCAGGTCTCTGGCCTGCGGAACGATTAATTTGATAAGGAAACTAAAGTGAATCTGAATCTATCTATGTGGTATCAGGCTGGGGTGTTTTTCATCCTGGCTTTGGTGACTGCAAAATTCATCTGGCCACCAGTGATTGGTGCGATCGATGAGCGCATGAAGCGCATTGCAGACGGTTTGGCTGCTGCTGATAAAGGCAAGTTGGAAATGCAAGCTGCTGAAAAGCGCGTGCAGGCTCAATTGGCTGCTGCTGGTGAAGAGAGCAAAACACATATCATCAACGCAGAAAAACGCGCTGCTCTGATCGTTGAAGAAGCTCGCAACACTGCTGCTGCTGAAGCTGCCCGCATTATTGCTGCAGCAAAAGCGGATGCTGAAAATCAAGTGACTAAAGCACGCGAAGAATTGCGCGACCAGGTTGCCACTCTGGCAGTCAAAGGCGCAGAACAAATTCTGAAACGTGAAGTCAACGCATCTGCTCACGCTGATCTGTTGAACCAACTGAAAACCGAGCTGTAATCATGGCCGAAATCGCAACGATCGCTCGTCCTTACGCAGAAGCGCTGTTTCGTGTTGCCCAAGCCGGTAACCTGTCCGCCTGGTCGGACCTGGTTACCGAAATGGCACAGGTAGGTGCGCATTCCGATGTACAAGCTCTTGCACACAACCCCAAAGTCTCGGCTGATCAAAAAGCTGAGATTTTCTTGTCTGCGATCAAATCTCCAGTGACTGCTGAAGCGAAAAACTTCATCAACACACTTGCTGACTATGACCGTCTGACTCTGCTGCCGGAAATCGCTTTCCAGTTCCATGCTCTGAAAAACGCCCACGAAGGCGCTGCAGATGCAGAAGTAACCAGCGCATTTGAAATGTCGGCAGCTCAGTTGAGCGAGCTTTCAGCGCTGTTGGAAAAGAAATTTGGCCGCAAGTTGCACCCTACAGTCAAAGTGGATTCCTCTTTGATCGGTGGTGTACGCATCGTGGTTGGTGATCAGGTGCTCGACACGTCGGTACGCGCGAAGCTGCAGAAAATGCACGTCGCCCTGACCGCGTAAGAACGTAATAAATATTAGGAGTTAGTATGCAACTCAACCCATCTGAAATCAGCGAGTTGATCAAGAGCCGGATTCAAGGCCTTGGCGACACAGCTGAGATTCGCAATCAAGGTACGGTTATCTCCGTTACCGACGGTATCTGCCGCATTCACGGTCTGTCTGACGCGATGCAAGGCGAGATGCTGGAATTCCCAGGCAATACATTTGGTCTGGCGCTGAACCTGGAACGTGATTCCGTTGGTGCCGTTATTCTGGGTGACTACGAACACATCTCCGAAGGCGATACAGTTAAATGTACCGGCCGTATTCTGGAAGTGCCTATCGGTCCTGAACTGCGCGGTCGTGTTGTTAACGCGCTGGGTCAGCCTATCGACGGCAAAGGTCCTATCAATGCAAAACTGTCCGCGCCTATCGAAAAGATTGCGCCTGGCGTTATTGCACGTCAATCCGTTTCTGAACCTATGCAAACTGGCCTGAAGTCTATCGACTCCATGGTACCGGTTGGCCGCGGTCAGCGCGAATTGATCATTGGCGATCGTCAAACTGGTAAAACAGCTGTTGCGATCGATGCCGTGATCAATCAAAAAGGTCAAAACGTAACATGTATCTATGTTGCGATTGGTCAAAAAGCTTCTTCCGTTAAAAACGTTGTGCGCGCTCTCGAAGCCCACGGCGCCATGGAATACACCATCGTTGTTGCTGCCACTGCTGCTGAATCTGCAGCGATGCAATACGTATCCGCATACTCCGGTTGCGCGATGGGTGAATACTTCCGTGACCGCGGTCAAGATGCACTGATCATTTATGATGATCTGTCCAAACAGGCTGTTGCTTACCGTCAGGTTTCCCTGTTGCTGCGCCGCCCACCAGGCCGCGAAGCTTACCCAGGTGACGTATTCTATTTGCACAGCCGTTTGCTGGAACGTGCAGCACGCGTTAACCCAGACTACGTTGAAGCTTTCACCAAAGGTGAAGTTAAAGGTAAAACAGGTTCTTTGACAGCATTGCCTATCATTGAAACTCAAGCTGGTGACGTTTCCGCTTTCGTTCCTACCAACGTAATTTCGATTACTGATGGTCAGATCTTCCTGGAAACATCCTTGTTCAATGCAGGTATCCGTCCAGCGATCAACGCTGGTATCTCGGTTTCCCGCGTTGGTGGTGCAGCGCAGACTAAAGTCATCAAAAACTTGTCCGGCGGTATCCGTAATGACTTGGCACAGTACCGTGAATTGGCAGCGTTTGCCCAGTTCGCTTCTGACCTCGACGAAGTAACACGCAAGCAGCTCGATCGTGGTGCCCGCGTTACTGAATTGTTGAAGCAAGCACAATATGCTCCACTGTCTATCTCCCTGATGGCCGTTACTCTGTTCTCCGTGAACAAAGGCTTCCTGGATGATGTACCGGTCAAGCAAGTGCTGGCATTCGAAGCAGGCGTGCACAATTTCATGAAAACGAGCCATGCAGCATTGCTGCAGAAGATCGAAGAAACCAAGCAACTGGACAAAGATGGCGAAGCTGCCATGGCTGCCGCAATTGCTGATTTCAAAAAATCCGGCGCCTATTAATTTACTGTAGCTAGAAGGAGTCAATACTCATGGCTGCAGGCAAAGAGATACGTGGCAAGATCAAAAGCGTAGAAAATACGAAGAAGATCACTAAGGCGATGGAAATGGTCGCCGCATCCAAAATGCGTAAAGCGCAAGACCGGATGCGTGCGGCTCGCCCGTATAGTGAAAAGATTCGTACGATTACGGCTAACTTGTCACAGGCCAACCCAGAGTACACGCATCCTTTTATGGTGCAACAAGATCTGTCCAAGAAAATTGGCGTGATTGTTGTAACGACAGATAAAGGTTTGTGTGGCGGTCTCAACACCAACGTGTTGCGTCTGGTCACCAGCAAAATGCGTGAACTCGAAGGTAAGGGTTCAAAGATAGAAGCGGTCGCAATTGGTAATAAAGGTCTCGGCTTCCTGAATCGCGTAGGTGCACAAGTGGTTTCCCATGTAACACAATTGGGCGACACTCCTCACCTCGACAAACTGATAGGTCCAGTCAAAGTTTTGCTGGACGCGTATCAGGAAGGCAAGCTGGACGCGGTTTACCTGAGTTATACCAAGTTCATCAACACCATGAAGCAAGAGCCGGTGATGGAGCAGTTGCTGCCCCTGACAGCGGACAGGCTGACGACAGACAAGAATGCCCATTCCTGGGACTATCTGTATGAGCCAGATGCAGCAACGGTCATTGATGAATTGTTGATACGTTATGTAGAAGCACTGATTTTCCAGGCCGTAGCGGAAAACATGGCATCTGAACAATCGGCCCGTATGGTGGCGATGAAATCAGCAACTGATAACGCAGGTAACGTGATTGGCGAACTGAAACTGGTTTATAACAAAACCCGTCAAGCCGCCATTACCAAAGAGCTCTCCGAGATCGTCGCCGGCGCGGCAGCGGTCTAAACTGAATTTAAATATTAAGAAGGAACGAACATGGCTAATGGCAAAATCGTTCAGTGTATCGGCGCTGTTGTGGACGTTGAATTTCCACGCGACGCGATGCCTAAGATTTATGACGCCTTGAAAATGGAAGGCTCCGAGCTGACATTGGAAGTTCAGCAGCAATTGGGTGACGGCATCGTCCGTACCATTGCTCTGGGTACTTCTGACGGTCTGCGTCGCGGCATGACTATTTCCAACACTGGCAACCCTATCATGGTACCAACCGGCAAAGCAACGCTGGGCCGCATCATGGACGTACTGGGCAACCCTATCGATGAATGCGGTCCTGTCAGCCACGCGCAGACAGCATCCATCCACCGTAAAGCCCCTGCATACGACGAACTGTCCCCATCCCAGGAATTGCTGGAAACCGGTATCAAAGTTATTGATCTGGTTTGCCCATTTGCTAAAGGTGGTAAGGTCGGTCTGTTCGGTGGTGCGGGTGTAGGCAAGACCGTTAACATGATGGAACTGATCAACAACATCGCCAAGGCACACAGTGGTTTGTCTGTGTTTGCCGGTGTGGGTGAGCGTACTCGTGAGGGTAATGACTTCTACCACGAAATGGCTGACGCAAAAGTGGTTGATCTGGAAAATCCAGAAAATTCCAAAGTTGCGATGGTGTACGGTCAGATGAATGAACCACCAGGTAACCGTTTGCGTGTTGCTCTGACAGGTTTGACGATTGCTGAAGGTTTCCGTGACGAAGGCAAAGACGTTCTGTTCTTCGTGGATAACATCTACCGTTACACACTGGCCGGTACTGAAGTATCCGCTTTGCTGGGTCGTATGCCTTCCGCCGTGGGTTATCAACCTACTCTGGCTGAAGAAATGGGCCGCCTGCAAGAGCGTATTACTTCCACTAAAACTGGTTCCATTACGTCCATTCAGGCCGTATATGTTCCAGCGGATGACTTGACCGATCCATCTCCAGCAACAACATTTGCTCACTTGGATTCCACCGTTGTTCTGTCCCGTGACATTGCTTCCCTGGGTATCTACCCTGCGGTTGATCCACTGGATTCAACTTCCCGTCAGCTGGACCCACAAGTGGTTGGTGTAGAGCACTATGAAACAGCTCGCGCTGTTCAAGGTACTTTGCAGCGCTACAAAGAATTGCGCGACATTATCGCGATTCTGGGTATGGATGAATTGGCTCCTGAAGACAAACTGCTGGTCGCACGTGCACGTAAGATGCAGCGTTTCCTGTCTCAGCCTTTCCACGTTGCTGAAGTGTTTACCGGTGCTCCAGGTAAATACGTTTCTTTGAAAGAAACGATCCGTGGTTTCAAAATGATCGCTTCCGGCGAACTCGATCACCTGCCAGAACAAGCGTTCTACATGGTAGGTACTATCGACGAAGCAATCGAAAAAGCGAAAAAACTGGCTGCTGCTTAATTCAAGCGCACTGGCGGTGCAGTTGATATTGACTGCACCATAGCTTTTTTGAGCGAATAATAAGGGTCCAACATGGCACACACTATTCACGTTGACGTGGTTTCCGCAGAAGAGCTGATCTTCTCCGGTGAAGCCGAATTCGTCGCGTTGCCGGGTGAGGCTGGTGAATTGGGTATCTATCCGAAACATACGCCACTGATTACCCGCATCAAGCCGGGCGCGGTGCGCATCAAGGTTCCGGGCAAAGCCGAAGACGAGTTCGTATTCGTCGCCGGTGGCCTGCTTGAAGTGCAACCAAATGCGGTGACAGTTTTGGCTGATACAGCGATTCGCGGTCACGATCTGGACGAAGCCAAAGCCAGCGAAGCCAAGAGACTGGCAGAACAAGCTTTGGTTAATCGTGATTCCAAAATTGACTATGCGCAAGCACAGGCAGAACTGGCATCCGCGATCGCCCAATTGGCAGCGATACAAAGATTGCGTCAAAAGCGTTAATTTCGCTGCGAAAAATTTTTCGCGACGAAAGCAGTACAATGGAAAGGCAGCTCAGGCTGCCTTTTTGTTTTTCCATTGAATGTTGAGCAAAGCCGCCTATGCCCTTGGAACAAGACTTGATTGCTGAGATACTGAGCAAAAGTAAAACCATCGCCGTCGTCGGCCTGTCGTCGAAAACTTCCCGTCCCAGCCATGGCGTGGCAGCTTACATGCAGGCGCATGGCTATCGCATCATCCCGGTCAATCCGCGCGAAGCGGGGAATATGATACTGGGTGAGCATTGCTATCCTGATCTGATCGCTGCCGCGGCTGAGCACCATATTGATATCGTCGATTGTTTCCGCAATGCGGCGGATATTCCTCCCATCGTCGAAGAGGCAATACAGATAGCCACGCCTTATCTGTGGATGCAATCAGGCATCGTAAATACAGAAGCTGCCGCCAGGGCCGAAGCAGCAGGCATCAAAGTGGTGATGGACAGGTGTATCAAGATAGAGCACCTTTATCGTTCCTGAGTTTGCTTTGCTGAGCGCAATTGCTGTATGTAGGCAAGTTCGTTTTGCGCCAGTTTATTATCAGGTTCGATTTGCAAGGATTCCTGAAAAGCTTTTTCTGCCTCGTCCAGTTGCTTAAGTTCTATCAAAGAAAATCCTATGCCACGCAAGGACATCGCCTGGTAAGGGCGTTGTGAAAGATATTGCTTGCTCAGTTCATGCGCGTGACGATAGGTTTGCAAGGCTTCTGTGGGTTTGGCCAGCTGATTCAAGACATAGCCAATTTCTACCGAGGTGCCAGCAGAAACCGGGGCCAGATATTCCACTTTCCTGAGCATGGACAAAGCCTGTTGCAAATCTCTTCTTTCAACAGCAACAAAGGCCTGAACTTGCAGGCAGTTTTTATAACCCCATTCTATCCATTCAAAATCTAGTTTGCTGGTTTTGCTGAATTCCTCAAATTCTTGAGTCGACTGGAAAGAAAACTGCTTCTTGCTGCTGTCAAAAATGGATTCATAAGAGCGACAATTTTCTTTTGCTCTCTTGTCCGCTTCTTCAAATTTTTTATCCTTGATAAGCACATTCAATGCTTTTGAAGCTGCTGAAAATTCCACCCCCTTGGCACTGTCGGCAACTAAATTGGTATGGGTGGTAATCGTAAAAATCTTGTCGTCAGCCGTAACGCAAGCAGGGAAGGCCGCCGCCAATGCGAGAGCAGCTATCCATTTACGGGCACTCATTCTTCGGTTTGGAATAAAAAAATCAGTCATGCCCAGTGTCAGGTGATCACTCATAAAAAGCACGGTGCGGCTCCACGTAGATCAATTTTATCGACTTGAGCAGTTTGTAAATGATCGCCGCCAGCAATACATAGAAATACCCTACCAGCAAGCTGTATAAACCGCCGATCATAAACAGATTGAACAGGTCAGCGATATCGATGCGCCTGTCGTTGATCATCATCATGACCGCAGCACTAACACCAAATGCCAGCGCCATGACGAACGGCGCAAAATGGCAGTAGAAAACAAACTTGTTTTCATCCAGGCGAAAAAAAACAAAACTGAACACCAGCAGCGTCAGCAAATATGGTATGCCGCCAATGAACAGAGATCCAATCAGAAAGCGCGATAATTCACGCAACACGCCGAATTGCGCACATGCGACACTGAGTAAGGTCAGCACTATGGGCAATAACAATGCGGCCAGGTAATAGGTTTTCTTTCGTATCATAGGCACATAGACAATGAGTTTGCGATGTCTGCCGCACAAAAAGTGTAATCCTGCAGAAAGCATTTATAGTCTTGCTAGGGTATGCAGCACTTTTCATATTATCATCAAAACATTGTCTCTGAATCTGAGATACTTTCTTTGTAAGCTAACGATATTGATTGGGGACTTGAATGACAGTTGCGGACTTGTTTCGGGTAGGTAAAGGTTTTCAGGTCAAGGATGCTGATGCCAATAAAAAACTGCTGGGTACCGCAGTCACTGAAAAAAATGGGGACAAGGCTGCCGACAAGCTGGCGACACTAAAACTGGCAGAAGAAATTTCTGACCTGCAAAATGTTTTGTACGCCGGTCATGACCGCAAGCTCCTGGTCATCCTGCAAGGCATGGATACCTCCGGTAAAGATGGTACGGTCAACGGCGTGTTCGGGCAAATCAACCCCCTCGGTGCGCGCACGGTCGCCTTTAAAGCACCCAGTAGTGATGAAAAAAATCATGATTATTTGTGGCGCGTGCATAAAGAAGTGCCGGGCAAGGGTGAGGTCACCATCTTTAACCGCAGCCATTATGAAGACGTGCTGATTACCCGTGTGCATGACTGGATAGACCAGGCAGAATGCAAACGTCGTTACGCGCAAATCCGCGACTTTGAACGCATGCTGGCTGAGACCGGTACGGTGATACTGAAATTCTTTCTGCATATTTCCAAGGCCGAGCAAAAGCTCAGGCTGGAAGAGCGTCTGGCCGATCCTGACAAACACTGGAAGTTTGACCCGCAGGACCTGGTAGAACGCAAATACTGGGAAGCATATCAAGAGGCTTATGAAAACGCCTTGCAGGCAACGGACGCAGATCATGCGCCCTGGTATGCAGTGCCATCCGACTCCAAAACCCAACGCAACCTGGTCATCGCCAGCATCGTGAAAGAAAAATTACTCAGCCTGAAACTCAAATATCCACCCGGTAAGCCTGACTACAGCAAACTCAAAGTGGAATGAAGCTCAAGGCTAAGCTCAGCAGTAAATTAAACATTACATTCAGCTACTGGCCAGAATTGATCGCGGCACTGCTGTACCCTTTGCTGGCCTGGCAGGGACGGCGTACCCGTATCATGACGCCGCGCCTGCCCGAAGCCAGTGACCAGGCATATGGACTGTGGTCTCCTGGCAAGGCTGTGGATAAATACCGGGTATTGGGTATAGGTGAGTCGCCCGTTGCTGGGGTAGGCGTGGCGAATTATGAGGAAGCCATCACCGCACAACTGGCAAAAGCACTGGCTGGCCAGCTGGATGCTGCTGTGGCATGGCAGGCTCTGGGGCAAAACGGCGCACGCTTATCCTGGGCCAGACAAGCTTTGCCAGCATTTCGTCAGGCACAAAGCCATGCATCGCCAGCGTGGGATGTCATTCTGGTTGCTTTTGGTGTCAATGATACGACCAGCTTTTGCCCGGTCAATAGCTATCGGGCAGAGTTGCAAAGCCTGCTGGATGAATTGCAGATGATGCTAAAACCAAGTGGTCTTATCGTATTGGCGGGCGTGCCGCCGATGCAGGTTTTTCCCGCTTTGCCGGCTCCTTTGCGTCAGGTTTTGGGCATGAAAGCGCGTGCTCTGGATCAAATCAACCGCGAAATGTCAGCATCCCGGCAGCAGGTTTTGCATTTGCCGTTTACCCCAAGTCTTCAAGATGCGCGCCTGATGGCCGAAGATGGCTACCATCCGTCAGCACTTGGCGTCAGTATTTGGGCAAAAGAATTAGCGAAAACATTTCTGCAAAATCGTCAAGAAAAATAATATGGCTTTGGTACTTATGCACAATTTCGCTTGCACACGATTTATGTTAAAAAACGTGGATTTTTCATAAACTGGTATTCCTTCCCAATAAAATCAATGACTTACAGAATAATCCTGTTAACCGAATTTAAAATAAATCAGTAAACTGGCATTCTGTCATTTCTATCCACAAAGTTATCCACAGTTTATTTCCGGAAATTTTGCTGAAAATTGCGTCACTTATTGCAGATCAGATGCCGAGACTGCGCGCATAGGCGATAATGTCGCTTATACAGCAATAGACTGCGTAGTTTGACAATGTCAGTAGATAAGCAGATGCGCGCAGCGTCACCGAAAGCCCTTATGTCCATGAATTTTGCCCCACTCAAAAACGATACCTTCCTCAGAGCCTTGTTGCGCCAGGAAACTGATTACACGCCACTATGGCTGATGCGCCAGGCAGGCCGTTATTTGCCAGAATACCGCGCCACCCGCAAAGGTGCAGGCTCTTTCCTGAGCCTGGCCAAGAACCCCGGTTTCGCGACTGAAGTGACTTTGCAGCCTATAGACCGTTATGGCCTGGATGCGGCCATCCTGTTCTCTGACATTTTGACCGTGCCGGATGCGATGGGCCTGGGTCTGTACTTTGAAGAAGGCGAAGGCCCGAAGTTTGAGCGCCCGCTAAAAGATGAAAAAGACGTCATGGCACTCAAAGTGCCAGAAGCAGGCAGCTTGCAATATGTGTTTGATGCTGTAACGCAAATCCGCACCGCTTTGGATGGTCGCGTACCGCTGATCGGTTTTTCCGGCAGCCCATGGACGCTGGCTTGCTATATGGTTGAAGGCCAGGGTTCGCGTGATTTTCATACCGTCAAGAGCATGATGTACAAACGTCCTGACCTCATGCACCACATCCTGCGCACCAATGCCGATGCAGTCGCTACTTATCTGAATGCGCAAATTGATGCTGGTGCCCAGGCCGTGATGATATTTGACAGCTGGGGTGGGGCGCTGGCAGATGGCGCTTATCAAGAATTCTCGCTGTCTTATATGCGCGATATTGTCAGCCAGTTGCAAAAAGAAAAAGATGGCAAGCGTATTCCTGCCATTGTCTTCACCAAAGGTGGTGGCTTGTGGCTGGAACAGCTGGCCGACATCGGTGCCGATGCCCTGGGCCTGGACTGGACCATGAACCTCGGCCAGGCACGCGCCAAAGTTGGCGATAAAGTAGCCTTGCAGGGTAATCTTGATCCGGCAGTATTGTTTGCTGAACCAGAGCAAATCCGCCAGCAGGTGATTGCTGCGCTGGATAGTTATGGCAAGCCTGCAGCCGGTCACGGCCATGTATTTAACCTGGGCCATGGTATTTCGCAATTCACCCCGGTTGAGTCAGTCAGCGTACTGGTTGAAACTGTGCATGAATATAGTCGCCAACAACGCCAGGCGTAGTAAGTCACAGAATTTATTTATAAAATATGCATGGTTTTTGCCACTGACTGCTAAGAGAGTGGCTTGTCCAGCCAGTATTTCTGGTCAGGCCAGTAGCAAAGTATGGGCTTTTAGGCACTGGCAAAACAACAAGTGCCGGAAATGCTTGTCTTTGCGTTATGTTGCTCTGCAAAACATAGTACTGGCGTGCTTTTCCAGCCTGAAAGCTGTGGAAAACCAATGGATTAGCGGCAGTAAAATTTTGCATTTCTATGCACATTTTCTGTCACTTATGCACAAAATCGGGGCGACAAAAAATATTTTCAAAAATATTTTTTTGTCTTCCAGCATTTTTTATAAGTCATTGATTTTAAAAGATTAAATTCTAGGCTCTGAGACAGGGCATTTTGCCGAAACCCCCGTAAACGCTAGCGAAAACCGATGTCAATAGATCTTTCTCCACAAAGTTATCCACAGAAACTGTGGATATGTCAAAAAGCCTTATGAAATCAATAGTTAGCGCTGATTTTCATGTTCAGGTTTAGATCGTGAAACAAGTTTATTTACGCGTAGCCCTCGATACCCCTCTTGACAGCACCTTCGATTATCGATGGACAGCACAAGAAGAGGGCGGGGCTGTAATCGGCTTGCCACAGGTCGGGCAACTGGTCGCTTTACCATTTGGCCGTCAGGAAGTAGTCGGCCTGATTATGGATGTGGTAACCGAGACCGATGTCCCGCCCGCCAAGTTGCGCGATGCCATTGCTGTCAGGCATGAGTTGCCAGCCATGAACAGAGAATGGCTGGCGCTATGCCAGTTTGCCGCCGAGTATTACCAGCGCCCTATAGGCGAGGTAGCTATACCCGCCTTGCCCAAGAATTTAAAAGCTATCAAGACGGTTTCCTTGCAGCGTGCCATCAAGAAGCTGGCCAAATTGTCTGAACAAACCGATGTCAGCCCGCTGGGTGAGCCGCAATTAAATCCTGAGCAGCAAGTTGCTGTCGACGCTGTTGCCAATGCTGAAGGCTATGCCCCGCATCTCTTGTTCGGGGTGACAGGCAGCGGCAAGACCGAAGTGTATTTGCAGACAGCCGCCAAAGTGCTGGCAAAAACCCCGGATGCCCAGATACTGATCCTGGTGCCAGAGATTAACCTGACACCACAGCTTGAATCTCATATCCGCGCCCGTTTCCCCGGCCTGATGCTGTCCACTCTGCACAGCGGCATGGCCGAAGGTGAGCGCTTGCTACACTGGCTGGCTTCGCATACCGGGCGTGCCCGCATCGTGCTGGGTACACGTCTGGCGATGCTGGCATCCCTGCCCAGATTGAAACTGATCATCATTGATGAAGAGCACGACCCTTCCTACAAGCAACAGGAAGGCTTGCGATATTCAGCCCGTGACCTTGCCGTGTGGCGGGCGCGCCAACTGTCTATCCCCATCTTGCTGGGTTCTGCCACGCCTTCGCTGGAAAGCTGGCAGGGGGCGCAAACTGGCCGCTACCGCTTGCTTGAATTGCGTGAGCGGGCAGTCCAGCATGCCGTCTTGCCCATCATACGCATCATCAACCTGGAAAGAGAAAAGCCCAGCGAGGGCCTGACGCAAAGGCTGATAGGTGCTATCAAACTACGTCTTGAGAAGGGTGAGCAATCACTACTATTCCTTAACCGGCGTGGTTATGCACCGGTGCTGGCCTGCGACGCCTGTGGCTGGATCAGTAATTGCACGCGCTGCACTGCCCACCTGGTTTTGCATAAAGGCGACCACAGGCTGCGCTGCCATCACTGCGGCCTGGAACAACGCATACCACGCTCTTGCCCGACCTGCGGCAATATAGACCTGCAACCCCTGGGTCGCGGCACCCAGCGCATGGAAGAAAGCCTGACTCTGCTTTTCCCCGAAGCAAGAGTATTTCGTATCGATGCCGACTCCACCCGCCTCAAAGGCAGCGCCGCCGCCGCCTTTGAACGTGTGCATGCCGGTGAAGTTGATATCCTGATAGGCACACAAATGGTGGCCAAGGGCCATGACTTCAAACGCCTGACCCTGGTGGCGGCATTGAATCCAGACGCTGCCCTGTTTTCGCAAGACTACCGCGCCAGTGAACGCCTGTTTGCTCAGCTCATGCAGGTCGCAGGGCGGGCCGGGCGGGCTGCGCAAAAAGAAGGCGGTAATGCATCCGAGGTACTGGTGCAAACCCGCTATCCTGACCATCCGCTCTACCACGCGCTGATGTCACACAATTACCCCGACTTTGCCAAAGACTTGCTGGATGAACGCCAGCAGGCCCATATGCCGCCCTTCATGTACCAGGCTTTACTGCGGGCAGAAGCCAAAGAGCTGGAAACCGCCATTGCCTTTTTGAAAGAAGCCGCGCTCTGTACCGAGCATCAGGGCATCATGATCAATGACCCCATACCCATGACCATGACGCGGGTGGCCAATGTAGACAGGGCGCAATTGCTGGTCGAATCAGTCTCACGCCCGGCCCTGCAAGCTTTCGTCAAAGCCTGGATAGCTGATTTGCGCACCATGAAAAGCCGTGTCAGGTGGTCGGTGGAAATTGATCCTGTGGATATCTGAGTGTTTATCCACATGCACGGTTTCAGAAGCTGACTTTGCCAACTTTCTGACCCAGTTGGTAGCCGCGCGTATTGGTTCTTGCTTAAATACCATCTATACTGCGCATCAGTGCAATTGATGAACATATTGATCAGGCCCGCATGTGATTTGCAGTGGCATGTCAATTCGACGGAATGTTCCAACTTGCGAAGGAGGGAACATCTTGAAATTACATCGTTTTCACAATCTTGCACTGATGATGGCATTACTACTGCCTGGCATGACAAGTGCCACTACAGGCCAGCTGACTAATGCAGTAGCCCGGCAGATGCATATTAACCAGGAGCGCTATGGCCTTGCCGGGCAGGCTGTACTGGTAGCGCACAACGACGAGGTCTTGTTCCGTGGTGTCGACGGGCAGGCCGACCTCGCTACTGGCAGGCCGGTGCGGGTCAACGATGTCTTCCCTGCGTACTCGCTGGCCAAATTGTTCGCCAGCACACTCGTCATACAATTGGTTGAGCGGGGCGAAGTCAGGCTGGATGCTCCAGCCAAATCTTATGTACCTGGTTTGCCAGATGCGTGGCAGGCAATTACCGTTCGCCAGTTCCTTGATCACACGTCCGGTGTACCGGAATACTTCGCTGACCTGCGGGCAGCATCTCCACCTTCATTCCCGGCAACACTGTCGGCAGTGCTGGCCGCGCTCGCCAACAAGCCGTTGCAATTCGGGCCGGGCACGGCGACGCGCTACACGCAAACGAACTACCTGGTGTTGACTGCGCTGCTGGAAGCCCACTACGGCAAGTCTTACCCGCAGATCGCGCACGAGCGCATAGTGCAAAAACTAGGCCTCGAGCATACCTCGCTGGGGCCTGCATCTAAGGGGCAGGTGGTGACTGCCTATGTTGGCAAAGATGGCCGGCTGCAACCGAACCCTGACTTGCTGTGGCCAACGTACAGCTACGGCCATGCTGCGCTGTACACGACGCTGGACGACTTTGCCAGGTTCCTGCAAGCCTTGCGCAAAGGTGAATTGCTTGGCCGGGATGCTTTGCAACGCTTATGGTTGCCGCAGATATTGACCAATGACCAGCGCGGCGTGTTTGCCTCAGGCTGGGAATATGGTGAAAGTGGGGCTTACCGGCACGTCGGCCACGACGGCGGCACTCAAGTGCGGGTGCGGCTGGCGTTCAAGGATACGCTGGCTGGCGATGCCTATATCTTCATTTACCTGACCAATGGCAGTGTACAGAATGTCTGGTCACGTACCCTGGTGGAAAGCATCATGGCTACGGTGGCACCACAAGAGTTCGCGGCAGAAGCGCTGTCCGGGCAATTGATCGATTATGCGCTCAAGCCAGCCAGTAATGGTGACGCTGGTGCCCAGGCAGAAATCATCCGGAACAACAGTACTGTGCAAGGTGCGGCACTGGAGCGCACTATCAATGCCACTGGGTATGCTGTGCGTGAGAGTCTTGGCCTTGCTGAGGCCATCCGTGTGTTCGAGTTGAACACGCTTCTTTTCCCCATGTCGCCAAATGCATGGGACAGTCTGGCGGAAGCATATCAGACACAGGGCGAGCGCGACAAGGCGAAGCAGCTTTATGCGAAGGCACATGCGCTGGCGGCACAGACCACGTCCGGTGCCAGCACAAATTGAACGGGGTCGGGCTGGCTGAACCGGTTCGCTCGCGCAGCATAATAATGCCGATCAGTTAAAATTGCTGTCCAGACTGATCAAACGAACACGAAGATTGCGCCATGCCCCTCAGCCCTTACCTGACCACCTTTCCAGAAATATCCCCGGACTGTTATATCCATCCCAGTGCCCAGCTCATAGGTGATGTGCAACTGGGGCCAGACAGTTCAGTCTGGTGCAATGCCGTCTTGCGTGGCGACGTCAATCACATACGCCTAGGCCGCAGCAGCAATATCCAGGATCTGGCCATGGGTCATGTCTCCCACAAGAATGCCAGCAAGCCTGCAGGTTCACCTCTCATCATCGGCGACTATGTGACGATTGCCCATTCCGTCATCCTGCACGGCTGCAGCATAGGTGATGAATGCCTGATAGGCATGGGCAGCATCGTCATGGATGACGTAGTTATCCACAAACATGTCATGCTGGGTGCCGGCAGTCTGGTGCCACCGGGCAAAGTTCTGGAAAGCGGCTATTTATATGTAGGCCGCCCGGCAGTCAAAGTCCGCGCTCTGACAGCTGAAGAAATCAGCTATTTCAAGTATTCGGCAGAACACTATGTGCGCATCAAGAATAATTACCTGGCCAGCATCGTGGGTGACCAATGAACTTGCCAGCGAACTTCGTGTCAGAACGCAGCAAATCCATTTTTGAGAGGTTTTCAACCCTACCTGATTAGAAAGGTAAAAACGCATGAACGCAACACAGGCTGGCGAATACTGGATCACCACTGACAAGGACAAGATAGATATCGATCTTGTGCATCAATTTCTCACGACTGAGAGTGGCTGGGCCACCGGTATTTCACGACCCGTGGTAGAAGAGTCGCTGCGCAATTCCCTGTGTTTCAGCATTTTTCAGCAAGACCGCATGGTGGGTTTTTGCCGCATTATTACCGACATGGCCACCTTCGGTAACCTGGTTGACGTATTTGTCGTGACTGATATGCGTGGCAAAGGTATTTCCAGGTTGCTCATGGAAGAAGTCATGGCCCATCCGGTCATTAATAAACTGCGCCGCTTCACGCTGTCCACAAGCACAGCCGCTGGCCTGTATGAAAAATTTGGTTTCACGCCACTCAGCAAGCCTGAAAATTTCATGGAAGTGTATAAGCCCAGGATTTATCTGGAATAAGCCAATCCTGCACCCGCCCGCTTTCAGGAGGCGGGCTGGTAATTCAGTTCACCGACATTACTGGCCTCAAAATACATCATCATCTGACGCTGGCCGCCTTTTTTGATATCCGTCACCTTCTTGACGATCTGATCCGAGCGCATCGCATTGTCATGATAGTGGGCTTCAACTTCATAGCGGCCTTCTGGCAAAGCCAGGAATAACCAGGGGCCATCCAGGCTGGTGGTCAGTAGCACGGCTTTGGTTTTTTCATTGCGGACGATGACTTTGATATTCGCCAGATAAGCACCTGATTTGCTCGCAGCAGTGCGCAGCCAGAAGGTGTATTGCCCCGCCTGTTGCTGCAACTCTTCCCGCTCCGTACTACCTATGCCGCCAGATAAACATGCGATCTCCTTATTTGAACAATTGCTGCCCGCCGCCAGTGCAGACATGCTCAGGCACAGCGAAAGCGATAAGGGCAACAATATGGCTAATTTTGCAAATTTCATGGCATGCTACTCCAGCGTAAAGTGCTCAATATAGTATTTGTCGTATCAGACTGTTTGAGGTGAGTCAAAGTTGCAACATCTTGCATGCCACCATGCTGGTTATACTTGTCTGTCAGTATGAAACTGCGGCATATTGAAAGCGTTTAAGCGATAAAAACTCATGCTAGCGTTTCATTGCATAGCCGACCATTCTTTCTTAATTCAACATGCTTTCATCCTTGCTTAAACCTGCGACAGCCATCACCTTGGCGCTGGCCTTTGCTGCACCATACCCGGCCCAGGCGCTGGAATCTGCCCTGAGCCTCAAAGATATCTATGCCAGCACGGTGGTACAGCAAGTCCAGCCACCGCCGGAAGACTTGCAAAGTTATATAGACCAGATGGTGAGGGCGCTGACCAGTACCAACATCAGCAATCTGCCTTCACAATATATTTTGCTGGTGGACCGTAATCCCAAAGTACAGATTGCCATGTTGTTCTGGCTGGATCAGGAAGGACAGTACCAGTTCATCGGTGCATCACCAGTATCGACAGGACGCTCTCCCGGTTTTGAGCATTTCGAAACCCCCATTGGTGTGTATGCCCATAGCCTGGCCAATCTGGATTACCGTGCAGAAGGCAGTAAAAACAGCAAAGGTGTACGCGGCTATGGCATCAAAGGGCGGCGCGTGTTCGATTTTGGCTGGCAAAAAGCTAAAAAAGGCTGGGGCGATAAAATCATTGCCGACATGCGCCTGCAAATGCATGCCACCGACCCTGGCATACTCGAATCGCGCCTGGGCACAGTGCAATCCAAGGGCTGTGTACGCATACCGGGCACTTTGAATTTTCTGCTCGACCGTTATTCCGTACTGGATGCCGACTATATGCAAGGGGTGGCCGAAGGCAAGAAATTCTGGGTACTCGATAAAAACCGCGAAGATAATCCCTGGGCCGGGCGTTACATGGTCATTGTTGACAGCGGCAAAGAGCAAAAGCCTGAATGGGCAGCCTATATACCGCCTGCGCCTGCAACTCGCAAGGTAGTGAAAGCCTCTTGAACAGCAAGGCAAGTGTCTGGCCCTGAAATCGACTAAGATATCCCTGTCAGGATATTTAAATCATTTCAGGGAACACTTATGTCTATAGAAACCTGGTTGCTGTATGTCGTCGCCGTACTGGTATTGACCATTACCCCCGGCCCTGCCGTGCTGATGTGTATTACCAACAGCATCAATTTCGGTGCCCGCATGACCCTGTTCCCAGCCTTGGGAAATATTACCTCCCTGATCGCCATCATGACATGTTCAGCGATAGGCATAGGCGCCATCCTGGCGACATCATCACTGGTGTTTACCATCATTAAATACCTGGGTGTTGCCTACCTGCTATATCTGGGTATCAGCAGCTTGCGTGCCAAAAGCAGTGACTTTGTCTTGCCAACGGAAACCGAATTGCGTGGCACCCGCCTGCGTCTGTATGTCAAAGGCATGCTGGTCGGTGCCAGTAATCCCAAGGCACTGTTGTTCTTTACCGCCTTCTTTCCGCAATTCATCAATCCTGCCGCCGCCAAGATGCCGCAATTTTTAGTCTTGTGCAGTACCTTTGTGTTTTTTGAATTCAGTGTCTTGATGTTGTATGCCGTATTTGCTGAACGCATGGGGCCGTGGCTGCGTTCCAAAGGCAAGGCGAAAATGTTCAATCAGTTTTCTGGTGGTGTATTTGTGGCAGCGGCGGGTCTGCTGGCAACCGTGAAAAAGGCCAACGATTGAGGCCGCTGCAAAAATAAGCTAGTGTTGTTGCGCCTCCTTGTCGTACTAAAGTACGGTTTGCGTCGGCACGCCTGGCTATCTTAATTTTGCAACAGCCTTCAGGAGTAAGATCATGTCACATAGCAATGCGTACAGTGAAAACGGTTTTTGGGACAAGCTCAAAAAATATGCACAAGCGGCAGGTAGCGAAGTCGTAGAAAAAGTACTCTGTCTGTACTATGCAGCGCAAAGACCGGAGACACCGGCCTGGGCCAAGACCGTGATTTTCGGCGCACTGGGGTATTTTATTTTCCCTCTGGATGCGGTGCCGGATATCTTGCCTGTTGTCGGTTATGGTGATGACCTGGGAGTGATTGCAGGGGCGCTGGTGACTGTCAGTTTGTATATTACGGATGAAGTGAAGCAGCGCGCGCGAGATAAGATGAAGGGGTGGTTTGGGCGTGGGCAAGCTTGAATACTTGCAATGCCCCAGCTGTGAATGACGGCTATTCCATGACACTCAATCCAGCTCAAAGCAAGCTGGACTGAGGCTGTCGTCGATCAATAGATCCTTAGTCGCTCAGCCTGCAGTCTTCCTGGCAGAACTCTTGATAAAGTCGCTGTGCCTGAAGCGCAACGCTGACCAATCCTCATCAATCGCCACCATCCTCACTGTATCAAATCCCGCCTCCTTGATCACGTCCCAACCAGTGTCCCGGTTGAATTCACATTGATATTTCTTTGACGTCCCTTTGGGATAAGCAAACCACAGCACGGCATCCCCCTCAACCAGCTTGCTCAAGGCCAGTGAGACTTCATCAAGCTCTTGCTGCTTGCTGACAAACACCAAAGCAAACTTAAGCTTTTTGACGCCAGACAATTTTTTGAGCACCTTGACGCCAGTCAAAGCCGCAATTTCGGACTCAAAGGAGGCGGGTGCATGCAAGACCAGGATTTCGCTCTGGTCCTTCAGATTCAATTTAGTAAAAATGGCAGACATAAACACTCCAGGATTTATAGTTGCTCGCCCAATTCACGGATCTTGCGCATGGTCAGAAAATTAGGCAAAAAGCGCCATGCGGCGATGGCCAGGGCTGCCAGCAATATCCAGTAAAAATTGCCACCCCTGAAAAACACTGGCACGGCGATGATGGCAATGGCCACGAAAATCTGCATCTCCTGCCCCGCCCAGCCCTGGTTTTCTGTGCGCCGGGCCAGCAGGCTATCGAGCAGCCGCGATATTTTCGCGGCAATATGCTCTACCCGCAATGCCGCTTTTTTTGCTTCCTGCCAAGACGCTTCAGTGCTGGCAGAGGCACGCAATTTTTCCAGTATTTCATAATAATCGTCCAATGCTCTGCGCAGGTCTTCTGCTCCACTGGCAGGCAAGAGACTGTCGGTAGCAGCCACGCGCAATGCCTTGATAGTGCCCAATACATCCTGCTTCATGGCCATTGCTGCATCTTGGTCCGATGTACGTTGCCAGGCTTCAGCCTTTTGCTGGCGTTCAACCGCTTTCTGCGCCTCCGGCAACAGGGCTTCCAGCACCAGCAGCGAGGCCACAGGCATTTGCTCTATCTCACCCAAAGCTGATAACCAGGGGCAATAAGCTTTCAGGCCAGCATAGGCAATGACCAGGCGCTTGCGCAGGCGCTCTGGCCAGCGCTCATCATAGGCCAGCGCCAGGACCCGCGCATGCAGTTTATGCAGGGGCGCATTGTCACTGTTATCTTCCATGCCGTAGATGAGCTTGTCGATATTGGCATATTCACCGGGCAAATGCTTGCTGGCATATTCTTTCACCAGGCCAAAAGCCTCTTGCCATGCCTGCTGGATTTGCTTGCAGCAATGCTGCCACTTCTGCACTATGCTGGCGACTTCCTTGTTGCCAGCATCGGCATAGGCTTCCAGCACGCCGTAGTTATACAACTGGTTCAGCCAGTTGCTGGCGGTTTCGTCGCCTTTCAGTGCACGGTTGGCATAGCTGAGTATGGCAGGCAATTCTATGGTTTCACCGCGCCAGACCGGTGGTATGCCGGGTGCCAGATAGAGGATCAGGCGTAATAGCTGCACATCGACCGAGAGCTTTTTGTCCTGGCGCATATCGAGCAAAACACGTACGGCATTCTGGTCTTTTTGCACATCGCGGAACCAGGCCAGCAATTGCGCATTCGAGATATCCCTGACGCCATCATCCCAGTTACGGGCCAGTGCTACTGCCAGTTGTTCGCGGGTGTGGCAAAGATATGGCCCTATATGATAGGGCTCGCGAAAACCGCCCATGGCCATGGTTTCCACTGCGTCTGGCAAGCTGGTATCGCGCGCCAGCCAGCGCATGATTTGCTCATCACCCCAGCGTTTTTTGGGATCACGCAAGAGCAGGCCACGCAACAGCTTGCGCAGGTAGGTATCAGGCACGGCATTGAGTTCCAGCTCGCGCGTGGTCAGGTGGTGCAGGATCACGGCTTCTGACAAACCGGCAAATGGATGCTGACTCAGAGCCAGCTCCAGCATGATCATGCCCAGCGCCCAATAATCTGCCTTGGCATCGATGACGCCCGACAGGCTTTCTGGTGAGGCATAGGGCAGGGTGCGCGCCGTACCAGTCAGTCTTTGCGTGGCATCCAGCACGGAAGAAATACCAAAGTCCGTCAGTATCAAATCCAGTGGTTGCAGCGTGCGCACCAGAATATTTTCTGGCTTGAGATCGCGGTGGATAAGTCCGGCTTCATGCACACTGGCGATGGCGGCTGCCAACTCACGCACTATGCTTTCCAGCATGGCAGAATCTGGCCGCTTGCCCTGTGTGAATTTTTTTAATGAACCAAGCTCACAGTATTCCATGAGTTCATAGGCATGGCCGTCAGATACACCAGCCTCCAGCACGACCACGCGGTGCTCGGCTGGTACTGCGTTTAATCTCTCCCTGACTTCGGATTTGCCATGTATACCATGGCGATAGATTTTTGCGACGCGTTGTACACCGGATGTGTTTTCTTGCACCAATAACAGCTCGGCTTCTGCGCCCAGAGTGGGCAGGTGATGCAATATCCTGTAACGTTCACGCAGGGCCTGCGGCAGTGATAACAGACTATGGATCTCGTTGCTGTCTGCAGTTGATGCTATTGGTTCCTTGATTAGCGGACGATTGCAATACAGGCATAGTTCACTACCTGGCGGATTACTTTGTTCGCAATCTTCATAACCGCAAATTAATTCTGTTGCTGCTGCTATCTGTTTTATCTCGCGTGATGGTTCAGCTTGCTCCCGCTTTTCCATCAAGTCCACACCAGACAGCAAGGTGCCACAAACACAGCGCATGACTTCTGGCGCGTTTTCGGTTTCACATGCGGGGCAGCGGCGTATGTAAGTCTGACTCACTCAGGGTCTCCAGCTGACGCTATCAAAGGTCAGGCCACGGCTGGCGCATAATTGTTCCAGCGCCTGCATGTCACCGCGCCCTGGTATGCCTACATACCAGACACGCTGGCCATCTATCATGGTCTGTATGCGTTTGTCCTGCTCATCCAGGGGTGCGTCAACATAGTTTTGCATACGCGCTCTGGCGCGGTCTGACAAAAGCACCAACGGCTGATTGGCAGAGCCACGCCAGGCCTGAGTCAGCGGTTTGCTGGCGATAAAAGGTTCAGGAATCAGGGCATCGAGTTTTTGCAGCAAGTCTGCATGCTTTTTTTGCAGGGTCGCCAGTGGATAACCGCTATAGCAGAGTATGTCAAAATCCATCCCCGCATTGCTTCGCCAATGATGCAGACCATCGAGCAAGGCATGCAGGGCCTTGGGCTGCTCGAATGGTTCGCCACCAGAAATAGTGATGCCATCAAATTGCCCGGCACTGACTTCGCGGCACCAGCTCAGCAAACCTGCCACTGTCATTTCCTTGCTGCCATCCCTGGCCCAGGTATCTTGCGAGACACAGCCCTTGCAGCCTATGCTGCAACCCTGTACCCATATACCTATGCGCCGCCCCGGCCCCAGTACGGTGACGGGGAAATGCGCTTTATTGATGGCAATCTTCATGTTAATTGCAGGCTCAGGCTGATGACTTTATCGGCTTCAGTAATCGCTGTTACGGTGACACGTTGCTTGCCTTCCAGCTCTTGCTCAAACAGGGCACGCGACAAGGGATTGATGAAATTTGATTCCAGCTGATTGCCGACACCCCGGCCACCATTACTGAGGTCACGTATGCAGCGCGCCAGCAACTCATCGCGTACAGTCGCTGGCATGGCCAGTTGCAGGCCAAGTTCTTCTTGCAGGCGACGCGCCACATTGCGTAGCATGCCATCAAAAATCTTGGCGGCGACTTCAGCAGAAATAAAATCAAAGACCACGACATTGTCACCGATGCGGTTCAATAATTCTGGCCGTGACAATTTGAATTTGAAGTAATTGCCTATCGCCTCACGCACCTTGAATTCCACGGTTTCATAACTGTCACCAGGCTTCACATTCTGGCTGCGGTTGCCCTGGTTATCCTCAACATAGATACCCAGGTTGGAAGTGAAAATCAAAATGGTTTCTGAGAAATACGCAGTGTCGCCACGACCATCGGTGAGGCGGCCATCTTCGAGTATCTGCAAGAATTTATCGAGTATGCGCGGATGGGCTTTTTCGATTTCATCGAAGAGCACAACAGAAAAAGGTTTTTGCCTGACGGCGTTGGTGAGTTCACCTCCGGCGTCAAAACCCACATAACCAGGCGGCGCACCGAGCAGGCGGGCGCTGGTATGTTCTTCGGCAAATTCGCTCATGTCAAAGCGCAGGTAGGCGCGTTCATCCCCAAACACCAGTTGCGTCAGGGTTTTGGCCAGCTCGGTTTTACCGACACCGGTAGGACCAGCAAAAAACAGGACGCCACGCGGACGGCTGCCGCCAGAACGTGCCTGTGCGCCCGTCAGGCTCATGACGGAACGCTTGAGTATATCCAGGGTTTTGACCACGGCAGGATGCTGGCCCTTGACACGGTCTTCGATAAAGCTTTGCCCATCGCGTATTTTCTTGCGCAGGTAATCCTTGCGCCAGGGGTTGTCCAGCGCACCTATCTTGAAGCAGCGTACAGCATCTTCTATATCTGCAATACCCAATTTTTGCCTGTCTGCCAGCTCAGTGATATCGGACAGGGCTGACAAGGACATGCCCTCTGTCCCTTCAGTAAAACTTTTAACGAACTGGGTGCGCACGGCAGTAGCCGCGTCAGCATAGCCATTGAACAAAGGGGCCAGTTGCAGGGTAGCCGCCTGGCGCATTTCAAAATCTGGCTTGCTGATGACCAGGCTAGCGACTCTTTCACTATCCAGCGTGAACCAGGATGGCAAATCTTGCGCACGGTTGACCAGCCACAGTATGGGATTGTATTGTGGGGCCCCACCTGTCTCACGAGGGACGACGGCGCTGGCTGTCAGTGAAAGTTTTTCAGCAGCGACAAAAAAACGATGCTCAGCCTCGCCCAGCTGTTCTGCCTTGCGGGTAATGCGTGAAGCAAAATCCAGCACCAGGGCGCAGCGCATTTCTCTTTCGGCGCTGAGTTTCTTCATCAGCTTGCTCAGGCTTTCGAGACTGATTTGCTGGCAACCATCAGCCAGTTTCACATCGAATAGCCGTGTGGCCAGATCGCGCTGGGCACTTTCATCAGGATAGACACGCAAGCCATCTACCGGGTCATAAATCAGCAAGAGCTTGTAATCCAGACGCTTTAGCGATTCCCACAAGGCGCGGTTGAATGGCACCAGCGTAGCGCCGCCAGCGCCTGAGGATGCATCCTGAGATGCCAGCGGCAGTAAAAAGCTGTCGCGTATCGCACCAGAAATCACATAATGTGATCGTATCGGCAGCAAGCGCTGCAAGTCTTGCAGCCAGCGGGTTTCGGGTACATTCATGGCAATTTTTTCGACAGTAATTGGCTATGGCTTTCAATTTGCTCTTCTTCTGCAAATTGCGGCAGCTTGTCTTCCACGACCAGTTGCACAGGCAGTTCACCAGCCTGCAATAGCCGCGTCACCTGCATATGGATGCCCCGTGCTTCCAGTGCTGCCATCAGCGTCGGGAATTCGCTGCACCAGCGGTCTTCTGCCAGATGGTCAAGCACACTGCGCTCATTTTCACCCTGCTTGACAGAGCGGATGACATTGAAATTGGCTTGCCCGGTTTTGGTATCCATGCGCATGCGCACCATGTACTTGTCCCAGCTGGCGCGACGGAAGTGCACGACGCCGCCTTCGACAAACAGGGTATGCGACACTTCTTCGACCTGGTAGCCAAGGTCTTTCAAGGTCTGTTCCAGTATCAGGGCCTGGGCTTCTTCAACCTGCCGTTTTTTCTCGGCTTCCAGCAGGGCCTGGATTTGCAGGCGCAGCTCGCTGGCCAGCATGTCGGCACGGGCACCCGGCAGGGACTTTTCCAGTTCCCTTGCCAGTTGCGCGATATGTTCGGGTAATTGTTCAATATGAGCGATGCGTTTCAACAAACGCGCCAAGCGGTCTTGTGGCAAGGCTGCGGCGCTGGCGGCATCGAGATTGGCATCGCTTTCGTCAAACGAGGCATCAGCGCGTCTGGCAGATTCTTGCAACAAGACTGGTCTTAACTCATGTACCAGTGCCTGCAAGCTACGCAGATATTCTATGATTTCATGTTCGTCTGTCCCGGCTGGCGGTACAGGCTGGCTGGCGGTAATTTGCGCGCTACAGCCTATCTTTTCAGCCAACGCGATCAACTGGACATATTCTTGCTCGGCGATTTGCAATTGCTCTTGCAGGGCTTGCCGGCCCATGACACCGGCAGCACGCAGGCGCTCTTGCAGGGCGTTATGCTGTTCATCCTGGTCTGCACGCAACAGCTTGGCATTTTGATGTGCCTGCGCCACCGCCAGCGCTGCACGTATGGCGGCAGCCGACAACAGGATTACCAGGCCGTCGCCCGTGATCACGACTGTAGTGGGACCACTCATAGCTCAGATTTCAAGAAATGCAGAAGTAGCTAATATAGCATGGGCCAGACTGCTGCTTTACGGGAACGGGAAACGTATCTCATCCTGTTTATGAAATGAGTTCTAATAAAACTCGCAATAGCGAGCAATCAACCAGCGCTGCCTATTTTGACGCGTATCAGGCAGCAGCATGTTGCCCGGCTACTACACAAGGATGTGGCAAATTACCATCGCCATACGTACGCAAGACTTCCGCTACGACAACCTGGTAACCATCCAGCCAGTTCGCCTGGGCCGCCTTGGCTTGCTGGTGTATGGGATTATTGATCAAGGATTGCAAGGCTTCCAGACTGTCCCAGTAATACACATTGGAAATCTGACCAGTCGCCGCATTCTCCCAGGTCTCTTCACCGAGGTAGCCAGGTATGGACTTGGCCAGATTGATGATCTGGTCATCCAGCGCATAAAAAGCGTCGTCGTATTGCTTTTTCTTGAAAGTGAAAGTGGAGGTGTACATGCGCAGGCCCAGCTGATTAAATGAGTTGCAAATCATACATATATTTGTAGATTTTTTGATGTTTTTTTTGAACCGTCACTGGGAGTAATTTAAGAATTGCTTGCCTTAAGCATGGGGCCAGCCGGCCAATATTTGCTATTTTGATGCGCTACCTGTGTCGCTACTGTGTTAATTGTCTTGGTTGTCCTGGTTGGTATATATAAACCGTGATATTGCCCATTTATGCCGTGGTCTGCGGTTTTTTATTAACTGTCTATACTGAATACTGGCAAGGCTTTCCAGCCTGCCAGGGTGTTTGTCTGGTGTTTTATATTTTGAGCCGCAGATAAGCTACATCATTTTATGCATATAGATGTCAGCGCCGCGGATGCTAACCTCGCCCCATAAGAATTTCATACCGGAGCATTCATGTCTGACCCTATACGTTTCTATTACCAAGGCCAAATCCAGCAGGTAACCAATGCTGCGCCTACGCGCACGCTGTTGCAGCATCTGCGTGAAGACCTGCATTGCACCGGCACCAAGGAAGGCTGTGCCGAAGGCGATTGTGGTGCCTGTACGGTCGTCGTTGGTGAAATGAAACATGGTCAGCTGGAATTGCAGTCAGTTAATTCCTGCATACAATTCCTGCCTACCCTCGATGGCAAGGCAGTGTTTACGGTAGAAGACTTGCAACAAAAGAATGGTGAGCTGCATCCTGTGCAACAGGCGCTGGTGGAATGCCATGGCTCGCAATGTGGCTTCTGTACACCCGGCTTTGCCATGTCGCTGTGGAGCCTGTATCTGAAAAAAGAAGGGGATACTGTCCCGCCATGCCGCAAGGAGATAGACGAAACCCTGTCCGGCAATCTCTGCCGTTGCACAGGTTACCGCCCCATCATAGATGCCGCAAAGCGCATGGGTGAATTGCCTGCGGCTGAGTTTGACCGTGCTGCTGTCATCAGCGGCCTGCAAGGTCTGCAACGTGGCGAGATGTTCAGCTATACGGCGGATGGCCAGACTTTCTATGCGCCGCGCACTTTGCAGCAACTGGCTGAAGTGCGTGAAGCCAATCCCAAGGCCACCATACTGGCAGGTTCTACCGATGTTGGCCTGTGGGTCACCAAGCAAATGCGCGACTTGGGCAATATCATTTATGTGCGTGAAGTCGATGAGTTAAAACATATCAAGCCCGCGGATGGGATGCTGGAGATAGGTGCCGCCGTGTCACTCAATGATGCCTACGGCGCAGTCTGCCAGCATTACCCGGATGAACTGACCGAGATGTGGCAGCGCTTTGCTTCGCAGCCTATACGCAATACTGGTACGCTCGGTGGCAGTGTCGCCAATGGTTCGCCTATTGGTGATTCAGCACCGTGGATGATCGCCCTGGGGGCAGAGATAGTCTTGCACAGCGTGCGCGGCCAGCGTGTGCTGTTGCTCGAGAATTTTTACCTCGACTATATGAAAAAGGATATGCAACCCGGCGAATTTGTTGCTGCCGTGCGCATACCTCTGCCCAAAGCCGGGCAGCAATTCCGCACCTATAAACTCGCCAAGCGTTATGACCAGGATATCTCTGCCGTCTGCGCCGCTTTTGCGATCAGCCTTGATGCTGACAATGGCAACATCGTGCGTGATGCGCATATTGCCTTTGGTGGCATGGCCGCTACCTCACGCCGCGCACCACTGGCAGAAGCAGCCTTGAACGGACAACCCTGGAATGAAGCAACAGTAAAAAATGCCATGGCCTTGCTGGCACAGGATTACACACCGCTGACCGATATGCGTGCCAGCAATACCTACCGCATGCAGACAGCACAAAATCTCTTGCGCCGTTTCTGGCTGGAGACGCGTACCTATGCGCCGCTGAAACTGCAGGCCATCAATGTCTTTGCCACCGTCACAGCTTAATGAAGCTCAGGAGAAAACATGAATACCCAAACTGAAGCTTTCCTGACAGACAAAAACCTTGCCAAAGACAATGCAGACTGGGCAGAGGTTGGCAAATCGCATCCGCATGAATCAGCAGTCTTGCATGTGCTGGGTGAGGCGCGTTATACCGATGATATCCCTGAAGTGCAGGGCACCTTGCATGCAGCGCTTGGGCTGTCGTCCAAGGCGCATGCGAATATTGTGGCCATGAATTTTGATGCAGTCAAAAGTGCGCGTGGCGTGGTGGCCGTATACACCGCCAAAGATATCCCCGGCACCAATGATTGTGGCCCCATCATACATGACGACCCTATCCTGTCCGAAGGCCTGGTTGAATATGTAGGCCAGCCCATCTTCATCGTCGTTGCCGATACGCATGACAATGCACGTCGTGCCGTGCGCAAGGCTGATATTACTTACGAAGAATTGCCCGCGATACTGACACCGCAAGAAGCGAAAAAAGCGCAGTCTTTCGTCTTGCCGCCGATGCGCTTGCAACGCGGTGATGCACAGGCTGCATTCGAGCGCTCACCACGCCGTGTCAAGGGCGAATTGTATGTAGGCGGGCAAGAACAGTTCTACCTCGAAGGCCAGATTTCTTACGCAATACCGAAGGAAGACCGTGGCATGCTGGTGTTGTGTTCTACCCAGCACCCTAGCGAAATGCAGCATGTGGTCGCCCATGCACTCGGTGTGCACAGTCACAATATCGTAGTTGAATGCCGCCGCATGGGTGGTGGTTTTGGCGGCAAGGAATCGCAATCTGCCTTGTGGGCGGCAGCGGCAGCGATTTCTGCCGTCCACCTGAAACGTCCGGTCAAATTGCGTGCCGACCGTGATGACGACATGATGGTCACCGGTAAACGCCATTGTTTCCATTATGATTATGAAGTCGGTTATGACGACGAAGGCCGTATCATCGCTGCTCGAGTGGAGATGGTCTCGCGTGCCGGTTTTTCTGCCGACTTGTCAGCGCCGGTAGCAACCCGCGCAGTCTGCCATTTCGATAATACTTACTATCTTGGTGATGTCGATATCCGCGCCATGTGCGGCAAGACCAATACCCAGTCAAATACCGCCTTCCGTGGCTTTGGTGGCCCGCAAGGGGCGATTGCGATTGAATACATCGTCGACAATATCGCCCGTGACCTGAACAAGGATGCGCTTGAGATACGCAAGATCAATTTCTACGGCCGTAATGACGAAGAGGGGCGCAATATTACCCAGTATGGGCAGAAGGTCGTCGATAACGTCATCCATGAACTGGTGGCAGAACTGGAAGCCAGTAGTGAATATCAGCAACGCCGTGCCGATATCAAGGCGTTCAACGCCAGCAGCCCTGTCCTCAAAAAGGGGCTGGCACTGACACCAGTTAAATTTGGTATTGCCTTTAACGTCACCCATCTGAACCAGGCCGGTGCTTTGGTACACATCTATACCGATGGCTCGGTACTGGTTAATCACGGCGGTTGTGAAATGGGGCAGGGCGTCAATACCAAGGTCTGCCAAGTCGTCGCTCATGAGCTGGGCCTGAACCTGGACAAGGTGCGCGCTACCGCCACTGACACCAGCAAGGTTGCCAACACCTCGGCCACGGCTGCTTCGACTGGTGCTGACCTGAATGGCAAGGCCGCGCAAAATGCCGCGCATACCCTGCGTCAGCGCCTCGCTGAATTTGCAGTGAAGACTTATGGTGGCGAACTGGCAGATATCCGTTTTGCGGCAGGCCTGGTCAGTGTCAATGGCCTTGATATTCCGTTTGAAGCCCTGGTGCAAAAAGCTTACCTGGCACGGGTGCAATTATGGTCTGATGGTTTTTATGCGACACCTGGTTTGCATTGGGACCCCAAAACCATGAGTGGTAATCCTTTCTCTTATTTTGCTTATGGTGCATCGGTATCTGAAGTCATTGTCGATACCCTGACCGGTGAATGGAAACTCTTGCGTGCCGATGCGCTCTATGATGCCGGTAATTCACTGAACCCCGCCATCGATATCGGCCAGGTGGAAGGTGCTTTCATACAGGGCATGGGCTGGCTGACGACAGAAGAGTTGTGGTGGAACAAGGGCGGCAAGCTGATGACGCATGCACCTTCGACTTACAAGATACCGGCGATTTCTGATTGTCCTGAAGACTTCCGTGTGAGCCTCTACAAGAACCGCAATGTGCAGGACAGCATACACAGGTCCAAGGCTGTTGGTGAGCCACCTCTGTTGTTGCCGTTTTCTGTTTTCTTCGCAATCCGTGACGCAATTGCCAGCGTGGCGGATTACCGCTATAACCCGCCACTGAATGCACCGGCAACCAGTGAAGCGATTTTGTCGGCCATCAATGGCGTAGCAGCCATGGCTGCTGCCAGCTAAGATAAAATCAGACAAGCGAGTTCATCATGAAGCTTTGGTTAAATGCAATTGCCACACAAGCCGTCCCCAAGATACTGGTGACGGTCGCTACGGTATTGGGTTCCGGCCCGCGTGAGCCGGGTGCCAAGATGCTGGTCACTGCAGATGAATTATTCGACACCATAGGTGGCGGCCACCTGGAAATGAAGGCGACAGAAATCGCCCGTAATATGCTGGCCATGCCAGAAAGCCAGCTTGCCGCCCAGCGCCGATTTGAACGCTTCCCGCTAGGCCCCAGCCTGGGCCAATGCTGTGGTGGTGTCGTGCATCTGGCCTTTGAACGTGTGCAAGCTGACAGCCTGGCTTACTTGAATTGCCTGAACCAGCGCTGGCGTCTGGGGCAGGATAGCTGGCGTTTGCTGGCGCTGGACAGTGTGCAAGAGCCAACCCTGTGCGATGCCAATGGCACCCACCTGACAGGCCCTGCCTGGCCCGCGGGTTTGCCAGTGCAAATCGATACTAATCATCCCTGCCAGGTCTTGACTGATGCTGCAGGCCAGCGCTGGTTGCTGGATTCCTGCCTCGCTTACCGCGCCCACCTGATGTTGTTTGGCGCTGGGCATGTCGGTGCCGCCATAGCTCGTGCCATGGCTGATTTGCCTTGCCGTATTACCTGGGTGGATGAACGCGAAGACATGTTCCCCACCAGGCTGGCAGCCAATGTCACGGTAGAAGCGACAGATACGCCAGAAGCCCTTATTGCCAGGGCTGCACCAGGCACATCCTTTCTCGTGCTCACGCATAGTCATGCACTGGACCAAAAACTGTCTGAACATATCCTGCGGCTGCCGGATGTGGGTTGGTTTGGCCTCATAGGCTCGCAAACCAAGCGCGTGCAGTTTGAACGCCGCCTGCGTGAACGCGGCATACCGGCTACCCGTCTGAATGACATGGTTTGCCCAATAGGCTTGCCCGGCATACACGGCAAGCAACCCGCAGTCATAGCTGCCTCTGTCGCTGCCCAGCTTTTGCAGGTCTGGGAAGAGCATGAAATCCATCAGCAAAAAGAACTCAGCCGTGTACTTGCGCGCATAGGCTCTGATGTTTTTGCATCTAATACAGAAAAACGAGCGCTAGATGAGTGTCACTCGCTGGCTAAGCGTTAAACTCTCGCTGTTAGCGCTTAGCACCCACCAGATCAATGCGAATGTGATGCCAGACCGGCAGACTTGATGCACAAGTCGTGGTCTGGCTTGATTGCGCCTGCAAGACAGAATTCAGAAAGACCACGATGAGTAATATTTCAAGTAAAAACACGCTGCAAGCCTATCGCGCCAGTGTGCTGCATTTCCAGCAAGACCCGGCCTTTCATGAGCAGGCTTATGCCTGGCATGAAGATGGTCTGTTGATCGTTGAAGACGGCAAGATCGTCGCCGCCGGCGAGTATGCGCAACTGCATGCCAGCCTGCCTGAGGGTACCGAGGTCATCGATTACCGTGGCAAACTCATTGTGCCGGGTTTTATCGATACCCACATCCATTACCCCCAGACTGACATGATCGCCTCGCCAGCGCCCGGTTTGCTGCCCTGGCTGGAGACTTATACCTTCCCGACTGAACGCCAGTTTGCAGATATCAATCACAGTGCCCAGGTCGCGCATTTTTTCATTGATGAATTGCTGCGCTCAGGCACGACGACAGCCATGGTGTATTGCACCGTCCACCCAGAATCCGTCGAAGCCTTTTTCACTGAGAGTGAAGCGCGCAATCTGCGCATGGTGGCAGGCAAGGTCTTGATGGACAGGAATTGCCCTGAATTTCTGCGCGACACTGCCGAGGGCGGCATACGTGACAGCGAAACTCTGATTAAGAAATGGCATAAACGTGGCCGCCAGTTATATGCGATCACCCCACGCTTTGCACCAACCTCCAGCGACGCACAAATGCAGCTCGCTGGCGAACTGGCACAGGCTTATCCCGATACTTTTTTGCAGACTCACGTTGCAGAAAATACCGATGAAGTAGCCTGGGCCAAAGCACTGTATCCAAAAGCACGGAGCTATCTCGATGTGTATGACCAGTACGGCATGCTGCGCCCGCGTGCCATGTACGGCCATTGCATCTGGCTCGATGATGCTGATCGCGCACGCATGGCAGAGACGCAATCGGCTGTGGCGATGTGTCCGACTTCCAATCTCTTCCTCGGCAGCGGCCTGTTCAATTTTGAACGCGCTGATGCCCAGCAAGTCAGCCTGTCACTGGCAACCGATGTCGGTGGCGGTACTTCATTCTCGATGTTGCGCACCATGAATGAAGCTTACAAGATGGCACGGCTCGGAGGTACTTATTTGCCTGCGTTACGCATGTTTTACCTGGCAACCCTGGGTGGCGCACGCAGCATGCAACTCGAAGGCACGATAGGCAATTTCGTCAAGGATGCAGAAGCCGATTTCATCGTGCTCGACCCGCAAGCCACACCTTTACTGGCGCGCCGTACCGGACATACCGAGAGCCTCGATGAATTGTTGTTTGCACTGGCCTTGCTGGGCGATGACCGCACAGTGGCTGCAACATATGCAGCAGGCAAACTGGTCCATCAGCGTCAGTTGTGAAAATCTTGTCTGACTGATTTATGATGGTGGGTATTGTTCAACACCTTTCAAGGAAAAACCATGCCCACCATCAATGTACAAATGTTTGAAGGCCGCACGCTTGAGCAAAAGCGTGCCTTTGTCAAAGCCGTTACTGAAGCCAGCGCCCAGACTCTGGGTTGTTCTCTCGACGCTGTGGATATCATCATTCAGGAAGTGAAACGTGAAGACTGGTCTTCTGGCGGGACTTTGTGGTCGGATAAGAAGTAAGTCTAGTCCACTTTCAACTTGCCCTTGATAATCGCCTGACTGGCTTCGCGCAGTCTTTGCAGCACCGGCCGCTGGCGCAGGATATCGCAATCGGAGTATGCGGCATCGGTGCTGATACCGGTCAGCGATACTGCGCCTTCCTTCAAACCATATTCAATTCTGGTTGCAGTTGATCCACCCAGTATGGCTGCTACTGCCAGACTGATGGCCGTATCGCCATGCACCTGCATATTGTCGATAACCTTGCCCGCAGTCTTCGGGCACTGGTTGACATAGCTGCCTATGGCCCGCGCTTTGCTATTGCCAGTAAGTGCTTTGAATACCCCATTATTGCTGCTGCCAGCAGCCGCATAAATTATGTCAACACCATCGGCCAGCATGCTCTTCGCCAGTGCTTCGGCACGGGCTGTGTCATTGAAGGGCTGGCTGCCTTCTATCCAGACGATATGGTTCAGGTCGGCATCCGGCCTGACTGACCTGGCACCGGCGATAAAGGCATCGACAGGCTTTTGTTTCAATGGCGTTTTCACAGCACCGATGACACCTATCTTGCCGCTGGCTGATACCAGTGCCGCCTCCATGCCCGCCAGATAGCTGGCTTCGCTTTCGCGAAAGCTGATGCAGAGCAGGTTGGGTGGTGGATTATTGATACATTGTTCAAGTATCACGAAATGCACATGGGGCGCTGTGCGCGGCACGGTATCCAGCAATTCCCTGAATTCATAGCCTATCATGACGATGATATTCGCCCCCAGTCTGATGGCATTTTCCAGCTGCTTTTGCCTGCCCGCACGGTCAGCCTGGCTAGCCAGTGTGGCAGCCTGCATCTGGTACATCTGTGCCGCCTGTTTGATGCCGTCGCTGCCTTGTTGCAGGTAGGGGTCGTCGTTGTCAGGAACAGGGCGGACGTAGAAGATTTTTTGTGCTTCTGCAGTGTGGGCTGGATTGCTTGTCATGCTGATCATGAGGCTCATGATCAGTAGTGCTGTTCTGATGATTTTGTTATTGCGGATGTGGGTTTGCATGGTCGTCCTCCGGGTATTTTTACTGCTGGCTTCGGGGTCAGCATGAGCTTTTATCTTGGAGGAAAATTGTGTTTGTTCAGGGGGTTGGAGGCAATATTGAATATGGGTTTGGGGGGATAGTGAGGGAGGGGGCTTGTGTTAGTTGCGCTTGGTTTTTTTGCGATGCGCTATATGAATTGAAGACGATAAATCGCTATCGTATTAACGTCGCTCCAGCGCAGGCTGGAGGCCAGTGGCGTCGTCGTGCATTTGGGTCGTTATTAAAACGATTGCCCTTCGTGGACACAAGCCGGGTCTCGGCCCGGCGGCCGAAATACTTTCTTTGCGTCGCCAAAGAAAGTATTCAAAGAAAAGCGACCCAGGCGTCGTCGCCCCTACGGGGTTCCCATTTGTGCAATACAAAAAATGGGAAAGTCCGAAAACTCGCTTCGCTCAAACATCGGTCTTTCTCTTTCCATTTTCTGTATTGCACAAATGGCGTCGACACATGGTAACTGCGGAAAGTCAAAGTTAACCGCAACGTCAAATTCAACAGCAACGTCAAATTCAACAGCAACGTCAAATTCAACAGCAACGTCAATGCGGCTATTGCTGCAATTTCTGCGGACTAATTTTTAAAATTTTCTCCTCTTACTCCGCCTGATAAACCCACTTCCCACCCTTGATCTGCACCATGACACGCGCCCTTTGATCGAGGCCCAGGTGATCTGCTTTGCTCATGTTGACGACACCGTTGGTGGTGGCCAGGCCCTGTGTCGCTTCCAGGGCATCGCGCAAGGCTGCGCGGAATTCTGCAGTGCCGGGGGCGGCTTTTTTCAAGGCGACGGGGATGGCTTGTTGCAGCAGCAGGCCAGCGTCCCAGGCATAGGAGGCAAAGGCAGCGAGGCTGCCAGCGCCGTAGGTGGTTTCAAACTTGTTGGAAAAATCCAGGGCAGCTTTTTTGACGGGGTTGTTGTCAGCCAGTTGTTTGGCCACCATGACCGGGCCGGTGGGCAGGAAAGTGCCATCGCAGTCTTTGCCGCAGACGCGCAGGAAGTCGCTGTTGGCGACGCCGTGGTTATGGTAGATGCGGCCTTTGTAGCCGCGTTCGACCAGGGTTTTGGGTGGCAGGGCGGCGGGTGTGCCCGAAGCACCGACGACGATGGCTTCGGGGTTGCTGGACATCATTTTCAAGACCTGGCCGACCACGCTGTTATCACTGCGGCTGAAACGTTCTGTTGCCACCACCTTGATCTTTTTCAGTTCGGCATATTTCGTCACTTCCACCAGGAAGGCTTCGCCGAGGGCATCCGAGAAACCGATGAAGCCCATGGTCTTGATGCCTTTCTTGCTCATGTCTTCGGCAATCGCGATGGCCATCATGGTATCGGTTTGTGGGGTCTTGAACATCCAGGCTTTATTGGCATCCATGGGTTCTATGATGCGGTTGCTCGATGCCAGACTGATGGTAGGGGTCTTGCCTTCACCTATGACACCCAGCATGGCGAGGGAGTTTGGCGTGGTGGTCGAACCTATGATGGCATCTACTTTTTCTTCCGAGATCAGCTTGCGGGTATTGGTCACGGTTTGTGTAGTGTCGGAGGCATCATCGAGGACGATGTAGTCGACTTTTTTGCCCGCGATTTCCTTGGGCAGCATGGCAATCGCATTTTTCTCAGGGATGCCCAGCGAGGCTGCCGGGCCTGTCGATGAAATGGTAACGCCTATCTTGATCTGTGCCTGGGCATTGATACTGAGGCTGGCGCAGAGCATGATCGCTGCTGTTGCCAGCAGATTTTTTTTGATGCAGGTATTTGTCGTCATAGTGTCTCCGTATTTTTTTGTTGTGAGTCGTTTTATAGTTTGCAGGGTACTGATAAAAAACCGCGAAAGCGTGCGCGTCCACCTCTGATGGGCGCAGCGCTTAATCTGTAATCGGGGAAGCGTGCCAACAGGCGGGAAATTGCCACCCGGCCTTCCAGCCGCGCCAAAAACATGCCCGCGCATTGGTGTATGCCGGAGGCAAACGCCAGATGGCGGTTGGGGTTGCGGCTGATGTCCAGTTTGTCCGGGTCAGAGAATTGTAAGGGGTCGCGATTGGCCGCACCTATGCACAGGCTGATGCGGCTGCCAGCGGCGATAGCGACGTCGCCGATTTGCGTATCCACTGTGGTCATGCGATTGCCTAACTGGTTGGAACTTTCAAAGCGCAGGAATTCTTCGATGGCGGTGTTGATCAATTCTGGCTGGGCGATCAGGCGGGCCTTTTGTTCTGGCCATTCCTGCATGGCGACCAGGCCATTGCCTATCAGGTTGGTGGTGGTTTCATGCCCGGCATTGAGCAGGAAGACACAGTTTTGCAAGAGTTCGGTTTCAGTCAGCTTTTCACCATTTTCTTCGCCTTCTATCAGGCGTGTCAGCATATCAGTTTTGGGGTCACCGGGATGCAAGCGGCGCTGTGCCACCAGTTGTTTCAGGTAATCCAGAAATTCGGCGACACACTGATTGGCATAGGCAAAAAATTCTGGCGTGATGGCTGGCTCCAGTGCACCCAGGATGGCAAGTGACCATTCACGCAAAGGTTCGCGTTCATCATGTGGCACGGCCAGCAAATTGCCTATGATTTCTACCGGTATGGCAGAAGCGAAATCGCTGATGAGATCGACATCATTTTTACTTGCCATCTGGTCCAGCAAGCCATCCACCAGTTTGATGAGGCCGGGTTCGGTATCGGCCATGGCTGCCGGTGTCAGGCCGCCCATGATGAGGCGGCGCACCCTCGTGTGCAGCGGCGGGTCATTGAAGACCAGGCTATTGGTGTGATGTTCATACAGCAGTGAATCGCCATAGCGCGGTTTGAACTCCAGCTTTTTGTCCGAGCTGAAAGTTTTGGCATCTTTATAGACATGCACCAGGTCGGCATAACGCGTCAGCAGGTAAGAACCATCCGGCATCCTGCGCACGGGCGTCTGCTCGCGCAGGGCGTGGTAATAGGGATAGGGGTTCTGGTAAAAATCTGCGGGCAGGTGGCGCAGGTCAAAATCATCACTGATAAGCGGCGCTGATGTGACGGTATTCTGATACTGAGAAGGCATAAAAATCCCGGCAAAGGACAGAGTTTGCACTGTGTCCGATTTGCCGGGTACTGTCAATCAGGCTGGCGACAATTCAAATCATGGCAGTGGCACGTAATTCAGTGGCATCCATGCATAGCCTTTGCCTTCCTTGCGTATATAACCCAAGCCAGGGAAGGACAGGTGGGCAGAACCTACCAGGTAGGAATGCTGCGCTGCATCAGCATAGGCTTTTTGCCTTTGTGCATAAGCAGCCTTGCTGTCGCTGTCGAATTGTATGGTGACTGCCGGGTTTTCAAACTGCACTGCTGCGACATGCATGAGGTCACCCCACAAGACCAGGGTTTGTCCTTTGCTCTCTACCTTGTAGATGCTGTGACCAGGGGTATGGCCATGGGAAGCGACTGCTTTGATGCCGGGTACCAGTTCTGTATCACCTTCGAAGGACTTCAACTTGCCAGCCTGCACATAGGGTTTCAGGATGGCGATGGCTTTTTCAAAACTGCCTTTGGCATCGGCGGGAGCCTTGTCAAGGTTGGCCTGGCTTAACCAGTAATCAGTGTCATGCTGGTCTACGCGTACGATAGCATTCGGGAAAGCTGCTTTGTCACCATCTACCAGGCCACCGATATGGTCGGTATGCATGTGGGTGATGTAGATTTCATCGATTTGCTCAGGCAGATAACCGGATGCTTTCAGGCTCGTCTGCAGCTTGCCCAGGGTAGGGCCGAAGAAGACGCCGGCACCGCTGTCTATCAGTACCAGTTTGCTGCCGGTGTTGATGAGGTAGGCATTCACCGAAGTCACGACAGGGGATTGCAAATGGTATTTGCTGAGTGCCTTGCCGACTTTTTCTGGCGTGGTATTGGTCAGCAGTTTATCGACAGGCAAGGGTACTGCACCATCAGACAGGACGGTGACTTCAAAATCACCGAGCATGCTGCGGTAAAAGCCGGGTGCGCTGGTTTTCACCATCGGTGCGGCAGCGTGGGCGCTGATGGCAGGTATGCCAAACACGGCGATGCCAGCGAGAATGGAAGAACTGAACAGGCCGGAACGGAGCAAACTTTTCAATTGCATGGTTTTTCCTTTGAAGTTGGCAGGGACTCAGCAGGCTGGCAACTTTAGCCTGGCAGCTTGCTGTGATGGGCAAAAAAATTGTAAATGCGACAGCTATTATGCCGAATTTCTGCCAACTTCGTTGGGAGCAGCTTGTTCGCCTTCTGACCAGTATTAGCTGATCAGGGACGCAGTCAGGGCATCGACTTCTTCCGCCGATTCAGACAGGATGGAAAGCAGGGTGCCTTCGCCGACCGCAAAATCAATTTCCGAGGCTGACTGGCGTATGTTTTCTGGGGAACGTGGGTCCAGCGGCGATGGCACGGCGGCCAGTTCATTTGCCAGCAACAGGGTGTCCCCCAGGGTTTCTGGTGGCATGACACGCATGCCATACCACAGGGCTTCTACCGCTGATACCACGCGTTTGGGTACCAGCAATTTGTTCAAAACGGCGCGGCCTATGAAGGTTTCATCGGTTTCCGCCAGGGCATCTGTGGCAACTGGAGTAGTATCGATTTCCAGCAGAGCCGGGAATTCCTGAGCCCGCGACAGCAGGTAAAAACCGCCGACCTCATGCACGATACCGGCGAACAGGGCTGTCTCGGCATCCACCTTGCTGACCTTGCGGGCAATCAGGTGGGCCAGTGCAGCGACATAGGCAGAATGACGCCACAGAGCTTCCATTTTGTTGCGTATGGCCGGGTCAGAGACTGCTGCGCTTAGCTGGCGCATGACAACGGCGGCAGTGACCGAGCGCAGGGTGTTGAAGCCCAGTATGGTAATGGCAGTGCGGATATTGGTAACACCCCCGCCGAAGCGGTTATAGGCAACAGAATTGGCAATGGCAACCACGCGGGCTGACATCAGGGGTTCAGTCATGACCAGTTTTGCGGCTGTCTCTATACCGCAGTCCGGGTCGTCGAGAGCCTGTTGTATCTTCAGCGAGGCATTGACATTGGTAGGGAAGACCAGATCACCCTTGCTGGCTTGTTCAACAATACTCTTTAATGCTGCCGACTTGTTCATAATGTGTTTGTTGGAGCAGTGCCATGCAGGGCATCTGCTCCCCACGGTCCGCTAATTTTTATTGAAACCCAGTGCCCTCACTAGTTTACCAGCAGTTGCCATGATCAAGGAGGGTTCCTCTTCAGTATAGTCGTTGCGCACGGGAGTAGCTTGCACTGGCTGCACTTGCTGTACCCTGCGCACGGTATTGCTGGCATTATCCAGCTTGAAGGCAGACACTGCCCTGGCCAGATTATTGGCCTGTTCTTCCATGCTCTCTGCCGCTGCTGCTGCCTGTTCTACCAGCGCTGCATTTTGTTGTGTCATTTCATCCATCTGGTTGATGGCACGGTTGACTTCTTCTATGCCTGAACTTTGTTCCTGGCCAGCAGCCGTGATTTCAGACATGATTTCTGCCACATGTTTCACGGAGCTGACGATTTCATTCATGGTCTTGCCAGCTGCATCGACGAGCTTGCCACCGGTATCGACTTTTTCTACAGAATCACCAATCAGGGTTTTGATCTCTTTTGCTGCACTGGCGCTGCGTTGTGCCAGATTGCGCACTTCTGAGGCCACCACGGCAAAGCCGCGGCCCTGTTCACCTGCGCGGGCTGCTTCCACCGCTGCATTCAGGGCCAGGATATTGGTCTGGAAGGCAATACCGTCGATGACGCTGATGATATCGACAATCTTGCGTGAGCTTTCCTTGATGGAGTTCATGGTGTGGACAACCTTGCCGACTTCTTCACCACCCTTGATGGCGAAGTTGGAAGCAGAGGTGACCAGGCCATTGGCCTGTCTGGCATTGTCGGCATTATGTCTGACCGTTGCCGTGATTTCTTCCATGGAGCTGGCGGTTTCTTCCAGCGCACCAGCCTGGGTTTCTGTGCGGGAAGACAAGTCAGAATTACCGCTAGAAATTTCTACTGCCGCAATCGCGATGGCGTCTGTACCCTGCCTGACTTCGCTGACGATATTGTGCAGGTTATCGCTCATCTCTTTGAGGGCATTCAGCAACTCGCTGATCTCGTCTGTGCCGTCAGCCGCTTCACGGAAGGTCAGCTCACCGGCAGCAACGCGCTTGGCAATTGAGACTGCATCCCGCAAAGGTGTGGTGATACTGCGCGTCAGGAAGATGGAAAAGCCTGCACCAAATAATAAGATCACTGCACCAATGGCGAACAGGGTGAAGGTCAGTTGCTTGCCCTTGCTTTCTGCCGTGGCAGACAATTCAGAAGCAGCCTTGTTTTGAATCTCGACCAGTTTGTTGATTTCCAATATGGCTTTTTGTTGCAATGGGTCAACTTGTGTGGCGATCAGCTTCACAGCTTCTTCACCATTGAAGGCCAGCAACATTTTCATGGCTTCCTTGATGGGAAAATCAATTTGCTTGTCCAGGTCGGATACCGCATCGATAATCTTTTTTTCCTCTGCGCTCAGACCCAGGGCAATGAGTTTTTCCCTTGCTTCAGCAAAGCGGGCTTGCTGCTTTTTGGAGATGACATTTTGTTTGTCACTTTCGCCCAGGTCAGTCTGCAAACCTATATTGCGTATGGCTATGCCACTTTCCAGCATGCTGCTTTTCATGGTGGCAGCAAGCTCGCTTTTGCTATGGGAGAGTTCCAGACCTGCAACCATTTCCTTGCGGTTACTGGCACTGAAGATGCTGTCGATGATGAGTATGAGTACCAGGGTCGCCAGTATCACACCAAAGCCCACAGCGAGTCGGGTACCTATGCGCAAGTGACGCAAATTCATAGTGAATCTCCCTTAAAGAAGCTCAGTTACTACGAGGTCGTGCTTACATAAAATCTTTGCTTGGTATTGCTTGCTCTGACTTTTCCGCTTGCATGACAACATGCAAGCCGCATGCCAACGCTATCCGTATTTATCATGCGACGCTTGGTTTTTGTCGCTCCAGGCAATCATGTGAATGACGTACAAGATTTCAGATCAGCCCCTGAGAAAAAATATTTTTCATAAAACAACATATCAGAATTCGGGGAAGAGAAAATCTGGTATCTCATACCGGTCTTGGAATAAGCTACGGTGCAGTCTGCCTTGCCGGTACGATATACCTTTGTATCCATACTATGCCAAAATTGCTTTGCCGCAAAGCATGTATGGCACATGTTTTTGTTAAATTCTATTGATTGAGAGCAAGCTTGATGCCCTTATTACTCAGCGTTGTTGTACTTGTGCTGGCGGTCAGTCTGATCTACGTCTGGACGCGCTGGCGTCGGGCAGCGCAGGCGGACTATATTCGCACGTATATGTTTCCACCCGGACTGTTGGAAAGACTACACAAACAGCGTCCTGATCTGAATGTAAAAGACCAGCAACTGGTCGCGCGCGCCTTGCGGCAGTTTTTTCTGGTGTATCTGAAATCGGGTTTCAAACATATTTCCATGCCTTCGCAGGTGGTCGATGACCTCTGGCATGAATTTATACTATATACAAAAAACTACGAGCAATTTTGTAAAAAAGCTTTTGGCCGTTACATGCACCACACACCGGCTGCTGTCCTGGGGGCCAGCCAGCGTGGAAATGAGGGTTTGCGCCGCACTTGGTGGTTTGCCTGCCTGGAAGAAAACATCAATCCACGCCGTGCGACACGCTTGCCACTGCTGTTTGCGCTGGATGCCAAATGGAATATTGCTGATGGCTTTCGTTATGAACCCGATTGCAGTGCCTTGCGCAAGAATGGCGATGGCACGGTGTATTGCGGTGGTGATTTCTATGGCGGCAGCGGTGGCAGTAGCGGCAGCGACACATCCTATGATTTTGGTGATACTACCCATCATAGCAGTCACAGCAGCCATGCTGATAGTGGCGGTGGCGATAGTGGGGGTGACAGTTCAGGTTGTAGTGGGGGTTGCGGCGGTGGTTGTGGTGGGGGAGGGGATTAGCGCTGGTTTCTGGTAATTATCCGCCGGTCGGCCTTAGCGCTGCATTGCTGCTTTCCAGCCTGTCCATCAATATTTTCTTTTCGCCATCGTGGAAATTCAAGAATTCCAGGCCGATGCGGAAAGAAAATTGCGAGAGTATGGTGTACACCATCCTGCTCTCGACTTCTATTTTTTGCGCTTGCATGCCTGTGTTCAAGGGGGGCAGCGTCATGACCAGTTTTACTTTGCCGTTAAAAAAGACATTGTAATCACAGAACATGCTGAGACCATTTTCGGAAATATCATTGATCTTGCCGTAATAGCTCAGTTTTTTTCCGCCGAATTCATGAATCAGGGCAATTTTCCATTTCACCAGGTAGCGGTTATGTGAACGCAAGAGCTGCGTTTTTACGACATTGAATTTGGCCAGCGTATCCGAAATCGCTGCATTTTGAGAGGGGGGCGTATCCTGCACCAGGATGGTATCCCCCAGATCCGGGGTCACAAACGGCGGTGTCAAAGGCCCATCTACAAGCGTCTCATCCTTGAGCAATACAGGTGCTTCTGGCGCTACCGTATCAGCGCCATAAGAGACTTTTCTTTTTCCTGGTAGCTTGTGCATGGCAACATTATATAGAGAAAAACCGCCGCAATAATTTCCACATGGAAATTATTGCGGTTTTTCATGCTATTTTTTGTATTAATTTTGTAGCTGTTTTTTGCTACTTAAGCACTGACTGTAGCCCGTTTAGCGGGTCTGAATTGCTCGCGATAACTGGCCGGTGACAGGCCCGAATGTTTTTTGAACAGGCGGCGGAATGAACTAGGGTCACTATAACCCGTGCGTTCTGCCACTTGCTCCAGTGTCAGCGTGGTGGTTTCCAGCAGGCGTTTGGCGATATCCATCTTGACTTGCTGGGCATAGCTGGCTGGGGTGGTATCCAGGGTCTGGTGAAAATGCCGTATTACGGTACGTTCACTGACCGCCAGGTGTCCGGCTAGTGCAGGCAGGCGGAAGGGCAGGTGATGATTCAGGCTCAGCCATTTCTGTGCCCGCTGCACCAGGATGTTTTCATGCTGATGGGTATCTTGCTGGGTCAGGCTCAGCATTTGCATATAGGGCATTTGCGAAGTGCGGTTGGCATCGATCAGCAGGGTTTTTGCGACACCGCTGGCTATATCCTGGCCACCAAAGCGCTCCACCAGATGGTAGGCAAGATTCAAAAAGCTGGTGGCGGCACCACTGGTCAGGATGTTTTCATATTCATCCAGCACTTCCGACAGACGCAGGCTGACTTCGGGATAACGGGTCTTGAATGCTCTCTCCAGCCACCAGGTAGTCGTTGCATGACCACCATCCAGCAAACCGGCTTCAGCCAGCAAGAAGGTGGCGCTGCAATTGGCCGCCAGTACACAGCCCTGCGCATGCCTGGCCCGCAAGATAGGGAATAGTTCACGCATGGCATGCATGCTGCTGGTCAGGCCCGTAATGCCGTTTTCCATATACAGGCCTGGTAATAAAATGATATCGGCGTTGCTGTCGGCCTGTATGCAGGCATCGGCACCCAGGCTGACTTTGGCAGGTGTCATGACAGGCTTGCCATCGATGGAATGGGTGCTCCAGGTGAACAAGGGATCTACTTCATCGACATTCTTGAGCGACCAGATGGCATTGGCGACAGCAAACACATCCAGCGGGCCAGTGACCGCAGATGCCATGCATTGAGGGTAGAGCCAGACTTCGATATGTGCCATTTGTCGTAATCTGCATTAAAAGAGTCAATACTGACACTGTCAGCACTTTCCTGCAATAACTAGAATGTAGCTTAAATTCATAAAGGAAAAATGATGACTTCAGCAGATACACTGAATGAAACCGTGAATAGTACGGTGGCGGCGGAAGAGCAGGCACAACGCCTGAACCAGTTCGGTGCCAAGTTTCTACCAGGCCACCTGGGCATCAACATCCTGACGGTAGAAAAAGGCAAAGTCACGGCAGAATTGCCGGTCTTGCCCCATTTATTGGCGCCCAACGGCTATCTGCATGCAGGCAGCGTGGTTACCCTTGCTGATACCGCCTGCGGTTATGGCTGCGTCGCCAGCCTGCCAGAGGGGGCACAGAGTTTTACGACCATAGAACTGAAATCCAATCATCTGGGCACTGCGCGTGCGGGCACCATCAGCGTGCTTGCCACCGCAGTCCATCTGGGCCGCACTACCCAGGTCTGGGATGCCGTAGTCAGTTATGAGGGCAAGACGATTGCCCTGTTCCGTTGTACCCAAATGATTTTATTTCCCCGGAAGGATGCATGATGAGTGATGCAAAGAGTGAGGCAAAGGGTGACGCAACTGCGGTCTTAAAACAATGGCAAGAACAGGAAGCCGCAGTCCGCGCCCGCATGGCTGAACCTGGCGTATTGGGCCTGGACCAATTGAAAGCTGTCAGCGGTATCGATTTTTTACGCGGTATCCTCGAAGGTAAATATCCGGTCGCCCATATAGGCAAGACCCTGGATTTCATCCCGGTAGAAGGTGAGGCTGGCCGTATCGTGTTTCAGGGTACGCCGGGTCTGCAGCACTACAACCCTTTGGGCAGTGTGCATGGCGGTTACTTCTGTACCTTGCTTGATTCTGCCGTTGGTTGTGCCGTGCAATCGATGTTGCCAGCCGGCGTTGGCTATACCACGCTGGAAATCAAGGTGAATCTGATCCGCGCCATGAGCGCCAAGACCGGGCCTGTGCGGGCTGAGGGCAAGGTGATACAGGTGGGTAAGCAGGTGGGCACGGCGGAGGGCCGTATCGTGGATGCGGCGGGGAGGATTTATGCGCATGCAACGACTACATGTCTGATTTTTCCTTTGCCTTGAGAGAAGGTGGGGTTCTGTCCTTGAACGGCAATCATAAGATAAGCGACGAATCTCAGATTCGTCGCTCCTGTGCAGGCAGGAGCCCAGTGGCGTTCGTTGCATTACCGTACTTTGATTAAAACGATTGCCCTCCGTGGACACAAGCCGGGTCTCGGCCCGGCGGACGAAATTCTTTCTTTGCGTCGCCAAAGAAAGAATTCAAAGAAAGGCGACCCAGGCGTAGCCGCCCCTGCGGGGTTCCCATTTATGCGGTACAAAAAATGGGAAATGCCCGAAACTCGCTACGCTCAAACACGGGCATTTCTTGATCCATTTTCTGCACAGCACAAATGGCGGCTACACATGGGAACGGCGAAAATTCAAAAACAGACCCAACGTCAAAACCAACACCATCACAACCGCATTTAAATTACTTAAAGCTTGGCTATTTCTTCGCCGCTTCCTTCTCCTGCAAGGTCCGCCACATCACTTTCCCCGTCCCTGATTTCGGCAAACTATCCACAAACTCGACAAACTTGGGCACTTTGTAAGCGGCCATTTTTTCATGTGCCCAGGTCATGATGTCTTCGGCAGTCACATCGCTGCCAGGTTTTTTGACGACCACGGCTTTGACGGTTTCGCCGCGGTAGGCGTCGTGGGCGGCGATGATGCAGCATTCCTGGATGGCGGGGTGCTGGTACATCATGGATTCGACTTCGGCGGGCCAGACTTTAAAGCCGCTGGCGTTGATCATGCGTTTCAGGCGGTCGGTGAAGAAGAAGAAGCCTTCCGGGTCCATGTAACCAAGGTCGCCGGAACGGAAGAATTTTTTGCCGTCGAGTTCGGCGAAAGAGTCGGCGGTTTTTTGCGGGTCGTTCCAGTAACCCTGGAAGACTTGTGGGCCATGTATCCAGATTTCGCCAGTTTCGCCCTGTTTAACTTCTTGCAGGGTGGTCGGGTCAACGATGCGTGAATCGACATTGAAATAGGGCACGCCCAGGCACTGCTGCTTCATGCGTTGTGCCGGATTGACATGGGATGCGGCCATGGTTTCTGACAAGCCATAACCCTCCATATAGACTTGCCCAGACAAGTCCAGCAGCTTTTGGGCAATCGCAGCGGGCATGGCTGCGCCACCACCGGATACCCTGGTCAGCCTGGAAATATCATATTCAGCCAGACGTGGGTTGGACAGGAAATCGATCATCATCGATGGCACCAGCGTCCAGTTACTGACCGCATAGCGGGTGATGAGCTGTCCTGCCGCATCCCTGTCCCAGCGCGGCAGGATGACCAGAGTGCCGCCACAGTAAATCATGCTGTTCATCACAGATTGCATGCCCGTCACATGAAAGAATGGCAGCACTGCCAAAGACACATGATTGGCAACTATATTGCCCGACCAGGTGGGGCTGGCAACCGTATTGAAAATGACAGAGCGATGGGTATGTATGCAGCCCTTGGGTTTGCCTGTCGTGCCCGAGGTATAAGGCATACAGGCCAGGTCGTCCGGGCCTGCCGCATGGGCATGCGGCTGGTGTCCGGCCTCTATTGCCGTTCGCCAGCTATGGACGCCAGCCTGATCTGGCACCTGGCGTTCTGCCTTTACAAAGTCAGGGATGACCAGGTTGGTGGCCGCTGTTAAATGATCGGAGTAAGTGGCTACTATCGCATTTTGCAATATGCTATGGCCTACTAATGGCTGCAGGCGCGAAAAAATTTCCTGGGAGACCAGGGCTGTTTTGGCACCGCTGTCGGCGATGTAATGGCTAAGTTCATCCGTCATCAACATGGGATTGACAGGGACGACCATGGCATCAGCCCGCAAAATGGCATAAAAACCGATGATGAACTGTGGACAGTTTTGCATGTTAAGCAAGACACGGTCACCTTTTTGTACACCGCAAACCTCTTGCAGATAGCCAGCCAGCGCCAGCACTTCTTCGTGCAGTTGGAGATAGGTGATGACCGTGTCATAAAAGATGATCGCCGCCTTGTCCGGGTAGCGCAGGGCTGATACCTGCAAATTCGTATACACGCTGGCTTCTGGCGTGATCAGATGATGCGGCAAGCCTTGCGGCCAGTGGGCGTAGTGCAAAGTGTTCATAGGCTGTCTCCGTTATGTTCGGTTTTTTTATTAGAGTGCCATACCTAATTCTTTTTTGCACGGTCGTTCGCAAAATAATGATGTTTAGCGGAAACTTGAAACATTTTGTCAACACTTAGCTTAAAGGTATTGCAAACGGCAGCATGAAGCTACAATGTTAAGCATTCCCCTATTCAGCAAGACATCGGAGTCAGCGTGTTTCAGCAAATCAAAACAGCCCTAATCGTTTTATCCAGCCTGGCCATGGTGGCTTGTGGCGGAGGTGGCGGTGGTACCGCGGGTACAGGTGGCGGCACGACGGCCAACCCCATGGCGATTGCGGTTCCCGATGCCTTGACAGTGACCAGTGGTGCGCCCCTGAGCTTTAATGGTCAGGCCAGCAGTACCGTCGGTGTCATCACGAATATGTACTGGCAGGTAGAGAACCTGACCCTGTCAGCCAACCCGCTGGCAGCAGTGACGAATGCAGATTGCAAGATCATCAGCAAGAGCAGTACAGGTGCTGATGCCAGCTGTGTCCTGCAAGTCACCCCGCCGGCTTTGTTGACGGCGGACTATACCTATAAATTGACCCTCAATGCTGTTGACGTTAAAGGCAATACCATCAAGGCGTCCACCACTTTGCTGGTGAAACAGGAGGCATCCACGACTGCCAATCCAATAGCCAAAGTCAGCGGCACCACTAATGCCACATCGGGTGACAAAGTCAGCCTGAGTTGTACCGGCAGTGGTGGTACACCGGCAGCTACGGGTGAACCTTATTCCTATCAATGGGTGGTCAGCGATGCAGCCGGTACTACCATTACCCTGGCACCGGCGGATACTGCCGCCACCAGTTTTACCGCGCCTGTAGTGACAGCATCTACGGCCTTAAAAGTGCAATGCCGTGTCACTGATGACAAGCAAAAAGTAGGTACGGCAACCCAGACCGTGACAGTGACACCTATCATCAAGCCGACAGTCGTGCCTATCTCTTACAGCGGAGGTGTGGTTGCGGCAGGTTCTACCATCACTCTTGATGGCAGCAAGTCGGTCAAATACGATGCCAACGGCAAGGTCGACAGCAGCACACCTATTTATTATTACTGGAAGCAAAAATCCGGTCCTTCGGTAGAAATTTTCAATGCTTTCAGCAGTGTGGCCAGTGCCGCCCTGCCCAAGTTTGTCGATGTGCGTACACCTTTTGTATTTACCCTCAATGCCTCAAATTCCGTCATCCAGCCTGGCGGTTTTTCGCTGGATCCTATCGTCCAGATGGATGTGGTGTTTTATGTAGACCCCTTGCCACCTATTTCGCTGGTGTCGTATACCCCGGTACAAGTAGTGCTGACCAATAGTGCCGTTACCCTGAAAGTCGATGCGCCGTCGAATACCAGCAATATCATCTACTACAGCTGGACGCAGATTGCCGGTACTACCGTTGCCATCGCCGGTGCAGGTACCAGCAATGCCGGATTTATTTCGCCTGGCACACCGGGGACATTGATTTTCCGCGCTACTGGTAGTTATCAACCGATTACCGTGGCTAATCCTGGCACGGCTTCCATTGATGTCATCGTCACGGTACAGGCACCAGCCGTAGTGAAATAACAGCGTGAAGTAAGAGCTTGAAATAAGAGCTTGAAATAGCGGTTTGAAATAAGCAGGCAGCTAAAAAAAAGCCCCGCATCGTAAAGATAGCGGGGCTTTTTATTGGGGCTTGTCTGATATTACGATTCGCGGGCAATGATCTTACGCCTGCCCAGTTTGCGCTGGCGTGTCAGGGTCTTGGTGGCGACAAAAATCTCGCGCATGAAATAAATGAAGCTGCCTATCAGGGAAAACACCCCGCCCACAAACAGGGTGGCAATCAGCTTGTCGAGATTCAGGCTGGTGGCATCGCCCATGAACAAGGTAGCAATCACCAGACAGATCAGCAAACCACAGGATGTGCTGAGGGTGATGGCGCGGTTGATCAGGTGTGAGCGTTCATATAGTTCGTGCAATTCTTCTTCCACGCCAGGAGGGCTGACGGGTGGGCTATTCTCGCCATGCAGCAAGTCTTCCACGACCCTTGAGCGATCTATGATACGGGCCAGGCGGCTGGTCAGGACCGAGAGTGTGGTACCCACGCCGGTCAGCAGGAAGACCGGGGCAATCGAGAGTTGTATGATGTGGCTGACATCGCTTAGTTGTAGATTAATCATGTGCAAGTCCTCAGGTTTTCCCCGGATTTTACAGGGACGAGGGCTTGCCCGGGCAGATGGAGCGCAGACTTTTTTGAGCAGCCTTGCTGACAGCAACAGGTTTTTGTCATGCAGGCAGGGCTTAAGGAAGGATTACCCCACTGGCATGCAGCGGGGCTGGTCCAGGATACAGGCGAGGGTACTAACTCCTGCCATTCAAACCACGTCAAGCCGTTTGCAAAGGCAGCGTCAGGCGAACTTCCAGGCCACCTTCAGGCAGATTGCTCAATTGCAGCTGGCCGCCGTGTTGCTGGGCGATATTCTGGGCTATCGTCAGACCCAGACCAGTGCCGCCAGACTCTCTGGAGCGCGAGGTTTCCATGCGAAAAAATGGCTCAAACACCTTGCTTTGAAATTCAGGTGGTATGCCATGGCCGCCGTCGCGTATCAACACATGCAATACATCCTTGGCGGCATCCTTGCCAGCCACCAGGCTGACTGTGGCGTATTGACCATATTTGACTGCATTGTCGATCAGATTGGTCAGGCAACGGCGCAGGGCTTGTGGCCTGGCCATGACAGTCAGGCCGGGCTTACCTTGAAAGCTGACGTTTTGCCCGGCATCCGCGGCGTCGGCGCATACGCTATCAAGCAGCGAATCCAGGTCCAGCGGTTTCAGGGCTTCATTGCTGTCCATGCTGCGCGCCAGATCCAGGCCTTCGCGTATCATCATTTGCATGCCTGACAAATCTTCTATGAGTTTGTCGCGCAATTCTTCATCCCTGACTTTTTCCAGACGCAGACGCAGGCGCGTCAACGGGGTTTGCAAGTCATGGGTGATGGCTGCCAGCATATGGGTGCGCTGGGCGATATGCTGGCGTATCCGTGCTTGCATGGCATTGAAGGCACGCGTTGCCTGCAAGATTTCAGTTGCCCCTTTTTCTGGCAAAGGAGGGCGGTTAATGTCTTGCCCCAGGGCCGTGGCTGCCTTTGCCATTTGCTGCAAGGGCCGCATGGTCATGCGGGCGATCAGGAATGCCAGAACGGCAATACTGGCTAAAAACAGGAACAGGTATTGCAAGAAATCCGGGCGCAGTGGTGGGGCAGGATTACGTGGCGGTAATACCGTCAGGCGCAGGGCGGTACCGTCATGCAGGGTGATGCCCAGTGCTTCACAGGGCAGGCGGTTGGTTTGTATGTTCTGCGGGTTGCGCGGGCAGGATGCCGGATCTTGCGCCAGTGACATGACGCGAAAGGTCTTGCCCAGTCTTTCGCTGACAGCGGCTGCATACTCAGAACGTGGTGCCTGGTCAGTCGTCTCGGCGGGCAGGGTGGCTACTTTCAAGCCCAGGCGTGGTGCAGTTGCCAAAAACTTTTCACGGTTTTCTGCCGGCAGGGCATCCAGTGCCAGCACCAGTTGTTCAGCCCGTTCAACTGCGTGTGAATCTCTGTATTGCGATATGGTTTTTTGTCTTTCGCCAAAAGCCAGCGACCAGGTCAGTACCGTCGAAGCGATTACTCCCAGCAGAAGGATGGCAAATACCCTGCCCCACATCGACGATAAGATTTTCATGCGTCCTGCTCCACGACGACGGTAACGGCCAGTACATAACCGCCATTCCTGACGGTTTTGATGATTTGCGGTGAACGCGCATCTTCGCGCAGTTTTTGGCGCAAGCGGCTGATCTGGATATCGATGGAACGGTCAAACGGGTCGGCATCGCGGCCATGTGTCATGTTCAGCAACTGATCACGGTTCAGCACGCGGTTAGGATGTTCCAGGAAGATATTCAACATGCGGAACTCGGCGCCAGACAATGACACTACCATGCCATCCGGGCTGATCAGGTGGCGTGCCGTCAAATCCAGTGTCCAGCCAGCAAATTTAAGTTTTTGCAGGGCTTCGCCAGAATGCGTATTGACATTGGTCTGGGTACGGCGCAAAACACTGCGTATGCGCGCCAGTAGTTCGCGTGGCTCGAAGGGTTTGGGCAGGTAATCATCTGCACCCATTTCCAGGCCCAGGATACGGTCCAGCGGTTCGCCGCGCGCAGTCAACATGATGACAGGCAAAGTTGATTTGCTGCGCAAGGTACGGCAAAGCGTCAGGCCATCATCGCCAGGCAAATTCAAATCCAGCACCACCAGGTCAACCTGGTGGTTTTGCAGGGCTGTCCACATGGCATTGCCTTCAGCAGCCGTGACTGTGCTGTAGCCATTATTGTCGAGATAATCAGCCAGCAAATTGCGGATGTCGCGGTCATCATCAACGATGAGAATTTTATTTGGTGTGTCCATGTTCTTCATTATGAGCCCGATCCAGTAGATAAAAACCCTGATTTTGTATCGTCTTGTTATGATAAACCGTAACATACCACCTTATCATTCTTGACTGTTACACGTCGATACAAAGCGAGAGCAGACGGACATTTCGACGTTACAAGCTTGCTGCAAGATACATCACATGTCTGAGACAGCAATGCAGGACTTGATGCAAGTCCAGAAAGCGATCAGCCAGCTTAACTCACCATTTTGTGGAATGTATTTTTGTAAAATGTATATTGCGGATGTGTGAGCTTGTTCTACTGTTCAGAAAGAGAAAAAATATGAAAACCTTACACAAAAAATTCTGCATGGCTCTGGCAGCAATCAGTCTGGGTATCGCCGCCAGTGCAGGCAGCGCCCTGGCACAATCTTCTGCACCGCCGTCTGCTTCTGCACATGCTGGCCATGGTCAGCCGCATGGCGACCCCGCCAAGTGGGCAGAAAAGATGAAAGAGCGCATGGCTAAACACCAGGCCGAACTGCATGACAAATTGAAAATTACGGCTGCACAAGAACCAGCCTGGAAGACCTTCATTGATGCCATGAATCCAGGCGCCATGCCAGTCCGTCCTGACCGCAAGGAAATGGAAAAATTGACGACACCAGAACGCATGGAAAAAGGTCTGGAAAAAATGAAGGAGCATCTGGCAAGAATGCAAACGCGCCTGGCTTCCCTGAAAACTTTCTATGCCGTGTTAACACCTGAGCAGCAAAAGATTTTTGATGACAGCCACCGACGCATGGCATCGCATATGCGTGAACGCATGGGCAAGCAGATGGGTGAGCATGGTCCTGGTATGCAAAAGAGCGGTGATCGTCCCCCGATGACAGATAAGAAGTAAGCTGTCAAATTACCAGAACTTGCAGTATGCAGGTTCTGGTAATAAAAGTAAGTGTAGAAAAGCGTAGAAGGCTGTTGCGAGATGGGGAATTTACTCCCCCATTTTGTGACAGCCTTTTATTTTCTGAGATTGATCCAGGAGACAAGATTCTCTTCCAGCATGGGGCGGCCTATGTAAAAGCCCTGGCCCTCATGACAACCCATGGCTGCCAGCGTCTTCCAGTGGGTTTCATGTTCTACCCCTTCGGCGATCACCTGCAAGCCAAGTTTTTTACCGAGTTGCGTAATCAGCTCGGCTATCCGCGGCCCCTCAGGCGTATCGATTTGATTGACGAAAGCGCGGTCTATTTTCAGCCTGTCTACCGGTAATTTATCAAGGTAGCTGAGTGAAGAAAAACCGGTGCCGAAATCATCGATGGCAATTTTTACGCCCATTTGTTTTAACTTGGCGAGCTTGCTTTCAAACAGGGCCGCGCTGGTCATGGTGACAGACTCTGTAATTTCCAGCTCCAGATTTTCTGGCAGTAATCCTGTTTCTTTCAGCGCTGATTCGACGATTTCGATAAAGTCATCCTGGCGGAATTGCACGACCGAGACATTGACACCCATGCGTTGTGGCGCGATGCCCGCTTTTTGTAATCTGACCATCATGAAACAGGCAGTGCGTAATACCCAGGCACCCAGGCTGATGATGAGACCGGAATATTCTGCCAGCGGGATAAAGTCATTTGGTGGTATTAGCACACCATCATCATTACGCCAGCGTATCAGTGCTTCCAGTCCGGTAAATTGACTGCTCTCCAGATCGATTTGTGGCTGGTACATGAGGAACAGGCGCTCGGCATCAAAGGCCTTGTGCAAATGCTGCATGAGCGTAGCGCGCTCGCGTATCTCTATGCCCATGGAGCGGGTAAATAAGGTGCAACTGCCACGCTGATGTATCTTGGTGCGCTTGAGGGCGATACTGGCGTCTTTCAGCGGTTCGGCACCGTCACCTACATAACCTTCCAGTGCCACCATGCCTATCGACATGGACACCGCATGGGCAGTTTCTTCTATCGTGTATGACTCGACAAACATCAGTCTCAGGGTTTCTGGCTCGAGTAATTCCTTGCTGCCCAGCAGACCGAATACATCACCGGAAATACGGGCCAGGAAGACGTGAGCGCCCAGTTTTTCACGCAGCCTGTCTGCGACTGCTTTCAGGATCAGGTCGCCGTAATGATGGCCGAGCACATCATTGATTTCAGCAAAATCGTCAATGTCTATCAATGCCACCATTTGCCCGGTCTGTTCACTTGCCAGGGTAGTGCTGATCTGTTCTATGAACTTCAGGCGGTTAGGCAGTTTCAACAACTGATCACGATAAGCATGGTTCTTGAGTTGATTGACCAGGCTCAGATTATCAAGACAGACGCCGAGGTTGGAGCAAAATACTTCCAGCAAATGCTGGTTGATTTCCGACAGCGAAAACGGCAAGTCGATGAAGGCAGCCAGAGGCCGGTTGCCACGGCCAGAGAAATACAGGGTCATGCTGTGATCAGTGAACAGAGATTCACGTCTGGTCAGCACATGTCTTAAGGCATCGCGCACGCGACTGCTGTGGATATCATCAATCGGGCAATTCATCAGGTTGCTGTAATGCCCGGCAGAGGCGATGACATTGAAAGTCTCGGGGATTTCTTCATCCAGCTCATTGAGCTCGCCCTGGGCGCACAACAAACCTTCTGGCGGTACGCCACACAAGGCGGCGATCTGGGTAATTACACCGCTGGCAAAAGATTGTATCCCATGGTCGAAAGTGAAGGCAGCGCTGGAACTGATGATCTGGTGCAGGCCACGCCGGCTGGCATCGATGGTGCGTATCTGTTCATACGAGCGCACTGCTGCCGTCAGTGAAGTCAGCAATTTCTTGCGTGTCAGCTCATTCTTGGTTTTATAGTCGTTGATGTCATAGTCGCGTATCGCTTCTTCTTCCGGTGCATAACCGGGTTGGCCGGTGCGAAGGATGATACGGGTATCGGTCCAGCCCAGTTCATCGCGGATGAAGCTGACCAGCTCCAGTCCCGCATGCTCGGTTTCCATGACCACATCCAGCAAGACTACGGCGATATCGCTTTCACTTGCGAATACTTTGCGGGTCTCATTTTTGGAGTAAGTGTGGATAAATTCCAGAGGACGGTTCAGTATCTGCACATACTGCAGCGCAAAGCAGGTGGTGCGGTGTACATCTTCATCATCATCGACGATGGCGATTTTCCAGCTGCGTCCTGTTTGCTGAGTGGCGGCTTCTTCTTCCGCATCCTCAACCAGGAACAGCTCATCATCATCGTCTTGTTCGTTCGACATGCCTTCTCCGGGTAGAAAAGCCTGCTAATTGATGCAACAAGTATAGTTTAAGTTTTGGCGTCGGACGCAGGCATGGCTCACCGACTTTGTGACTTAAGGTGAAATATATTAGTCAAAACTGACGCCTTCCTTGCAAATCTAATTTTCATGCAAAGCGGCGGGCGGCATCCAGACCAAGACCTGATCCTATGCTGCCAAAAAGATCACCTTCGACCTTGGTTGCGGTCGGGACTATGCTGGCGATTTGCTGGCGCAAGCCACGTACGCCACTGGAACCACCGGTGAAAAACACGGTATCGACCTGTTCCGGTTTCAGGTTTGCCATGTTCAGTACGGTGTTGACGGTGTCACCGATATTGCTGGTCAGGTGGGCGATGGAGGCTTGCAAGCCATCCTGGTCCAATGCCAGATGGCAGGCAGGTGCAGGTTGTTTGCTGCGCAAACGTTCCAGTGGCAAGTCTATGGTGTGCTGATCTGACAATAAGATCTTGGCTTCTTCAGACTTGATGGCCAGCCAGTGGCCATCGCGTTCTTCTACCAGGTTCAGCAGACGTTCAAAGCGCAGGCGTAATTCGGCAGTATTGATATCACGATAAACTTCCTGCAATTCACGCCAGACTTTTTGGGTATACGTCAGGTTGATCGTGTGCCAGGTCGCCAGGTTGAAATAATAACTGGATGGCACTTCGATCTGGCTGCCCAGACGGCCACCCAGTCCCAGCAGGGGCATGACGTGGTTCAGGCTCAGGTATTTATCAAAGTCGGTGCCGCCGATATGTACACCGCCATTGGCGAGGATATCGTCTTTCCTGTCTATCCTGTGGGCACGTTCCGGTGCCAGGCGCACCAGTGAAAAATCTGAAGTACCACCGCCTATATCGGCGATCAGTACCAGTTCTTCCTTGGTGATGCGTGATTCATAATCAAAGGCGGCGGCAATGGGTTCATACTGGAACTGCACTTCCTTGAAGCCGGCAGCGCGGGCGATTTCTTCCAGGGTATCTTGCGCCAGCTTGTCGGCCTTGCTGTCATCATCAATGAAATGCACAGGGCGGCCCATGACGGCCTGGGTAAAGTTGCAGCCTGCAGATTTTTCTGCGCGCACTTTGAGTTCACGGATAAATTGCGCCAGCAAATGGCGGAAGGGGACGGACTTGCCCTGTACTTCGGTCTGGCCATCCATCAGGCTGGTACCCAGCAAACTCTTCATCGAGCGCATCAGGCGGCCTTCATAACCCGCCAGGTAATTGCCCAGAGCAGCCCGGCCATAAGTGACCTGGTCATCCTCGACATCGAAAAATACCACCGATGGCAGCGTGACTTTGCCCTCTTCCAGCGCTAACAGCGCAGGCTGGCCCGGCCTGTGCCAGCCAACAGTTGAATTCGAGGTGCCAAAATCTACTCCACAAGCGTGCGACATGAAAATCCTGATAAAAACGGGTAAGCCAGCAGCTTTGGGTGAACTGCTGTTGACGATAATGCGTTATAAATGAGTTAAGACGTGATACGGAAGAAGCTTAGTGATAACTACGATGATTTGTTGGTTTCCGCACTATCGAGCTTAACTACCAGCAACTGATCAATGCGATAGTGATCAATATCGACGACTTCGAACTTATAAGACCCCAGCATCACAAAATCAGTGCGTTTGGGTATCCGTTTCAGCATCGTCATCATGAAACCGGCAATGGTCTCATAGCTTCCCTGCTCAGGCAAGCCATCTATGTCGAGGGCACGACAGACATCCTCGATTGTTGTCGCACCGTCAATGAGCCAGGAATTGGCATCACGCTGGACGATCTGGTCTTCCAGGAAAGGATGAACCAGGTTGCCCATCAGGGTACTCAGCACATCATTGAGTGTAATCACGCCTACTACCAGCGCATATTCATTGAAGATGACGGCAAAGTCTTCGCGCGTGCCCTTGAATTGTTCCAGCATTTCAGACAGAGTCAGAGAATCAGGCACCGCCAGGGCAGTGCGTATCGATAATTCCTGCACCTTGGTGAACGCCTGGTTGGTCAGTACCCGTTTCAAGATATCCTTGGATTCGACATAACCAACCACGTTGTCGATATTGCCATCACAGACCAGGAACTTGGTATGCGGATGCTCGGCGATCTTCTGGCGTATCACTACATCGGTGTCTTGCAGGGTGAAGTAGACGATGCTGTCGCGCTGCGACATGGCCGATGGCACAGTGCGGCTTTCCAGCTCGAACACATTGCCTATCATGTGATGTTCGCTTTCCAGCACTACCCCGGCTTCAGCCCCGGCATCAAACATCGCATAGATTTCATCAGACGTGATTTGCTCATTGCGTGTCGTTGGTAAATTGAACAGCCGCAGGAGCAGGTTGGCCAGGCCATTGAAGACCCAGACCAGAGGTTTGAACAGGCGCACGCACAAGAGTATGGGGCTGACCACCAGCATGGCCACGGTTTCTGGCGAGATCATGGCGATCTTCTTGGGCATCAGGTCAGCAAACAAAATGAAAATCGAGGTCACGAACAAAAAGGAGGTGACAAAGCTGACGGTTTCCACCCAACTGGTCATCCCGAAAACAGCGACCAGGGCTTTCAGGATATATGGTGTCAAAGCCTGTTCACCCAGAATACCGCCAAGTATGGCAACTGCATTCAGGGCGATTTGTACGACCGTGAAAAAATGCCCCGGCTCTTGTTGCAGTGCCAGCACCTTGCCCGCACGCTGCTCGCCCTCTGCATGCAGTATCTGCAATTTGACCTTGCGCGCAGCCGCCAGCGAAATCTCTGACATGGAAAAAAATGCGCTGATGGCGACCAGCAAGGCAATGATGAGAAAGTGATCAAACAAAGCCATATTGGCTCCCGTGCAAATGTACTTGACGGTAATCATATACTATTGTGCTTTGTATATTTCGCTTAAAGGTTGTCATTCATGACAAGTTCCGAACAGGCCGATGTCGTTAAAGCACTGCCGACCAATGTACGTTTTGTATTGATCACCGTATTCCTCGACATACTGGGCATAGGTCTCATCATCCCGGTCTTGCCACGGCTGGTGGCCAGTTATACTTTGCAGGCCGATAGTCAGGCTTACTGGTACGGCGCGATTGTCGCCATCTATGGGGTCATGCAATTTATATTTGCCCCGATGATAGGGGCGCTCAGTGACCGCTATGGCCGTCGTCCGGTCTTGTTGATATGTGTATTCGGCCTGGGCTTGAATTTCCTGTTACTGACCCAGGTGACGACTATTTACTGGATGTTGCTGGTGCGCGCCATCGGTGGTGTCACCGCAGGTAATCTGTCAGTCGCGAATGCTTATATTGCGGACGTATCGAGTCCGGAAAACCGCGCCAAGGCCCTGGGCAAGATAGGTGCCATGTTTGGCCTGGGATTTATATGCGGCCCGGTTATTGGTGGCATGCTGGGTGAGGCGCATATCCACTATCCGTTTTATCTGGCGGCGGCTGTGGCGCTGGGAAATGTGGTGTACGGTTATTTCACCTTGCCAGAATCACTGCCTGCCGATCACCGCAAGGCATTTCATATTTCCGCCGCCAATCCCTTTGCGGGTTTGCGCGGTCTCGCTCATTTGCGTGGCGTCGGTGCGCTGGTGTGGGTGTATGCACTGACCATGTTTGCACAATTTACCTTGCAGACTACCTGGGTGTTATCGACAGAATTGCGCTTTGGCTGGACGCCCATGCAAAATGGTTTTTCACTGTTCATGGTTGGTGTTTCCAGCGTGCTCATGCAGGGTGTTTTTCTGGGGTCTTATATCAAGCGGGTTGGCGATGCGAATGCAGTCCTGATCGGCCTGGCTTCATCGACCGTGGCACTCAGCTGTTATGGCCTGGCCAATCAGGGTTGGATGATGTATGTACTGATCCTGTGTAATGTGCTGGCTTTTGCCGCCGGGCCTGCCTTGCAGGGTTTCTTCTCGCGTGCTGTGGATGCGCGCTCGCAAGGCCTTGCCATGGGTTCTTTGACTGCGTTGGCCAGTATCATGAGTGTGTTTGCCACACTGATAGGGACGTCGATAGTCGGGCAAGTCAGTCATTTTCCCAAGGGCAGTGTTTTGCTGGGCGCACCTTTTTTCCTGGCGGCGACCATACAGTTAATGGCCTTGACTCTGGCACTGCGGCATTTGAAAAAATAGCTGAAGCCGGAATGCAAAAAGCGGACCTTGAGTCCGCTTTCTGTTTTACCTGCAGCCAGCTTCAACGCACTGCTGTATGCATGGATGCAGTGTCCATCAAGAGTTCCGGATCTTCTGCTTCTTCCACCGTTTCATTATTCAAACGTCTTTGCATCTTGACGGTATCCACGTCATTACCCCATTTGGCAACCACCACAGTGGCGACACCGTTGCCGATCAGGTTGGTCAAGGCGCGTGCTTCTGACATGAAACGATCTATACCAAGTATCAAGGCCAGACCAGCGACTGGTACACCACCAACTGCTGACAGTGTCGCTGCCAGCACGATGAAGCCGCTACCTGTGATACCTGCCGCGCCCTTGGATGTCAGCAGCAAGACTGCCAGCAAAGTGATTTGCTGCATCAAAGTCATCGGTGTATCCGTGGCCTGGGCAATGAATACCGCAGCCATGGTCAGGTAGATGGAAGTGCCATCGAGATTGAAAGAGTAACCGGTAGGGATCACCAGACCAACCACGGATTTTTTTACACCCAGGTTTTCCAGCTTGGCCATCATGCGTGGCAATACTGATTCTGAAGAAGAAGTACCAAGTACGATGAGTAATTCTTCCTTGATGTACTTGATGAATTTCCAGATACTGAAACCATGTACTTTGGCAATTGCACCGAGAACGACGAAGATGAAAATCAGACAGGTTGCATAGAAAGTCGCCATCAGGAAACCGAGCTGCACCAGCGAACCGACACCGTACTTACCTATCGTGAAAGCCATCGCACCAAAGGCACCGATAGGAGCAACTTTCATGATGTAGCCAACGATGACAAACAGCACGTGGGAGAATTTTTCTACCAGATCAAATACCAGCGTGCCGCGACCACCAAAACGATGCAGGGCAAAACCAAAGAAGATGGAGATCAGCAAGACCTGCAGTATCTCACCCTTGGCAAAAGCATCGGTGAAAGTAGTAGGGATGATGGCCATCAGGAACTCAGTCGTGGTCTGCATTTTGCCAGGTCCGGCAAAGGCGGCGATGCCCTTGGTATCGAGTGTATGCACATCGATATGCATACCTACACCAGGTTGCACGACGTTGACGATGATGAGGCCGATGATCAGTGCCAGGGTGCTGACAACTTCAAAATACAGCAGTGCCATGCCGCCGGTCTTGCCGACTTTTTTCATGTCTTCCATACCGGCGATACCAACTACGACGGTACAGAAAATAATCGGCGCAATCATCATCTTGATGAGCTTGATGAAACCGTCGCCGAGAGGCTTCATGGCCGCGCCGGATTCGGGATAAAAATGGCCAAGACATACGCCCAGAACGATGGCCGTGATGACTTGAAAATACAGGGATTTGTAGAAGGCTTGAGCTTTCATCCTGGGTCTCCATTGGATGGTAGAAAGTCTCGCCTGAATAAAATCATCATGGCGAGCACGTTGCGGAATATTTTTCTCCGTCAGTGCAGCCATTATGGAAAATGCGCGGAGCAGCCACAATTGTGGCTTTCCACAGTGCCTAATTTTTATGCAGGTTTTTTATGCCGCAATATGTTGCCTTGATGCGGAAGAATGCGTCGCCTGATGTTGAATGATGCGACCCAGCAAACGCATCGCATCATCCAGATCCTGGGTATATGGCATGCCGCAATTGATACGCAAAAAATGATCAAAACGATTTGAATTGGAGTACATCAAGCCCGGTGAAACCAGGATGCTCTCCTCTAGCGCAGCATCAAAAACAGCGCGGGAAGAAGTGCCGGCCGGCATCTCTACCCACAGCGAAACTCCACCGGCTGGCATGGTCACGCGCGTGCCTTCGGGAAAATATGTGGCAATCGCTTCTGCCATTTTTTCTCTTTGCACAGCGAGGCTGCTACGTAGTTTCCGCAGGTGCCTGTCGTAAGCCGACGACAATAAAAAAGTTGCCGTGACTATCTGTGACAATTCTTCGTTATAACGTGTGTGTGCGTACTTCAGCATGTTGACCCGCTCTTGCCAGCGACCTGCCAGTATCCAGCCCACGCGCATGCCGGGCGCAAGAATTTTATGTACTGATGCGCAGTAAATCACGTTGCCGCTGTGGTCCCATTGCTTGAGTGCAGTCGGTATCTTGTCACCATCGGCGAGGGCGCTGTAAGAGTCATCTTCTATCAGCGGTACGCCTTGCGCTTCACACAGCGCTACCAGTTTTTGCTTGTGCTGGTCAGGCATCATGCTGCCCAAAGGATTCTGCAGATGTGGCACCACCACGACCGCCTTGATATTGTCATAGGTGCGCATCGCCAGTTCCAGCGCTTCGACGGAAATGCCGGTACTCGGGCTGGTGGGTATTTCCAGCGCCTTCATGCCCAGGCTTTCCAGCACTTGCAAGAGGCCGTAAAAAGTCGGCGATTCTACTGCGATGACATCACCCGCTTGCGCGACGGCACGCAAGGCCAGGTTCAGGGCCTCGATACAGCCATTGGTGATGATGACCTGGTCGGCGGATGTGCTGATGCCCGAATCGAGCGCGCGCTTGGCCAATGCCGCTTTCAGTTCGCGATTACCACCCGGCGATATCGCCTTGGTCAGCAATTCAGGATAACGGCGCAAAGTGCTCACGGTCAGGCTGCGCAATTGCTGGTGCGGGTACAGGGCGGGGCCACCGGTTGCGCGTGCCAGATTGCATTTCACCTGGCGCTGGCCCTGGGCGATGATTTCTGACACCAGTTCATGGATGCCGACAAACTGCGCGGGGTCGATGATCTTGCCTATGGTTGGTTCCTGTGCCGGTATCAGGCGCACCCGCCGCGGTTGCCGCACAAAATAGCCTGAGCGCGGGCGCGCCTCCAGCCAACCCTCGGTTTCCAGTTGGCGACATAACTGCAAGGCGGTGGACAAGCTGACGCCATGCACCTGCATGAGTTTTCGTACAGAAGGCATACGGTCACCCAGCTTCAGCGTGCCGCAGCGTATGGCATTCAGATAATGGTCGGCCAGTTGCCTGTAGAGAGGTAAGGTTTGCATAGCTTGATAATGTAAGGCTGCTCATGGGCCTGCACGGATACAGTTCAGGGCTAGCGATACAATAACAGATTCTGAATTTTCTGTCTGATACGATACAGATAGGCTTTCTCTGTGTCTGTGCGGAAAGTCTGACAAGTCTTATCCTCTTAGCCATTCACCGCCTTGAGGAGCGTTTCATGGATACCCACACAATCAAAACAGGCCAGCGTCTGCAGGTGCTGTTAATGGCCGATAGCAAACTGCATCTGCATACAGGCCGCTTACATATCCTGGCTGCACCGCAATTTCTGGAAGGCGTGGCCTGGCAAGTCGATACTGTGCTCAGCAGCGGTGCGCTGTTCACGGCTGAACGTGATGGCTGGGTAGAATTGCAGGCAATCGAGGCAAGCGAAATATTGGTACAGCAAGCCGAGCCTGTCAGCTGGTGGCAGGCCTTGCAGCAGCGCTGGCATGGGAGACCGGCAAGGGCATATGGTCAGGGTGGGTCGGTTTAAGCTGTCAGGTGCTTATCCCGGGAATGCTCCCGGGGCGTGGAAATTCACGGGAAAAATTCCTTCAGCAAAAAGCTTTCCAGCTCTGCTGAATCTTCTATCCGCGCTGACTTGACCATGACGCGGCCCAGGCGTCTGGATTCCCAGTTGAAGTCGCCCTTGTATTCCATGCGTATGATTTCTATCATGCGGCGTACTACGGCCAGGCGTACATCGCCACCCAGACCGGCATCGACTTCAAAAGACTGCTTGCCGCCAGAAGCCACTATGCGGGTGTTCCAGCCACGGAAAGTGAAGCTGGCTACCCTTGTGCCTACCGTCCCCAGTTCAAACACGCCGCTGCCACCACCACGGTTGGCAGCTTGCTGCATGCTGCGTTTGACATTGGCTTCGGCCACTTCCTGCGGCGTCATGCCGCGGCCTGCCTGACGCGCACCGTCATTTTCCTGGGCGGCTGCCTGTTCTGCAGCACGGCGGCGTTCACGCGCAGCATTGGCCATGGCCATCATGTCCATTTCTGGTGGCGTCTCTTTGGCTTGCGGCGGTGGTGGCTGCGCTATCGGTGAATCCGTGACTGGCGGTGGAGGTGTCTTGGGCCGGGTAATTGCGTTTTTTGACGGCGGTACACGTACTGGTTTTGATTCGGTTTTTTGCTTTTGCGGTGCAGTTGCCTGTTTGGGCGCTTTGGCTACCTTGTCCATCAGCAAGACGATGGGCTCACTTGAGCCACCCTTGTCCAGCTTCTTCTTGATCACATTCATGTGTAGCAAGAAGTACAGCAACAGTCCGTGAACCAGCAAAGCCAGCAAGATGCCGAACATATTCGCAGGGCGAAACCGGATATGCAAATGAATTTCGCCCGGCAGGGCAACTTCATCATCAGGCGCTTCTATGCTCAACTTCATGGACTATATGAACCGGTGTGCAGAATTTCAAGGTGGCAAGCATACCTCAAACTATGTCTCTCCCTGTAACAAAGATTGTCTGGGGGCGAATCTGCAAATCCGGCACATGCTGATAAAAAACGAAAGTGTAACAAATGACGCGCCCTGTTTTTGAATCTTTAATGCTATTTACATTTGCAAGTAACAAACTATGTAGAAAATTGCTTTAATTCCTGACAACTACTTACAAATCGGTAATAGGAAACTTACATCCTTGTTCTAATGTTCAAGCCTGGCCAGCAACAAAGAATATTTCATACCAATACAGGGAGACTTAACATGGAAGAGCAATTGGCAAGTGTGGATGCCATGGATACTGTGACCACAACAGACAAGGATTTGTTCAATCAGCACGCGGATTTGAAGGCTGCTGCAGTGCTTGCCTCTGCCGCCTTGCTGACCGCATGCGGTGGTAGCACGACGGCAGAAAATAGTACAGGCAACAGCACTACGGCAATGGGTGCGCCACCGGCACCTGCTCCTGACGCCGGTGCTGCCGCTATTACCACCAGTGAAGCATCCCGCTTTCTGGCACAAGCCAGCATGGGAGCCAGCCGTGCCCAGATCGCCAGGGTGCAAGCATTGGGATATGCAGGCTGGATTGATGAGCAACTCAGCATGCCTGGCAATGGTACGCGCTGGGACTGGCTGGTCTCAAAAGGTTACAACGATGTCAGTTACCGCAATAGCCAGGCGGGTTTTGATGCAACGGCCTGGCGCAAACTGATCAGCTCGCCAGATACTTTGCGCCAGCGCTTTACCCTGGCTTTGTCGGAAGTCATCGTGGTCGCGATTGATGGCCTGATAGGTGGTGGCTGGAAAGCCTTTGCCGCCGCAGCCTGGCTGGACATGCTTGAAGCAAATTGCTTTGGTAACTACCGCAATCTCTTGCAATCAGTATCGACCAGTCCTGCCATGGGGCAATACCTTACTTTCCGGGGTAATGCCAGATTCAATTCAAAAACCGGGGCCAGCCCGGATGAAAACTATGCCCGCGAAATCATGCAGCTCTTCAGCATAGGCTTGATTGAACTCAAACTGAATGGCAATCCACGCAAGTATGACGGCAATACCAGGGAGACCTATGGCCTGGAAGATATTACTGGTCTGGCCCGCATCTTTACTGGTTGGGGGTTTGATCTGGCAGGTGGCGGCCCCGACAAGCCGGACTTCATGCGCAGACCCATGATACAGGTGCCCGACAAGCATGAAACCGGTGCATCCACTTTCCTTGGTAAGACCGTAGACGAAGGCCTGAGTGGCGAAAAGGCCTTGGAAGCGGCACTCGATATTATCTTTGCCCATGACAATGTCGCCCCCTTCATCAGCCGACAACTGATACAAAGACTGGTGACCAGCAATCCAAGTGAGGATTATATCTTGAGGGTGGCGACCGTGTTCAATGATGATGGTAGCGGCACAGTCAGAAAAAAAGGTAATTTGAAAGCCGTATTGAAGGCGATTTTGCTCGATGATGAAGCGCGCAAACCAGCTAATCTCAGCGATCCCCAGTTTGGCAAACTGCGTGAACCCATGTTGCGTTTCCTGGCCTGGGCACGGGCCTACAATGCCACGGCAAACAATGATATCTGGAATATCGGCAATACCAGCAACCCCGCCGACAAACTGGGGCAAAGCCCCTTGCGTTCACCGTCGGTATTCAATTTTTTCCGTCCCGGTTATGTCCCGCCAAATACGGCGATTGCCGTAAAAAACCTGGTGGCACCGGAATTCCAGATCACCAATGAATCTTCAGTCGTTGGTTACGTCAATTACATGCAGATTGCCGTCAGTGAAGGTGTCAGTGATATCAAGCCCGATTACAGCAGTCTGATGCCACTGGCTGAGACGGCGCCGGCCTTACTGGATGAAATCAATCTGGTGCTGGCAGCAGGGCAGTTAAGTGCGACTACCCTGGCGGATTTGAGCAGCGCAGTCGACAGCATGCCCAAGGGTAATGATGTCCGTCGCAAGCAAAGAATCTATGCGGCGCTGACCTTGGTACTGGCCGCCCCTGAATTCATCGTCCTCAAATAAGCCTGAACTTCTGAGCAAATAATTTGCTGTCACCAATACAGGAAAGCATCATGAAAAATTCTACTACAATGAATGCCTCACGCCGCGCATTCTTGCAACGTGTCTCTGCTCTGTCCATCGCCGGTGTCGCCACACCCTGGGCACTCAACCTGGCTGCCATGGCCGAAGCCTCGGCCGCCAATGCAGATGATTACAAAGCCATCGTCTGCGTGTTTTTATACGGTGGTAATGATTACGCCAATACCTTGGTGCCGTATGACGTTCCCAACTACGCAGCTTATTCCCAATTGCGTCCTTCGCTGGCTTATGGGCGCGACAAACTGACTAAGCTGGAAAGCCTGAATGTTCCTGTAGACAGGAATGGTATCAGCCATCAATACGCGCTGGCACCCGAACTGAAGCTACTGAGTCCCATATTCGATGCCGGCAAGATGGGGATATTACTGAATGTCGGCACTCTGATACGTCCGACCACCAAGCTGGAATACGTGAATAAGACGGCGATGCTGCCACCCAAGTTGTTTTCGCACAATGATCAGCAATCGGTATGGCAATCTTCTGCACCTGAGGGAGCAACAGCAGGCTGGGGTGGGCGCATGGGTGACCAGTTCGTGGCAGGTAATGGCAACGCTACTTTCACTTGCATAAATGTTTCAGGTAATGCGGTCTACCTGTCTGGCAATACGGCTGTGCAATATCAGGTATCGACCAATGGCTCAGTTCATATGACCGGTGTGAAGGCACCTTTGTTTGGTTCCGTTCCCTGTTCCACGGCTTTGCAAAAACTGGTTACGCAAGAGCGTATTCACTTGTTTGAAAATGAATATGCACGCGTCAGCAAACGTTCCCTGGAGGCTGACGATGTACTCACTGCGGCACTGGACAATGGCCGCATCATCAAGACACCATTTAATAAAGAAAATAATCTGGCCATGCAATTGAAGATGGTGGCGCGCATGATTGACTGCGCAGGTACTCTGGGCGCAAAACGCCAGGTCTTTTTTGTTTCCATGGGGGGCTTTGATACCCATAATGGCCTGAAAGAGACGCATCCTGATTTGCTCACCAGTGTTGGCGAAGCACTGAGTTCATTTTATGATGCAACTAAGGAATTGGATATAGAAAACAAGGTCACCAGTTTTACCGCTTCTGATTTTGGCCGTACCCTGAGTGTCAACAATGACGGTTCTGATCATGGCTGGGGCAGCATGCATTTCATGCTGGGCGGAGCAGTCAATGGCAAGCGTTATTATGGTACTGCGCCGCTGGTTGCCGTCGACAGTGATGATGACGTGGGTCAGGGTCGTTTGCTGCCTACGACTTCAGTTGATCAATACGCTGCCACGCTGGGCAAATGGCTGGGCATATCAGACACTGAAATGCTGGAGATACTGCCCAATCTGAAGTATTACGATGCCAGCAAACGCTACCTGGGTTTCGTCTGAATTTAGCTTAAATCAAACCAAACCAGCCGAGTGCAGCACCACCCGCCAGCAGCCACAGTAAATGCAGGCGGGTGCGCCAGACGACCACGGTACACACGACCGTCATCAGCCACAATGGCCAGTCTCTGTTCACCTGGTCATGGGATGCTGCCATGATCCAGCCCGTTGCCAGCAACAGGCCGATGACGATGGGTGCCATGCCCAGTTTGAAGGCACGTACACCACGCAATTCGCGGTTGGCATGCCCCCAGCTGGCTGCCACATAGGTCAGCGTGGTACTCGGTAAAAGTATGCCCGTCATGGTGACGAAGACACCCAGCAGGGCAGTCCACATGCCACCGGCATTCATGCCCACATTCCAGCCCATCAGGGCGATGAACAAGACGTTGGGGCCAGGGGCGGCCTGGGCGATGGAGACAGAAGCATTGAATTGCGCATCAGTCAGCCAGCCTTGTTGCGCGACCAGATAGCGGTGCATGTCAGGCAGGGTAGAAATCGCACCGCCTATCGACAGCAGGGACAGCATCATGTAGTGCAAAAACAGTTGCAGCCAGTCATTCCAGTTCAGGCTGATATGCAAGGCATTGTGCAGGGTATCAGGCATTATTTCAGCCTCCGGTAAACCAGTATGCAGGTGACAGTGCCGAGGGCAAACAAGACATAGGCCAGCGGCAGGCGCAAGAAGGCAATGCCGGCAAAGCAAAGTGCGCTGAAGACCAGGGCGGTAACCCTGCCCAGGGGATTATTTTTCAGTGCCGGGACCAGCTTGAGCGCTGTGGCGATGATGAGGCCAGCAGTCACTGCACCCATGCCGCGCAATGCACCGACGACCTGGGGGTATTGGGAAAACTGGGCATACACTACCGCCAGCATCACCACGATCAATAGAGGGACGGACAACATGCCAGCCAGTGCCGCCATGGCACCGGCAAAACCAAAATGGCGGTGACCTATCATGAGGGATAAATTCACGACATTCGGCCCCGGCAAAATCTGCGCGACGGCCCAGTCTTCGACAAACTCTTCCATCGTCATCCAGCGCTTTTTTTCCACCAGTTCACGTTGCACGACGGCCAGTACACCACCGAATCCTTGTAATGCCAGCAAGGTAAATGAGATATACAAATCCGCAAGGGACGTGGGACGCTGGCTGGCAGGTTCTGTGGACATGATGATGGCAGCCTGGCGGCTTAGCATGGAGCAGGTCTACATTGTAAAGCAGACGAGAAAATGCTGCTGAGCAAATATTTCACCTATCCCAATTTCCATAGGTGCAGCCTTGCCGACCGGAGCGCATCATATACAGAAGTAAGAACTTGTATCATTTGAAACGAAGTCCTGTACTTGCTTAATTGCCAGCCTGCTTTGCGCTACAGTATTTTTATTTTACTGGTCAAGATCATGAGCGAAGACAAGATAGTCATGTTTGAAGGTGCCAGTCCTGCCATGCAGGCGGCAGCAGAAAGGGCGCGCAAGACTTTCAAATATTTCTGGCGCGAATTGTCATGGGAATATCGCCGCATTATTCCCGGTCTGGGTCTGGCTGCAGTGAAAGTGGCATTTCCTACCGGCTCGGATGGTGAGGGGCCGGAAGTGGAGCATATGTGGATCAATGAAATACAGTTCGATGGCGACACTGTATCTGGCGTTTTGCTGAATAATCCGCAATGGTTTGACAGCATTGCTGCCGGTGATGCTGTAACTGTGCCGCTGGCAGAAATTGGCGACTGGATGTACACCATCGGCGGTAAAGTATATGGCGGCTACAGCATCGATGTCATGCGTAGCGACATGTCAAAAACCGAGCGCGAAGAACATGACCAGGCCTGGGGACTGGACTTTGGCAAGCCGGGTGAAGTCATGATCGTACCTGTACCAGCGCAGGAAAAGCAGGGCTTTTTATCGGGCCTGTTTGGCAAAAAAGAACAGGCGATCATTGTCAGCACAGAAGACCTGCCGGAACATCCCATGAGTGAAAACATGGCAGAGAAAATGGATCAGGGTTTGCAGGATGAACCGGCCTTCACCCGCAGCGTTGATGAAAATGGCTGGACCTTGCTGCAGAAAGATGCGCTGGCCGGCAATCTCGCTCCCGTAACTTTGCTGGTCAAGCATGGTGCCGACGTCAGTGCTGTCAATCCCAAAGGCGAATCAGCACTTGATCTGGCGCGCAAAATGGGCTGGCCAAGGATAGTTGCTTTTCTGGAAAAGAAATTGCATTAATCCTTTTGCTTATGGTGTGCGCGTATACGCGCACGCCACTCACCCAGCACTGTCAGTGCACTCTGAAATTCTCTTTCTATCAAGTCTGCTTCGGCATCGGTAATCACACCATCGATCAAGGCGGTTGAGACTGCCTCTGCCACATCGCCAACACGGCTCATGACGCGGCATACCGTCTGCGACAAATCATCTTCACTGACCTGATCAGGCTCTGGTATTACAAACGCCGCCATGCCATGTCTGCTCAACAGCGCATGCAGAGGCAGGTGGGCATCCTTGACACCTGCTTGATGACAGAGCTCAACGATCATCGAGAGTTCTTCAAACGATGGGTAATGCGACTCTATGCCCGGTGCCAGCTTGTTGCGCAAGACATTCACCGAGACTTCCATACGGCTGGCCAATGCCTCCAGGCCACCAGGATAGGCGCGTGCAATCTTGTACAAGGCGTCGTGCTGGTTCATATCCGAATATTTGCGTGTCATGGTGAATTCCCCAATTTATTACCGATGATCTTTGTATTTTTGCTCACTATGATGACATCCATCGAGAGTTGAGGGATTGTACAGATAGCTTAACCATATTTCTATAGATGAGAACCATGAACAGTTTTAATAACAAATTAATAGCAATCATGCTGGCGCTGGTTTTGCCACTCTCGGCCAGCTTTGCCCATGCAGCTGGACGCTCATCCGGTTCTTCGGGTGGCTTTCGTGGTGGCTTCTCTTCACAAAGAAGTATCAGCAAACCTGCGCCATCCAAGCCATCGAATACCGGTTTTGGCAGTTTCAATAACAGCAAGCCAGCGAATGTGAGCAAGAAGTCTGACTCTGCGTTGAACCGTGATCTGGAAAAAAACCAGGCACAGGCGAATGCACAAAAAAGTATGGATGCTCGCCAGCAGACAGCACAGCAAAGTCAGCGCGGGTTTGGCAATAGCACTGGTAACAACAGTGGCAACCAGCAGGCAGCAAACCAGCCTGCATATACAGCACCGCCCGTGACGCAATCTGCACCAGTAATAATGCAGCCACAGGTAGTGCAGAGAGGCAGTGGCATTTTTCCTGCAGTTGTCGGTGGCGTGATACTCGGTAGTGTGATGAGCCATCCTCAGGCAGCAGAAAACCGTCAGTCCCAGCAGTTGGAACCCATTGCCAGCATGGGAACGGGCAGCGGCAAGGAGGCAGTGGCCAGTAGCGCTGCAGTAGCGATGGATGACAAGACCACCGCGCTGAGTAGCTCAGAAGCAGAAAACACAGCAGCAACACTGACGACTACAAAAGTGACACAGGAGAGTGGTGGTTTTAAATTGCTGCGCACCGCTCTCTTCATCTTGCTATTCGCCACGGTGGCCTGGGCAGGCTGGCAATTTCTGCGCAGCAGACGCAACAAGCAAGACAGTGCAGTTCATTACAGTTTAGGAGGAAATTAATACCATGGCCTGGAAAGATGCATATCAGTACGTAGGCAAGCTGTTTAACAAACACGACAAGGATCAACTCGTCGCAGACGAGATGCATGCAGAAAATGGCAGACAAGATGCAGCCCTGCCACTGGGTGCGCGCATAGGCAGTGTCGTCAATTTGCAAAAGACACCGCTGATACGTGCGATCAGCCAGGGCTCACTGATTGCCATGCCGGATGAAGCTGAAACCCGCATCGTCGCCATCAGCCGCGTGCAACTGCCTATCAGCGGCAAGATGTATCGCTATTACCTCAACCGCGATGCCAATGGCGGCGAGAAATTTTTGCAGTTGTATTGCGATGCCAATGATGATTTGCAAGAGCTTTTGTATTGTAGCCACCTGACGCGCTTGATACCTGAAACCGTCGAAGATCAGCAAGCTTTTCTGGGTGAAAACGGTGCCGGTCTGGGGGACCGCAATTACAGTCTGTGGCGTGAACAACTGGTGGGCATAGGCTGGGATGAGGCTAGCCTGGACAGTGTATTTGCCGATGCCGACAGCCTGCAATATGAGCGCGATGCCGGTGATCCGGCGCAGGAATTTGTCACCCCTTTTAAAGGTGTAGAAACCCGCATTGATGATGCAGCAGGCAAGCATGGTTTGCAGCAGGATGTGGTCTTCATGCCTTACCGCAGGAGTTTGAATGAAGCGGGTGATCAGTCTGAATTACTGCTGATCAGCACAGAGATTTTACGTAGCAAGGATGGCGATAACAAGCGCGACATCCATGTCGATTTTATGATTGCCCTACCCCTGGAAGCGGAAAGGCTGCTGGTGCAATAGCACCAATTTGATGTAGCAAGCAATGTAGCACCGTGAAGTATCAATATCGTGTCACACACTGAAAGGACATAACATGAGCAATATGAATGGCTGGGGCCTGACCGCACGTTTGATTTCCAAACACTTTGGCGCACTCGGCGACAAAATATCCGAAGCAATTGCCAACTTCGATCCCGAAACAGCGACTGAAGCAGACCGTGACCGTCTGGCAGCGACCCTGCGCGAAACGGCACAGAAACTGGCCGCTGCCCGCTCATCTTTCGACAAGGAACACAATGACGTAGTGCGTCTACGTGAACTGATTGCGAATGATGAAAAAGCCTCGGCAACACTGGCAGACCGTTTGGCCAGTGGTAAAATTTCTGAAGCTACTGTCAATATGTTCTGCGACGAACTGGAAGCCAACAAGGCACGCTTGCCGGTAGAGTTGCAGGAAGAAGCCGATGCCCAGGAATACATGAACGAGTTGCAAAAAATCGTCGATGCCTTCTCCAAACAATTGGCAGACTTTGATGCAGCCGCGAAAAAAGCTTTGCAAAACCTAGCGTCTGCCAAAGCGCAAAAAGATTTACAGCAATTGCGGGTAGAGCGGCAAGAGCAACTCAGCAACCTGTCCGGCATGCGCACGCATTCAACCGCCCTGAATGCGCTGACACGTCGCGCACAAAATGTCAGCAATGAAGCGGCGGGTTTGCGCATTGTTGCCGACATAGGGCAAAAACCGCTGGACCAGGCGGCTGAAATTGATGCCATCCGCAAATCCGTGGCACAGGCCGATACTGCAGGCGAAAGTACGCTGGAAAGACTAAAGCGCTTATCGGGCCAGGCTGCAGCAGGTCAGACCGTAACAGCGGCCTAAGCCTGCCTGCTGACTCTCTGCGTCAGCAGGGTGAGCCAGCGGTCTGCACCACTGACTTCACTGATGACTTGGGAAAAGTCACAGACGGTGCGGGCCGCACGTTCAAGTAATTGTATGTCGGCTTCATGCTGACGTGCTACGTGCGGGTCTTCGAGAAACAGGATGCGGCGTATTTGCCGGTCAAGTACCAGTTCTGCCAGTTGCGCATCTCCACCCAGAGGGCCGGAAAGATAAGGGGTGACCCAGTTCTTGCCGGCTTCTGCTCCCTTGATTCTTTGTGCCAGCTGGTTCAACAGGCCACCAGTCGTGCCAGTCGCATAGCGATGGCCAAAGCTGTCGAGCAGTTCAAAATGTTTTTCAGCCATGACCAGCATGCTCTCCTTCATCGCGTCATGGGCGATCAGGGCGATACCTTCCTTGCCTAATTCAAAAGTCTGATTCAGTTTGTTGTCTATCGCTGCACCGGTTGCTGTCGCTTCCAGTTCCAGCCATTCCCTGGCGCTGGCTAAAGTCGCCAGGAAGGGTTTGCGGTGTATCACACACTGGCGCTTGAGTGCCTGGGCCTCCGGGAAAACAGAAGAAGGGTCGACCGGATCAATCAGATAAATTACTGCATCCACCGCTCTGGCTGGGTCTTTATCGACGACCCGTGATACCAGTTTCATCAGGCCACCTTCGCGGCCATAGGGGAAACGTTCGACCTCAGGGCAGCTTTCCAGCAAACCATGTGAAATGATGGCGTCAAGTGTACGTCCGACGATGACCATTTCAGCTTGCAAGTGGTGCAATGCTGGCCCGCCGCCGTGTAAGAGTTGCACCAGGGCAGAATTGGGGGCATCCTGATGTGAACGGTTGGCAATTAATCCTATGCGTAGCTTTTTTGCTGAGGTCACGGCATGTGCTTTCATGGCTGGTGAGAAAATTGTCTGCCCCTGTAGTTTACTCTCAGACCGTCTATACTGGCTGACTGAAGGCTACATTTTGTTACCTAATCCAACAGTCGAGACACACGAAAAAGCCTGGACAGGCGTAGCATTCTGTACATGAAGTAAAACAGGTGAGGATAAAATGAAAAAATGGCGACATCTGCTGATGGTGCTGATGATCATGATGACCTGCGCCTCGGCTTTGGGTGATGATGATTTTGATGATGAAATGCAAGTCAGGCGCTGGGCTCTGCTAGGGGATACCCAGGCGCAGAATATGCTGGGTTTGTTATATCTTGAGCCCAATGAGAATTTACAAAATGCACAGGAAGCCGCCTACTGGCTGGAACAGGCGGCGGATCAGGGTCATGCAGGTGCCCAGGCAAACCTGGGTGTCATGTATCTGACCGGTGAAGGTGTTGAGACTGATGAAGGCCAGGCTTTCCGGTTATTTCGTCGCGCCGCCTTGCAGGGTTTGACTTCTGCCCAACTGGCACTGGGTTATATGTATGCGACTGGCAAGGGTGTGGAAGAAAATCCTGAAGAAGCGGTATTCTGGTATCAACAAGCTGCACATCAGGGTAATGCCAGTGCCCAGCATCATCTGGCCCTGGCCTATCAGGACGGTGCAGGGGTAGAGAAAGACGCTGATCAGGCTGCCCGCTGGGAAATGCTGGCAGCTGACCAGGGCTTGTCGAGTGCACAGTTTCAAATGGGTTTGCGTTACTTGCATGGCGATGGGGTAGAGCGCGACATGGTGACTGGTTACCGTTATTTGCTGAAAGCCAGTGTCAAGGCTGGCAGTATGGCAATAGATAGTCGCGAACTTGTCAGCAATGACCTGACTACCGAGCAAATTGCTGAAATCCGCGATGATTCCCGCTACTGGAAAGCGCGCCTTTGATGCCATGTATCAATGACACTGACCTGTGAATAATGGTCGTTGTTACCCTTGGTCTGCTTACTGAGTACCAGTTTTACTCTGAACGCCGCAAATTTTTTGCGGCGTTTTTTTATTTGTGCGTAATCTGGATAATCGGGACAGCTGATAAATTAGATTTGCACAATTCCAATGCGCAATGTACTCTCGATGTTGCATGATCGTATATCCCGGAAAATGACGACTGGGATAACCCAAAAGATCAACGAATAAAGCTGAGAAAATCAAATGCATCGCGCTGCCTGGCCTCCTCTCTGACAGAACGCACATCGCTGTAGTGCAAAGCATGTATCAGCATGCTGCATTGCTTGCGCTGGTTCTAACATGTTCAAGCATGTTCAGGCCATCAATCTCCCACGCCCTTCTATCCGGCCTACGGCTTCGGGATGGGCGTAGCATTTCTTTATTCGTATTGGAAATTTACATGCAATTATTGAATACTCTCATGGCGCACGCCATGCCATGGATTCCCCGCGCACTGATACAAAAAATCTCACGACGCTATATCGCTGGTGATAATCTCGATGATACTGTGACCTGCGTCCGTCAACTGAACAGACTGGGTTTCGACGTCACCATCGATGTATTGGGTGAGTCAGCCTCAAACCTGCAACAAACTGAAGACACAGCCTACGAATACATGCGCGTGTTGACGGCAATTCAAGAGCACGGGTTGCAAGCCAGCGTATCGGTCAAACCAACTGCTTTGGGATTGCTGCTTGATATGCAGCGGTGCGAGCAACACATGGAACAAATTGTCGCTTTTGCCGATCATCATCAAATTTCTGTTTGCATGGATATGGAGGATGTTGCCTGTACCCAGAAGGAAATTGACCTGTTCACCAAGCTGAGAGTGAAATACAGCAAGCTCAGCCTGGCATTACAGGCTTATTTATTGCGCACTTATCAGGATATTGAAGCGCTAGTGCAGAACCGTAGCAGCATGCGCATTTGCAAGGGTATTTATCTTGAGGAACGATCACAGCTGGTAGATGGTGCATGGCATGACAGGAGTAGCATCAACCCGCATTTCCTGGCCCATGTTGCCCGCTGTTTCGACACAGCTACCTTCGTTGCAATTGCTACGCACGACAGCGCCTTGATAGCGCAGGTGCTGGAGCTGGTGCAGCGCCGCAACATAGTGAAGCATGCATTCGAATTTCAGATGCTGTTAGGGGTTTGCGAGCCTCTGCGCGACAAGCTAAGGGACATGGGTTTTAGTGTGCGCATCTATGTGCCATATGGCAAGGACTGGTATGGTTATAGCATACGCCGGATAAAAGAAAATCCCCAAATTGCAGGTCACATATTGCGGTCTTTAATACGTCGTTAAGTTTTTCAATAAGTTTCTCAAACCGATATCACGTCAGTTTCAAGCGCTCATTGAAAGCTTGAAACTGACGCATCTATTATGCTAAGTTTGAACAATTCAGCGCAGATAGTGCTGTTCAAATTCTTCCGCTGACATGGCTTGTGAAAACAGGTAACCCTGCATTTCATCGCATTGCTGCTGCTGGAGAAAATCGCGTTGCTCCCGGGTTTCCACACCTTCGGCAATTACGCGCAATTTCAAGGCATGGGCGAGGTGGATGATGGCAGTCACAATAGCGATGTCGCTTTCGTTGCCTGGCAAATCATCTATAAAAGAACGGTCTATCTTGAGCTTGTAGATAGGGAAGCGTTTCAGGTAGCTGAGACTGGAATAGCCGGTGCCAAAGTCATCAATCGCCAGCTTGACGCCCAATGCCGCCAGGGATTCCAGCTTCTTCAATGCATCTTCCGCATCCTTGATGAGTATCGATTCGGTCAATTCCAGTTCTATGCACTGTGGCAGCAAATCATGCTCATGCAGGGCTGCAGCGATACTGTCAACAAAATTGGCTTGCTGGAATTGCAGCGCTGAGACGTTGATCGCCACCCGCATGGACTGGCCATCACGGTTCCATAATGCCGCCTGTCGTATCGCCGTTTGCATGACCCAGTTACCGATAGGGACAATGACGCCTGACTCTTCTGCCACCGGGATAAATTGTACCGGGCTGACTTCACCGAGGTCTTTGTCGGTCCAGCGAATTAGCGCTTCCACACCCAGCAGCTTGCCGGTGGCCAGTTCTATTTGTGGCTGGTAATGCAATCTGAAAAGCTGGTGTTCCAATGCCTGGCGCATGGCATGATCCAGCTTCATGCGTGACAACAAGCCTATATTCATCTGGCGCTGATAAAAACGGAAATCCGAGCGCCCGCGCTCCTTCACATGGTACATGGCGCTGTCTGCATTCTTGATCAGGTCTGCCATGCTTTGCCCATCTGCCGGGTAAAGCGCAATCCCTATGCTGGCGGTGACAGTAAAGTTCATGCCATCGAGTGAAAATGGAGCGGACAATTCTTCCAGCACCCTTCTGGCGCAAATCTCTGCGCCTTCCGCATCGGCTTCATGCAAGAGCAAGACAAATTCGTCTCCGCCCAGACGTGAAGCGGTATCGACCTGGCGTATGCATTTTTTCAGGCGTTCAGTGACTTGCAAAAGTACACGGTCACCAAAGGGGTGTCCCAGTGCATCATTGATTTGTTTGAAATGATCAAGGTCAAGGAAGAGCAGGGCAAAGGTCGAATGATTGCGGCTGGAAATGGTGATCGCCTGACGTATGCGTTCATCCAGTAACAAGCGGTTCGGCAAACCGGTGAGCACGTCAGAAAACGCCAGTTCTTCAATTTTCTGTTTCGCCGTATGGGTTTCTGTCCTGTCCTTGAAAAAGCCTATGTAGTTCAGTGCACCACCCTTGGCATCCGGGACCTTGACCAGGGAAATCATGCATAGATAGGCATGGCCATTCTTGCGGCGGTTCCACAATTCACCTTCCCAGAAACCCAGGTTCTCCAGCTCTTTGAGCAGGTTTTCTACCTGGGCAGTATTACCTTCCATGGAGAAAAATTCCCTGGGTGTTTTACCCAGCATTTCTTTTTCGGTATAACTGCTGAGGCGCTCGAAACTAGGGTTGGTGGTGACTATTTTTTGTTCAGCATCGGTGATGAAAATCGCATCAGTACTCGATTCAAATACTTTGGCCGCCAGCCGCAGGCGTGCTTCATCGGCCAGCCGCTGAGTGATATCGCGGTAAGAATATACCCGCCCTATAGGACGACCCCGTGCATACTGTGGCAGGGTCACTCTTTCCAGTACCTTGCCAGAGCGAAGCGTCAGCACATCGGTGGCTTCCATCAGTGGTGAGCGGGTGATGGTGCCCAGTCTTTCTTCATACTGACCAGCATCAAGCATGCATTTATCCATCCAGGCATAGATGGCCTTGTCATCACGCTGCGTCATCAAATCATCCGGCAAGCCCCATAGCTCAGCGAATAAATGGTTATAGCTGCGGATGGCAGCATCCAGGTCAGTGACCAGTATGCCGTCAGCGGTGGACTCCAGGGTGGCGCGCAGCTCGGCGATGAGCTTTTCCAGCTCATTTTCAACCTGGCGCTGATTTGAATGGTCATTGATGGCGACCACATAGACAGAACTGTCCAGACCCATCCTGACCAGGGTAACCCGTCTTTCTATCTGGACTATGCTGCCGTCACTACGTTTCAGCAAGGTTTCTGAGTGAATATTTTCTGATAAACCTGCTGCCACATCCTCCCAAAAGAACACATCTTCAGGTGCAACTGCCAAATCTACTATGCCCTTGCCAAACAGGCTGTCTGGCGGGACTTGCAGCAGATGATGGATAGACTTGTTGGCAGCGACTATGCGCAGTTGTATGGGGTCAACCAGTATCACTGCTTCCAGCAAACCTTCTATCAGTGATTGCCAGGGATGGGCTTTCATGCCGCTGCCCCATCTTCGGTACGCGGTTCTGCCTCCAGTCCACGTTCAAAGAAATAGCACAGGCGCTTGCGCGGCGATAAGTAGTCGTAGGCTGCCTTGGGCAATTGCAAGGGTTTGAGGCTGCGGTGTATGCATACCGTGTTTTCATGCTCCAGATTGATGACCAGTGCTTCTTCGCGCGGCACGGCAGAATTGTGGATGACCACCTTGGGTTTGATGGGGCGGGCTGAATTGACCGATACCACCATGGCATAGCGTTCATCCGTCAGTTGCACGACCGAGCCCGGCGGATAAATCCCCATCATGCGGATGAAGGCGGTCAGGGTGGGGGCATGAAAACGGGGTTTGTGCTGGGTAAAAATCTGCGACAGGGCTTCATGCGGCGTGACTGCAAATGCAGGATTGGCAGGATTGCAAAGATTATCGTAATGATTGACCAGTGCGACGATGCGGCTGATGGGACTTAGCTTGTCGCCCTGTACATGGCTGGGATATCCCGTGCCGTCTGCATGTTCATGATGCTGGGCGATGGCCAGCAAGACATTTGCCGACAAACCCATCTTGCGTGCCATCGCCAGGCTATGCAAGACGTGCTCGTGATATAGCTCGCGTTCGGCGTGATTGAAATGTTCATCTTGCCAGCGCAAACGGTCGGGCAAATCCATTTTGCCTATGTCATGCAAGATGGTGGCGACACCCAGGTCCAGCATCTCTGCCTTGCTCAAATGCAGTGCCCGCCCCAGCAAGAGTGCGATGACCGTCACATTGATGGAATGCAGCGAGGTTTTTTCGCCTGCTTTTTCAGACAGCAGGCGTATCGCTGCTTCATCCTCCCCCAAAATCTGACCCAGGAAACCTTGTATCAACTGCTCGGCCAGTTCTTTGGCTTGCGATGGCTGCGAATGGACTAAATCCGTGACTTGCTTGAAGGTTTGTGCCGCATGGGCAAACTGGCGCTCGCAGACTTGCAGGCTGGCTTGCTGGTTGGCCAACAGCTCACGCCTTTGCCTGGCGGCGAAAGCACCGGGGCTTTCCGTTACTTTGCTTTCTTGCCCGATATGCTGTTCGCTGGTGGCGGGGTTGGTCTCTGAATTGAGTTCCGGGCTGCTTTTGTCGGGCGCATAGCGTATGCGCTCCAGACCTAGTGAACGTATGGTATCGATTTGCGACTGACTGCTGATCTTGAAATTGGAGACAGGGAAGGGGTGATCCATCCAGCCCACATCCAGATAGACAAACATGCCTATGCGTAGCTGGCCAAGCTCAATAAACTGTGTATGAATATCAGTCATGACACTTGTTTCCGGAAATTTGACGCTTGAGCCTGGTTTTTTTAAAGAGAGTATGCCACCTCAGTGCTGAAGGCATTCCGGGCAGCATTATTCTGCATGTTACATCAGCTCTTTGTCTGTCTGGCTACAATTCAGGCTGACTGTGGGTTTTATGCTTAAATTATGCTGGCTTGATGCAAAAAACAGCTGTCTTTATACTTGGTCTGCATCTGAATCATGCTGAGTCATGGTTTGGCGCAATCGCAAACATCATTTCCCTTGTCGAAAATGATACGCCAGACACCAGGGCTCTCCAGTCTCCAGATAGAGGTAAAAGTAGCCACCAGCTTGCCTTGCGGGTCACGTACCGGCCCGCTGCTGAGCGCCAGTTTGCCTGACTCCAGGACTTCTACCGTTTCCGGTGCCCAGGAAAAAGGTGCGGCAGAGCCTTCGTAAAAGCGTTTCCAGGCTGCGGCCACTTCCTGCTTGCCGTGCAAAACCTTTTTGGTCGAAAAAAAGATGGTTTCATCTGCCAGAAATTCTGTAAAAGCCTTGTGGTCGCGTACTTCCATGGTCTTGGCAAAGGCAGTCTCGGTCTGCATAACCTGTTTGACCAGATCGGCATGATTTTCAGCGGCTTGGGCATGCAGGCTCAATGCCATACTAGCTACCAGACTAGCGGCCAGCAGCAAGCGTGAGTAAATGGCAGTCATAAGAAATCCCTTGAGGTCAAAATCAGCTTACTGGCTTTAAAAGAAACTGGCAATTTGTTCCAGTGGTTTCTTTTGTATATTCGGTATCAGGCAATGCTCAGCCGGATAACCAACTACTAGCAAAATATACGGTTTTTCATTGTCCGGCCTTTGCAGCAACTGGTTCAAAAATCCCATGGGGCTGGGTGTATGCGTCAGCGTTGCCAGGCCGGCATGATGCAGGGCGGAGATCAGGAAGCCAGTTGCAATCGATACAGACTCAGGCACGTAGTAGTTTTTAACAGCACTGCCATCGTCCATGAGCGTGGCTTTTTGGCCGAAGATCGCGATCAGGTAAGGCGCGGTTTCCAGGAACGGCTTGTCAGCATCCGTGCCGAGTGGCGCCAGTGCATCTTTCCATTCCTGGGGGGCACGGCGGTCATAAAATTCACGTTCTTCTATCTCGGCTTCAATACGTATCTTGTGTTTCAGTGCGGTGTCAGTGACAACGGCAAAATGCCAGGGCTGGTGATTGGCACCAGATGGCGCAGTACCGGCAGTCAATAAACAGGCTTCTATAATTTCACGTGGTACGGTACGGTCAGAAAATTCCCGTATGGTTTTGCGCCGTTTCATGTCCTGATAAAAGCTTTGCGCCCTTTCCAGCATTTCTGCTTCTGGGTAAGCCTGATAAGTTGATAAGGGTATGAATTGTGGTGATCCCTGATTGAATGAAAGTTTGCTCATGGCTTGTTCCTGTCAATGTAGTTAGTAGGGCTGCTTGGTAAGCGCTTGTTTGGTATTAGTCGTTGCGGTTTTTCCTGAATGCCAGCCAACCGGCAATGGCAGTAAACGTCGCTACGATGGCGACCACGATCCAGAAACCATTTTCATGCTGCGCCAAAGGCACACCACCCACGTTCATGCCCAGCAAACCGGCGATGATATTGATGGGCAGGGCCAGCACCGTTACTATCGTCAAGACGAATAGTGAACGGTTATTCTGTTCATTGACGCTGGCAGCAATTTCTTCCTGCAAGAGCTTGATACGTTCCTGCAACGAAGCCATGTCACTCAGTACCACGGCAAATTCTTCGGTGGACTGGCGCAACTCCTGTACATCACGCTCGGCCACCCAGATTGGTGGTCTTTGCAGCAGGCGAAACAAGGCGGCAGGTTCAGGCGCCAGTAGTCTTTGCAGGCGCACCAGCACGCGGCGTAACTCACCGAGGTTGGCCCGTTTATGATTCAAACGGTCAGCCAGCAAGTGGTCTTCGATATCGTCGATTTTTTTGATGAAATTGCGCACTATGCCTATCAGTACATCAGCCTGGTCACGCAATAAATGGGTCAGTAACTCTGTCGGTGAACTGAAATGCTCGCCCTGGTTGACGGCATTGCGCAATCTGTCTACCGACTTCAGGGGTTTGCGCCGGGCGCTGATCATGACATTGCTGCTGACATTGAGCCACAGGGTGGCGATGTCCGAGGCTTCAAAGGCAAAGTCATGCAAGACATCATTGACGACCGCGATCAGGCTATGGTCGGCATGCTCGATACGGGTGGAGCGTGAGCCTTCATGCAGGGTTTCGAAAAACTCGTCTGGCAGGGCAGCGTACTCGCGCAGCCATTTCTCGGCGGCGACATTGGATAAATTGAAATGCAGCCAAATGAAAGAATCATCTCTGGCACCGTGTCTGGATTGCAGCCATTCGACGGCTTCTTTGGTATCGAGCAGTTTGCCAGGCTGCTCATGCGCAAAAATATAGCCACAGATCTGCCCCGACTGATCTGAACCATACGATAAGTGATCTGTTTGCATTGGCTGTCCAGGCGAAGAAACTGGGCATATTGTAAATCAGCCAAGCAGATACTTGCCTGGCTTTCCACACAGAATTTAACTGATCAGCATGTTCTTGTATGACAGCGAAGCCTGGCGTATGCAATCCTGGAAGGTCAGGGCAGCATGTGACAAAGGCCGGGTCTTGTTCCATATCATACCTACCGGGCTGGGCAAGTGACCCAGATTCAATGGCAGGATTTGCAAGACCCCTTCTGCCACCAACTGGCGTGCTGCCGACAGCGACAATAAACCCAGGCGCGGAGGTTCCATCAGCAAGGGTACATTCACTGAGCGTGATACTGATTCAATAACATCGGTAGGTTTGTTCAAACCATTCTTGGCCAGCAGATTGATCATGCGTTGATGCGTTGGGGATTCTTCTACCGACAATATCCAGGGCAGGTTATTCAAATCCATCCAGGTCAGATTATCACGACGTGCCAAAGGGTTCTTGCTGGAAGTTACAATGACCAGAGGATCGTCATACAGGACTTCTTCCTGCAAATGTTCTGCTGCACGTTCAGAAAACACACGGCCTATGACCATGTCTATCTTGCCTTCGCGCAGTTCATGCAAGAGTTGATCGACCGTGCCATCCATGATGCATAAGGTGACATTCGGCCAGCTTGCCTTGAGTATCTTGACTGCCTTGGGAATGATGGTGGTGGAGACCACACTCAAAATGCCAACAGTGACCTTGCCCACCGTGCCGGTGGCCAGTGAACGCATCTCCTGATGTGCTTTTTGCAAGTTAAACAAGACTTCCCGCGCATGTCGTATCAGACATTCGCCAGAAGGTGTTGGTTTTATACCACGCCCAGCACGTTCGAATAACTTGACACCGATCCCTTCCTCCATCTCGCCCAGCATTTTGGAAACAGCCGGTTGGCTGACATGCAAAGTCGCCGCAACCTGAGCAACCGTCTGCTTGTCAGCCAGTTCCACGAGCAAGCGCAAGTGCTTGATCTTGAGTTGTCGGGCGAAATACTTTTCTATGGGTAAGGTATCAATCATAACTTTAATTATATACGTTTTCCTCAAATTCTCATTGGACGGTAATGAAATTGTAATGTGATCATTCTGAAATGCAACAAAGTGTATCGAATTGTGAATGTTGCAGAAACTGTGGATAAGCACAGTCGCTGAACAAATAAACCCAAATAAAACGATACGCAAATTGTTCAAGCACCGGTTTGGTTCGACCGCAAAAAGGCAAGTCAGTTCAGTAGGGTTTCTTGCCATCTTTGCAGTTTGTACCTGTTCATGTTTCACCAAGGAGATTCTGGATGTTTTATCAAGAGAAGAAATGTGCTTATGCTGTCAAGCTGGCACTGGCTATGTTGTCTGGCAGTATGTTGGTCAACGCTCAGGCGCAGACTGAGTCAGTAGAAAAAATCCAAAAAATTGAAGTCACTGGTTCCCATATCAAGCGTATTGATAAAGAAGGTACTTCTCCTATCCAGACACTGACGGCAAAAGACATCAGCCAAAGTGGTGCGACAACTGTTGCTGAATTGCTGCGCACCATTCCGGCTTTGGGCAGCGGTGGCGCATTCGATGCAGTTGACGGTGGCTTTTCCCGTGGTGTGGCAACAGCATCCCTGCGTGGCCTGGGTTCCAGCTCCACTCTGATTTTGTTGAATGGCCGTCGCATGACGCCATCAGCTTATGCAAATCCTAATCAAGGCCAATCAACGCTGTACGATATCAACAGCATTCCATTGTCCATGCTGGAACGTGTAGAGATTTTCAAGGATGGCGCATCTGCGGTGTACGGCTCTGATGCTATTGCCGGTGTAATCAACTTCATCACCAAGAGCGATTACCAGGGCGTGCAAATGAACGCCAGCATGGGCGCCAATGATGACAACAAGTTCAAGAAAAAAAGCGTCAGTGCTTTCGCCGGTTTTGGTAACTATGGCCAAGACGGCTACAACATTACTGTCAGCGCTGAAATTTCCAAGCGTGACCGCGTTGCCATCAAGGATGCCAACGATGTAGAAAAAGATCTGTACAGCGTACTCAACACCCGTCTGTCACCTTATTCCAGCAGCATCAGTAACCAGCCTTTCTTCTATCGTGAACGTACACCGGGCAGCAAGACTTTCTTCTCTGCCAATGATGCCAACGTGATCAACCGCACTAATTGCGATCCATCCCGTCTGATCACAGGTGGCGCGCAATACAATATCGCAAGCACCAGCGTCTTGTTTGGTCGTCAGTTCTGTAACTACAATCTCGACGATTTTGCTGAAGTCCAGGGCGCTGGCCAGGACATCAGTGCAATGTCACGCGGTATCTATCAAATCAACGATACCTTGTCCGCTTTTGCTGAAGTTGCTTACACCAAAACTGACCGTGATTACACAGGTGGTTCACGTTCCATCGATGGCCGTACTCCATCCACAGCATTTGCATTGTCTGGCGCTGGCACACCATTCCAGGCTATCTTGCCAGTTGGCCATCCTGACAATCCTTTCCCTACCAGCCGTGCTGCAGTTGTCTACCGTTTTGAAAATGTCGCAGGTGGTACCACGACTACCAACGAAGCTCTGCGTTTTGCTTCTGGTTTGAAAGGTAGTTACAAGACCTGGGACTGGGAAACTGGCGTTTTGTGGAACCGTTCCGAGCGTACTGACAATTCCAATGGCTTCCTGTTGCTGCCAGAAGTGCAAAAGCTGATAGACCAGAACATGTCTTTGGCCGATGTTGCCAAACAGCCTAACCTGAGCCGTCCACTGAAGAGCGTTGGTGTTGCTGAAATCGCCCAGGCTGACTTCAAGGCAAGTACAGAATTCGGTAGCCTGCCTGGTGGCGCAATTGGTTTTGCATCCGGCGTTGAATTCCGTCAGGAAAAAATGACGTTGACACCAGATAACCTGACCAGCTCTGGCCAGATTCTGGGTCTGGCTAACCAGTTCATCCAGGGCCAACGTAACGTTACTTCCGCTTTCGTTGAAGTGCGTACACCGATCCTGAAAAACTTTGAAATGGATTTCGCTGGCCGTATCGATAAATACCCTAGCTTCAAAACCAATTTCGTACCAAAAGTTGGCGCAAAATGGACCGTCAATGATTCTCTGGCATTCCGTTCCACTTATGCACAAGGTTTCCGTGCACCGGCACTGGTACAGGTGACTGCAGGCGGTACACAGACTTTCCTGAACAGCCTGGTTGATCCTATCCGCTGCCCTGATGGTAAGACACCTTTGACTGGTGCCGACAATACTGATTGCTCCAGAAGTATTTCGACACTGATCCGTCAAAATCCTAACCTGAAGCCAGAAACATCACGCAGCTTCTCTCTGGGTATGGTCTTGTCACCTACACGTGATTTCGACATCCTGGTTGATTACTACAACATCCGTAAAGAAGACGAAGTTGCAGCGCTGTCGTCCACACTAATCCTGAATAATCAAGATGCTTATCCAGGTACTGTGATCCGTGACACCAATCCTGTCAATTTTGTTAAAGACAAGAACGGTAATGTCGTCCCTAACTCTGGACCGCTGATTTCTCTGTTGAGGAACTACATCAACCAGGGTAGTACTGTAGTCAGTGGCGTTGACGTTGAAATGGCAATGCGCAACAACCTGGGCACTAATGGCAAACTGGATACACGTTTCCGTACTTCCTACACGATAGAATACCGTCGTGCAGAAAAACCGGGCGATCCAGAAACCAACCTGGTTGGCACACGCGGTGGTTTGTCCAACTTCTCTACCAGCGTTGGCGACATCCCTCGTTTGCGTGCGACACTGTCCTCTTCCTGGACTAAAGAAGCGCACACAGTCAACGGTGCAATCAACTTTGTTGGCGGCGTATCCCTGATGCGTTACACCAATGCTGCTGAAACTTACCCAGTTTCTTATTGCCACTATGGTACTGGCCAGCCATCCACAGCGACATCGCTGGGCGGCGTAGCCAAATACCTGACGTATGTACCTGAATGTTCCGTTGCCAGCTGGACGACAGTTGACCTGGGTTATACATACAAAGGCTTTAAAGATCTGACTATCGGTGTGCGTGTATTGAACGCTCTGGATTCCAAGGCACCATATGATCCAAGCTCCAGCTATACGACAACTGGTTACAACGACAGCTTGCACAATGCTTATGGCCGTGCATTCCGTCTGAACGTAGGTTATGTCTTCAAATAATCTGCGTGTAATGTAAGTCAGTACAAAAACAGGGGCTCAGGCCCCTGTTTTTTTGTCTTGAACGCCTTGGCTTGTTACGTAGCCAGTGCATTTTTTTATGAGCTATAGAGAAGATTCAGTATAATCATGGCAAGTTAAAAAGAACTGCTCCCTTTGGCAAACCAGCTTATTCACACAGATATGTCATCCCGATGACGCTGGAATTTTTGATACAAGTAGAAAGCACGCTATGTTTAGTTGGTTTAATTCAAAAGAAGAAAAAGCGTTCGGCTTGCAACTTGCTGAATTTGTCATCAAGGAAATCCCGCTAGAGATTGTCAAAAAAAAGCAGGATAAAACCATCATCAAGCGCCAGAAAGTCATGCAGCAGGTCGCGAGCAAGGTGTTGGAATTCAAACGCGACCACCGCTTGAATGTGTATAAAAAGGCACAGCTGGGAAATAGCTTCAAGTGGCGTTTGCTGGAAGAAGGTTTTGATGCAGATGTCGCCAAGGAACTGACGACGATAGTAGTCAGGGAAATGGGTTAAGTGTTGAAGTGTTGTTAATGCATCCTGCAGCAGACTACAGGATGCTTATTGAGGATTGCGATCAGATCCTGCCGCTTATAAATTCGGTGCCAGCCAGCGTTCTACTTCATCCTTTGGCACGCCACGTCGTTCAGCCATATCAGTGACCTGGTCACCGGCAATTTTACCTACGCTGAAATACTTCGATTCAGGATGGGCAAAGTAAAAGCCCGATACTGCCACGCCCGGTATCATGGCCCATGATTCGGTGATGTACATCTCGATTTCTTCACACTACATCTGTTTGAACATTTCGGTTGCGACGGACTTGCCTTGCAAATGTCAAATCGGTTGTCCTGAGACTTACGCCGCAAACGCAGCTCGTCCTCCATGGCTGAACGAAAATACGGCATACACCTGCAGCCAGAACCTGGTTCTCCAGGTCCGGGTACGGCCTGATACTTCCTTGTGATCTTCCACGCCAGACAAAACCGTAACGGAATAATTTGTCTGGATGCCGATTGACAGTAAAGCGGTGCGAAAACATAAAGCCTGGCACTAACGAGCTAAGCAATTGAATTTATTCGACTTTTGACAAGACAATAATGGCTTATTATATAATTTTAAATTAGCTGTCTGGAGAATCTGGTTGCAATAAACGCAAGATGGCGCGCTGATCGCTTCAGGTTTTATCTAACCCTATCCAAATCCCAATGAATTCAGCTGCCTCAGCACGGACACCGGCCCCTGGTATTTTCCCGCCATTGAGTCATTATCAACTTCGTCATAGTCTCGGTGAAGGCGGCTTTGGCCAGGTGTTTGAGGCCTGGGATGAGAAATTGCGGCGCAGGGTGGCAATCAAGCGCATGAAACATGACAGTGGTCTGATAGGGGGCGAAGACCTTACCCGGGAAGCGCGTATGGCCGCTTCGCTGCACCACGCAGCATTTGTCAAAATTTATGCACTGGAAGAAGATCAAGACAGCCAATCAATTGTTATGGAGCTGGTGCCAGGCAAAACCTTGCGCCAGTTGCTCAGTGATCATGAATCCATGCACGCGCCAGGACACTTGTTTACTGAGGTACAGGTGCTGGCGATCGTGCAGCAAGTGGCTGAAGCCATGCGTGAAGCGCACCAGGCAAATCTTGTTCATGGCGACTTAAAACCCTCGAACCTGATGCAAGAGCCTTCGGGCACGGTGCGCATTCTCGATTTTGGGCTTGCCAACAAGAGCGATCCGGAAGCCACCGCCAGCATGGCGCGGCTTAATCCACAAGGCACGATTGCTTACATGGCACCGGAAAGACTGCTGGGCGCAGGTCTGTCGCCGCAGGTTGATGTTTATGCGCTGGGGGTGATTTTGTATGAACTGGCCAGCGGGCAGCGTCCGTTTGCCAATCTCTCCGGGATGGCGCTGGCAGCGGCACAGGTGCAATCGTCGTCGGATCAATGGGTATATCCGGCCAGTATGTCGCCGGGACTGGTGCAGCTGATCCGCGCCATGACTGCCAGAGAACCGGCACAGCGCCTGAAGAGTATGCAGCAAGTACTGGCTGGCCTGGCTGGTTTGTTGGGTCGGAGGGAGGGGCATGTCCAGACAACCGCCCCGACTACCGCACTGACAACATCGGCAGCACCTTTGGTTGGCGATGTTGCCGGGCAGCCTGCAATCCTTGGACACCGGGTGCCGGGCATCCGGCGCGGCGGTAAAGCCCTGGCTGGCAGTGCGTTGGTGCTGGCATTGATGGGGGGTATCTGGCAGGTTCAGCCGTATTTGGGCGAATTGTTGGCGAACGCCGCGCCGTTTTCCCCCTCGCTGGAAATGAAAAAGGGGTTGGCTGCGCTGGCTCAATGGGACAGGCCGGGCAGTGTGAATGAGGCCTCTGAGCACTTTTCCCGTATTTTGGGAAAACAACCGGATAACGCAGCCGCAGTCGCAGGCATGGCCCTGGTTTACCACTTTCGCTATCTTGGTGATAGTCGGGATGAAAACTGGCTGCAAAAAGCCAATGCCAGCGCCCAATTGGCGATGAGCCTGAATGATCAAATCGCCCTTTCCCGTGTTGCGCAAGCCACCATCGCGCGTGCGATGGGTAGGCCGGACGAAGCACTGCAAAGCTTTGATCACGCTTTGCGGCTGGACCCGGAAAACCTTTTTGCATGGTTAGGAAAAATGGAGGTAATGCAAGATTTGCACAAGACCGGGGAAGCATTACAAATGGCACAGCGGGGTTTGCAACGCTTCCCACGTGAACGCTTTTTTGCCGATCAAATTGGCACGATACAGTATCAAGAGGGAAAGCTGGATGAGGCTGAGCAGGCCTTTCGAAGCAGTTTGCAAATTCAACCCGATAGCGTTTACGCCTATGCGAATTTGAGTGCGGTGCTGGCACGCAAGAATAAATTCGATGAAGCGATGCATGTTTTGCAGCAGGGCTTGCAAGTGCGTCACAGTTTTACCCTTTATACCAATTTAGGCAATCTGCTTTTCTTGAGAGGCAATTATGTGGAAGCTGCCACCGCATTTGAAGCGGCGGTCTCGCCAACAAAAGGCAATCCAGGTAATTATCTGGGCTGGGCCAATCTCGCCGATACCTTGCTGTGGTTGCCGGGCCGCGAGGGGCAAGCACGCGACGCTTATCAAAAAGCACAAAACTTGCTCCAGCCCATCTTGCAACGCCACGCAGAAAATACCATGTATCAATCAAGGATGGCGCTTTACAGCGCGCGAGTCGGCGATAAACAAACCAGTGCACGATTATTGCAAACAGCATTGGCCAAACCTGCCAATGACCCCAGCCTGTATTTTCGTGCTGGCTTGGCTTACGAGTTGATAGGAGAACGTGAGCTGGCGATCAAGGCGCTACTGCAAGCACGCAAACTCGGTTATCCGAGCTCACACATCCAAGCCGAGCCTGGTTTGATTGCACTGCGCCGGGATTCGAGGTTTGCCAATTTACCATAACCAGTGCCTGATTTACTTGGCGCAGCTTTTGCTTGATCGAATTGTGAATGGCTCGCTGAAACGGGCAACCATTTAATTTGATTTTCAACCCAGCATTGACTTATCCAAGAGGAAATCATGAATTCAAGTCACAAAGTAATTTTATTTAAAGAAAATAACCTGACAGGTGAAGCCCTGGTTTTATTTGAGGCAACCGATCTTCACACCATTCCCGGTTGGATTGGCAATATTCACTCTGTACACATTTTGGCCGGGAGTTGGCTTGTACAACAGCCTGGCAAAACAGGGGTGGTATTCCAGGGATCGCTGATGGCATCAAATAATTATCAATCCGCGAATGTATTTTCTCCACCTTTTGAACAAATACGTCCATATGGCACCAGCAATCTTCCTGCAAGGAGCACCGAACCGAACCGAACGGTAACGACGCCGCAAACCTATCATTTGTTTTTTCATCCAGCGCAAAATGCATTTTCAATCAACCCGGCCCCGCCTCATCAATTCAAGATAGTTGATGCTCAGGAGAGTTTCCGCTGGCTAATTAACGATGGCGATACGTTGATCATCAATTGGGATGGTGAGCTTGGCCACCCATGGCTGGAATTCCGCCAACGCACACTCAAGCCTGGTGAAACCACCCCCGCCTCAGCACCAGTAGAGCCGACCAACGATATCATCATTGATAGTGCCAGTAACCCTATGCGTGTCACGTTGCAGCGCAAAGATTGCGCGCTTACCGTAGATTATCGCAATGGGGTGAAGTGGAGTATCGATTTTTGCTGGGATGGCGGCAAAATTGATCCAGAAATGCAAGTCGGCACGGGTTCGGGCAACCCGTAGAGTGATTGAGGTCAGAGAAAAATTATGCGTTTTCTCTTTCCGTAATGATTCGTCTTTGCCCACTGTCAAACCGTGTAAAGCGCCGTCCAAACAAAAAAACCAGCACCATATTTTCCACGTCTTTACGCCGCTTTACGCGGCACCAGCCCGCCACGACGCAATTACAGCCATTTTTTAGCTGGCACAAGCTTTGCGATAGGTAGCTTGTCCGACAGCGATTCGCATTCCAGTCTCGCGATATAGCTGTAACCACGGAACAAGCCAATAAACCTGCATTGCAGGATTACTTATACCTACCCTGGAGAGAAATCATGACCTCGACCCAACATCAAGGCAAAGCCAATTTAACCCTGGTCAACAATACGGCGGGCACTTTAAAAGTGTTAACCTGTGGCAGTACGTTTGATTTGGCCCCGCATACCCGCCACACCCGTATGGTGGAACTACCAAAGCAAACACTGATGCCCGTAGTGGCGAGCAGTAACTTACCCCAGTTCAATTTTCAATTCGATGCCAAAACCGGTGAAAACAGCCATAGCGCCCAGGAGTACGATTACCCGCTGGACGGCCACGCCAATGTCTATCAGCATATCGGTCAGGAAAGTGGGGCAGTAAGAGCGATGACTCTGAATATCGGCCCGGCATTTTCTTCAAAATACTGGATGAGCATGCTTGATATCACCCCCGATACCACACTGGCCGATATTACCATTCCAGGCACCCATGACAGTGCCACCTGGAAGGGCAGCCGTGCCAGTCAATGCCAAAAATTGACGATGCGGCAGCAACTGGAAGCGGGCATCCGCTGGTTTGATTTACGTCTTTCCGTTTCCGGCGACGACATGCTGATTTACCATGGCCCGGAATCCCAGGACATCTATTTAGCCAAGGATTTATTACCCGTCATCAAGGATTTTCTGGCCACCTACGCCAGTGAAACCGTGATAATTTGCGTACAAAATGTCTCTTGGCCCCATCAAAAGAGTGAGTTTGATCCGCTGCTGAAAAAGCTCCTGATTGCGGGCGTGAGCCATAACAAATTATACGACCGCCCACACATGCCCAAGCTGGCCGATCTGGCCGGATGCGTGGTGCTGATGCGTCAGGACACAGGAGCCACTTTCGGCATCATGGCGCAAAACTGGCCTGATGACGACAGCGGAGTAGTGAATGATCCAAGCGGCAATTTTAACTATTCTGTGCAAAATGTTTATAAATTTGGCCCGGATGTATTAGCCGCAAAATGGGGCCAGGTCCATGCGCAATTGGAACGTAGCGTGAACAAAACCGATGGCACTGCCTGGTATGTCAACTTCACCAGCGCCAGCCGGGCACCAATTACCGATCCGATTGACATTGCCATTGGCTCGGGCCCTAACAGCATCAATTATCGGCTGCATAGCTATCTGTGCCAGCAGGCAGGGCCACGACTGCTTGGGACGGTACCAATCGACTTTCCTGAAGCACCTTACGGCTTGATCAAACTGCTCATTTCAATGAACAAACTCAAATGATGCCGTTTTGTTTCTGAAGTTGGCGTGCCAAAGCCAGCCGCCGCCGCAAACCTTCTGCAGGGGTTTTCAGGCGCGCGGCGCAGGCATCCACATTACCTGCCACCTCGACCAATACCCGTTGAATTTCTTCAGCATCGATTTGGTCGGCACGGCGAATGTGCGGGTGCTGCTCCAGCAGCTTATACAGTGAGGGCCGGGAAATACCCAGTTCGGTGGCTGCTCCTTGTATCATCCAGTCGTTATTATCCAGCGCTGCCAACACGTCGGCATTACTCAGGTCTGCCGGGCGCTTGTGATTACGCCTGGGTAATGGTATTGGCTCGTGCGGCAACGCAGGCAAGGGCGTAACATCCGTTATGTCTGGTGTGACGGGTGCAGCCATGTTTCTCACTGCACGCACAGGCCGTGCCGTGCCGCTTTCTATCAGCTCGGCCAACGCTGGCATTTCTCCTGTGGAAAGCACCAGCATCAAACGTCGCACCACATGGCGCAATTGCCGGATATTGCCGGGCCAGTCATAAGTCGCCAATTGCGCCACCAGCGGTGCAGGCAATTCAACCGCCCCCTTGCCGGGTAAATCGCCCGCTTGCATCAAGTGCAAAATCAACAAACCCGTGTCTTCACGCCGCTCGCGCAGGGGAGGGATGGCGATGGTAAACCCTTCCAGCCGCCGCAGCAGGGCTGGATTAAAACCGCCATCATACAAATCCTGATCCGTAGCCGCAATAATACGTGCGTTCGATCGCACATCGGCTAGCGCTCCCAAGGGGCGGTAATCACCTTTTTCGAGAACGCGCAGCAGCATAGGCTGCACCACCGCAGGCGCATTGCCGATTTCATCGAGAAACAGCGTGGCATCCTGCGCCTGAGCAAAAAAACCACCACGTGAATTTTGCGCCCCGGTATATGCGCCCTTGGCCGCGCCAAATAAATCAGCCGGAGCCAAAGCTTCATTCAAGGCCGCCATATTCACGCTCACCAGAATTTGGCTGGCGCGTTGCGACAGGGCGTGGATGGCACAAGCCGCTACCTCCTTACCGGTGCCAGTCTCACCCAGCAGCAGTACTGTGGCGTTGGTCGGTGCCACCTGAATAATTTGGTCGCGCATCTTGATCGCTGCACTTCCCACTCCAATCAAACCCGCTACTGGGTTATGGCGTGGCAGGCAATGCATAAAGTGCAGGCACAGCACCACAGCGCGAGCCAAAACCACAATGACACCCTGTTCAATTTGCTCGCTTGAAAGTTGCTGTGTGCCCTGCGCCACTGCGCCGTTGATTTCCAGTACCATTTTGCTCGCCGAAGCCTGCACGGTAACGCTGTCGTCCGGATTGCGCACAAGGTGGGTGGCTTGGCGGGAAATGCCATCATGTCCCAGTCCCAGACCATCCTTGCCTGGTTTGCAAAACAAAGGCTGGTAGCGTGCCAGGTCGAGGCTGTCGTGCACCATAATGCATTGCTCGCCGATGCGGCTGTGATCCGGGTGCCAGATAATACTCAGGCATAGCATGGGCCGCCCGGCCTGCGGGCTATGGTAAATCGGCGTGGTCCGGGTGAGCTCGTCGTGTTTCAAGGCGGTGTGGCAGGGCACTTTAAGAAATTAATCATACCAGAAAGCCTGGATTTGCCGTGCATGTGCGGGCACTTCTTCTGCACATTGCACTGGCCGACAAGGCCGGTGGCGCTGGTGGTGACACGCAATTACAATTGAAAAATAGCGAGATGGGAAATAGGGAACCGCACTACAAATATGCTCTGGAAGGTGCCAAGCGCCGGCTGACACCTGCCCGCAAGGTCTGATTGTGCCAGACCAGGTTAATCTTTCGTCCGCCGTGGCGAGCAAAAAAAGCCTGCAAGTAGCAGGCTGGCCACCAACATGGCTGGCAATTCCATGCCGGCGCAAATGGCAACGGGTTTTTATAAATTTGGCGCAAGCCAGCGTTCTACTTCATCCTTTGGCACGCCACGTCGTTCAGCCATATCAGTGACCTGGTCATCGGCAATTTTACCTACGCTGAAATACTTCGATTCAGGATGGGCAAAGTAAAAGCCCGATACTGCCGCGCCCGGTATCATGGCCCATGATTCGGTGATATACATCTCGATTTCTTCACACTGCATCTGCTTGAACATCTCGGTCTTGACCGTATGTTCCGGGCAGGCCGGGTAGCCAGGGGCAGGGCGTATGCCTTTATAGCTTTCCTTGATAAGCTCTTCATTGGAGAGCGCTTCATCGGCGACATAGCCCCACAGGTCTTTACGTACGCGTTCATGCAGGTATTCGGCAAAGGCTTCAGCCAGACGGTCGGCCAGTGACTTCAGCATGATACTGCTGTAGTCATCATGGGCGTCTTCAAAGCGCTTTTCATACTTTTCTATACCCAGGCCAGCAGTCACGGCAAACATGCCTATATAGTCCTTGATGCCACTGTCTTTCGGCGCAATGAAATCTGACAGGCACTGGTTGGGTCTTTGCACGCCATCAATGATGGGTTTCTCGGTTTGCTGGCGGGTGCCGTAATAGGTCAGGGCCACCTGACTGCGTGTGTCGTCGGTGTAGATTTCTATATCGTCGTCATTGACGGTATTGGCAGGCAGCAGGGATACCACGCCATTCGCCGTCAGCCAGCGGCCTTCGATGATTTTCTTCAGCATGGCCTGGCCCTCGGCAAATACCTTGGTGGCTGCTTCGCCGACGACTTCATCCGTCAATATCGCCGGGAAGGGGCCAGCCAGGTCCCAGGTCTGGAAGAACGGGCCCCAGTCTATGTAATTGGCAATTGTCGCCAGATCAATATTCTTGAACAGGCGGCGACCGATGAATTTGGGTTTGACCGGCGCATTGCTGCCAGTGAAATCCACTTTCATCTTGTTGGCACGCGCTTGCGCCAGCGTGACCATGGGTGTGGCTTTTTTATTCGCATGCTGGGTGCGAATGCGTTCGTAATCACTGCCCAGGTCTGCGATGTACTGGTCACGGCTTTCCGGTGTCAGCAGCGACTGTGCAACCGACACTGAGCGCGAAGCATCGGCGACATACACCACCGGGCCTTCATAGTTGGGCGCAATCTTTACTGCGGTATGCGCACGGCTGGTAGTCGCGCCACCGATCAGCAGCGGGATCTTGAGCATGCGGAAATGCGGGTCACGCTGCATCTCTTTGGCGACGTAAGCCATCTCTTCAAGAGATGGGGTGATCAGACCAGACAGACCGATGATGTCGGCATTTTCTGCCTTGGCCTTGGCCAGGATTTCTGAACAGGGCACCATCACGCCCATGTTGACCACTTCAAAATTATTACATTGCAAGACCACGGTAACGATGTTCTTGCCTATGTCATGCACATCACCCTTGACGGTAGCGATGACGATCTTGCCCTTGGGCTTGTTGTCGCCGCTGCGTTTCTTTTCTTCTTCGATATAGGGAATCAGATGGGCCACTGCCTGCTTCATGACGCGCGCAGATTTCACTACCTGCGGCAAGAACATCTTGCCCTGGCCAAACAGATCACCAACGATATTCATGCCCGCCATCAGCGGGCCTTCGATGACCTGGATAGGGCGGCCACCATCCGCCATGATGGCAGCGCGGGCTTCTTCCGTGTCTTCGACGATCCAGTTGGTGATGCCGTGCACCATCGCATGGGCCAGGCGTTTTTCTACCGGTTCATTACGCCATTCCAGCGTGGCTTCTTCTTTTTTGCCGCCCGCTTTTAAGGTGGCGGCGATTTCTATCATGCGCTCGGTAGCGTCTTCACGGCGGTTCAGCACCACGTCTTCGACACGCTCGCGCAATTCCGCATCGAGTTCGCTATACACGCCAACCATGCCGGCATTGACGATGCCCATGGTCATGCCGGCCTTGATGGCGTGGTACAGGAATACTGTGTGGATCGCTTCACGTGCCGGGTCGTTGCCACGGAAAGAGAAACTCACGTTCGACACACCGCCGCTGATCTTGGCACCGGGCAGGTTTTTGTGTATCCAGGCCGTCGCTTCGATAAAATCAACGGCGTAATTATTGTGTTCTTCTATACCTGTCGCGACCGCAAAAATATTCGGATCAAAGATAATGTCTTGGGGATCAAAATCCAGACTATCGACCAGCAGGCGATAGGCACGTTCACAAATTTCCACCTTGCGCGCATAGGTATCTGCCTGGCCTTTTTCATCAAAGGCCATGACGATGACAGCCGCACCATAGCGCTTGCACAGCGTGGCCTGGCGCAGAAATTCTGCTTCCCCTTCTTTCATGGAAATCGAGTTGACGATGGCCTTGCCCTGTACGCATTTCAGGCCTGCCTCGATGACCGTCCACTTCGACGAATCGATCATGATGGGCACGCGGGCGATATCGGGTTCAGAAGCAATCAGGTTCAGGAAGCGTGTCATCGCTGCCAGTGAGTCCAGCATCGCTTCATCCATATTGATGTCGATGACTTGCGCGCCGTTCTCTACCTGCTGGCGTGCGACTGCCAGCGCTTCATCGTATTGCTCATTCAGGATAAGGCGGGCAAATGCTTTCGAGCCGGTGACATTGGTACGCTCACCAACGTTGACGAACAATGAGCTTTCATCAATCGTGAACGGCTCCAGGCCAGACAGACGCATCGCTGCTGGTACAGTCGGGATGTCGCGTGGGGTCTTGCTTTGCAGGATGTCGGCAATCGCCTTGATATGGTCAGGCGTGGTGCCGCAGCAGCCACCGGCGATATTGATGAAACCGGCTTCAGCAAATTCTTTCAGCAGGGCTGATGTATCGGCTGGCAATTCATCAAAGCCGGTATCACTCATGGGATTGGGCAAACCGGCATTCGGGTAAATGCAGACAAAGGTGTCGGCAATCTTCGACAACTCTTCTGCATATGGGCGCATCAGGGCAGCACCGAGAGCGCAGTTCAGGCCAACCGTCAGTGGTTTTGCATGACGCACAGAATTCCAGAACGCGGGTACCGTCTGGCCAGACAGGATACGGCCAGAAGCATCGGTCACCGTGCCAGAAATCATGATGGGCAGGCGGGTGCTGGTTTCTTCAAAAAACTGATCGATTGCAAACAATGCCGCTTTACAGTTCAGCGTATCGAATATGGTTTCGACCAGCAGCACATCGGCACCACCTTCAACGAGGCCGCGGGTTTGCTCCAGATAGGCAGCCACTAACTGGTCGAAAGTGACATTACGCGCAGCCGGGTCATTCACATCGGGTGAAATCGATGCAGTCTTTGGCGTCGGCCCCAGCGCGCCTGCCACATAACGTGGTTTATCCGGTGTTGAATATTTATCGCAGGCAGCACGCGCAATTTTGGCCGAGGCGACGTTCATCTCATAGGCCAGATGCGCCATGTGGTAATCATCTTGTGCAACAGTCGTCGCACCAAAGGTATTGGTTTCTATGAGGTCGGCACCGGCGGCCAGGTATTGTTCATGGATCTCGGCAATGACATGCGGTTGTGTCAGCGACAGCAATTCATTATTGCCCTTGACGAAAAGTTCGCGCACGGTTTCAGGGCCGGTAAAGTCCTTAAAACGCTCACCGCGATAATCTTCTTCGGTCAGTTTATAGCGTTGTATCATGGTACCCATGGCACCATCGAGTATCAGGATGCGCTTTTGCAAAATCTCGCGCAAACGGGTTTCGAGGGCAGATACAGGCAGGGTCGTAGTCATGATGTTTACTCGCAATAAAACAAAACCCGATCAGCTTGTGTGTGCAGGCGGATCGGGCGACGTCCTTTTAGCAGCACTTATTACGCGCCCGCAATCTGAATCTCAAATCGGCGCAAGAAAGCGTAAATTATACGTCAAATCAAGGGCTTGGGTATGGCAGGCCTGCACCCTGTCGGTTTTTAATCATGACAAAATGCTAGTGATGGGTAATCGGAATGATAAAAAATGCCGAATCTGCCCTAAGCTTGATGCATTGGTGCGTACTCAGGCAGACTCGAATTAACAGTTTTTACTTGCCGAATTGCAGTGACAGCATCAATATTCTGTTTGCACTAATAAATTAAGGTAATGTCTGTGTACGACTATCATTTTTTGCCTTCCTGCCAATAAATCAGATGACAATTTCTGCATTGATTATTGAAGATCATCCGATCTACCGCGATGCCTTGCTGCTATTCATGCGGCATTTGTTGGGAGCAGCTCATGTAGCGGCGGTAACTTCAACAGAAGAAGCTCTGGCGCAATCGGCCGGGCTTGACGGTCTGCGCCTGATTTTGCTGGATCTGCGCTTGCCAGGCATGAACGGCGTAGAAGCCATCTGTTCGCTGCGCAAACATTATGCAGATGCCGCGATCGTCGTGGTCTCTGCTTCTGACGACAGGCGTGAGGTCGATGCAACATTGCGTGCAGGTGCAAAAGCCTTTATATCCAAAGCCGTATCCACCGACCTGATGATAGAAGTGGTGCGCAAAATACTGGCCAACGAAGTACTTGAAACTAATTGGATCACTTTGCGTGGCAAACAAGCCAACAAGGAAGAACCCTTGCTGGCTTTGACGCCCAGACAGCAAGAAACCCTGATTCTGCTTTGCCAGGGCCTGTCCAATAAAGAGATAGGCCTGCGCCTGGACCTGGCAGAAATCACCGTGAAAATGCATGTGACCTCGATATTCCGGGTACTCAATGTCGTCAACCGCACCCAGGCAGTATTGGCTGCCCGCAGTCTTGGGCTATACACGCCTGATCACTAAGTGCTTACTTACAAACTCCTTGAAAATTGTTACAATATGTAAGTGACAAAATTTAGGGATGTCGATGAGACGACTTTGCGCCATGCTGCAAAGTCAATTTCCATTCCCCGGCTGATGTTCAATCTGCCTGGCTGATACCCGTGATGCCATCTTCCCATGCCGCGTTTACTCCGGCAGGGATGTTGTGCTGTCTGAAAAACTGTCGGAACTGCATTTCTTGAATTGAATCTCAATTCACCTTCCATATTTTTTACTTTTATAAATAAGGCATTCCATGGGCATAAACGCCAGCACCATACAAAAACTCTATATCGCCTATTTCAATCGTCCAGCGGACGTTGCTGGTTTGCAGTATTGGGAAGGTCAACTGGATGCCAAGAAAATTTCTCTCGTCAGTCTGGCCCAGTCCTTCAGTGAGCAAGTGGAATACAAGACCATGTATGGCGGGAAAAACACTTCTGATGTCGTCATTGCTTTGTATAAAAACCTGTTTGGCCGATCTCCGGATGCAGATGGTTTGAAATACTGGGCTGGCCAGATTGACGGAGGCATGGTTAATTTGGGAACAGCCGCTCTCGCGATAGTGAATGGGGCGACGCCACAAAGTGTGGATGGTGCAACGATAGATAACAAGCTGACCTTTGCCGCAAACTTTACTGCCAGTCTTGACACCGCTACAAAAGCAGCGAGCTATAGCTCTGCCAGCACATTCGAGGTCATGCGCAGCATACTCTCTGGCGTGACGGCGACAGGTAGCTTACCGACGCTGACGGCAAGCAAGCAGGTCAAAATCGCTGATGCGACCAATGGAATCAATAAAATAGAAAAACTCGCAGGCATTGACGTTGTCGTCGATTTGACAGGGGTTCAGACCTATGCGGGCTACAAAGTGGAATTGATGAATGGCGATAATTCATTCACTACGTCTGTAACGCATCTGCTCACCGTTGATGAGGCAAACGCGCATAAAGCGGTAATCACTATCCCTGGCGGTAGCAACTGGGGTGACGACGGCTATAAATTTGTCGGCGTTAAAGTCTCGGACATTTTTGGAAATACAGGTAGTGTCGGTGGTCAACTTGGACTGTTATTGGATACGACGCCGCCATCCTTGCCTCCTTCTGCCTTTTATGTGCAAAGATGGATCTATGATCCCAAGACTTTGTCAGACGCATACAAGCAGATAAAAATCGTTTTCGACAGTTTTCAATTTAATATCAAAGCAGGTGAAAATACCGGTGGTAGGGCGGCCTTACAATTGAAAGGGCTGACTGTGGCAACTGACAATACGATCAATGCAACAGACACCACATTGAATTTTTCTTTTGATACAGTTTTAGGTGCGCAACTAAATGATAGCTATTTTACGGCGCCCAATTATGGTGGCGACATTAGTCTGGTGATTACTGATGCTGCTGGAAATAATCTGGTCTATGGATTCAATAGCTATCAGGTTAACCACACATTTAAATATGTTAGCGGTACGCCTGCAAGCAATATTTCTATTATCCCCGTCGGAGGAAATATTGTTGCCAATACGATTAATAGCAGCAATACGAATCTGCTGGTAAGAGCGACCATCAATCCATTGGAATACCTGCTTAAGAGAGCTATCCTGAAAATTAACGGCAGAGAGGTTGCTTACGATGACAGTATATTTAGCTCGGATACCACAGTTGATTTCAATTTAGGGGCATCCACGAACGCGCAATTGCAAAGCATGATAAAAAATGGTGGTGTGGTTTCGGTGACAATGATAGACCTCAACGACAAGGCGGTAGAAAGTATAGTCAATCCTACTTTACTGACCAATTTCACTTCTGCGTCATTGCAGCATGATGTGCTGATGTTTAGTGGTCCAGTGCAGCTTGCTGCTGGTCATGTGGCGTCTTCAGATGTGGTGACCTTAGCGACACCGGTGGCATTGATTGGGCAAGCACATCAAGCACTTAGTTTGGAAGTAATATCTACCTGATTGAAAAAAGGCACATCACGGTCTTGCTGTGATGTGCCAAGGGGAATCGTAAAAAGGGAAATAAAGTTGCTGCTTGGCTTGTGCTTAGCCAGTTTTTTTGCGGCTGACCACGAGGCTGGCAATTATTGAGCTGCCGAGCAAGGTGCCGATAACGATCAGTGAGATGCTGGTTGGTACATGCATCCATTTCACGATAAGCATCTTGATACCGACAAACATCAACACAAACGCCAGGCCAAATTTCAGCAGATGGAAGCGGTCTGCCATATCTGCCAGCAAGAAATACAGTGCACGCAAGCCCATGATGGCAAAGATATTTGATGTGAACACGATGAACGGGTCAGTCGTCACAGCAAAAATCGCCGGTATCGAATCAACAGCAAAAATCACGTCGGATATTTCTATCAGGATCAACACCAGGAACAAGGGGGTGAAAAAGCGCTTGCCGTTTTCCTTGATGCTGAATTTTTCCGCATGAAACTCTTTGGTGAAAGGCAGCAGTTTTTTCGCCAGACGCAAGACTGGATTTGCTTCCAGATCAGGTTCCTGTTCAGCTGCCACCAGCATGCGCATACCTGTGATCAGCAAGAAAATACCAAACAGATACAGCACCCATGAGAACTGCGCTACCACCCAGCTACCAGCCAATATCATGATAATTCGCATGACGATGGCACCCAGTACGCCGTACAGCAAAACCTTGCGCTGGTATTGGGGCGGCACTGCAAAGTGACCAAAGATCAGCAGGAAGACAAATACATTATCAACCGACAGGGATTTTTCTATGACGTAGCCGGTCAGAAATTCCATGGCCTTGGCCGTAGCCACTTCACGACCAACGGTGTCAGACAAATAAATCCACAGACCAAAATCGAATAACAAGGCCAGGCTGACCCAGACGATAGACCATGCCGCCGCTTCCCTGACGCTGACTTTATGAGCGCGCGAACCACCAAGGGCCAGCACGTCGATTGCCAACATGAGTAAAACAAAAGCGATAAATACTGCCCACATCCAGGGCTGAGCGACGGAATGGATCATTTCTTATTCTTTCTCAATAAAGCCCAGCAAGTGCAAGAGGCTGGTGAACAGGTTAAAGATGGTGACGTACAGGCTGACAGTCGCCATGATGTAATTGGTCTCGCCACCGTGAATGATGTTGCTGGTTTCGAACAGGATCATGCCCGACATCAACAAGACCATGACGGCAGAAATCGTCAACGACAGGGCAGGGATCTGGAAGAAAATCGCACCCAGACTGGCAACAAAAGCGACCAGCATACCCACCATCAAAAAGCCCGCCATGAAACTGAAATCACGTTTGCTGATCAGTACATAAGCAGACAAGCCCATGAAGATCAAACCTGTCATGGCCATGGCTGTCATCACGATGCCGGTACCGCCTGGCATACCCAGATAACGTGTCAGCATAGGGCCAAGGGTATAACCCATGAAGCCGGTCAGGGCGAACACAGATGCAATACCCCAACCACTGTTTTGCAATTTAGTGGTCGCAAATAGCAAGCCAAAGTACCCCACTAAAGTCAGCAAGATGCCGGGACCCGGAATATTGAAGGCAACAGTTGCTGCCGCGGTCACTGCTGAAAACAGCAATGTCATGGACAACAACATATAAGTATTGCGCAAGACTTTATGGCCGGCGCTGACATTACTGTCTCTATAGGCGACGGTTTGTGCATCACTGGCAGAACGACTCAAGATTTTCATGCTTTTCTCCTGAAATGTTGGAGCCACGCATATACGCAAAATGGCTTCACCTTCTCAACAGAAGGTAGAGCTAGTGTAGACCTGGTGGATAAACAAGAAAAGTCGAATATAATTGAATAAATAGTCGTATAAACCGATGTATTGCCAAATAGACCAAAATCATATGCCCAGCCTTAATTACAAGCATTTGCATTACTTCTGGATGGTGGCCAAGGCTGGAAGTATTGCCCGTGCCAGTGAGCAATTACATCTGACGCCGCAAACCATTAGCGGACAACTGAGCCTGTTTGAAGAAATCCAGGGTGAAGCCCTGTTTCGTAAAAATGGGCGTAACCTGGAATTGACTGAGGCAGGGCACCTGGTTTTAAGCTATGCCGATGATATTTTTGCTCTCGGACAAGAATTGGAAGAGGTCTTGCATCATAGACCCACGGCACGTACCGTACAGTTAAGAGTGGGTGTATCTGATGCCTTGCCCAAAACCCTGGCGTATCGTTTGCTGGAACCGGCCCTGAAGTTGCCGCAAACCTTGCGCATCAATTGCCGCGAAGGCAAGCTGGAAGTCTTGCTGGCTGACCTGGCGACCCATAAGCTCGACGTCGTCATGTCGGATAGCCCTATGCCAGTCAGTGCCAATGTCCGTGGATATAGTCATCAACTGGGAGAGTGTGGCATCAGTTTTTTTGCGACCAGGGGTTTGTTGGAACAATATCCACAAACATTTCCGCAAAACCTGGAAGCTGCACCTTTTTTATTGCCGGGAGAAGATGCGGCCTTGCGAGCCCGTTTATTGCAATGGTTTGATCATCAGGGTTTGCATCCACGTATTGCCGGTGAATTTGATGACAGTGCGCTCATGAGTGCCTTCGGCCAGGCCGGTGCTGGTTTTTTTGCAGCGCCGACGGTCGTTGCTGACCTGGTCATGCGCCAGTATGACGTGCAGTTACTCGGGCAGACCGATGAAATCAGGGAGCAGTTTTATGCCATTTCGGTACAGCGTAAATTGACCCATCCGGCAGTGCTTGCCATCAGCCGGGCTGCCCGTGATGATTTGTTTGCTATGGGTGATGAATGACACTGCCTTAAGAGTAATGCATAAAAAAAGCGACAGCATATGCTGTCGCTTTTTAGCTTTTAATGCTGAGGCTGGTTTCGGCCAGCAAATCCGGATTATCGGCGACCCAACAGAGTCTTGATATTTTTATCCATAGGGATAGCATAATCAACCGAGCTGATCACGGTATTGTCACTAGGTTTGACCAGTTTCAAATTCACAAAAACCAGTTTGTCGCCTTCGGCATAAGTGCCGACGATGACTGCCTGGGCACTATGATTTTGAGCCACATCCTTGATTTCACGGGTTAGCAGCAATTCGCCAACATTTTGCTTCATGAATACCTTGTCGCGGAATTTCATTTCCACCATTTTGTAGTCACGACGGGTGAACTGACCCGAAATCTGTTCAGCAATGATGCGGCCAAATGTAGAAGACTCTTCGAGGAAGTTGATATTGGCAAGAGTAGCGATAATCAATGGACGCGAAGGATCAAGCTTCAAACCAGCATTGTTGATCAGTGCATCTGCTGCACGCTGATTAGCCGGGATGAATTCATTGGATTCAGCATCTTTCCATGTCGGAACAGGGGATGCGGCAGCTGGTGGCGGAGTATTACCCAGACCCAGATTGGCACAAGCACTGAGTGCAATAGCTGAAGCGATGACGAGAGCTGCACTTTTCATCATTATTGGCCTCCAACGACACGGAAGTTGAAATCAGTGTCTCTATTGTAAAGTGTCCAATCCATATCAGCGACATAGTAAGCATCGGTACGGCGAGCGATATATTGCGAGTTTTTCACCAGTGATGTTGTCACGATCAGCTCATGCTTGGGTGTAGCGCCCCTGGCATATTCCTGATTGACCCAGTTGGTCCAGTCATAAGCGCCTGCCAGTGCCAGTCCGCCAAGGACTGCATCTGTTTTGACCGGTATACCCAGGCCATGCACGGCAGCAATACCTGCGCCAATCGCAGTCACGCTCACAAAACGTTTGTTTTGGTGGCGGTCAGGTGAAAAACGTACCAACTGAGTTTCGATATTGACAACTTGCGCAGTACCGTCATTGATTTTCCTGACAACTACACCCTGATTGACGAGGGAAGTAATGATCTGAGTGTAGAAAGCCTGAGTAAATTGGCTATCTTTCTCTGGCGGCATGACATAAACCGGTGCGCCTATCTTGTCGGTTCCGAGTTTGATTTGCTCTGCTACATCTTTCGCGATGACGAGCCAGTGCGACGCCGCTTGCAATTTATTTTGCGTCGTCGTCGGAAAATTGCCTGCTAAGGGCGTTTCACTGTATGGAGTTGCACAACCTGCCAACAGCGCGGCTGCCAGGGCAATGGGAAGAAATTTCTTCATGAGCTCACCTTTTTTTAGGTCTTAGTCAGAGTTTTTGTTATCGAAAACGAAAATGGCAATAATTCAGTGTAAGAGAATACAACAAGTAGCCGCAGGCAACAAAGATTTTGCTTGCAGCAAGGCATTAATTGAACTATTCCCGCAGATATCATGCACAGACCACTGTTTATTAAGGAAAGTTGTAGCTTTTTTGCTTCATTTTTTTCAGCTAACTGAAAAAATGTCCCTCAATTAAAGCAAATCCTTGTAGGAAATCTGTCACTGAAAGTCGTTTGCCACCGGGTTTTTGCAATTCAGTCAAGCCGAGCGAGCCTTGACCACAGGCAACGATAACACCTTGCTCTGCATTCGCCGATAGTATTTGCCCAGGTTTATGGTTACCAGTTGTTTCAAGCAGCTTTGCACCCCACACTTTGATGGTGGTTTCAGCATACTGAGCATGGGTACCGGGAAAGGGATTGAAGGCACGTATTTTTCTTGCAAGTACCTCTGCAGGCAAGTTGAAGTCCAGGCCAGCTTCTTCTTTACTGATCTTGGACGCATAGTTGACACCAGCCTCGGGCTGTATGGTTGCCGGGAGCGTGCCAGCTTGCAACTGTTGCAAAGCAGCAACAATCATTTCACCACCCATTGCCGCAAGTTTGTCATGCAGGATGCCGGTAGTATCTGTATCTGTAATGGCAATACTTTGCCTGAGCAACATGGGGCCGGTATCCAGACCTTCTTCCATTTGCATGATGGTGATGCCAGTCTCGGTGTCGCCTGCTTCTATCGCTCTGTGAATAGGGGCGGCACCACGCCAGCGAGGCAAGAGCGAACCATGGATATTCAGGCAACCCAGACGTGGGATGGTTAATACCGAGAGTGGCAGGATCAGGCCATAGGCAGCCACCACCATGACATCATGGGGCGTGCTATTGAGCAGATCATGCGCTTCTTTGGCAATGTCAGGATATTTGCCATCCAGTCGCAGAGACTGTGGCTGCGCCACAGCTATGCCATGCTGCAGGGCAAATTGCTTGACGGCAGAGGCATGCAATTGCATGCCACGCCCTGCCGGGCGGTCTGGCTGAGTCAGTACCAGAGGCACTTCAAAACCCGCCGCATGGATGGCCTGCAGGGCGGTAGCGGCGAATTCAGGGGTTCCGGCAAAAATAACACGCATTAACGTTCAGCCCGTCTGCGTTGCTCTTCGCGTTCTTCTTTCAGCATCTTGGTTTTGATACGGTTGCGTTTCATTGGCGACAGGTATTCGACAAATACCTTGCCTTTCAGATGATCCATTTCATGTTGTATGCAGACTGCCAGTAAGTCAGTTGCGTGGATTTCAAATGGCTTGCCATCAGCATCCAGGGCGCGTACCTTGACTTCGGCCGGGCGTTCCACACCATCATAAATGCCGGGTACAGACAGGCAGCCTTCGTCATAAACCTTGCGTTCTTCACTGGCCCAGAGTATCTCTGGATTAATGAATACCTGTAGCTGGTCATTGGTTTCTGAAACGTCAATGACCACCAGTTGCTCGTGCACATCGACCTGCGAAGCAGCCAGGCCAACGCCAGGAGCGTCGTACATGGTTGCGGCCATATCGGCGACCAGAGTTTTCAGGCGTTCATCAAATTGTGTTACCGGTTTTGCCACTTTATGGAGGCGCGCGTCGGGGTAGCGCAGTATATTTAGTATCGTCATAAGACTTTTCACAACAAGCTTTGATGCTTATTGCGCAGTTTTTCTTGCTAGTTCAAGGATTTATGGGCAGAATTTGATTCAATTTGGCAAGTTTTGCAAGATTGCGCCTGCCTGCGCGCCTTCACTTGCGGTATTGCAGTATTTTGCATCGGATATTATTCATGAAAAAGTTTAGCACAATCGCTTCCATCTTCGCTGTCAGTCTTCCCCTGATTTCTACCGGGGCGCTTGCGGCTGGTGGACAGGCAACCACGGCACAGGCGCAAGCCGTTGCCAGCAAAACCAAGTGCGAATTCTTGCCAGAGGCACCAGACAAGCATGTCGTCGTCAAAGGGGATACGCTGTGGGGCATATCCAGCATGTTCCTGAAAAACCCCTGGTGCTGGCCTGTGGTCTGGGGCATGAACCAGGAAGATATCAAGAACCCGCACTGGATATATCCTGGCCAGATCGTCTATTTTGACCGTGTCAATGGCCGCTTGCGTCTTGGTAATCCAGGCGGCGTGCCGACCGTTAAGTGGAATCCAAAATCGCGTGTTCAGGGCTTGGGTGAAAATGCCATCCCGGCTATCGCGGCGTCTGTGATAGAGCCGTTCCTGTCCCAGCCTTTGATATTGGAAGACGATGACCTGGCTGTCGCGCCGCGCATTATTGCCACCAAGGAAGGTCGTGTCAACCTGGGTCTGAATGAACAGGCTTATGTCCGGGGTGAACTGGATGGCAGCACCTCGTTCCAGGTTTTCCGTCCGGGCGTGCCTTTGCGCGACCCCGTCACCAAGGCCATCATCGCCTACGAGGCCGTGTACCTCGGTACGGTCAAGCTTGAACGCGAAGGCAATGACGAGAGTGACGTGCATACTTTCTCTGTCGTCAGGTCAAAACAAGAGATGGCAGTGGGTGATCGTCTGATGCCTATTCCTCCTTCCCCGATTTTGAATTATGTGCCGCATCCACCTAAAGAAGACGTTGATGCCCGTATCGTATCCGTCTATGGCGGTGTCGGTTCGGCAGGTCAGAACCAGATCGTTTCTATCAATCGCGGCAAGAATGATGGCTTGAATATAGGTACAGTCCTCACTTTGTATAACTATGGCAGAGTGATACAGGATAAAACCGATGCCAATAAATCAGTCAAACTGCCAGATGAACCTATTGGTGATTTGTTTATCTTCCGTGTATTCAATAATGTCTCCTACGGCCTTATCATGCAGGTGAAAGATATCGTCAAAGTGGGTGACGCAGCTAAATCGCCAAGATAATTCCGCTTGCTGATGGCGCTTGGTTTGGATGTACACCAGGATTTAAGTGCCTGGTTAAGGCTGGAACAAACGCCAGGAGTTGGCAATGAGTCCGCACGCCGTTTGCTCGCTGTATTTGGTCTGCCTGAGCAGATCTTTGCTGCGAGTCATGCCGCCCTCAGTGAAGTAGTCACACCAAGACTGGCCAAGGCCTTGCTGGCCAGTCCACCTGACTTTCAGCAGCAACTGGACAAGACCCTGATCTGGCAAGAACAGCCAGGTAATCTGATATTGACACTGGCGGACGCAGGGTATCCACGTGCCTTGCTGGAAATCCCCGATCCCCCACTGATGTTGTACGTCAAAGGCCGTGCTGCCTTGCTGGAGGCTGCCACGGTCGCCGTTGTTGGTAGCCGTAATGCCACCGTGCAAGGCATACGCAATGCTGAGCAATTTTCCGAATCTTTAAGTAATGCTGGCCTGTGTATCAGCTCCGGTCTGGCTGCTGGCATTGATGCCGCCGCTCATCAGGGGGCTTTGCGCGGCCCGGGCTCGACTATTGCCGTCATAGGTACAGGTGCCGATATTGTTTACCCTGCACGCAACCGTAATCTGGCACACCTGATTGCAGAAGGCGGCTGCATCGTCAGTGAATACTCACTTAGCACGCCGGCATTGGCGCCTAATTTTCCTCGTCGCAACCGTATCATCTCAGGCTTGGCCAAGGGGGTATTGGTGGTTGAGGCTGCTGCGCAATCCGGTTCACTGATCACTGCCCGTATGGCAGCGGAACAAGGGCGGGAAGTATTTGCCATCCCGGGGTCTATCCACTCACCTTTGTCCAGGGGTTGCCATCAGTTAATCCGTCAAGGTGCCAAGTTGGTGGAATCCGCGCAGGATATATTGGAAGAATTGCAATTGCAGTCGGTGCCATTACCTGCACCGCATACATTGGCAAAGCCCGGCGCTGTGCATATGGATACATCTGAGGCTGGCCTTTTAAAAGAAATCAGTTTTGATCCTGTCCATATGGATATGCTGGCCAGCCGCACAGGTATAGACATTTCCAGTCTGACGACAGAGTTGTTAACGCTGGAATTAAGCGGACAGTTGGAAGCTTTGCCGGGTGGTTATTACCGCCGACTTGCCTGATTGATATTTGATGACAAATTGGCAGGGGCTTGTTTGAAATCGCTGCAAAGGCTACAGTAGCAGCATGTTTGATATTCTTGTTTACCTCTACGAAACCTATTATCGTCCGGATGCGTGTCCTGACACGGCGGCTTTGACTAAAAAATTGTCGGCGGTTGGTTTCCCTGAGGATGAAATTTCCGAGGCGCTGGACTGGCTGACGGGTCTGGCTGTGAATACAGCTGAACCAGCTACGGCAGCACCTGTTTCCAAGGGTTTCAGGATTTATGCTGAGCAGGAAATTGTCGCTTTGGGCACGCCAGCCCTGGGTTTCATACAATTTCTTGAATCTGCCGGATTACTTAATGCCAATCAACGCGAAATCGTGATTGAGAGGGCATTAGTTGTCAATGAATCACCTCTGCCGCTGGATAAACTGCGCATTATTGTTTTAATGATGCTGTGGAGCCAGGGCGCCGAGCCTGACATGCTGATGTTCGATGAATTATTGTTGTCAGATGACGACAACACGGGCAGGCTTTTGCATTAATCATTTCCTAAATGGAATTTTTATGACAAAAATCGCGCATAGATTGCGGTTTTTCGTCTATCACGTTTATCATTCCCCGCAAATTTAGGTTAGTCTTACGCTTATTTTGCGAAATGTTGCCTATTAGACATTGGCAACCACGCTTTACCCTATTCGAGAATCCCGAAATGACAAAAACGCTCATCATTGCCGAAAAACCCTCAGTCGCTAATGACATAGCGAAAGCGCTGGGTGGCTTCACCAAGCATGATGATTATTTTGAATCAGACAACTATGTACTTTCTTCCGCAGTAGGCCATTTGCTGGAAATTACGGTTCCGGAAGAATACGACGTCAAACGTGGTAAATGGAGTTTCACCCATTTGCCAATGATACCGCCGCATTTTGCCCTGAACCCGATTGCCAAGACTGAATCGCGTCTGAAGGTATTGAATAAGCTGATCAAGCGCAAGGATGTCACCGGCCTCATCAACGCATGTGACGCGGGCCGCGAAGGTGAGTTGATTTTTCGTCTGATTGCCCAGCATGCCAAGGCTAAGCAGCCAGTCAGCCGTCTGTGGCTGCAATCCATGACGACAGGTGCGATACGCGATGGCTTCCAGAAATTGCGCAGCGATGCAGAAATGATGCCTCTGGCTGATGCAGCCCGTTGCCGCTCCGAGGCAGACTGGCTGATCGGTATCAATGGCACCCGTGCGATGACTGCCTTCAATTCCAAGGAAGGTGGTTTTTACCTGACTACTGTGGGCCGCGTGCAGACGCCAACCTTGTCCATCGTGGTTGAACGTGAAGAAAAGATCAAAAAATTCGTCTCCCGCGATTATTGGGAAGTGAAGGCAGAGTTTGTTTGCGCCGCCGGTATTTATGAAGGCCGCTGGCAAGACCACCAGTTCAAGAAAGACGAACACGATCCTGAGAAAAAGGCTGAGCGCCTGTGGAGCAAGGCAGCTGCCGAATCCATCGTGGCCGCCTGCCGTAACCGCCAGGGCAGCGTCACTGAAGAATCCAAACCGGCGACGCAAATAGCGCCTGCCTTGTTTGACCTGACCAGTTTGCAACGCGAGGCCAATGCCCGTTTCGGTTTTTCAGCCAAGAATACCCTGGGTCTGGCTCAGGCCTTGTATGAAAAACACAAGGTATTGACTTACCCACGTACCGATTCCCGTCATTTGCCGGAAGATTACCTGCCTACGGTGAAAGACACTCTGGGCACGATCTCTGATACGAATAATTACCATCAGTTCGCTTCACAAATCCTGAAAAACAACTGGGTCAAGCCGAACAAGCGTATTTTCGACAACACCAAGATCAGTGATCACTTTGCGATCATTCCTACTGGTCTGGCACCAAAGAATTTGTCTGAACCTGAACAAAAACTGTATGACCTGGTGACGCGCCGTTTCCTGGCCGTGTTTTTCCCGGCGGCTGAGTTTCAGGTGACAACTCGCATTACCGAAGTATCCGGCCATCAGTTCAAGACTGAAGGCAAGGTCATGACCAGCGCTGGCTGGCTGGCGATATACGGCAAAGATGGTCTGGAAGAAAAAGATGGCGAGAGCAAAGGCACCCTGGTGCCAGTTGCCAAAGGTGAGAAGGTCCAGACCGAGCAGATTACTGCGAATGCACTGGTCACCAAACCACCTGCCCGTTACAGCGAGGCAACCTTGTTGTCCGCCATGGAAGGCGCCGGCAAACTGGTCGATGACGGTGACCTGCGTGAAGCCATGGCAGGCAAAGGGCTGGGTACACCAGCTACCCGTGCTGCTATCATCGAGGGTTTGCTGAACGAGAAATACCTGTTGCGCGAAGGCCGTGAAATGATGCCTACCGCCAAAGCCTTCCAGTTGATGACCCTGTTGCGCGGTTTGGGCGTAGATGAACTGACCTCACCAGAACTGACCGGTGAGTGGGAGTACAAGCTTTCGCAAATGGAAAAAGGCAAGATCAGCCGTGAAGAATTCATGCGCGAGATTGCCCAGATGACCCAGATCATCGTCAAGCGCGCCAAGGAATACGATAACGACACTATCCCGGGTGACTATGCAACCTTGCATACCCCCTGCCCGCATTGCGGTGGTGTGGTCAAAGAGAATTATCGTCGCTTTGCCTGTACCAAGTGTGAATTCTCCATGAGCAAGACACCTGGTAGCCGTCAGTTTGAAGTTGCTGAAGTGGAAGAGTTACTGGCCAAACGTGAAATCGGCCCGCTGCAAGGCTTCCGTTCCAAAATGGGACGCCCATTTGCAGCCATTTTGAAGATCGTGCCGGACACTGAGCACAATAACCTGAAGCTGGAATTTGATTTTGGCCAGAACCAGGACGAAGGTGAAGATGGGGAACCTGTCGATTTTTCCGAACAAACTTCGCTCGGACCTTGTCCAAAATGCGGTAATGGCGTGTATGAAATGGGTCTGGCCTATGTCTGTGAAAAATTCATGGCAAAACCCAAGACTTGCGATTTCCGCAGTGGCCGCATCATCCTGCAGCAAGAAATTCTGCCTGAGCAGATGGGCAAATTGTTGAATGACGGCAAGACAGACTTGTTGCCTGGCTTTATCTCGCAACGTACCCGCCGCCCATTCAAGGCTTTTCTGGTGCGCGGCAAGGATGGCAAGGTCAGTTTTGAATTTGAAGAGCGCAAGGCCAAAGCCCCTGCTGCTGGCAAATCCAAGGCCAAGGCAGAGCCTGATGCGGAAGGTTCGGTTGCAGTTGCGGCCACCAAAGTGACCAGGGCCAAGGCCACAACTGCAGCTAAAGCAGCACCCGCAAAAAAAACCGTAGTCAGGAAAAAGAAGGCGGCCTGATCATTTATCCTGTGTGAATCGGGATAAACTCTAGGTGGAAAGTGTCAAATCTGGCACTTTCCTGGCAGAGTCAGTCATTTTCGCGTATTGTTAAAAGGTGATTTTCTAGATATAGGGTGCACATGGTCGCAAACGAGTCTTTATCCAGTGCTCGCGCTGAATTTACTCATGCATTTAATCATGCAGTACCCGGCATTCTGCCCGAAGCTTTGGAAGCATTGCTGACCAAGGCGAATTACAACGGCACTTCCTCGGCTGATAAAAGCCGCATTGTCAGTGCGCGCGCCATCCTGCCAGAAAAATGGGATGCCATTTCCCGCGCCATGCCTGTCCACCTTGAGCAATTACTGGACCGCAGTATTACCACCGCCTACAGCACCTTCAGGCCAGCCTCTGCTTTAGGCCAGGTAACTGAACTGGCTCTGCTGGACTCTTCTACCTTTGAGACTACACTGCGTTTTAATGAAATGACGCAGAATTTCCGCGATAAAGCCGGGCAAGCCTTGCTGGATTTGAATATCCGTATCGCGGTCTTATTTGGGCAAGATGATATACGCGAAAGGGAAAATCCCTTCCGGCCTTATTTGCTGGCGCGTTGTGTTTTTCTTGCGGTGGAAGAGCAGAAATTGCTGCCAGATACAGAAGCCATACTGATAGAACAACTGGGTGAAACCATGGCTGGCACCATGTCTGCCATCTATGAAGCGGCCAATGCAGCTCTGGAACGACAGGGCATCAGTGCGAATCTGGCACTCAAGATCAGCAAGGCGCCAGAATCACAACAGACCCGCAACCCAGCTGCTGGACAACAGGGCGGATTCGGTGGGGCAGGTGGCTCCGGTGGCACTGGTGGCGCAAGTGGAGGTGCTTATTCCACCATGCAGGCAGGTGTTTTTCCGGGCGCACAAGGTCCAGGCCAGGGCCAAGTCCAGGTACAAAACCAGGGCGCTTTCCCGGCGGCACAACAGACTGCCATGGCCAGTCCTGGTGTGCGCCTCGAACAATTATTTCAAACGGTACGTGGCAAGCCCTTGTCTCTGCCTGCGGCCACTCCGGTACTTGCACAAAATGCCAGCAGCATGCTGGCAGCAGCATCCAATCCCTATGCCGGAATGCCGTCTCCAGGCACTTCACCTGCCAATGCGGGTCCTGCCTGGCTGAGTGGTAACAGTGCTTTGGGTGGTGTCTTGCGCCAGGCTTTTGGTGAGGCTGCACCTGCCAGTCTCCGCAGGGATAAGCATGCAGGCGACAGTATTCCTTTCACGGTCAGGGATAACTCTCAGGCTGGATCTAATACATCAACTAATACACCTGGTCAGGCGCGCTCCGGTCAATTCGCCCACTCTGGTTTGCCAGCGTCCGTAGGTGCGGGTAGTTCTGATCAGATACAGGTACCTGCCGCCCTGATTGCCTCGCATTTACAAAATATAGAAGCCCAGCTCAAACAAAGGGCAGACGTGCAATCGCTGCCGCCAGAAATGAGCATGGGTTTGTCCAAGGTGCTGGGACAAATGCACAAGGTCATGGTGCCTGACAGTGCATCCATGAAGGACGGGCAGGGTGAAATCCGTAACCTGATACGCGAGCAAAAAGACGCCTTATATAGCCTGGCCAAGGATACCGAAGAACAGATGAGCATAGACCTGGTTTCTATGCTGTTTGAAGTCATGCTGTGTGATGAACTGGTGCCGTTTAATATACGCATCAGTCTGGGGCGCTTGCAATTCCTCATCTTGCAACTGGCACTGAAAGAAAAAAATCTGCTCAGCGATAGCAAACACCCGGCCCGCCTTTTGTTGAACCGGATTTGCTCGATTGCCTATAGTGCCCAGCAAATCGGTGATGTTGATAACCATGTGACTGAAGAAATCGCCCGCATCATCAAGACCCTGATGCGGCACGATAGTGAAGTGCCAGAACTGTTTTCACGCATACAAAACAGGTTTGAAACCTTCATTGCCCGTGAATTGCGTACCAATAATCAGCATATACACCGCACCGTAAAAGCCTTGGGTGAAGCAGAAATTCGCTTCATGCGCTTTGCCTGTATTGCTGTGGCGATCAGCAAAGCCATGCCAAAAGTGAATGTGGAGATGTCCTTCCGCAGCTTCCTGAGGACAGAATGGGTCAGGGCAATAGAAGTGGCTGAAAGGACAGATGCCTTGTTGGCCAGACGTTATCGCCTGCTGGTCCCCGACTTGTTATGGAGTGTCTTTCCCAAGCTGGATAATGACGACAGGAACTTGCTGTCATCCATGCTGCCAAATATGGTGGGAACCTTGCGGCATGGCATGGACTTGATGGACCTGGAAAAACCCAGGCAACAGAAATTGTTGAACTGGCTGGCAGATGCCCATTCCAAAGCATTGCGCCCGCCAGCCGACAGCAAAAAGCCGCAGGGCCTGAGCCTGCCGGCCATGCATGAGCGTTTTGAACAATTCACTAATCAGCCGGATACGATAGAACATTCCGAGGTTCATCATTATGAATTTGCCCGGGAACTGTATCAACTAGGCGTGTTTGGTGAACTGGGTTTGCGTATCAGGATGCTGGATAAGGAAGTTCAGAAGCAAGTCCCACCTGCAGAAGGTGTCATCACTGTTAATACCCCCGCTGAACCTGAGCTCAATCCAGCCTACCTTGAACGCATAGTCTGCGGTGCGCTGATTGATTTAAAAACCGAGAAGCTCAATGCCAAGGCTTGCCTGCGCTGGGTAGATCCGAATCTGATCTATGTCGTGCTGAGCATGAAAGGGGATGAATTTCCTTCCGTACTCAGCATACGTGTGCTTTGTGAATTGCTGGACTCAGGCAAATTGCGTTTTGTGGAAGATGAACCTCTGTTTGAGCGTGCCATCCACACCCTGCTCAAGTCTGCTGATGAAGTCGATAATGTGCGGGTTTAAAAAAACCGGCCATACCAGATTCATCAGCTCAGATTTTCTAGTCGTCAGTACTATCCAGGTCCGGCTCAAAGAAACACCACTTCGCCTGTGGCCAATTGCTTTGTATGCCGTCTTCCACTTCATTGATGGCAGCAATCAGCGCCTGGTCAGAACCTTGTGGACGCATTTTTGCCTGTACCGCGATCATTAACTGCTCACCCCATTGCAGGGTAATCAGGTTGATGACGTGATCGACTTGCGGGTGGCTGGCTATATGCGCGCGTATAGCTTCATTCACTTCCGGCGCAGCAGACTCGCCAGTAATCATGGCCTTGACTTCCCTGATGACAAAAAATGCAACAGCCATCAATAGTATGCCCACGACGATGGAACCAATCGCATCCCAGATCGGGTTACCAGTCACCACCGACAGCACCACTGCAACAAAAGCCACAGCCAGGCCAGCCAGGGCAGCGATATCTTCACCTGCCACCACCATCAATTCAGATTGACGGGTTTCTCTGAACCAGTGAAAGAAAGATTTGCCGCCAGAAATCTTGCGTATCTCCAGCATCGCCCCGTAGAGTGAAAATGCTTCCAGGGCGACAGAAATACCCAGCACTACCAGCGCCACCATAGGATTCTTCAGAGGTTCAGGATGCTTCAGGCGTTCTACACCCTCCATGACAGAAAACGCACCGCCCAAAAAGAACAACAGCAAAGCCACCATCATGGCCCAGAAGTAAACCACGCGCCCATACCCCATAGGGTGGGACGCGTCTGGTGCACGCTTTGCTTCCTTGATACCTACCAGCAAAAAAATCTGATTAATACAATCCGCCGTGGAATGAATAGCTTCCGCCAGCATGGCCCCCGACGCCGTAAAGATGGCCGCGCCAAATTTAGCCAAGGCAATACCGCCATTGGCACCCAGCGCATAAAAAATCGCCTTGGTAGAACCTTCTGAATTCGCAGACATGAGAATAATTAAAAGTGAGAAAAACCTAACCTTACTTGATTTCTCTGCAAATAATCAATTAGGCATTCGGAATGTTTGCTTTTGCAGAATTTGTGTTTGGTTGATACACAGAGAGCTGTTTAGCTTGATAAAGTCCCTCTCACTTCGCGAAGCAATGCCAGCATTTCTCAAAACCGTGCAAACTCCTTCCCCTTCAAGGAGAAGGCCGGGATATGGCTGGGTTTCGGTCGATGAGCGAAATGCCCATCAATATAGAAGCCCATCGGACGACGTTGATTCGTAAAGCCCATTACGAAGCAAGAAGCCAAACACCGGAGCAGCAGGAAGTGACAAGGGTGCGCGTAGCGCACCCCTGATTCTGCTTTTCCACAAACGGCTAAATAATTTACGCCGGGGTCTTGCAAAGGGGTGAGGAAGTTTGCTATAGTTCGCCTCCCGCTGAAGAGCGGGCGAAGAAAGTGAAGCAAGACTGGAAATTGAGCGGAGAAGTAAAAGCTGCGGAAAGATCTGGTGCTGTGAATAGATTGCAACGGTTTAGTGAGTTCGCAAGAACGAAACAAAACGAAATGAGTTGCAGGTGTTGACAGTAGCGAATAAGTGCTTCATAATCTCGTTTCTCTGCTGCTGACGCACACAACGCTGCGACGCAAGACTGGATGAATAAGTAGTCCGGTGAGGCAGAAAAGATTTCAGTTCTTTAACAATTAACAGTCAATAAATGTGGGCACTTGGTGAAGCGCACCAACTAACTTAGGT